>JBLWXT010000024.1:0-61316 GCA_048267305.1 Owenweeksia sp. | reverse complement strand
TGGTTAATTTGCGTAAAATTGCTTTGGACCTTGGAAGCCTTCATTAGAAAAATGAGTGAAGTTATTCTTCTAATATATTGGCTTTCAAGGTTTTAAACCCCGTTTAATCAGGCTTTTTTTAATTTCTTATCAACATTAAATTGTTGATTGGCAGGTGGTTAGATGGTTTTTGTCATGTACTTAGGCCCTCCCGTTTAAAAAAAACGGCCATTAAAATTTTAATGGCCGCTAATTCCTTAATTACATTGCAATTATAATTAGTAATATGAGAACTACAAATGGTAGGGCTGCCAACCAAACCTTAATCCGACTTTGCTCCACGCCTTTTTTCCGTATCCGATTAATCCAGATTAACAAACATGCAAAAAGCTGAATAACGCTCAATCCGATTAATATATCCTGAGGTGACATCGTTGTTCCATTACTCATATTCACAAATACAAATACGAGTAACATTGAAACAAGGGGTATGTACAAAGCCTCTGCTAAGGAGTATTTGCCCAACACTAGGAACGTCTTTTCATTGCCAGTAGACTTGAACTGACTTGAAATTAAAAAGTACCCTATGCCATTAAATAATAGCAGTGAAATATTAGCAAAAGAAAAATCCATTTGAATATATATTAATTTATATTTACCACCATCCTTCGTTAATAGCAATCGAAACTATAGCTCCTTCAATAATAGATCCAGCCGGACCCCAGATAAGCCCGTGTAATGCTCCTACTGCATCACCTGCAATAACTGAAGAACTATTTTTCCACATTACAGCATTCGAGCTTTTTTTATAGGAAAAAGTTTCCCAATAATTGAAAGAATGAGACAGCACATCTATGAAAACATCGGCTGATTGCTGATCTGCATACGATGAATTACCGAGTAGGCTATCTGCTTCAAATAGCAAGTCCGCTGGATCCACATCCCCATCACCATATTCAATAATTGTTAAAACATCACCCCTTAAATCCCCTACTTCCAATGCTTCATTAACCTTTTGATTAAAAAACTCCGTCAGATCAAGGTCTCCTTCGTCTAATCCAAATTCCGAAGTGGAATCTGCAATTTCATGAAAGCTCTCTGCCTCGCTGTTTTCAATATACATATTCTCTGTCAAAAATTCAATTACCAACATTCTTGCTTCTGTGATATCCGAATTATTACTTCTATTTGCGTAATAATAAGCAACTGCGTCATTATGTAATTGCCCAATATTTGTATAAACTATTTTTTTACTATTTAGATTTTCCTTAACTGAAGAATCTTGCTCTTTACTACAAGAGCCTAAAAATACTATTGATAATACAAAAAAAACAAACCTACTCATACGATTTTCGGCTTCCGCGGCTATCAAGAAGATCAAGCCTGATTAATTAATTGCATCCCAAATGTAAAACTTGAAGACTTGATTTGGACGGTGAATTTGCCGTTAAACGGTCTGAGTTTACGAATAGCCCTTCTGACTTTGTGGTTTATCAATCTCACCACTCCGCCTGCACCTTCATTTTCTTAAAGCCAGATACAAGGGTGGGACAGCTTAGGTCTCAGCACTGCAAGCTGTACCATATTTTATAGTAAAAAAGATTTTTCATAGAGTAATAAAACAAATAGCCCATTCAGTAAAAATCCTGAATGGGCTATTAATAATCATTATAAGGCATCTAACAATGCTGATTAACTCTATTATCCGAGTGATTTTCGCGTTTCCATTTAAAATAAAAATAGAAGGGTAGTGCTAAATTTACACAAGAACAAATAAAGGACTTCAGCACCAAGGGTTTTAATTCTTTTTGGTGTAAAGTCTCATAGTCCATGAAGTGGATTAATAAAAATACCCCCATAAACACAAATCCGCCTAATATCAAGTGAAGAACCAGAATTAAAGGGAAAATTTTCAGAAGTCTTTTACGAATCATAGATATTGTTTTTTAGCCTGCAAAAGAATATGCTATAGCTGAACTTATTGCGGCTTCACCAGCACAAATCGCGAATGCCCCCCAACCAATTGGACCAGTCATGGCCGCCACTGCTATTCCAAGACAACCAATTCCACCTGAGATACCGTCTGCAGCCAAAGCTCCTTTTATTCCTTCAGGTGTGATATTGGGATTAAGAGTTTGCCAATAACCATAGCCCAAACCCGAACCCCCAATGGATTCTGGCGACCAAAAATAAACGGAATTTTGTAGAACCCGAATAGTGACTAAAACAACATCCAATTCCATTCCGTCCAAATCTGCTCTAACATTGCTCTCTAAGCTAGCCATTTCGTTATTGAATTCAGATACATGGCCATAAGAAGCTAATGATGCCAAAGCTATTTCGATATAGCCTCTTGCATTTTCAGAAATGTTTGAATACAACTCCGCCTTCAGTAAAGCAGCGTTTCCAGTGAATTCATCAAGAACAAATACATGATTTTCAATACTCAAACCATTAAATTTATTCAAAATTTCGTTTTGCAAGTCTGGACTATTCAAATTCGTACTAGCTAGAACTTCACTTAAATAGTAATTATGCAATTGTCCAATTGAGTCCACCTGTTGATCACTTAAAATTCTTACCGAAGAAGATTTCAGACTTGCAGAATTATTAAAAGACTCCTTAGAGCATGCTATAAAAATCGTACTTACTGCAACAATAGCTAAAAAAACTTTTTTCATGATAAATTAAAGAATAATAAAATTACCTACTCGTACTCTTTTCGGTTATCGCGGTTTTCAAAAATTATTATATAGGCCTATATTTCTGACTACGAGTCAAAAAAAAAAAAAAAATGAACAGTATCCAAAACAGATTTGGAATTATGTAAAATGTTATAAAATCACCCTTCTCTATTTTCAGTAATAATAGTGTTTAGGCTAATATGGATTTTTGATATTAAAATTCGAAAACCGATAAAACCTATTGATGTGCTATCTTGTTTACTATTCCCACTCCAGCTTCATCTTTTTCACACGGTCTTCCAGGGTTTCAGAAGTCAATCTTTCGCGTGATAAACGATCGACCATAATGGGAAAAGAAAAGGGAGAAGGACGATCAAGTTCTTTAATTATTATTGCTTGATTTTGGATGCGCTCCAGTGCCTGTCTCAGCCTTCCTTCTTCCAGTTGAAAATCTAAAGCTTCCTCATATGCTTGTTGTAGCAAAAGGTTATCGGGTTCATAATCGTTAAACACATTAAATATAAGTTGGGCACTGCTTTGCAGGTGCCTGTCTTTTACCTGCTGCCCCGGGTAGCCCTGCCATACCATACCTGCAATGGTGGCAATATCGCGAAAGCCTCTGCGGGCCATTTCCACGGCATTGATACTTTGCATTATGTCTTCCCGCAAATCTGTTAAGGTGAAAATATCTGAATCCACAGCTTCCTCAATGGGAATGGGTGAATCGGACAGTAGCTCAAAACCGTAATCATTTAAGGAAATAGAAAAAGTAAGCGGTTGAAAAAGCGATATGCGATACGCCAAAACCGTAGCCATTCCCTCGTGTACCAATCTCCCCTCAAAGGGATAAAAGAAAAGGTGGTAGCCATCCTTACTCTTAAACTTCTCTATCAAAAATTCATCGCGGGTGGGGATAACAGAACGTTCTCTTTGCAACTGAAACAGCGGCTCCATCATCCTCAATTCGGGATCAGTGCGCTTTGGGTTAAAAGCCTCATCGAGCTTAGTGCGCAGCATAGCACCCATTTTTGCAGAGAGCGGCATTCTACTGCCACTCCAACTGGCAATCATTCCGGTTTTAGATTTTGATAGGCGCACTGTGGCTTGCATTCCTCTAACCCGTATCAGTTCTAGATTTCTACCTGCAAACGAAAAGGTATCTCCCGGCTTAAGCCGAGATATAAAACTCTCCTCCATAGTACCTAAGTAACCTCCAGATTGAAACTTAACCGTAATTGACGACCCACTTACTATAGTTCCAATGCTCATCCTATGGCGTTGCGCCACTTTACGGCTATTCACCTTATACAAACCATCCTCTTCAATTTCCACTTTATGAAACTCATCATAGCCCGAAAGGGATTTTCCGCCAGTAGTAATAAAATCAAGGCACCATTGCCATTCTTCTACAGAAATGGAGGAATAGCAAAAAGTACTTTTTACCTCATCAAATATTTGTTTGGGATAAAAACCTTCGGATACGGCCAGTGTAACCAAATATTGAATCAACACATCAAAACTGCGCACATAAGGTGTGCGATCCTCCATCATCTCTTCCTTTATGGCCTGACGCAGAGCTGCTGCCTCCACCAGCTCCAACGAATGGGTAGGCACAAAATAAATACGACTGGTAGCTCTGGGACTATGACCACTGCGGCCCGCACGCTGCATAAAACGCCCAACCCCTTTGGGGCTGCCCACCTGTATTATGGTTTCCACCGGACGAAAATCCACACCCAAATCTAAACTGGACGTACATACCACCACTTTGAGCTGACCGGTGTATAAGGCATCTTCTACCCAAAAGCGTAAATCACGGCTTATGCTACCATGATGCATGGCAATGATTCCCGCCAAGTCGGGTTGAGCATCCAATAGCCGCTGATACCAAATTTCCGATTGAGATCGGGTATTGGTAAAAATGAGGGACGTTTGGCTTTGATCTAAAATGGGTAAAACCTTCTTCAGCATTTTAATACCCAAATGGCCTGCCCAGGGCAAGGTTTCCACCTCATCAGGCAAAATGGTTTTTACCTCAATTTTCTTTTTGATGTTGGCTTTAATGACAACGGGTAATTTCACATCCGCCACCTGCTTATTTTGTGCAATCTCATCCCCCGGCCCCCTCTCTCTCGGCTCAGCCGAGAAGAGGGGGAGGCCCATCAGCACATCCATGGCTTCCTCCATATTACCAATGGTAGCGGAGATTCCCCATGTGCGAAGTGCCGGGTTCATTCCGCGCAAGCGCGAAAGGGCGAGTTCCATTTGTACGGCTCGCTTAGTGCCCATCAGCTCGTGCCACTCATCTACCACCACACATTCCAAATTTTTAAATGTCTTTGGATAATCCTTTGAAGCTAAAAGCAGGTGCAGGCTTTCGGGCGTGGTAATAAGCAAATTGGGCAGTTGCTTTTTTTGCTTTGCCCTTTCGGCAGATTTGGTATCTCCAGTTCTCACGCCAACAGTCCAGTCGAGTTCCATGCCTTCAATGGCGCGCTCTGCAGACTGAAATATTTCCTTGGCCAAAGCCCGAATTGGCGTAATCCAAATAGCGCGGAGGCCCTTTTTTTTGTTATGAGAAGCTAAAATGGGAAGGAGCAACGAATACGTTTTTCCACTGCCGGTAGGCGCATTTACAATGCCCGACTTCCCTGCTGCATAGGCCTTCCAGGCTTGCGCCTGAAAAGTGGCCACTCGCCAGCCAAGTTCATTAAACCATTGTTTGGGTTTTTGCACCTATTCCAAATTTGTATCGAAAATAAGGTTTAGCGTTTAGGATTGTTTAGTTAAGGTGAGTCCAATTTAATTTTTGTCAGGGTTTTTAAAACTCCGTGAAAATAAAGAAAAACCACGCCAAAAATGACCACATTTTCGTTGCTTATTTGCCCCCTCGGCTGCACCGAGGCGCTATTTATATTTAACCCCCGTCTGAACGGGCAGGCCTCTGGGGGTTTTCTCACTCTATTTAAAGAAACCTAAAGAACTCTTTTGTAAATGGAACTCACTTTGTTTAATATCGCTCCCATGAAAAATCAGCAATACTGGGTTGAGAAACTAAACCTGCAACCCCATCCTGAAGGCGGTTTCTTTAAAGAGGTGTATCGATCAGAAGGAACAATTCCAGCAACAGCTTTACCGAACAATTTTGGCGGTAGCCGCAATTTTGCCACCTCCATTTACTTTATGCTCACTGCAGGTAACTTCTCCGCTTTTCACCGGATTAAATCCGATGAAACGTGGCACTTTTATACCGGTGAGTCCATCACGGTAAGTGTAATTCATAATGATGGTAAACTGGAGGAAATTCACTTGGGAGACAACCCTGATAATGGAGAAGTATTTCAGGCCACAGTGCCTGCCAATGCTTGGTTTGCCTCAGCGCTAAGAAAAGACGAGGGCTACAGTTTAGTGGGATGTACCGTAGCCCCCGGTTTTGATTTTCAGGATTTTGAAATGGCCGACAGAGAACGTTTAAGCGCGGAATTTCCACAACATCAATCGGTCATCCAAAAGTTGACGAGAATATGAAATCCAACTACTGAATTTAAAAAGCCGGTTTCTGAGGTTTGTTATCTAAAATCTCCTCAATCTTTTCCATTACCTCATCCGTCAGTTTTTCCTTGGCACCCGGTGCTTTCAGGTTTTCTTTTAACTGAGATGTTTTAGAAGCACCTAAAATAACTGTACTCACATTTTCATTTTTGAGGCACCAGGCCAGGGCCAATAGTGGCATACTGATTCCCAACTCCTTAGCCAGCTTAGTAAGTTCTGTAACCTTATTCAAGTTTTCCTCCACTACGGCCTTATCCTTCAGCCAGCTCAGTTCATCGCGGTTCAGGCGTGCATCTTTAGGGATACCATTATTGTATTTTCCCGTAAGGATACCACTGGCCAGCGGAGACCATACAGTAGTGCCCAAACCAACGGTTTTGTAAATCTGGCTAAACTCGTTCTCCACCTTTTCACGCCAAAGCATATTGTACTGTGGCTGTTCCATGGTTGGTCCAATCAGCCTTAAATCCTTTGCCACCATGTGGGCTTCCATAATTTCCTGTGCGCTCCACTCGCTGGTTCCCCAATACAGCACCTTGCCTTGTTCAATCAAAGTGTTCATAGTGCGCACGGTTTCCTCAATGGGCGTTTCCTTATCCGGACGGTGGCAGTAGTATAAATCCAGATAATCCGTTTGTAAACGCTTTAGCGCCTGATGACAGGCTTCGGTAAGGTGCTTTCGGTTGTTTCCTTTTTGCGTGGGTTTAGAGTCCTTGAGACCATTTATACCGAAAAAGGCCTTGGAGGATAAAATATACGAATCGCGGCTCCAGTTCATCTTTTTCAGGATTTTACCCATCACTTCTTCACTCTTGCCGGCTGCATATACCTCGGCATTATCAAAAAAGTTAATGCCATTGTCGTAGGCCATTTTCATAAGGTCCTCCGAGGTAGTATCGCCAATTTGGCTACCAAATGTTATCCATGAGCCAAAGCTCACTTCGCTTATTTTAAGTCCTGATTTTCCAAGGTTATTATAGTTCATACAAGATTTATTTAACATTAAAAGTTCGCAACGCTTCGAAGATATGATTGTTCTTGGAGAGGAAAGCCTCAAGGCAGGAGCTTTAAACTTGGAGCTCCACCCAACTCTTTCTTACTTTCGTAAAAACATATTCTTATGGCCATCAGAAAACCCTTCAACCTCAACAAATGGATAGACGAAAACCGCCACTTGCTAAAACCACCGGTTAGCAACAAGAATATTTACCCTGAAGGGACGGACTATATTGTAATGATAGTGGGTGGCCCAAATGCCCGAAAAGATTACCACTACAACGAAACTGAGGAGCTGTTTTACCAGCTTGAGGGAAACATCACTGTAACCATACAGGAAGATGGAGAGGCCAAATCGCTGCATCTTGGCCCGGGAGATATGTATCTGCATCCACCCAAAGTACCCCACAATCCGGTTAGGGAAGCGGGCTCCATTGGCCTGGTGATAGAAAGAGTACGTGGAAAAGGATTTACCGATGGCCTGCTTTGGTTTTGTGACAATTGCAATAACAAACTGCATGAAACCTATTTTGAACTCAATGATATTGAACAGGACTTCTTACCCAGGTTTAAGGAATTTTATGCCTCAGAGGAATTGCGCACCTGTAATAAGTGTGGACATGTGATGGAAATTGATGATAGGTTTAGGGAGTAGCTCTCTAAATCTATCACGTAAAAAATCTCCACTATTTCCAATTCTCTATAAATTCCTGCATATTTTAGGCTACCGCAATAAATTCTACCTAAAAACAAACCTTGAACACAAAAACCCTCCTTTTTCAGGTTATTGAATTAAGCCCCTTCCCGCAGGTTTTGGTTAATCCCGATTATCCAAAGTTCACAATAGCCTATGCCAATAAAAAACTCCTGGACTACCTGAACATTTCGCTGGAAGAAGCAACAGGAGAGAGTGTTATAAATTATGCACATCACATTTACGATGAGGCTCATGCCTCAATCATCATTTCCGGGCTAAAACGAGTGATAGACGATAAGGAAACAAACTATTCGCCCATAAGTATTAACTCAAAGGCTACCGTAAAAAATCAACCACTCTTTAATGATAAGGGAGATGTGGAATTTATACTAAGAACGGCCGGTGAAATTGCTGTCCGGAACAACACAAAGTACAGGTCATTCTTTCAGGAAGCCTCAGATGCTATCATTATTACTGATAGTAAAGGGAAGGTTAAGGAAGTGAATGAGAAAGCCTGCAAAATATTTGAGTACGAACAGGAAGAACTGTTAAAACTCCACGCAAGGGATCTGGTAGATAAGGATGAACTAAAGGAACGTCCGCTACAACTTGACATACTTCATGAAAAAAGATCTGTAAAGCACGAGCGCATTGCTCTTCATAAAGATGGAAGTAAATTTCATATAGATCTTTCTGCCACGGCTCTTCACAATGGAGACGTGCTAACCACTATAAGAGATATCTCTGAGAAAAAGGCTCAGGCAAAAGCACTTAAGGAAAGTGAGAGGCAGCTCACTGCAATGTTTAACAACGAGCCCAATGCTGTGAAGTTGGTGAGCAAGGATTTAAAGCTGTTAAATATTAATTCTTCCGGACTAAAGTTGTTTGAGGCAAACAATATGGAAGAGGTTTTGGGTGTGGAATTGCTCAGCCTTGTATCTCCAGAATATCACAAACAGTATTCAAAAACCTACCTGGCGGCATTAAGAGGTAAACCGGGTAAAGTTATTTATCAGATAAAAGATTTAAAGGGAGGTATAAAGTGGGTAGAATCTCAGGCCGTTCCCTTTAATGATTACAAGGGGCACAAATCCTGCATTATGTCCATTGCCCGGGATATCACCATTGAAAAGGAAGCCAGCGATGCCTTGGAAATTTCCAGGGAAAGACTTGAGCTTGTAACCAATGCCACCAATGATGCCGTATGGGAATGGGACAAGGTTACCAATGAATTTTTGGGAAATGCAGGGCTTTATAAGCTGTATGGGTACAAAAATGAAATAGGAGATATTAGTTCTAAAGCATTTTTTACCCGGGTGCATCCCGATGACCAGGAAGCCATTGGCAAACGGCTCCAAAATGCATTGGAAAGAGGCACAAATCAATTTATTGGCGAATACCGATTTAGGGTAAAATCAGGTGAATACAGGCAGTTTTTTGAACGGGTACTGATCGCCTACAATGCTAAAGGAGATGCAATACGGGTTTTAGGGGCAATGCAGGATATTACAGAGCGGAAAAAAGCACGGGAAGCCTTGATCAGGAGTGACCAAAAGTATCGTTACTTATTCAACAGCAACCCTTTACCCATGTTTATCTACAATTTTGAAAGCCTCAAGATAACTGATTGCAATATAGCCGCCTGCCGCAAATATGGGTATAGCCGCAAGCAATTTCTTGAACTAACCCTTAAGGATATCAGGCCACCATCAGAAGTTGAAAAAGTCGTTACTGCCATGTCGTTTTCAGCCAAAACGGGAGACTACCGCCAGGGTGTGTGGATTCATCAAAACAAGAAGGGCCAGTTAATGCACATGGAAGTTACAACTCATATAATTGATCATGAGGGTGAGCTTTCAGCACTGGTTTTGGCCAATGACATAACCGAAAGATTAAAAGCTTCGGAAGAATTGATTAAATCCAATGAGCGCTTAAAATCCTCCAACAGAATTGCACAACTGGGCTATTGGGAGATAGACTTGAACAGCAGCAAGATATCCTGGTCAGAAGAGCTATATAACATCACTAAAATCGGCAAAAACAAAAAGGAGATAACGTTTCAGGATTCCTTTGACATAGGTCATCCGGATGATGTTGAACTTACCCAATTGATGCTGAAACAATGTATAGAACAGCAACAGGATGAACAATTTAGCTTTAGGCTAGTTTGGCCTAATAACGAAATCCGGCATGTTAATATCGTTATAAGGGTTGCGGAAGTTAAAAACGGAGTAGTAACTGCGCTGGAGGGCACCTTGCAGGATGTTACGGAAAGAACAAAATACATTAAACTACTAGAGGCTCAGAATAAGCGCTTACGAAAAATCGCCTGGATACAGTCACATGTGGTTAGAGCTCCATTGGCTAAAATAATCGGATTGGCCAATTTAATTGAAACCAACTCCCTGTCTGAAGCAGAAATGAGGAAAACCCTTTACCACCTTATTGAAGCCTCCGATGAACTGGATGAAGTAATTAGGGAAATAACAACACTTGCAGAAAAAGTAAGATTTAACTTTGATGAATAATTTAACAATCTTAGTGGATGATGATCCGGTGATCAACTTTTTAAACAGAAAGACCCTGACATCAAATGGTTTTGAAGACAGTTTGATGGAGTTCCCCAATGGCAAGGTGGCTCTTGATTTTCTCAATTCAAAAATCGATTCAAGATCCAAAGCTCTTGTATTATTAGACATCACCATGCCTGTAATGGATGGATGGGAATTTTTAGAGGCTCTGCAAAACAAGGCTTTCGAAAATCGAATACATATCATTATGCTATCCTCTTCTATAGATAAATCTGATTTTGAAAAATCACAGGAATACAAGCAAGTTATTGATTACATGGAAAAGCCATTAAATACTGAAAAATGTAAACGTATAATGGAAATTCACAAAACCTTATAACTTTACTTTTCCATAACCTGTCCGATGCCTGAAGCACATTCACCAAGTAAAGATTCTGTAGCGGAAATAGCCGTGGTTGGAGGCACTTACTTTGACAGTAAAAAGGGTGCCAAATACCTCCTGCAGCACGGAATAAAGTCTCAAGCCATTGGCCTATCCACAAAACCATCTGAGCAATCAAAGCTATATGAAAACCCTGCATTGGTAAGGGATATTTTTGATCAAAAAGTTGGAAGTAAATCCTTCTCTCACATTGTTATCTATTGCAACTCCCTTTCCTTTGTGGCTAACTGGCGCCATATTTATCCTAATCGCATTTTTGAATTAACGGCCTATTGGGGTGATATCCTAAAAAACGCCAATATGGAAAAACTCGCCATTATAGTAGCTGAAGAAAACACCACAGTAAACCTAAAGGGAATGGTAGAGCGGGAACAAATCTGTGACAGCAACAAGCTTCAGGTTTTCCCTGATATTAATCTCATCAATCAATTGGAGGTTTCCACCGAGGAAGAGCAATTGCAAATCCTCATAAAAACACTTGAAGGCTATGCTAGGCAAGGCTTCACCGAAACACTAATGGGATGCACTCACCTTGATCATCCCGAATTTGCCAACATTCCAAACCTCAAGGTTTATCAGCCAGGGCTCACTATGCTGGATGAATTTATAGATCACTATAGAAAACAAGATGCCTGATGCTGAGAAGGGTAAAAAAATCAGTATACATCCACAAAATCCGTTTTATCAGCGTTTCAATTCGCTGAACCTCCTTATCCTTGCAGCCTTCTTTACCAAAACAATACTTAAATGACAACTACCAGCAAACTCCCGATTTACGGTGCCTTAGGCGCCAACTTGCTTATCGCCATCATGAAATTTGTGGCTTCATTTTTCACAGGTAGTTCGGCAATGTTATCAGAGGGTATACACAGTACCGTAGATAGTGCCAACCAACTGTTATTGCTTTTAGGCATTAGCAGAAGTAAAAAGCCGGCCGATGACACCCATCCCTTTGGATATGGTAAAGAGCTTTACTTCTGGACGCTGATTGTAGCGGTTTTAATTTTTGGTATTGGTGGTGGCATGTCGGTTTATGAAGGTATATCACACATCCAACATCCCAGCGAGCTAAGCGACCCTACCTGGAACTACTGGGTATTAATTGGCGCTATAGTTTTTGAAGGAGCTTCCTTTATTATTGCTATTCGTCACTTTAATAAATCTCGTGGCAATAATAGCTTTTTTAAAGAGCTAAGCCAAAGCAAAGACCCTACACTTTTTGCGGTAATTTATGAAGATGCTGCCGCTCTATTGGGTCTGGTTATAGCAATTATTGGGGTTTACCTAAGCCATGCTTTTCAAAGCCCGATGATTGATGGAATATCATCTATAATAATCGGTATTTTACTGGCTGTTGTAGCCGTTATTATGGTAAGGGAGAGCAGGAATCTTTTGGTAGGCGAAAGTGCCAGGCCATCTCTGGTAAAGAGCACTCATGAGTTGGTAAAAAACTATCCCGGAGTTAAAAATGTACACCCACCACTTACCATGCAAATGGCCCCACAAGAGGTATTAATGGTTTTAAACATTTATTTTGACGAAGCCCTTAGCGGGGAAAAAATAGTAGATATTATTGACGAACTGGAAGTGAAAATCCGCGATAAGCATCCGGAAGTTACACGACTTTATGTAGAGACCAAGGAAGCTTTTAGGAGATAATTTAATCCTCTCAGCCGCTTTGTGCATTTTGGCAGATAGACAAACTCATTATCTTTGTTCTTATGCTAAAAATAGACATGCACACCCACATCCTGCCTGAAAAGCTCCCCAACTTTGCGGAGAAATTCGGGTATGGCGAATTCATTCACCTCATTCATAATGCCGATAATACAGCCAATATGATGCAGGGTGAAAAATTCTTTAGAAGAATTGATGCTAACTGCTGGGATCCAAAACTCCGTATTGACGATTACAACAAGTTTGATACTCAGGTGCAGGTGGTGTGTACCATTCCGGTAATGTTTAGCTATTGGGCAAAAGCAAAAGACTGTAAAGCCTTATCCGAATTTTTGAACGACCATATCGCTCAGATTTGCAATGAATACCCGCAGCATTATTTAGGTCTTGGTACACTGCCCATGCAAGATGCTGAAGAGGCCATAAAGGAATTGGAGCGCTGTAAGGAAATTGGTTTGCTGGGAGTGCAAATAGGCAGCAACATCAACGATAAGAACCTTAGTGAGCCTGAATTTTTTCCCATATTTGAAGCAGCTCAGGAACTGGGAATGGCCATATTGGTGCACCCCTGGAACATGATGGGTATGGACAGCATGCGCAAATACTGGCTGCCTTGGCTAGTGGGTATGCCAGCCGAAACATCGCGAGCAGTTTGCTCCATGATTTTTGGTGGCGTATTGGAAAGACTTCCAAACCTTAGGGTTTGCTTTTGCCACGCAGGCGGTTCATTTTTACCAACCATTGGCCGTGTGGAGCATGGCTTTAATTGCCGCCCTGATTTGGTGGCCATCCACAACAATATTAACCCACGCAGCTATATTGGCGACTTTTGGGTGGATTGCATTACTCATGATCCTTTAATGCTGGAATACATCTTAAAGCTACAAGGCTCTAAGCGCGTAACTCTTGGTTCCGATTACCCCTTCCCCCTTGGGGATTTGGAAATAGGCCAATTTATAAATGAAATGGATCTGGATAAAAGTGTAGTGGAAGATATTTTCTGCAATTCAACCCTTGAGTGGCTAAACATCGACAAAAGCCGGTTTATGGCTGGCGGAGCTGAAAGTGATAAGGAGTTTTCGACAGTAAAATAAGGCTTCTCCAAAATATAGGTAAACCCCACCAGGCCCTGGCTTGGTGGGGTTTACTTTTTACTTGCCGTGAGGTTCCATCTTCGGCAGTGGACTTTCATCTCTAAGATAAAAATCAAAATGGCGCTTCATTTCTGCCAGCATTTCGCTGCGGTACTCACGCAAGCCATGGTCTGCGCCCTCATATAATATAAAACGTACGGGGTGTTTGTACTCCGTTAATTTGCTTACCAATTTTATGGAAACTGCCGGCTCCACTCTCCAATCGGCACTGCCATGCATAATGAGCAGAGGTGTGGTAGCGCACATTTCATCGGCCCAATAAACTGCCGAGCGGCTTTTTAATGCTTCTTCCTTATTTTCTTCATAACTGGGAATCAACTGGCCGTAAACCCCTATTGCCATTTTTGGACGGCTTTTAACACTTGTGATTAGATCAGCACCTCCGGCAATTACCGCAGCGGCCTTAAAACGGCAACTGCTCTTCATCGCCAGGTAGGTCATCATACCTCCCCTGCTACCGCCCTGCAACCCAATACGAGATGTATCAGCCTTAGGTAATTGTTCCAAAACCCTAGTGAGATTAAGCACATCATTCAAATCCTTACCGCCAAATTCCTCGGTACCTTCTCCTCCGGCAACTCCGCGGTATTGGCTGGCAATTACCACATAGCCCCAGTCTGCCATTTGGCCCAAAAAGTAGGCAGCACTTACTGGCGTCCACTTTCCAAAATCCCTGTTTCCACCACGGTTGGCTATTATGCAGGGATACTTTCCTTCGGCTTTCGGTTCTATCAAAACACCCTTCACTTTGAGGCCATCAGACAAATAGGTAATCTTACAAA
The DNA here is from genome assembly GCA_048267305.1 of Owenweeksia sp. Classification (GTDB taxonomy): domain Bacteria; phylum Bacteroidota; class Bacteroidia; order Flavobacteriales; family Schleiferiaceae; genus Owenweeksia. The sequence goes on along the minus strand of JBLWXT010000024.1, from coordinate 46,822 downwards.
AATTGAGCTTTGAAAGTCCAGCGCCAAGAGCTGAATCGGCTGTCTGAATTTTTGTAATAATCTTCCCGTTTAAAACAAAAAGTTCCTTTTCCAGCAGTTTGCCATCCTGTGAAAACAGTGATGAACCAACAATAAGAAAGGCCAATAATGAGGTGAAAATTTTCATAAAGGTGAAGTTTGGAGGTTTGACGGAATCGGAATGTAAATCATGTTTTCTGGCCATTCCTAAGATTTATCCCGGTATAAAGCCATGCTTTTAATGAGCATATAAAATCTACCCAGCCATGGGTTTGGCCCATCATGCGTTTTACCTGTTGCTCGCTTAAATCAAATGGGCCTTCTGTAATTGTGATTTTTGTTTGATTCGCTTCTTTCGCTGTCAACTGAATATCCACTCTGGCGGATTGGCCGCTGGCCGTCCATTCAAAAGAAAATCTGGCATTTTCGTCCACCGCCAAAATACTGATGGTTTCAGAGCCATTGGCATCTTTAAACTCCCAAAACACTTCCTCACCCACGGCTATATTCCCGCTTACGGCAGAGGTAAAATAGTTTACTATTTTAAGAGGATTGACAATAGCATCAAACACCTCAGCTATAGGTTTACGAATAATATCTGAAACATTTACTTGCATGGCATGGCTGATTTAGATTTGCTAATATCACCATAACGGGCAGTAAAGAAAAATGGCCACCCCAAAATCACCAAAAGGGGCAGCCATTCATTCAACTTGGAGAAAAAAAATATTCTCTTTTACCAATTCAATACTGAAGTCAAACCTTCATTAAGACTATGATAGGTCTGATATCCTTCCAATCTAATGGTTTTACCATGCCTATTTTCGAGTAATAGTGTAGGAAAGCCTATCACATCGTATTTCTCCACCAAGTAAAGATCTTCTTCAAACATCTGCCTGGCCTTGCCCGTATTCTCTATGCTCAATTGCACGGGATCAAGCCCCACTTCTCTTGCGGCTCTTTGCAGGTTTTCCCACTTACTGATATTTATATTCTCCACAAAGAGCATTTTTCTAATCCTGTCAAAAAATTGCAGGGCCAGCTCCTCACTTTGCAGCTGGGCAGCCTTAAATGCTATAGAGGGGGGAAACGAAGAATTTGGTGGGTCTGTTTGCCACACGGATCCATTGAGCTTAACCTCGTACTTGTTTCCTGCACTTTGCCATGTAGAAGCCATCTCCTCGAAACTACTGATACCGTTGTTTCGGTATAATTCCCACATCGGCATAAGTCCACCCATTCTGTACTCCATATCGAGATGATGGCCAAAGTCCTTAATCCATTTTTTGAGGTGAGGCTCCATACCCCAGCTGGCAGTGCAAAAGGGATCTGTAAAATATTTTACCCCGATTTTATTTCCACTGAGCGATGAAGACACACTACTACCATCATTTCCAGCTTTACCCTTGGTTTTAAAGGGATTTCCATAAAATGAATCGGCTAGTGTTTTCGATGTCATGGCACTTTACATTTAAAAATGGCTACCCCAAAAAATACACAACAGGGATAGCCACTCATTCAACTTACGGCACCTTTATGGCTGGTGCCAATAGCCACTCCTGTTAGCTCACTCTTTGCTTTTCCTTCTCGTCATATACTTTTTTAATGGTAATGGTTTCCTCCCCCTTGGGGAAACTCCATATAACCTTATCTCCCTCGGCATAGCCTATAAGGGCCGAGCCCATGGGCGTAAGTATAGACAGTTTTTTTGCTGTGGGATTACTATCCTTTGGCAGCACCAACTGATAGCCTTGTATGTAGCCAAAAGGGGTTTCAACATCTATAAAACTATTGAGGCGCACAACATCCGCGGGCATTTCGGCATCATCCACAACCCTGGCATTTATCAATTCACCGCGAAGGCGGTTATAACAGTCCTGGTGTACAGCATCCTTAGAGTACACCTTATTCAGTAAATCCCTTAAAAGGTTATTCTCACTTTTAGCGATTATCAGTTTTTCGTATTTCATTTTAAATCAGTTTTAATTGTCCCATTAAATCCTGAAGGGCCGTTTTGGCATCACCAAAAAGAAGGTTACAATTATCCGCTCCAAAAAGGCTGTTTTCCACTCCAGCGTAGCCCTTGCTCATTCCTCTCTTAATGACCACCACCTGCTTACTCTGGTATGCCCTTATGATTGGCATACCGTATACCGGGCTGTTTTCATCATTTTCGGCAGCAGGGTTTACTACATCATTGGCACCTACTATCAGTACCATATCGTATTGCTCCATATGATCATTGGCCTCATCCATTTCCAGTAAGCGATCGTAACTTATATTGGCTTCCGCCAGAAGCACATTCATGTGGCCTGGCATACGGCCCGCTACCGGATGGATGATATAATTCACCTCAGCACCACGTTCCTCCAAAAGTTTTTGTAGTTGACCACAAGCATGTTGTGCCTGAGCAACCGCCAGTCCATATCCGGGGATGATGGCCACCCTTTGCGCAAAAGCCAGTTGCATGGCCGTCTCTGAGGTAGATGTTTCTTTTATATGTATTTCCTCAGTGGATGTTGATCCGTTGCTTTTAGCAAAAGCCCCGGCCAAAACTTTTAGCAGGCTCCGGTTCATGGCCTTACACATCATCAGCGTAAGCAAAACACCAGCTGCACCTACAAATATCCCCCCTGCAATCATTATTTTATTGGAATAAACCAAGCCTGCCAAAGCCGTAGCCACCCCGGTAAGGGAGTTGAGAAGTGAAATAACCACAGGCATATCCGCTCCACCAATAGGCCAAACAAACAATACTCCGTAGGCCAGCGACAAAACCGCCAACACATAAACCACTGTGACAAAACTTATAGGCAATAATCCAAAGCCATAGGCTGTTAATAATCCTACTGTAAGTGTAAGTGCCAAACGGGCAGAGTAGACCAATGCACGACTGCGGTTATCCTTAAGCTTACCCGCCAGCTTGTAGTAGGCCACGATGCTCCCTGTAAGGGATGAGGCACCTATTACCAACCCTCCGGCCAACAATAATTGTATGTTTAGAGGAAGGCTGGAAACCCCCACTTGCTGAACTTCAATAATACCCAGTAACATCGCGCAACCACCACCCATGGCATTAAAGAGAGATACAAGTTGCGGCATCCCGGTCATCTCTACCCTGGTAGACATTACGCGCCCAACAATGGTTCCGATACCTATGGCACCTAATATCACTAATAGGTTTATAGTTGGGAGATTATTGCTTATGGCCGAGTATAATGTAATAAGCACGGCCAGCGTCATACCTATGGCTGCCAACAGATTTCCTGATTTTGCCTTTGCCGGGGAGCTCAGAAACTTGAGGCCTCCCACAAAACTCAATGTGGCTACAAAGTAACCTGCGTCTATAATTGCTGGCATTACTTCTTTTGGTTTTTGGGTGAAAACATAGATAACATACGGCCTGTTACAAAAAAGCCACCCGCTATATTGAGGGTACCCAGTAGTACTGCCAATCCGCCCAAGGAAAGACTGAGGTAATCGTCTGGCTCCACCTTTAGCATGATTATAATGGCTCCAATGAGGATAACTCCGCTGATGGCGTTAGCCCCACTCATAAGGGGTGTATGCAAAATGGCCGGTACATTGGCAATTACTTCTATACCCAAAAACAGGCATAGGGCTATAAAATAAAAAGTGTCGAGATTGTGGGTAATGAATTCCATTATTATGGTTTGTTTTTATTGTTCATTTTGGCTTAAACCAAACCTAATACCCGCACAAATGAGTGCAGTAAAGGCTTAGCCTGTACAAGTGCAGGCTGGCTCAAGGCAGAATGCCATACGGGCCTCCTATAGATTGCTACTCTGTGATTGGTTCCTTGATAAAGGCCGGATGAATGATCTTACCATTTTCAATCACTTTACAACCCATCAATATTGGGTCATGAGCCGCCTCTCCATTCTGTTGCTTTAAATGCTTTAAAAATGCCAGGTAGTTGGCAGAAAGCATTTGAGAACTTGCCAAAGGCATTTCCTTGGCGAGGTAGGAGCTTCCGATAATTTTTATCCCCTTATGATCTATCATTCGCTCATCCTGGGTAAGGGCACAATTCCCACCTTGTTCACTTGCCAAATCCACAATCACAGATCCGGGCTGCATGGCCTCTACAGAGCGTTGTTCTATAAGTAATGGTGCTTTCCTTCCGGGGATATTTGCTGTACTGATAACTATAGAAGCATTGGAGATATGCTCATGTATAAGTTCTTTTTGCTTCTTCAAATATTCAGGAGTTTGCTCAATAGCATAACCACCGGCCTCCTTATTTTCGGTATAACCGGGAACTTCGATAAATTTTGCACCCAGGCTGCGCACTTCCTCTGCAGCCGAGCTTCTTACATCAAATGCTTCTACAACGGCCCCTAACCTTTTGGCTGTGGCTATGGCCTGCAGCCCGGCCACACCAGCTCCCAATACCAAAACCTTTGCCGGCTTGAGAGTACCTGCTGCAGTGGTAAACATTGGCAAAACTGAGCCATAGAGCTCAGCCGCCTTAATCACGGCCTTATAGCCCGAAAGAGAAGCCATGGATGAAAGTACATCCATAGACTGAGCCTTAGTAGTACGAGGCACCATATCCAAACTAAAAACTGAGAGCCCTTCACGCTGATAGGTACTAAGTCTTTGACGATGATACATCAGGTTATAGATACCAATAAAACTCTTATGACCATCCGTATTCTCACCTCTGTAAAGATGATTAATGGAAATGAGCCCCTCAGACTTAACCCACAAATCATTTGCGGTAAGAACCCGTGCTCCTGCCTCTTCGTATGCCTTATTGGAGAATCCCGCGCGCAAACCTGCACCTTCCTCAACCATTACCTCAATACCCAAAGTTTGTACAATACGCTTTGCCGCATCGGGAATTATACTTACCCGCGACTCATTGGCGGGCTCCTTAAACACTCCTATTGATTGCATATTATAATTTAGAATACGTACTATAAGACAAGCCTCCTACCTACCCTGCTCAATCACTTACAGGGCAGGTAGAATAGCTTTTCTCAAACAACTATTTTAATTAATGTACTATGGGAAAATACCGCGTTGGATATAGGCTTGCTCGATTCGACCAATAGCCTCTATATAGGCTGCGGTGCGCCAATCTGTATGATATTTATTAGCGGCTTCTACAATGCGGTTGAAGTTTCGCACCATTTTCACCTCCAACTTACTAAGGGTGTCTTCCATTAGCCACATTTCTCCATTTCGGTTTTGCAACCATTCAAAATAACTGGCAATTACACCTCCGCTATTACAGAAGATATCCGGTATAACATCAACATTTCTGTCAAACAGAATTTCGTCTGCATCGGTATCTACAGGGCCATTAGCACCTTCTGCCACTACAGTAGCCTTTATTGTTTCAGCATTATCCTTGGTGATTTGATTACCCATGGCTGCAGGAATTACAATATCGCAGTCTATACCGAAGAAATCAGAACTGGGATATTCGGTAGCACCTGCATATCCTTTCACAAAATTGTTGTTGGATGATGCGTACGCCTGTAACTCCTCCGGGTTTATACCTTCGGCATTATAAAGACTTCCACTGGCATCCTGAACTCCTACTAAAACAGATCCTCTTTCGTGCATAAAGTGAGATGCCCAATACCCCACATTGCCAAATCCCTGAACAATGTAGCGCATACCCTTAAGGTCAATATGCTTAAATCTGGCCCATTCCCTGATACTTAGAGCCACACCAAAACCCGTGGCCCGATCGCGACCTTCGAGGCCACCGGCACCAACAGGCTTTCCTGTAACCACATGAGCATTTTTACTGCGCTCATTAGTAGATTTTGTAGACATATATGTATCTGCAATCCACGCCATCATTTGTGGAGTAGTGTTTACATCAGGGGCCGGAATGTCGTGCTCTGGCCCGATATTATCTCCCAAAGCATAAGTAAACCTGCGTGTAATTCGCTCCAACTCAGCCATTGAATATTTGGAAGGATCCAGTTGAATTCCACCTTTACCACCGCCATATGGCAATCCTGCCAAGGAGGTTTTCCAGGTCATCCATGTAGCCAATGCACGTGCTGCATCAATATCCACTGTTGGGTGATAACGCAAACCACCTTTGTAAGGCCCCAGGGCATTATTGTGCTGCACACGGTAGCCCGTAAACACCTCTACACTTCCATCGTCCATCTTTACAGGAAAGTGCACAACGATTTCGGTATTAGTAATAGCCAAAATCTTGCGTACAGCAGGCGTTAAATTCATGATATCTGCAGCCCTGTTGTACTGATGCTGCACATTTTCATACATACCCGTTTTGGGTTTCTCTTGTGTAATCATGTGATTTTTTGAGTTTATTGATAGTGTTCGCAATGAAAGGTGATGGTTTCCGGGTTTCTCCAATGGCAATCCATCCTTAACTCGCAATTGCCGCAAAGTCCCCTGAAATGCTCCAAGTGTGCAGGTGTATCGCGAATGCCATGGTTTAATTCAAAACCACTACGCACCAACGTACTTTCAGCCACCTGATGTTCTTCACACTGCATTACAGGGTGTCCGTTTCTAAGAGTACAGCCAGCTGAATTTTCGCAATTCACACACAAGCTTAAAGTCATTTCCATAAGGGCCATGTTTTACTTTCATACCCCTTGTCAATAGGTGTGCCTCTATCCAAAACACATAAGCCCTAATGCTCTAAAGACATATATTTCAATAACTTACAAACGATACCATACAATTCAAAACACTCTATATTGGGGAGAAATTACCCGGACGGGTAGGAATGAACCATCACAAACAAAACGATGGATTGAACCACTCTAAGGTAGCGACAATTCCATCGAACAGGATAGATCCTTCAAGAAAAAAAAGCTAAAAACAGACAGAACCCGACAGTCTATGAGGGGTTCTTATGACTTTCAGGTCTGTTGTGCCAAACAGCTAGATATTGACCTGTAGACATCATGCGTGCACGCTGCTTGGCCAACTCCGCTAAAGGCCCTTCAAAGTAGGTATCTATAGTAGTAAACCACAGCTGGAGCCAGCGGCCAAAGTGCGTTTGACTTATGGAGTAGTTTAGGTTTTTATCCACCTTTATATGAGTAGCTGGTGGATTACCCCGAAATTTGGACACACCCAATAGGTTGCTCTCCCAAAAATCAGTAAGTTTTTCCAAATGCGCTGGCCATTGATCATCGGCTATGTGCTGGTTAAAAATAGGCCCCAACAGTTCGTCTTCGCGAATTTTAGCATAAAAGGCATTTACCAATACACTTATTTCCCTGCGCGTTTGGATCGTTTGCATGTTTTAGGAATTTTGAGCAACATCAGCCACGCGCTCTGCTCTATCATTTTTTGAAAGCGTAAGGCGAACCACACTATTTTCCAAAGCAAACAAATCATGAGGCACATTAGCTCCCAACGTCAATATCGCTCCCCTGGTAAGCTTATGTTTAGTACCCTCCGCCCCAAACTCTATGGTGCCTTCCAGCAAGTGAACAACAATTGGAAAAGGGGCTTTATGCTCTTTCATGCTTTGCCCTTTGGCCATCAAAACTCTAATTTCCCTGGAGAAGGAAGTTTCCAATATCAGCTCGGTGCGCACCTTTTGATCATTGTAGACCAAATCAGAGGTGAATGATTTCATTTCCATATCAGCAATATAATTTACGACAAAAATACACATTCAAAAAATATTCGGATAAACTTGTCCGAATATGGTGTGTAGAACAAAAACCCCATAATGCAAGAACTCCGAAAGTCATGAATAATCACAGTAGAAACACGAATTTAAAAGTATAACAGAGTTTAGTTGAACCAAGTTCCATCTTCCACTTAAAGAATACCGGGGCATAAACACTCACATGAGGAGAAATTGGCCGGTGCATAAAAATCAGATGGCAAGAAGAGTATCGTTAATGAGTAATATTGTTTTTCATATACAATTGTACTTCTCCCCTAACTCAAAGTAGCTGAGGAAATTCCCATCTCCAATAGCCCTTTACCCGAAGGATTTTGATTAGCGCTGTAAACATAAACTTCAAAGTCTGTACTTTGGTATTCTTATTGACAGCATCTCAGCCGCTTTTCAGCACACCAACTGACGCAATTCATTGGCTCGATAGTTAAAATATTATCCATCAAATAAATCACCAAAGTGAGAAGAGAGTTTATTGCCGTATCAACCATTGTAATTTTGGGCTTGTTACTAACTGCCTTTTTCTGGCCTCCCGTTTTGTGGGCTTTTATACTCATCGGCCCCCTCTATTTAATTGGGCTCAATGATATTTTCCAAAAAAAACAGACCATTCGCAGAAACTTTCCACTTATCGGTAACCTTCGGTATTTCTTTGAAGGCATCAGGCCAGAAATCAATCAATACTTTATTGAGTCCAATTCCAGTGGGGTTCCTTTTTCACGTCAGGCACGTTCCATTGTTTATCAGCGGGCAAAAAAGGAACTTTCCACTTTACCCTTCGGCACGCAACACAACGTATATGATGTAGGCTATGAATGGATTAACCATTCTCTTAACGCCAAAAAGGTAAACCCTGCCGACTTACGGGTAACAATTGGGGGGCCCGATTGCAAACAGCCCTATAATGCCAGCATCCTCAATATTTCAGCGATGAGTTATGGATCGTTGAGTAAAAATGCTGTGCAGGCCCTTAATAAGGGAGCTAAGCTGGGTGGTTTTGCTCACAACACAGGCGAAGGAGGCCTCACTCAATATCATCTGATGCATGATGGTGATGTTATTTGGCAAATCGGGACAGGCTATTTTGGAGCACGCACGCTGGAGGGAAATTTCGACCCCGTTCTTTTTCAGGAAAAGGCCAATCATAAAAATGTAAAAATGATTGAAATAAAGCTCTCCCAAGGTGCCAAACCAGGGCATGGGGGTATGCTTCCCGGAGAAAAGGTAAACGAAGAAATTGCACAAATACGAAATGTACCCATAGGTAAGGATGTACTCTCGCCTCCCGGCCACTCAGCATTTACCTCCCCCATGGAAATGATGGATTTCATCAGTGAGTTGAGAACACTTTCGGGTGGAAAACCCATTGGAATAAAGCTTTGTATTGGCAAGCGCAGAGAGTTTATTTCGATTTGTAAGGCTATGGTAGAATCCGGTATTCTGCCCGACTATGTGGATATTGACGGGGGCGAAGGTGGCACCGGTGCTGCACCCTTAGAGTATTCTGATCACATAGGCAGTCCACTGGTAGAGGCCTTAATATTTGCTCACAACACTTTAGTGGGATACAACCTGCGTGATAAAATAAAGGTGATTTGCAGCGGGAAAATAATAACGGGCTTTGACATCATAAAAAACATCGCCATAGGTGCCGACCTGTGTTATTCTGCGAGAGGGATGATGATGGCCATTGGCTGTATACAGGCACTTCGTTGTCACTCCAACCATTGCCCCACAGGCGTGGCTACTCAAAACCCTGCCCTGGTAAAAGGTTTAAATGTGGAGAATAAAGCCATAAGAACGGCCAACTTTCATAAGGAAACCATGCACAGTGTTGCAGAAATGCTAGGCTCCATGGGCTTGAGTTCTACCGCTGAGCTACGCCCATGGCATAGAATGCGAAGAACTGACTTTACAGAAATAAAACACTACGGCCGTATTTACGAATATCTAAAACCCGGGGACCTGCTGAAAGACGAAATACCTGTAGGCTGGAGACTGGCCGTAGAGGCTGCTTCGCCTTTTACTTTTGAGCATGTGGAGTTTGAAACGGCAGAAGTGGAAAAACTACGAACCTAGTAGATCAGCATGGCAAGATGCTGTATGCCTCTTTCTCCAAAACACCCCATTCCTAACCCCCTTCTTTAGCAAAAGGAGCAATACTTATAAGCCTGTAAAAAAAGAGGCTTGGATACAGGTGTATGCCGAACTGAGTACTAAACCTAATTCAAACCTGCTTTCCTTCAAGAGAGGTAAGGGCCTCGGTTATATTTTCCATTTTATCGGCTAGAATCACAAGTTTATCACCCAGATGGATTACGCTGGAACCATTTGGCATAATGTATTTTCCATCACGTTCTATAAGCGCGATAATGGCGTTTCTAGGAAACTTCAGATTCACTATTTTCTCACCTAAGGCATGGTGCTTTTCTGTAATGATTACCTCCTTCATCTCCGCTTTAGATTGATTTACCAGAAGAGCATCGGTCGGGTGCGCTGCTTTTTCTTCTTCCGGAAGCCCTACCCCCAACCATTTGGCAACCGTACTTAGTGTGGTACCTTGTATTATTACTGAGGTTACAGAGATAAAGAACACTATATTGAATATTACATTAGCCTTTTCGATACCCGCCAGCAATGGATATGTGGCAAACACAATGGGCACAGCCCCCCGCAATCCAACCCATGAAATATAGAGACGTCTTTGGAACTTCATTTTAAACGGGATGAGCGATAAAAACACAGCTACCGGGCGCGCTACCAGAATCAGGAAAACGGAAATCAGCAGGCCAACACCCATGTAGGGCACAATTTGGCTGGGAAAAACCAGTAAACCCAGGGTAAGGAAAAGTACAATTTGCATGAGCCAGGCCAGGCCATCAAACATACCCATGATTGTTTTTTTATGAATGATGTTTTGATTACCCAGATAAACGGAGCATAAATAAATGGCTAAAAAGCCATTTCCCCCGATGGCATCGGTGCTGGAGTATGTTATAAACATTAAGGCAATAACCAAAACCGGATACAGGCCTTCAAAATCCAAACGAATGTTATTTACAACCCACTTGCTTAATTTTCCAAAAAGAAAACCAGCTGCAGCACCTATGGCCATTTGCATAAAAAACAGAGGAAGCAGTGACCATAAACTTTTTTCAGGCTGCATAACCAAGCTCAAAAAAGCAATGGTTAAAACATAAGCCATTGGATCATTACTACCACTTTCGAGTTCAAGTGTGGGTCTGATATTTTTCTTTAGAGCTAAATTATTTCCTCTCAGTATTGAAAATACAGCTGCTGCATCTGTGGATGATACTATGGCTCCAAGAAGAAGGCTTTCGTAAATGGTAAAATCAGTTATTAAAAAAACGAAGTACCCCAACGAAAGTGCCGTAAAAAGCACGCCAAGCGTTGAAAGGGCCAGCCCCTCACGCATCACCGGTTTTACTGCAGGCCAGCTGGTATCCATACCTCCGGAAAACAAAATGAAGTTTAAGGATACCACGCCTACAAATTGCGCAATTTGCGGATTGTCAAAATAAATCCCCCCTAAGCCCTCCGACCCGGCCAGCATGCCTATAGTTAAAAACAACAAAAGCGTGGGTATTCCAAATCGGAAACTTGTTTTACCAGCCACTATGCTTACAATAAGCAAAAAAGATCCTATAAGGATTATATTTTCAATGGTTATATTCAAGGGTTGAAATTTAGATCTCGGATTAGTTAAAATTAATTTTACCCCTCAAAGTTTTCCTGTCAATCCCCAGGATATCAGCAGCTTTGGTTTTATTACCACCCACAGAGAGCAGCACTTTTTCAATATGTTTTTTTTCAACTTCGGCCAAAGTGGCCCATTCGCTTTCTTCTGTGGCAGCAGAGGGAGGTGCCATTTTGAGGTGCTCAGGAAGCTGATCCAGGCCTATTTCATCATCTGCCATAATGATACACCGCTGAATAGTATTTTCAAGCTCACGGATATTTCCCGGCCAGTGGTAACGCATAAATACGTCCATTGCCTTTGCTGTGATTTTAAGACCTGGTTTATTGAATTCACGACCAAACTTACCTATAAAGTACTGAGCCAAAATAGGGATATCGTCCTTGCGGTTTCGCAAAGGCGGAATCTCAAGATTCACCACATTAAGGCGATAGTATAGATCTTCGCGAAAGGTGCCTTTTTCCACCATACTCAGCAAATCACTATTGGTGGCAGCTATCACACGTACTTCAATTTTTTGAGGCTTTTGAGAACCGATCATGGTTACCTCCTTCTCTTGCAGCACCCTCAATAAGCGTTGTTGTACCGGCAATGATGCATTTCCAATTTCATCCAAAAATATGGTGCCGCCATCAGCCGCCTGAAAGAAACCCGCACGGCTGGATTCTGCCCCGGTAAAAGCACCTTTGGTATATCCAAAAAGCTCGCTCTCCAAAAGGTTTTCGGGGATACCGCCACAGTTTACAGCCACGAAGGGAGACTTGGCAAAACGGCCGCTATAATGGATGGCGCGGGCGACCAGCTCCTTACCCGTGCCACTTTCACCACTTATGAGTGCCGTTACCCTATTGTCTTTTATGCGCTCAATGATGTCTATGGTTTTTTGCAATGCTTCAGACTGACCAATGATACCATAGTAAGTGAGAGAGGCTTTGTCTTTATTGCTGCCCGATGTAAGCGCTTTGGCCTGTTTAGAGCTGCGTTTTCCAATCAGTGATTTATCCACTGCCGCCTCCAGCTCAGCCTTGGTAAAGGGCTTTACCAGATAATCAATAGCTCCGGATTGTACGGCATCTACAGCTCCCTCTACAGAGGGAAATCCGGTTATTACCAAAATGGGGAGATTTGGAAAGTGCTCGGAAGCATACTTTACCAGTTGCATTCCGTTTACACCGGGCATTTGCAAATCGGTAATAAGTAAATCGGGCGTACTGCCTTTAAGTATATCAACAGCATCCATCACATTACTGGCCTGAAAGGTGCCGTGACCCAAATCACCCAGCTGTCGTCTCAGCACTTCCAGCATATCGTGAGAATCATCTACTATAAGTATGTGTTCCTTGCTCATGGTTTATAATTTGAAACGAGTTATCGCCAAAGTGTATAAAAAGCACTTTGCTAGAATCATTTTAATAAAAATCACTATCAACCCAAATCATCCAATTATTACCTATTCCCCAAGCCTCGATAAAATTTTGGTCAAAATTATCAAGATAATACCCTGTTTGAGTTTGTACTGTATTACATGTTGACCAGATTAGGTAGAGTGAACCAACTGGATATTCTGTCCAGTTCGTTAGGTATTCAATCTTCTGACAACCGCTCCCAGAATAAGCGGTTAGGCCCGTGATTTGGTTTGCCATTAATTTTTCTTTTAGTGCGTCATTCAATTGACTAGGTTCAATAAATTTTTCCAAATGGCTATTCACATAAGAGTCATTTAGGATACTCTGAGTGAGTATATTCCACTCAACGATATCTTCCTGCAGTAAATGAATTTTTTCTAAAACGACCTCTTTCCTAAGTTGTCTATTGTCTGTACAAGAATTGACACTAATACAACAAAGCACTATTGCGATAAGCTTTAAACTTCTTACTTCCGGAATCATGGGTATAAAGGTATGCTTACTTTAAATGTGGTTCCTTTTCCTTGTTCTGTACTAAAGCGGATGGAGCCTCCGTGGCTTTTTACTATTCCGTGTACCACACTAAGTCCAAGGCCGGATCCTTCACCCACATCCTTTGTGGTAAAAAAGGGTTCGAAAATTTTCCCCTGCACCTCTGTGGGGATGCCATGTCCCTGATCAGTAATGATAAGATTCAGCTTTTCATCTGCCGCCAGTATTTTTACCGAAATAGTACTTCCCCTGGCTGAGGCATGGATGGCATTAATTATCAGATTAAAAATAACCTGAGTAAACTGTATGGGATCCAATCGCCCAAATGCACCCTTTAAATCGGGCTCAAAATGAAGATTGATACCTGCACTTTGAAGAGAGGGTTGCAGCAACTTTAAGGCATCTTCCACCAAAGGGTTAATGGCAATGGACTCCATTTGCTGTGGCATTTCACAACTGAAAAACATCAGCTTTTTCACCACTTCCCGGGCATGCATGGCCGAGGCTGTAATTTTTCCTGCATCCTGCTTTATTTGTTCGTCCCCCGCCTTTTCCGAAATCAATTCGGAAAATCCTAAAATATTACCCAGCGGAGTATTGAGTTCATGGGCAATACCAGCCGTAATTTCACCCAAAATAGATAGTCGATCTGTACGCTCTACTGACCGTTTTAATATTTCTTCCTTTTCTATATGTCGCTGCCGCTCCACTATTCCGGCAACCTCTTGCCCGAGTTTTCTGAGCAACTGATCTTCTTCGGCCAAAAAATGCTTTTCCGAGTACTGAGGTGAGGGATAATAAACTTTTATAACTCCCGCCATCTCTCCATCAATACTTATGGGTTGGCTTTGACTTACCGTCTTGCCGGGTATTTTACCGGAGGTATAACTGTTTTGCTCTAAACGTATTTCTGCCACCGCATCATTGGAATAGCGCCAGGCCACCGCCACGCGCTCTGATATCGCCTGTAGGGCATCCTGAAGAGAATCTGCATGCTCTGAAGCCAAGGTGGAAATATCATACAGGCAGGTGAGTTCTTTAATACGTTCTTCTAAAACATTTACTTGAGACTCCGGCATCTGTAGGGAATTTTTGCCAAAGTTAAAATAGACCTAAGGAATTCTTCATTATTATAGCAAGCTATTTGTATGTAATAGTTCCCAAAAAGCCGCAAATTATGAAGAGTCTATACCCTATTCGATCTAAAACCAAGGTAGCCATCACCTTGTTGTCTATGATTATTCTTCTGCTTTGCGGTGTGCTTGTAGAAAGACATTTTTTCAGTCAGGTAAACAAGGGGTCGGCCTCTATTTACAACGATCGGCTGATTCCCTCCACGGCCATCTATCATCTTTCTGACCACATTGCCCAAAGGCGATTGATATTACTGAGTGTAACTCAGGCAGGAGCTGCTGATATCGGCAAAATCCGGCAACAACTATCATATCATCAGCAACAGGAAGATTCTATAATTACTGCTTTTGAGCAAACCTATTTGGTGGAGGATGAAAGTATTTCACTAGAGCATTTGAAGGCAAATTTAGGTGTGTATAATCAGATGGAGAGCAACATGCTCCATACAACTTCTGAAGGCGATGGGCCTGAACTGGCTTCCCAATACCAGAAACTACGTGATGAACTCATGAAACTAAGTAACATCCAAACCAGGGTTGGTCAAAAAATACACAACGAAAACGAGAGACTTACTTCAAATGCTGATGTTGTAAGCCAATTGTTGGTTGTGGTACTCATTATCACTTGTCTTATAGCACAGGCCTTTGTTCTGGCCTCCAAATCCATTATTCCCAAGGTAAGGCAAAAGCACAACTGGAATTAGCGAAAGCTAATCACTAAAAAGATTGGACACCCAGGTAAACAGCACTACCACCCCAATCAACACCAGCCAAATATAATTCACCTCTGAATTCATTAATGAAAGTACGGCCTGAGCTATGCCCAAACCCACAAATACAGCGGCAAAGCCAGCCATAATCACTTTGTTGGTAAGCTTCTCTTTAATATCAATATGATAAACGGGAACTATAGCCGCAAAGGCCCCAAAGGCCAATGCCAGAAATCCGGCAGAAAGCAGGGGTGTTAATACCGCCAAACTAATAACCGAAAGAGCCAGCAGCCCGATATTAACTTCGGTAAGCACCCGGTTTTGCCTGGTCATCAGGTATCTTCCATTTTTATCAAAATACAAAACCACATCTGCCACCGGAGGAGCAAACCAAACCCAAAAGACGAAGATTAAGTAGAAGGGTAGTAAAAAGGGCAAAATCTTTACAATTACAATCATCCCAATAATAAATACCCAGCGCCTGCCTTCCGACTGTTTTTCCATCCACACGGCATAAGCCAGTATCTTACGATAGAAGAAGTTGGTGGCTTTAATGGCTTCCATCATGCCCGAACGGGTATATTCCAATTCAGGATCTATGAGCAAAGCCGCTCGGAAATGCTCCTTTGCCTTTTTAATATCTCCCTTACGGAGATAGCTGTAACCCATGTTTGTTTGGGTAAGCGCATTTTCAGGATTCTCTGCCAGCAAGTCTCCCAGTACTTCGCGAGACTCTTCCACCTTGCCGCTAGAGCCAAGCGCCATGGAAAGCACATTTACACATAGGTCATTATCTGCCTCCAACTCCAGTCCTTCCCTTGCACTGACTATAGCTTGCTGCTTTTTTTCCAGCGCCAGCAGCACCAATGCTCTTTGGCCATAATAATGTGCATACTCTGCATCCAGCCTTATGGCTTCATCAATACTGGCGAGGGCTTTTTTATGATCGCCCATTTGATGGTAAATTCTGGATTTTACAGAATGATGAAAATCGTTTTCGGGCTGTAAGCCTATTGCAGTATTTATGGCCAGCATGGCTTTTTTCAGATCATCTTCCTCCAAAAAAAGCTGTGCCTGCATACCGTGTAGCGAACCTTCATCGGGGCTATCGTTTAAGGCCTGTGTTATTGAAGCGTGTGCCTCCTTGTATTTTTTACGCTCAATTAAAAACTGAATACGCTGTACTTGCTCGTATGACATAGGTTAGAGTTTTTTCAGAATTTCATCATACAAGCCTGAAGAGTTGGAATACAGCGCATAATTTCGGGCAGTGTTAAACCAATCTTTAGTACTGGGGCGCACTTTTTTTACGGCACTCAATAGATCCCTGGTGGTTACCGCTTCAATTTTACCTGATTTTATTGACTCCTGCAGTTTGCCTTCAACGGCATAATCAACCAATGACTGAATATCGGCCCCGCTAAAGTCTGCAGTTTTGGAGGCGATTTTTTTATAATCAATATCCTTTACCGGGCGGCCGGCCAGCTGAAGTTCCAATACTTTTTCGCGGGCGGCCTCATCCGGAGGACCAACAAAAATAATGCGGTCAAACCTGCCCGGCCGTAAAAAAGCAGAATCCATGTGCCATAGCGAATTGGTAGCTCCTAAAACAAGAATTCCATCATTTTGAGAATCCACACCATCCAACTCATGTAAAAACTGGTTTATCAGATTTCTACCACCTGATTGTTTTAAATCATTGCGCTTACTGCCCAAGGCATCTATCTCATCAAAAAACAAAACACAAGGGGTATTATCACGGGCAAGTTCAAACTTGGCACTTAGGTTTTTCTCGCTATTGCCTATCCACATGTCCAGTATATCATCCAGCCCAACGGAGATGAACTTAGAGTTGATCTCTCCTGCAGTGGCTTTTGCTAAAAAGGTTTTACCACATCCCGGAGGACCAAAAAGCAAAATACCACCACCAGTTTTCTTACCGAAGGCTTTATATAAATCAGGATTGTTTAGCGGATGAATAATCTTGATACGGATTTCCTCCTTAATATCATCCATACCACCAACGTTGGAAAAGTTGACATCCGGCTTCTCCATGAAGAATTCCTCGTCATCAACGTAACCATCATCAAACACTCCCCCGTCAGTTATTTTCAGCTTCCCCTCAATACCATCATGGGCAACGTGCGGGTTTCTTAGTTGGTAGTCCTGGTATAGTTCCAATGCCTCTGTCATTTGACCATCAGCAATTAAAAACTGTACGTACATAAAAAACACCTCTGAGTCATCATCCCCACGGGCAAGCAGATCCTCGCATACAATCAGCCCGGTGGTAACTTCTCCAAGCTCACGATAGCATTTAGCCAACAATACCTTGGCATCATAGTCTTTAGAATTTTGAAGCAAAATATTGAGATGCTGTTTGGCCTTTTCATAGTTTCCTATGGAAAAGTAACCATTAGCCACCTGTTTTCTTAAAATAATATTGTCTCCTGACAGTTCAAGAGCCTGTTCCAGCGCCTGTAGTGTAGCCTCGTCCATATAGCCTTATTGATGAAATTCCTGACTTTTTAATTGATCATCAATAATACTAAATAAAGCCATGGAGACACCCTTCTTTTGGGTGATATAAACAGATGTATTGGTCCCAACGAATTTTTCAGTAAATGCCCAGCATAAAACAGAAAACAGTTGGAAACAGCCCTGCAGCTAAAATGGAAAAGTTAATTAGCCACCTTCTCCAATAGCATTAAATCTCTGATATGTTCAATTTTCAGAGGCTTTTGGAAGTAGATATTCACCCTCTCGTAAGATAGCGCACGATTGCTATCCTCTTCACTAGATGAAGAAGCCAGCATGGCTATTCTACTATTTTTAAGCTTTCCTGATTCTTTCAGATGATCCAGAAAATCCCATCCAGTAATATGGGGCATATCAATATCCAGAAAAATAACATCGGGAGGTAGGCTTCGCAACTGTTCAACAGCTTTAATTGCCTCATTTCCACTGGCAAATTCCAGGATATCCAAAGACTGATTACTTCGGAGTTCTAAAATTTTCCTTGTAAGAAAACGGCTAACTGCGTCATCATCAACAATCCAGACTATAGTATTACTACTAGTCTGTATTCGAGGACTGTTAAGGGATTCTTTGATCATAGAGTTTTCATGTTTATGACCCTAATGTTACCTATAATTTATAATTCACCCCATTGTGCTAATTACCAATAACAAGAGTTTTGACCGATGCGGAAATTATGAGAATAAAAAAGCGGGAAAAAGTCAGTTTTTATTCCAACCGAGCCAAAAGTTGCCAACTTTTGGCTGTTTCAACTCCATTTTTATAAAATAATCCATTTGCCGCTAATAACCGGGGTCCAAACTTTCCTCTACCCTAATTCTGCTTCATTATGCTCTGTAGTTCGGACATCAAAACCGGATGGTGCTCTGCCAATAAAACACCTTCTTTATCAAAATACTGCAGATAAGCAGTGTCGGGCTCATGATACATCCTGGTGGTTCTTGTTAGCGGCCTGCCCTTTTTATCATATTGTTGATTCACCAAAGAGTCGTAGTAGTGATCGGTTGGAGTTTCGCATTTCTTACTCAACCGCCATGAATAATACTTGCCATTTGGATAATAGAAGGTATCGGCCTGCATGGTTTCAGATAACTTTACTGATCGGCTATACACATTTCCCTTTTTCTCCCTGTATTCAGTTATCACCACCGGATTACCATTAATGGTATCCACTCGCTCTACTGCAAGGCCATATTGTTGCGGAAGATATAAATCCTTGTCACCAGCTAGGTTTGTGGATAGTATACCAGAGGAACAGGCTGTAAGCAGAAATGAAAGGATAGCGTATAAAAGACATCTCACAGCCAGAAAGTTATAACAGACAGGGATAAACCGACTTATCCCTGTCTATTTAAATAGTAAATCAATTACCCGCACTTACTGTTTCCACAGCTTTTACAGATAAGGCAGCCTTCTTCGTACACTACGGAGTCTTCACCACAGTCTTTACAAACGCTGTCAAGAGCCTTAGTGCCCTTTGGTATAAAGCTTTTCAAGCCACGGATAACTCCGTTTTTCCAGGTATTTAATGAGTCATCACTTAGGTGGAGATTGTCTACCATATGAACCACATCCAATAGAGGCATACCATGGCGAAGCACACCGCTAATCAGTTTGGCATAATTCCAAAATTCCGGATTAAAGGAGCGCGAAAGCGCTTCAATGGTAATCTTGTAATCGTCTTTATCCTTGTACTGAAAGTCATAGCGGGTTTGGCCCTGCTCATCTTTATTCTTAATCACCAACCCTTCCTTACACCAATGTGGTAAATGGAAGGCGTCTTCCGCACGGCCGGTAAATATCTCATAAGGGCGATCGTTGAGCAATCCGATTACGGCTATCCATCGCTCTTCATTATTGTTAAAGCGCACAACGGTTGCCTCCAAAACCTTTGGTCTTGCCGGAGCTTTGCGTTCTGCTATGGTTTCCTCCTTTTTCTTTTTGCCATCTTCATTAGACACCAACACCCCTGAGCGGCTTCCTTCGCGGTACACTGTAATTCCCTTGCATCCGCTTTCCCATCCGGTGCGGTAAATCTCACCCACCTTTTCCTCGGCAATATCCTCCGGTACATTTACGGTTACACTGATGGAGTGATCCACCCATTTCTGCACCCTTCCCTGTAGATTTACCTTATTTACCCAGTCTACATCACGGGCAGTGGCACCTGCATAGGGAGATTTGGCAATAATTTCCTGTAAGCCCGCTTCGTCAAGCTGCTCTACCTCCTTTAGGTTGTAGCCATTTATGGTAAGCCAGTTGGTAAACTGGTGGTGGAAAACGTGAAACTCCTGCCAGTGATCTCCAAGATCATCCACAAAATCGGTGCGGGTGTTTTTATCGTTTGGATTGATTTTTTTTCTCCTTTTATAGGATACCATAAATACGGGTTCAATGCCAGAGCTAGTCTGTGTCATCAGGCTAGTGGTACCCGTTGGAGCAATGGTCAATAGCGCAATGTTTCTACGACCATGAGTTTGGATATCTTCCCACAATTTGGCGTCATGTTCCTTTATCCTTAACAGGAAGGGGTTGTTCCTTTCCTTTTCAGCATCAAATATGGTAAAGGTGCCACGCTCCTTGGCCAGCTCCATTGAGCTGCGATAAGTTTCAATGGCCAGTGTTTTGTGAACTTCCTCAGAAAAGGCAATGGATTCATCAGAACCATAACGGATACCCAATGCAGCAAGCATATCTCCCTCACCTGTTATGCCAATACCTGTTCTGCGTCCCTGAATACATTTTTCACGGATTTTCTCCCACAGCTTTCTTTCGGTACGCTTTATTTCCTCGTTTTCCGGGTCGGCATCAATCTTCGCAATAATGGCGTCTATCTTTTCAAGCTCCAGGTCTATAATGTCATCGGCAATACGCTGTGCAATATGGGCGTGTGCTTTAAACTTTTCAAAGTCAAAAAATGCCTCCTTGGTAAAGGGATTTTCAACATAGCTGAATAAATTTATCGCCAACAAACGGCAGCTGTCATAAGGGCACAATGGTATTTCCCCGCATGGGTTTGTAGAAACTGTTTTAAAGCCCATATCACTGTAGCAATCCGGCACTGACTCACGAGTGATAGTATCCCAAAATAGAATACCCGGCTCAGCAGATGCCCACGCATTGTGCACTATCTTCTTCCAAATGGCAGCGGCATCAACCTCCTTGGTAAAAACCGGATTTTCAGCATCTACAGGAAACTGTTGTTTGTAAGGCTCACCAGCCAGTGCGGCTTTCATAAACCCATCGGTTATCCTTACAGAAACATTGGCTCCGGTAACCTTTGTACCATCCAGTTTAGCATCAATAAACGATTCTGAATCGGGATGATCAATGGAAATACTTAACATCAGGGCGCCTCTGCGGCCATCCTGAGCCACCTCACGGGTTGAATTGCTGTAGCGCTCCATAAAGGGCACCACACCTGTGGAGGTAAGTGCCGAGTTTTTAACTGGCGATCCCTTTGGGCGAATATGAGAAAGGTCGTGACCTACGCCACCTCTGCGCTTCATCAGCTGTACCTGTTCCTCGTCCACTTTCATTACTCCACCGTAGGAGTCGCTGCTACCTTGGTTACCAATAACAAAACAATTGGAAAGGGAAGCCACTTGAAATTTATTACCAATACCCGTCATTGGGCCTCCCTGAGGCACTATATACTTAAACCTATCGAGCACCTTAAACAGCTCCCCGGTTCCCATAGGGTTTGGGTACTTGCTTTCTATACGCGCAATCTCCGAGGCCATGCGTTGATGCATATCTGCCGGGGTGGTTTCGAATATATTTCCAAAGGAATCCTTAAGGGCATATTTACTTAACCACACACCTGCTGCCAGCTCATCGCCATCAAAATATTTAGTGGCAGCTTTTAGCGCTTCTTCATAAGTATAGGCCAATCTATCGGTGTTTTCTATGGTTTCAATCTTCATAAGTAGGTGTCTTTGTGCGATGTAGATTTTGGTGCAAAGGACTATCAATTTAACGACCTTAATAATGATTTCAACCATAGAATTAAGCACATCATAAACCAGAGGTTGTTAACAACCTCGCAATGCCTTACCAACTCTTAATTCTAATGTTAAAAAAAAATTACCTCTATATTTTTAATGGCAGATAACGGCCTCTTTTCCCCCAATGGATAATGCCTCAAAATAAATATTAGCCCTTGATGGCATTGCCCAAAGTAGGTGCTCCTCTATTGTTGAAAAACTAAAACCGGTTTAGTACAAAAGCAAAATCGGCCGTACAAAATGCTATGCACGGCCGATTTATGTTTTTTAACCAATACTGCTTCTAATAAGCTCTTACGTTCTTCCCTTCGTAAAAATTCAGGAAGGCGCGGTTTACAACGCGCATCCCTCCCGGTGTTGGGAAGTTTCCTGTAAAGTACCAATCACCCGTGTGATTAGGACAAGAGGCATGCAGGTCTTCAATGGTTTGATAAATGATCTTCACATCGGCTCTTACTTCCTCGGGAGTAAGTAACTGTGCAATTTTATCACTGATTTGCTCAGGTGAAAAAGGCGCGTAAATATCTTTTACAAAATTCTGAATTTCGGCATCAGGCAAGTGCTTTTGAGCAACACAACGTTCGTAAACGCTATCAATAACATTATCCAGTCCGCTTTCTTTAAGCAATGCAATAGCGGCTCTAAAGGCGATAAAATCGCCAAGCTTGGCCATATCTATACCGTAGCAATCCGGATAACGGATTTGCGGAGCGGAAGAAACCACCACAATTTTCTTAGGGCTCAGGCGATCTAAAATCTTAAGGATGCTTTGGCGAAGAGTGGTACCTCGAACAATACTGTCATCAATCACCACCAGGTTATCTCCCGGCTTTACCGTTTCATAGGTTATATCATATACATGAGAAACAAGATCATCACGGCTGCTATCCTCAGTAATAAAGGTACGCATCTTCACATCCTTCCAAATGGCCTTTTCAACTCTTGGGCGGATGCTCAATAATTCCGTTAGCTTATCTGATTCCAGCGTTCCTTCATGTTTAAAAATCTTGTCGTGCTTTACCTTATTCAGGTAAGATTCCATACCCTTTACCATCCCGTAAAAGGAAATCTCAGCGGTATTCGGTATAAAGGAAAAAACCGTTTTTCGGAGGTCATAGTCGACTTCCTCAAGTATGGCCGGGCAGACCCGGTTTCCAAGCTCAATACGCTCGCGGTAAATATCTGCATCGTTTCCACGGGAGAAGTAGATTCGCTCGAAAGAGCAGGCTTTGCGCTCCAATGGTTCTCTAATTTGCTCTAAGCTTGCTGTGCCTCCCTTTTTAATAATAAGTGCATGGCCGGGAGTTACTTCTTTGATTTCCTCAAAAGGAACATTAAAGGCCGTTTGAATTACCGGACGTTCAGAGGCTACAACGGTAATTTCATCATCATCATAATAAAAGGCCGGGCGGATGCCTGAAGGATCGCGAAGCACAAAGGCATCGCCATGACCAAAAAGGCCAACCATGGCGTAGCCACCGTCCCACTTCTTGGCACTTTTGCGCAATATTTTCTTGATGTCAATATCCCGTGCAATTCGCTCCGTTGCATCTTTTTTAGATATCCCCTGCTTTTTGTATTTGCGGTAGAGCTTCTCATTTTGCTCGTCCAAAAAGTGGCCTATCTTCTCAAGTATGGTTACGGTATCGGCCATCTCCTTAGGATGCTGCCCGATATTCACAAGTTGATTAAAGAGTTCATCAACATTAGTCATGTTGAAGTTTCCGGCCAGTATGAGATTACGTGTAACCCAGTTATTCTGCCGCAAAAAGGGGTGACATTGCTCAATAGAGTTTCCGCCATAGGTTCCGTATCTCAGGTGTCCCAGATACAGTTCACCAACAAAAGGCACATTTTCCTTCAACCATTGGGCGTCCTGTAGTTTTTCGCGATCAGCACCCACTGAATCATTAATGCGCTCATTCACTCTTTGAAAAAGATCCTGTATGGGAGTTTTGTCGTTGGAGCGGTAGCGGCTGATGTAGCGGGAACCGGGAGGCATATCCAGTTTGATGTTTGCCAGGCCGGCACCGTCTTGCCCGCGATTGTGCTGCTTCTCCATAAGCAGGTACATTTTATTTACCCCGTAAAGAGCTGAACCATACTTCTGGAGGTAAAAATCCAAAGGTTTCTTTAATCGAACCAGTGCTATACCGCACTCATGTTTTATTGCATCACTCATGAAATATCACCCTTCAAAATGAGCTCACAAAGGTACGTGTTTTTAGTCGCTGACAGTAAAATACAGGCTTCTACTATACCCTCATAAGCTGCAGCGAATTCGTTCATCAAACACTTTTAAACTCAAATAGATATCCAAAAAACCAAGTTTCCAAATTTCACCGTAGGACACATACGTATAATGCCGTATTTTCAATACCTAGCTTTTATGAGATACTCCAGAATGCTAATTTTGAGCACCATACACTTAAAAATCGGTGATTTTTCAGCACCCATAACCCCTAACCTAGTTCCTATGAAATCAATTTATTACTTGTTGCTTTCCGGAGCCCTAATCCTACAGGGCTTTAACGGCTTTTCACAAACTGAAACAGAACCCAATAATTCATCGGGAACGGCCAACCCGCTTACCCAGGGGGCTAGTATAACTGGCGATGTAGGACCAGGAGATACAGATGATTACTTTGTGGGCATTCCAAATTTTGATGGCACGGTTACCTTTACCCTCAACTACACCAATACCAGTGGCAATGCCGGTGCCGACCTCTACATTTACATGTACAACGGCAACGCTGGTCAAATTGGCTCAAACAACGCCACCAATGTGGGGGTTGGCGTAAGCTCAAGCGTAAGCATAACCGTGCCCTGCCGAAAAACCGAAACCATTTATTTTAAGGTAAACTCCTCCTTTGCCTTTAGCTACAGCGGCAGTTTTAGCACTGTAACTACCGGCACGACAGATACGGAACCTAATAACGGCTTTACTCAGGCCACATTCTTTCCATCAACCGGCAGCGTTAATGGACATGTAGGCTACTTCGGGCTAACTCAGGATATCCATGATTACTATGGCACTGTGTTACCTGATGATGGCACCCTAAAAGTATATCTACACTACACCAATACTACTGGCGGCAGTACCGTTGACCTCAACTATTACGCATACAATAAAGGGCAGGGTATAATAGGTTCCCGCTCACTTTCAAACAGGCCCGTAGGACTTAGTACCACCGATACCCTAACCATTTATTGCCGAGAAGCAGACACGGTATATTTCATGATAAATGCCAGTGAGTGCATCAGTTACAACCTCAGCTATGAGGTTATATCACCAAGCCATGCAGATGATACTGAATCTAACAATACTTTTAGCCAGGCCACATTTTTTGCAGCAGGCAGCAGTGTTGACGGCCGGATAGGATATGTAAATGTTGCCCAGGATAAATACGACTACTACGCCACCGAATTACCGGATGATGGCACCTTAAAAGTGTATCTAAACTACACAAACACTACTGGCGGCAGTACCGTGGACCTCGCCTATTACGCCTACAACAAAGGTGAGGGCCTCATTGGTTCCAGCCCATTATCAAATATAGCCCTGGGAATCAGCACTACAGATACAATGACTATTTACTGCAGAGAAGCCGACACGGTTTATTTTATGATAAATGCCAGTGAGTGCATCAGTTATAACCTGAGTTATGAGATAATATCTCCGACTCATACCGATGACAACGAGCCCAACAACAACTTCAACCAAGCCACATTTTTTGAGGCCGGTAATAGTGTTGATGGCCGAATAGGATATATTAATGTTGCCCGCGACAATTATGACTATTACGGCACCGTACTACCCGATGATGGTACCCTAAAGGTATATCTAAACTATACAAACACTACAGGCGGCAATAGCGTTGACCTCGGATATTACGCCTACAACAAGGGTGAAGGTTTCATTGGCTCCCGCTCATTGGCAAATAGGCCGGTGGGAATTAGCACTACAGATACCTTGACCATTTATTGCCGAGAGGCCGACACTGTATATTTCATGGTGAATGCCAGTGAATGCATAAGCTACAACCTCAGTTATGAGGTGATACCTCCAACCCATGCTGATGACGCTGAACCCAATGACAATTTTAACCAGGCCACATTTTTTGCAGCCGGCAATAGCGTTGACGGTCGAATAGGTTATATATCTGTTGCGCGGGATTTTTACGACTATTACGCCACCGTGCTGCCTGATGATGGTGCCTTAAATGTATATCTAAACTACACGAACACCACAGGCAGCAACACCGTGGATCTTTACTATTATGCCTATAACAAGGGTCAGGGCCAGATTGGCTCGAGCTCATTAACAAACAGGCCTGAGGGAATTTCCGGCACGGACACCCTTACCATCTACTGCAGAAAGGCAGATACAGTATACTTTAAGATTAATGCAAGTGAGTGTATCAGCTACAACCTCAGTTACGAAATGATCAATGTAAGTGTAAGCGATCCAGAGCCCAACAACAGCATTGCGACAGCCACCCTCATTAACCTTGAAGACACCATTAATGGAAACATTGGTTATTCCTCTGTTGGCAGTGATGCCAATGACTACTACAAGGTGTACAATTCCGGCTACAGCCAAATAAAATGGAATCTAAACTTTAACAATACCAGCAATACAGATGGAGCTGATCTATACCTGTATGCCTACAACTACGGTCAGGGTCAGATTGGCTATATAGCCCGAACAAACCAACCTATTGGGCCTGGTCAGGACTCCATGTCCTTTACATGTTACCCTCAGGACACGCTATACTTATTGATAAACCGAGGCGATGGCTGCTTTAGCTATTCATTCGACTTCGACCTTGTTTCAGGCACCTTCTATGCCGATACCGACAGCGATAATTTTGGAAACAATGATTCATCCATCTATTCCTGTACAGGCCCGCCTGCAGGATTTGTGGCTGACAACTCCGACTGTGACGATGGCAATAGTGCCATTAATCCAAATGCCATTGAAGTTTGTGATGGAGTTGACAACAATTGTGATGGGAATATTGACGAAGGTATTTATACTACCAGCATCACCAACACTGCCATTTGCCAGGGCGACAGCATCCTTATTGGAGGAGTTTATAGATTCACTGCAGGCTTGTATATTGATACAACCATAATCCTAAATGGCTGCGACATTATTGCCAACGTTACAGTAACAGTTAATCCAACACATCTAACAGGCACAACCACTACAACTACTAACCCCTCCCTGGCGGGAATATTCCCCAATTCATTTACCAATCAGTACGGCTGTGACAGTACACATATCGACACAATTATATATGTAGCGCCTCCGTGCCCAACAACGGATTCAACCACCGTAACCATGATGACCTGTGACTCTGCCATGGCAGGAAGCAGTTCCGTAACACTGCAAGGAAGCGATGGTTGTGATTCTGTAGTAACCACGGTAAAAATTTATGACCCGGGCAGCACAACCAGCTTATCTGCGGCAGTTATCTGCGATGGGGATAGCGCGCTTATTTTTGGAGTTTTCCAAACCGATGCAGGAGTTTATCAAAATCTGCTTACTAACCAAAATGGCTGTGATAGCCTAATTGAGCAGGAGTTGATTGTAAACCCTACCTACAACACCGCCATGGCTGCAGCTACTATTTGCTCTGGTGACAGCCTGCTGATCTTTGGAACTTATCAAAACACACCCGGTACTTATAGTTTTACCTACCGCTCAGTAGATGGTTGCGATTCTACCGTAAGCACGCAACTATTTGTAGAACCTGAAATCAACTCCAGTTCTTCCATAATAATTTGTGCTGGTGATAGTGCCCTGATTTTTGGCCACTACAGAACATCGGCAGGTGCATATAAAGACACGAATCAGAGCATGAGCGGTTGTGACAGTATCCACACAGTGAACTTAAGCATTAAGCCAAACATAGTGGTGGCTACAAATGCAATGATTTGTGATGGAGATAGTATTTTACTTGAAGGAGCGTACCAAACCACTGCCGGTATTTACACCGATGTATATCCCGCTGCAAATGGTTGTGACAGTTTGGTTGCCACCACACTGAGCATTAAGCCAAATATTTCCGTAACCGTACAAGACAGTATTTGCCCCGGAGACAGTTTATACCTTGGAGGAAGCTACCAAAGCACCGCAGGCAGCTATACAGATGTTTATGGTTCATCCAACGGTTGCGACAGCACAGTAATTACAATACTAAGCCTAAGGACCGATAGCGGCTGTACCGAAAGGCTAGCTCCCCAAGCCTGCCTAAGTGTGCTAAGTGATAACAGCTGGAGTCAGAGCAGCGTAAAATCACCATCCAACCTCAGCGGGGCATGGAACGGAGCCCCAAGCCTCCCTCCTGCAGTTTCGTACACAGAGCCTGTTGTTTTAGGCCAGCCCTATGGCTATACCAGCATTAGCAGTATTGAAAACACCGATGTAATTGCCGTGGGCAGCAATATCACCTATCTGCGTAAGGAGTTTTCTCTAAACGACACCGCTGATCTTGATGTACGAATTGTAGCAACAGTAGATGATCAAGCTGACATTTACCTAAATGGCCAAAGGGTGGCTTTAATCACAGGTTTCGGAAGGAACAACTTCAAATTCCCCGCACATGATGTTAAATTCTACAGCAACGGAACGGTGAGCAATGGTCACCTTGCAGGAGATGCCTTTGACGTTGTAACAGCCAGCAATCTAAATTCTATACTTACAACAGGCACTAATGAGCTGGTTGTAGTGGTGCGAAATCTGGGCAAGGCTACTGATAAAGGAGGGTTATCCTTTAGGATGGACATCAACTGCAGTGATAATGATATAACCAAGAAGTCAGCATCAGTTTACATGGACAAAGGTTTGGTTCTGTTCCCTAATCCCGTGCAGGATTTGCTGACCATATCAAGTGAACTTGCCATCGCTCAGGTGCAGGTACACGACCTCAACGGCAAGCTTATATCATCAACCACTTACAACACTGAAAAGGAAGTGCTAATAAATATGACTACATTTCCAAAAGGCGTTTACATGCTTACTGTAAGTGAACTTGGAGGAGAAGTAAGTGTATTAAAGGTTGTAAAAAACTAGCTCCGCGCTACTGATATATCTATATGGAGGCTGCTTCACCGCTTAATGAGGCAGCCTCCTTTTTTATTACTTTTAAACCCTGCCGCTCTGCCGCCATAGCATTCTTAAAAAACCCACCTATCATTTTTAAAATTCTCAAATAGTGTTTCGGCTTTCAGTTGCAGATAATTTGAGGTCTTACGGCCTGCCAATGAGAATCGGAATTATTATTTTCGCGTCACTTTAAAAAAACTATACAATGATGAAGAAATTCTTTGCTTTTGTGCTGGCCTTAGTTTTGGCTTTGCCAGTCGTAGCCAATGAAGGAATGTGGCTACCAATGTTATTGGGCCGCAACTATGAAGACATGAAGGCTAACGGCCTGCAACTCACCCCCGAGCAACTGTACTCAATCAACAATTCCAGCATTAAGGATGCGATTGTTTCCTTGGGAGGCTTTTGTACAGCAGAAGTAATTTCTAAAAACGGATTGCTATTAACCAACCACCACTGTGGTTTTGATGCTATCCAAACACACTCTACTCCTGACAACAACTTATTGGATGATGGCTTTTGGGCAAAATCCTATTCAGAAGAATTGCCAAACGAAGGTCTGTTTGTGCGCTTTTTGGTACGTATGGAAGATGTTAGCGATCAGGTAAACGCTGTTTTGAGCGATACCATGAGCGAGAAGAGCCGCGAGGCTAAAATTCGTGAAATCGGAAAGAAAATTGCCGACAAAGCCACTAAAGACAATGACTATGATGCCAACGTAAAAAGCTTTTATCATGGCAACGAATTTTACCTTTTTGTGTATGAAACTTTCAAGGACATTCGTCTTGTAGGGGCGCCACCTTCTTCCGTAGGTAAGTTTGGAGGAGATACTGACAACTGGATGTGGCCTCGTCATACCGGTGACTTCAGCATGTTTAGAATTTACACCAGCCCCGATGGAAAGCCAGCGGAATATTCTGCTGACAACATTCCCATGAAACCAAAGCACCACCTGCCTATTTCTCTGGATGGAGTTAAAGAAGGTGATTTTACCATGATTTTTGGTTACCCGGGAAGCACCGACCGCTATTTGAGCAGCTACGGTGTAAAACAAGCCGTTGATCTTTACAACCCCTCAGTTGTAGAAGTTCGCGACCTGAAGTTGGCTATCATGAAAAAATACATGGATGCCGATGAAGCTACCCGTATTCAATATGCCTCAAAATACGCTCGTGTATCCAACTACTGGAAATACTATATCGGGCAAACCGAGCAGCTAAAGAAAAATAAGGTTGCCGCCAAAAAGAAGGTAATAGAAGATGATTTTAGAAATTGGGTAAATGCCAATCCTTCAAAAAAACAAACCTATGGCAATACGCTTAACCTATTGGAAGAGGCATACAACCAATCAAATTCTTATGTAAAAAGTAATGTATATGTGCTTGAGGCCGGCCTAACCGGTTCAGACCTTGCTCTTTTTGCCTTCCGCTTCAACAGGTTAATGGATAACGCCTTTATGTTGAAGGAGAAGATGGATGAAAAAATGGATGAAGCTGAATCTGACGAGGCTAAAAAAGCTGTGAAGGACGAGTTCCATCCAAAAATTGATGCATTGATGGAAAGCATCAGCGCCTCTGTTGAAGAGCACTTTAAAGACTATAACAAAAGCCTTGATCAGGAACTTTTTGCCAGTCTTTTTGAGCTTTATGACAACAACATACCCGCAGAGCAACAACCCGAATTCTTTAGCCTTGTAGATAAAAAGTATAAGGGAGATTGGAAAAAATTTGCAGACAAGGTGTACAGCAAGTCTATCCTTACCAGCAAAGAGAGCGTGCTCGAGTTTCTTGAAAAACCAGACCAAAAGAAACTTAAAAAAGACATGGGCTCAATTATAGGAAATGAACTTATTGCCATGTATCGCAACTCTGCAATGGCTCATGAGGATGTAGATGCCAAAATGGAAAAGGGCTATCGCCTATTTACGGCTGGTGTTCGTGAAATGAACTCAGATAAAAACTATTATCCCGATGCCAATAGCACCATGAGAATGACCTACGGAACCGTGGGAAGTTATCACCCTCGTGATGGTGTATTTTACAACTACTACACCACTGCCGAGGGAATTCTACAAAAGGAGAATCCCAACGACATGGAGTTTTATATGCAACCTGAACTGATTGAGGTTATAAAACAGAAAAACTATGGCCGATATGCCAATGCCAATGGAGAGCTCCCTGTGTGCTTTATCAGCAATAATGATATTACAGGTGGAAACTCCGGCAGCCCCGTAATCAATGGCCGTGGCGAACTTATTGGCTGTGCATTTGACGGTAACTGGGAAGCAATGAGCGGAGATATTTTCTTTGAAAAGCAACTACAGCGCACCATTTCTGTAGACATTCGCTATGTGCTCTTTATTATTGACAAGTATGCTGGTGCAAAAAACATCATTAATGAGCTGACCTTTGCCGAAAGCAAGGCCGCTCCGGTAGAAGCTTTGCCTCCTGCACTAGACACTAAGACGACTCCTAAGAAATAGAAATAACAGAATTTTTATTTATAAATATGTAAAACCCTGGTCGTTTGGCCGGGGTTTTTACATTTGCGATATGACGTGGACCTACTTTAACATTCTTTCAATCCTGATTACAGCCTCCCTGGCACCCTCTCCCCTGGCGGTTAAAGCTCCTGCCGGCACTGCATCCGTGCCTGGCGCGCGCAACACTTTTCTCGACAAAACAGAGCTCACCAACATTGGCTGGAAAGAATACCTCTATTACCTCAAAACGGAAGATGGCGAGGATTCAGAAAGCTACAGGAGTGCTCTTCCGGATACCGTTATCTGGAAACTCAGCTATGATGCCCCTTTCTTTACATCAAAAAAATATGATGACTGGCCAATAATTGGTATCACTTACAACCAGGCAACTCACTATTGCCAATGGCGTAGCAAGGTGGTTTCGCAAAAAGAAAAGCGAGAGGTGGATTACAGCCTACCCTCTATGAAGATATACAAGCTGGCATCACGCGGAAGCTCACCAAACAAGGTAGCAGAAGGCCTATACGCCACTTCCATAGGTTTTAGAACCTTCCTGGGAATATGTGAAAATGCAGATGAAATGACCGCTCAGGAAGGTTTGGCTATTATGGGTTCCAGCCGAACACACTGTTTGGACACCTTAACTTACTATGCTCCTACACCTTCTCTGAGTTTCAGGTGCATGGCCATTGTTAGATAACAGATGACCACCAGGCTTAAAATCCTCGATCAGGATTTTCTTTTGATTCCAGAAAAGGCGATTTATTGGGAGCAAGAGGACACACTTTTGATAGCCGATCTACATTTTGGAAAAATCACACATTTCCGAAAAGCAGGGATTGCCATCCCGGATGGAGCCGCTCTAAAAAACTTCAATAAGCTTCAGTCACTATTAAATTCCTACCCCTCAAAGAAGGTTATTTTTCTGGGGGATCTTTTCCATTCAGAGCTAAACACCGAGTGGCTTGCGTTTAAAGACCTCATAAAGCGGAATGACTCTGTTTCCTTTCATCTTATTACCGGCAACCACGACATACTTACTGCAAGCAGCTATAGCAATATTAACCTCACAGTACATAAGGATACCCTTAAAACAGGATCTATTATCCTGAGCCACGAACCACTGGAAGATGCTTCGTTATATAATCTGTGTGGGCATATTCACCCCGGAGTGAGAGTTACCGGAGGCGCAAGGCAAAGCCTGCGTTTACCGTGTTTTTATTTTGGAGAAAAAGGAGGAATATTACCAGCATTTGGGGAATTTACAGGGCTGCATATAATTCATCCAAAAAAAGGGGATCGTGTATATATGATTGTAGATGACAAAGTAATAGACGGCTCTCCCTCAAAAACCTAGGAAGAAAGCTTTATAGCCGCACCATTAGAGTCATCCAGGTACTCCTTAAGCCCTTGCCATTTAAGAATTGCCAATTTCAAATCCTCCTGACGCAGGGGTTTTGAAATAAAATCATTCATGCCCACAGCGAAACACTTTCGTTTATCCACCTCGGCAAGATTAGCCGTAGTGGCTATGATGATAGGTCTTGAAGAAGAGTGCTTCACAATTTTTGCAGAAGCCTCAAAGCCGTCCATCACCGGCATTTGGATATCCATAAGTATTATGTTGTAATACTTCTTCATCGCCATTTGCAAAGCCTCCTGACCATTTTGTGCAATATCAACCTTAAGCCCCAAGGCATTAAGCATTAATGTCATCAGCTTTTGATTAACCGGATTATCCTCTGCATACAACACCTTAAGGGTTGTGTCAATCTCATTTTTAACAAAAATGGACGGTGACGATGATGCAGCTTCCTTATACTCCTCGAGCAATAAGTCGAAACTTATTTCCGTCCCAACATTCTTTTTACTCTTAATATCCAGATTTCCGCCCATCATTTCCAAAAGATCCGTGGTAACGGACAGCCCCATTCCAGACCCCTGATATTTAGCCAGTTTCCCTGGGTTGTTATGGGTAAAAATGGAAAGGATGTTTCCTGGCCCGGTTCTCATTCCGATTCCTGTATCCTTAAGGCTAAAACGCACACGCACGATGCCGCTGTTATTCTCAAGGAACATTACCTTTAATATCACCTCACCCTCTTCGGTGAATTTAAAGGCGTTATTCAACAAGTGTATAACCACCTGCTTAATACGCGATGAATCACCGGTAAGCAGCTCTGGTATCTTCGGATCAATGTGATACTTGAATAAAACACTGGCGTTTTTTAAATGCTGCTTTGAAAGGTTTATGGATGACTCTATGGAGTTCTCAAGATTGAAAATTGTTTTCTTGAGTTTGAGCTGACCGGAATCCAATTCGGAAATACTCAAAACATCATTTATCATCGACATTAGCGACTCTCCGTTTTCCCTTATTGCATTGAGCTTATCGCGCTGTCCATCCGTAAGGTCGGATTTCTCTAAAAATGAACTCATACCAAGTATGGCATTCATTGGTGTTTTCAATTCATGACTCATTGCATTTAAAAACTCATCACGGGTTTTGGCAGCTGCCAACGCTGCCAAGGAAGAATCTCGGTAGCTTCTGCCATAAACTATAGCCATAACCATGGCCTGGCAGAAAATAAACAAGGCTATAGCCCCCACAAAAAACATCGGCCAGCTTCCAATAACATCAAAATATCGCAGCATCTCATAAGTTACCACCGCAAAAAATGCTCCGGTACCAAGCACGTTTACCCACACCAGTTTATGTGAAAAATTTGCCTGCAAAAGCGCGCCCAGTGTAATGCCGATGGCCGTAAGTAAAAGAATCACAAAATAATACACCTGAGCTGCCGTAAAGAAATAAACCGGAGTGGTGGCCGTAACAACAACCATGATGAAACTAATAACCGCCAGCACGTGAAATACCGCAGGACGCAAGTGATCCTGAAAGTTCGCTAAAAGAAAGTAGCCGTATGAAATTACACTTAAATAGAAGGATATCCACATGAACCTCAAAGTGAAGGTCCACGAAATATCCCTGAATAAAGACGTTAAAAGGTGGGGGCCCGAAGTGACGATAAACAGCGCAAAGGAACCACAAAACAAAAAGAAGAAAAGACCCACCACATCAGAGGTTTTGAACCAAAAAAGGCCCAGTGCAAATATTCCTGCCAACAGCAGGCAGCCAACTAAAAACAGAGTTCCTCCCACTTCCAGATTTCTGGAGTAAAAAACAGCTCCGGAATTCCCCATAATGATGGGCTCTGCCAAACCTCCTCTGGCATGGTGAAAATTAGACACCAGCAAAACCAACTCATTAACTCCCGGACGTAACTCCACAATTTTAGTAGCGTTTCTCCAGCTCGGCACACTATTATAGGAGCTTTGACTAATGTTGCCCGCCTCTTCAAAACCTTCACCATTTACAAACAGGCGATAGGCAGTCCTTACATTTCTGATCATAAGTGCCTGCTTCGGAAAGGTATCCGGCATTAAAATCCTAAGCCTAAAGGTGGCGTATCCATATTCCTTGAAACCCTCATGTAAATCATCAACATCTGACCAATCGATAGTTGAGGGTTTAAACAACACCTCCGACTTTGGCCAGCTTACATCATCATCAAAAAAATCAGGGTAATATAGTTTCCCGGGATAAAGCTCCCAGTCACCACCAAGCTGCAGCGCAGAATACTTCGCAAAGTTATGTTCCCTCAAATCCAGAACCCCATTTGAGGCCGATGGACTAGCGAATGCAACGCTGCTAAAAAGCAGACATATAAGTATGTTTTTTATATTCTTCAACTCTTCCCCTAAATCATTGAAATCCAGAGCAACTTTCGTCCCATTTTCTCAAATAAATAAAAATCAATCCATTACCTTATCACAAGGCTCTCAACAATCCCTAAATGGGAAAACTCTCACAGTAATTTTTCCTACTTGAAGGAGTTATGCTAAAGTTGCTTTACCGTTTATTACCAGAACAACTCGGATTTTTAACAAACTGCCATAAGCAAGGCAGCGACAAGCCCAACAAACTGCCCATAATAATGTAGCAGACACGAAAAGTAGGCGTTTCCAGAAAATTAACAAGTTTTTAACTACTTCAAGAAAATTTTCATTCCAAATTCGCGTAAACAAAATCTGCTCGCAAGAGCTTGTTAAAACAATACTTTTGCACACTTCAGGAAATTAAGGAACAATCATGGAAACAACACCTAACAACTCCAACATTAGCGAAATAAACGAGCGCATTAAGGAGCAAAGTGCTTTTATCGATTTAATTATGATGGAGGTCAACAAATCCATCATCGGTCAAAAAACAATGCTGGAAAGGCTGCTGCTCGCCCTTTTAGGCAATGGACATATATTACTGGAAGGCGTTCCCGGCCTTGCCAAAACCCTGGCCATAAACTCACTGGCAAAAGCCATTAAGGCCGATTTTAGCAGAATCCAGTTTACGCCCGACCTACTACCTTCAGATGTAATTGGCACTCAGATTTACAACATCCAGAAAAGCGAATTTGCCATTAAGCATGGTCCTATTTTCGCCAACTTTGTGCTGGCAGATGAAATAAACCGCGCCCCGGCCAAGGTGCAAAGTGCCCTGCTGGAGGCTATGCAGGAAAGGCAGGTAACTATTGGAGACACCACCTATCCATTGCCTGAGCCTTTTATGGTTTTGGCTACTCAAAACCCGGTAGAGCAGGAAGGAACCTACCCACTTCCTGAAGCGCAGAGTGACCGCTTTATGCTAAAAACTGTAATCAGCTACCCAAAACTGGAAGAGGAAAGGCTAATTATGCGACAAAACCTTCAGGGAAATACCGAGCCAATAAAAGCGGTAGTAGACACTCAAACCATACTAAATGCCCGCAAGGAAGTAAAGCAGGTGTATATGGATGAGAAAATCGAAAAGTACATTCTGGATATCATTTTTGCCACACGTAACCCGGAAGAATACAAATTAGAATCTTTGAAACCACTGGTAAACTTTGGTGCTTCTCCACGTGGTAGCATTGGACTGGCAAATACAGCTCGGGTATATGCCTTTATTAAGCACAGGGGCTACGTAATTCCCGAAGATGTGCGAGCTGTAGCTCATGACGTTTTGCGCCACCGCATCGGAATCACCTATGAGGCAGAAGCGGAAAACATTACTACCGAAGACATTATCAATCAAATATTAGACAAGGTAGAGGTACCATAGCCCGTTGGCAATTGGCAGTTTTCAATTAACACATCCCGTAAATTGAAATACTAAACTGCAAAGAGAACATGCTTGCAAACTGCATACTGAAAAATTGCAAACTGTAGATGAATACCCAGGAACTTCTCAAAAAAGTAAGACGCATAGAAATTAAAACCCGAAGATTGTCTAACCACATCTTCTCGGGCGAATACCACAGTAGCTTTAAAGGGCGGGGCATGGCCTTTAGTGAAGTGCGTAAATACGATCCCGGTGACGATATCCGCTCCATAGACTGGAATGTAACTGCTCGTTTAAACGAACCGTATATCAAGGTTTTTGAGGAAGAGCGCGAGCTCACTTTTATACTGCTGGTAGATGTAAGTGGATCGGAGGCCTTTGGCACCAAAGTGCAGTTTAAGCGAGATATGATTACAGAAATATGTGCCACACTTTCCTTTTCTGCCATACAGAATAATGATAAGGTGGGTGTAATCTTTTTCAGCGATCAGATCGAACAGTATATCCCTCCCAAAAAAGGTAAGAGCCATATTCTTCGCATTATTCGAGAGCTTATAGAAATAGAACCCAAAAGCAACAAAACCGATATTGGCGCAGCCCTGAGGTTTTTTAGCAGCATACAGAAAAAAAAGGCCATTGCCTTTATTCTTTCTGATTTTATGGATGACAATTATAGAGATCCCTTAAAGATAATGTCGCAAAAACACGATGTTAATGGAATAAGAATATTTGATCCCCGTGAGGAGGATCTGCCCAACCTTGGGGTGGTGCCACTGCAAGATCCTGAAAGCGGAAACATAAGCTGGGTAAATACCGGATCGAAAAAACTACAAAAAAAACTGAAGATAAATTTTATTGAAAAGCATCACTATTTCCGTGAAAGCTTTGCTAAAAGCGGATCAGGTCAACTTTCCATTAGAGTGGATGAATCATACCCTGCAAAGCTTTTAGGGTATTTTAAACAAAAGGGCTCAAGATGAAAAGATTGCTAAATACCATTTTTCTCCTGACTATTTGTACGGTGGCCTTTTCACAGTCGCCTCATTTTACAGCTAATGCAGATACCAACCGAATACTTATTGGTGAGCAAATAGTTGTAACCCTAAAGGCCAGTCTTCCCAAAAACTCAAAGTTCACCTGGCCAGTTTATACAGATACCATTAAGGGTTTGGAGCTTGTAGAAAGTGGTAAACTTGACACCATTACTTCCGGGGATGAGTGGGAGTTAACTCAAAACCTCACTATTACTTCTTTTGACAGCGGTTATGTTGCCTTCCCCCCCCTGCTTCTAAATATTGGCAATCAAAAGGTTACATCCCCCGCCATCGCCATTGAGGTAGGAATGCCAACACTTAAACCCGAACAAGAACTATATGACATTAAGGCTCCGCTGGAGCCGCCCATCGACTGGATACCCATATTACTGTGGACTTTGGGTATAATTGCCCTGATTGTTGGAATTGTGCTATTGGTAAATTGGCTCCAGAAAAGAAAAAGAACAGTAAAACTTACGCCTGAGCAAAAACTTACGCCTTATGAATTTGCCTTGTGGCAGATAAGGGAAATTGAAAAGGAACAGCTCTGGCAGGCAGGGAAAACCAAAGAGTATTACTCACGGATAACCGATGTACTTAGGTTGTATATGGAACGACAAATGGGCATAAATGCCATGGAAAGCACTGCTGACGAGATTATTCAAAAAATTCAAATCCTTGCTTTGCCGAGTGAGTTGCATCAAAGCTCAATAGAACTCTTCCACCTGAGCGCTATGGTGAAATTCGCAAAGAAAAAGCCAGGAACTGAGGAACACGAGAGATCAATGACCGTGGTTAAGGCATTTTTAAACCATACCAAACCCGTGGAAGAAAAAAATGAATCAGAAACCAAGCAACCGGAGATAAGATAATGCGGAACTATCAATTTGAAAATCCGGAATTTCTTTGGCTACTGCTAATTTTGCCAGTACTTGCATTTTGGCAGTGGTACAAGCGCAAAGCGCAAAACCCTGAATTAAAATTCCCAGGAGCCGAGCTACTTGCAGCAAGCAGCAGTAATTGGCTGGCCAGATTCAGGCCCGTATTATCCCTTCTTAGGCTAGCCACTATCGGACTTTTGATAGTTGCCATCGCCCGACCAAGAACCACGGAGGAAAACTCCAGAACCCGTGCAGCAGAAGGTATAGACATTGTTATGGCCGTTGACGTCTCAAGCAGTATGCTTGCGCAGGATCTATCGCCAAACAGGCTTGAAGCCACAAAAAAGGTAGCTTCTGAATTTGTGAAAAACCGTCCCAACGACAGGGTTGGGTTAGTTGTGTATGCCGGAGAAAGCTTTACGCAAACGCCATTGACGAGTGATCATAAAATAATACTAAACGGCCTTAAAGATTTAAAAAACGGATTGATCACAGATGGCACAGCTATTGGCATGGGCTTGGCCACTGCTGTAAACAGACTGAAAGAAAGTAAAGCCAAAAGTAAAGTCATCATTTTATTAACGGATGGCGAAAACAATTCTGGCCAGATAGACCCTCTAACGGCCACACAGCTAGCACAGGAATTTAATATCAGAACCTACACTATTGGAGTGGGAAGCCGAGGCACAGCACTTGTGCCCATTGGAACAAATGTATTGGGGCAAATGCAGTTTGCTCCAGCGCAGGTTACCATTGATGAAGATTTGCTAAAACAAATTGCCACAGAAACAGGAGGGCAATATTTCAGGGCCACGGATAATGAATCTCTTGGTGAAATTTATAAGGAAATTGACAAACTGGAAAAAACCAAATTACAGGAATTGAAGTTTTACTCCTTTGATGAAAAGTTTGAAAACTTTGCCCTGGCAGCATTCATCCTTTTTGCATTGGAGCTTTTTCTGAGATACACCGTTTATAGAAGCTTTATTTGATGTACGAATTAGACCATCCATATTATTTCTATCTCATCGGCCTTGTTCCCTTACTGATTTTGGGACATATTGTTCTTCAGCTGTGGAAGCGAAAAACCAGAAGAAAATTTGGAGACAGTGAGCTTTTGGAAAAGCTGGCGCCTGAAAAAAGCCCGCTAAAACCTGTACTAAAGCTTATACTCACGTTATTAATCGTTGTTTCAATTTCCGTTGGTCTCGTAAATCCAAAGATAGGCTCGAGCCTCGAAACCGTTAAAAGAGAAGGAATTGACGTGGTTTTTGCATTGGATGTAAGCAAAAGTATGTTGGCTGAAGATGCCCGACCAAACAGGCTGATAAAAGCCAAGCAGATTATCAGCCGAACACTTGACCAAATGGTTAGTGACAGGGTGGGTATTATTATCTATGCCGGCCAGGCCTATCCACAATTACCTATTACAACGGATTATGGCGCGGCACGCCTGTTCCTGCAAACGGTTGATACCGAAATAATCCCATCACAGGGAACGGCCATTGCTGATGCCATAGAGTTGGCCTCACGATATTTTGATGACGAAAGTCAAAAAAACAGAATGCTCATTATCCTCTCTGATGGTGAAGATCATGAAGAAGGACTGGAAGAAGCTGCCCGTCAGGCAGCCGAACTGGGTATAAAAATTTACACCATTGGCATCGGAACCGAAAAAGGTGCTCCCATACCGGATATCAGAAATGGAGCTAATGTTGGTTTTAAGAGAGATCGCCACAATGAAATTGTAGTTTCACGCCTGCAAAGCGAAAACCTCAAACAAATTGCAAATGCCGCCAATGGCGGATATGTAAACGGCAAAACCACAAGGGATGCAGTAAACTCCATTATTGAAACCATTGAAAAAATGGAAAAAAAGGAATTTGAATCTCAGGTTTTTGCCGATTATAAGGATCAGTTTCAATGGTTTTTAGGACTGGCCTTGATTCTACTGGTATTAGACACTTTTATTTTAGAAAGAAAAACACAATGGTTTAAAAACCTTAGATTATTTGATGATGAAAAAGATAATTAGTCTCATCCTCATTTTGTTTCATGTAGTGGTAATTGGCCAAAGTGCCAACCAAAACCTTAAGGAAGGCAACCAACTGTATGAAGAAAGTAAATTTGATGAGGCGGAGATAAAATACAGGAAATCACTGGCTGCCTCTAAGGACAACAGCGAGAAGGCTGAGTTCAACCTGGGAGATGCTCTCTACAAACAGGAGCGTTACGAAGAAGCCGTTGAACAGTTTGCAAAAGTGGCGAGCCAAACTCAAAACAAGGAACTCAAGGCAAAAGCCCTGCATAATCTTGGAAACAGCCTCCTTAAACAAGAAAAGCTAAAGGAGGCCATTGATGCTTACAAAAGCTCTTTAAAGCTTAATCCCAATGATGAGGAAACTCGTTATAATCTGGCTCAGAGCCTGAAAAAAATGCAGCAACAACAGCAGCAGCAACAGAATAAGGACAATCAGGACAAAGATAAAGACGAGAAGAGCGAAGACGAAAAGAACGATAGGAAAGACAAGAAGGAAGACGGTGACAAAGATCCTGATAAGGATAAGGATGACAGCCAAGAACCCAAGGACGAAGATGGAGACAACAACAATCCTGACGAAAAAGGTGGCAGCAAGGAAGACCCCAATAAAAAGCAAAAGCCCATACCCGGGCAAATATCCCGTGAAGACGCTCAAAGACTATTGGATGTGGTAAATAAGGAAGAGCAAAAGCTGCAAAAGGAACTGAACAAGAAGAAAGTAAAAGGACAACCTGTAAACTCCGAAAAAGACTGGTAAAATGCATTTGTTTCTAAAAAACTTTCTACTGAGTGCCATACTACTGGCCTTTACACTTCCTGCCGGAGCGCAAGTAAAATTTACTGCTAATGCGAGCCAAACCGAACTAGGAAGAAATGAAGCCTTTAAGGTTCAGTTTGTAATTAACGGCCATGGCAGCAACTTTAAAGCCCCTTCCTTTTCAGGCTTTACCGTAGAGCAAGGCCCCAGCCGATATGTTGAAAGCCAGTTTATAAATGGTCGCGGAAGTGTGAAGCTATCCTTTACCTATGTTCTCCGCCCCAACAAAACCGGTAATCTTACCATCGGCCCGGCAAAAATTGAGCTTGGGGGAAAAGAGTATAGCACAAACCCCATTACCGTTAAGGTTTCGGAAAAAAGCCCAAGGGCCAATGACCCCAACGACCCTTATACCATAGCCGCGCGAAGCGCCTTTGTCAAAACATCTGTAAACAAATCAACAGTTTATATTGGCGAACCCCTTGTGGCCACTGACAAGCTTTACTTCAACACCAGCATAAACCAACCTCGGCTCCAAAAAGATGCTGATTTTGACGGCTTTTACAAGGCTGATGTGGATTTAAAGGCCAAAAGTGCTACCACAGAAAACTATAAGGGACAAAGCTTTAAAACAGCCATAATTGGTCAAAAAGTTCTAATCCCGCAAAAAAGCGGAACTTTAAAACCCGGCAGTATCGAATTGATGATACCCACTCTGGTGCCCACCAACCAACGTAACATCTTTGGACAAAGGGTTTCACAAACCATTAATCAAACCAGCATCAGTGAGTTTCCGCCAATAAAGGTTAAGGAGCTGCCAGAGGAAGGTAAGCCCAGTGGTTTTGATGGTGCGGTGGGTAACTATAAGTTTAAGGTAGAAGTAAGTCGAAATGAAATTAATGCATCTGAGTCTGTTACACTTAAGGTTCACCTCAGCGGATCAGGTAATATAAAGCTCATAAAACCCCCAAAACCTGTAGTTCCAAATGCATTTGAACTTTACGACCCGGAGTTAAGGGAACGCTCACAAATAGACGGATCAGGCATGAGTGGCAGCAAAACCTACGAATACCTGTTGATACCGCGTTATGGTGGCACTTACAAAATTCCACCAATGTCATTCAGCTTCTTCGACCCCAGACGTGAACGATATGAAACCATAACAAGTGAAGAGTTAAAAATCACTGTAACCGGTGGAGCCGCTCAACCGGCAGGTGAAGGTGGCCTGACAGCCAGTGAAACTGAAAAGGTGGGCTTTATTGGTAAGGACATTCTCTTTATTAAAACCGATCCGGGGCATTTCACCAGGAGAGGAGAAAGCTTTTTGGGCAGCACTTTGTTTTATACCGTGCTTGGTGTTGGTGGCATTTCCTTCGCGGGAATGCTGGCCTACTTCTTCCTTATCTTTAACAAAAAGAAAGACTATCGTGCGGAACGTAGTTTGAAAGCCAGCAAACTGGCGGGGAAGCATCTTGCGGAAGCTAAAAAGGAATTGGACAAAAACAACAAAGACGCCTTTTACCTGGCGCTTACCTCTGCCCTATGGGGATACTTCTCAGACAAATTCAGCATCCCCAACAGCAAGCTTACCAAAGAACTGATTGAAGAAAAATTACTTCAAAAAAACCTAAGCCCGGAAACAACAGCAAACCTGATGGAAATGATGAACCGTGCCGAAATGGCCAGGTTTACTTCTACTGATAACTTTGATGCCGCTAAAGATTATGAGGACACCGCACTTTTAATTACTCAAATAGACAAGGAAGTATGAAAAAGTTAGCCGCTATACTGTTTACACTTTTGGCCTCTTTTGGCTATAGCCAGAATTTACCTCAGTCTTTTGAGGAAGGGAATAAGTTGTATCAGGAAAAGGAATACCAGCAGGCTTTGGAAAAGTACCAGGCTATTTTTGATGAGGGATATGAAAGTACTGCCCTTTACTTCAACATGGGTAATGCCTATTTTAAAAGCAATCAACTGGCGAAGGCCATTTTGTATTATGAGCGTGCCCTGCAACTTTCGCCATACGATGATGATGTAAAACAAAATCTGAAGATTGCCAAAGAAGGCACTATTGACCGTTTTGAAACCGTTCCTCAGCCTTTGGTGCGCGCGGCATATCTGTCTATACTCACTGCCCTTACCCCAGGCGGATGGGCAGTGGTAGCCACTATTAGCCTTTTCTTACTTTTAGGAGGAACCTTCGTGTACCTGTTTACATCTATTCGCAAACCGGGTTTTGTGGTGGCTTTAGTCAGTCTTTTGTTTGGAGCCCTGTCAGTTTC
Organism: Owenweeksia sp.; assembly: GCA_048267305.1. Taxonomy (GTDB): domain Bacteria; phylum Bacteroidota; class Bacteroidia; order Flavobacteriales; family Schleiferiaceae; genus Owenweeksia. Next base: position 3,382 of record JBLWXT010000024.1, on the reverse strand, counting down.
CCTTGCGTTTGGTCACCAAAGCTATCTACAAAAAAACAGGCCAGCCGTAATAACCGCCACCAGCAGCTATGTAAAAAGCGGCCCCAGTGATAAAGCCGAGGATGTTTTCATCTTGCATGAAGGCACCTCCGCCACCGTAACCGAAGACTATGAAGGCTGGAAGAAAATTAAACTTCCCGATGGCAAAGTAGGCTGGATAGAAAGCGGAGATTTAGTGGAGGTGTAGAAACTCATTTTGCGGATTTTCTCAAATCCTTATAATTTCCACCATCATCCTACGTTTCTTTACAAGCCAATCCCAGCAGCTAGAGCAAACCAAATTGGATTTAAATCTGCTTCATTTCGCTTGTTTCGCCCTATATTGTCAGGCTTTTTCTTTATCGTTTTATCGAAAAACCTACTCTTAAAAAATTCTCTATTGGTTTAATTGACCGTCCTATCTCGTTTTTACGTTCAGGCTTCTTTCAATTTTTCTTAAATGAAGGAGTAAGGCTTCAATTATTAATTACACCGCTTTTCACAACAAATTATGCTTTTCAACATCAAAAACACTTCCTATAAGAGGGTTTCTATTTTTACAAAGATGGGTTTCATTGCAGCCATCCTTGGGCTTTCATTGGGTTTTTCTATTGTAAATACGGAGCCGGCTTGGGTCTTAATAAAAGAAAAGGAAGGTGTAAAAATCTACCAGCGGGATATCCCAAACTCAAACCTGAAACAAATGCGCATGATCTCTACAATTAAGGGAAACTCCTTGTCGAGTTTTGCCGCGCTCTTTCAAGATTTAGAAAATTACGATGAATGGGTGTATAGCTGCCTTGAAAGTAAGTTATTGAAGAAACTGGCCGAAAATGAAATCATATACTACATCAATTCCGATTTTCCCTGGCCCCTGGACGATAGAGATTTTGTGCTAAAAAACACCCTTTCACAAGATCCTAATACCTTGGCGCTTCATTCTAAATCAGTGGCATTTAATAATTTTTACGGGGTGAAATCCGGAATTATTCGAGTGAAAGTTTTTGATGCCGAATGGGTAATCACACCCATGGGCAATGGTAAATTTGGGTTAGTTTACACGTTTAGCACAGATCCTGCAGGCGATATCCCAACGTGGATGATTAACTCGTTTATGGATGTTGGACCATTGCAAACCCTAAAAGGCATGGAGCGATATGCGCAGAGTGCCAAGTATACAAATGCTAAATTTAGCTTTATTAGCGAGGCTAAAAAGTAGTTGCTTTAAAAACTATTTTCAACCTCTACTGAACCAGGCCACTTCTAAATTTATATTCTAGGGGCAGCTATTTGTTGAAACTGCCCATTTGTAATTTCAATTTTCTTAGAATCACTTTGCCTTACCAAACTGCCTGAAAAGGTACCCGACACCAATGATCCCTCAATTTTATTAATTGTAACCTGGCCAGAAGTAGAGACATATCTTTCACTTGTAGAACCCGGGTAGTAGCTCAAATACGATTTACCCTTTTCAAAAGTATGAGTTCCTACAGCTAACGTTCCGGCTTTAGTATCATTAAAATTTAAGGATAGCTGACTTTGACCGCTTTCGTGCTTAAAGAAATACGCTGTATCAGAAAAATTGTAACCCCCTCCAACTCCTTTTGTAGCAGCGCCATCAAAGTCATAGCTGATTTCGCCTTTGATTAATGAAGCTGCCGTAGTGGCCCCTTCCTTATCATCTTTAGAACAGGAAAATAATAGTACTGCGCCTAATAAACCGAATAGTAACTTTTTCATAGCATGCAAGTTTTAAGTTGAGCCAAAGAAATAACGGGATAGGAATAAGACCTATACGGCAACATTCGTATCTTATTTATTCCATCAAAAAGGAAATAGTTGGCAACTAAAAATCCTTCTGCAAATATTTTTCAGAGATTCTGGTCTATGGGAAAATATTATATATTTGCCATCCAATTTTTGGGGATTAGCTCAGCTGATTTTTACGTCCCGCTAGCGCGCGGGAAGCTCATCGCAGCAAATCCAATAAAAATTATTATATAAAATGGGGGATTAGCTCAGTTGGCTAGAGCGCTTGCATGGCATGCAAGAGGTCATCGGTTCGACTCCGATATTCTCCACCAAAAAAGCCTCGCCTAAAGCGGGGCTTTTCTGTTTATGGCCCGATACGTTTACATAATTTATAGCCTGAAATGGGAGCAATTCTACGTGGGTTCTACTGGAGATGTTGACCAGGGGTTGACTCGGCATAGTACCGGCCAGCCCATGTGTTTATAACTCAAAGCGACTAAGCGTGTATGCCTCTATATTTTGCGCTTAAAGATTGCATCCTTAATCTCAACCTCACCCCAGTTTTATTGGCTTTGTTAAGTCAATTCGGAAAAACGACATCACAAAAAAACCCTTGAAGATTTCTCCTCAAGGGTTCCTTAAAATTTACATGAAAACCGTCAATTTACATCAGGTCCGGGCAATAGACTCGCTACAATCTATCAGTTTTGAAGAACAACCTTAACTGTATAAGTTCCCTCATTCGTAGAAACCATTACCTGATATACTCCATTGCTTAAATGCTGCATATCAAGATTAACATCGGTTTGTCCGGCATAAACTTCCGGACTCAACACAACCTGACCAAGTGCATTTACTACGTTTATTCCAAGGTTACTGAAATTAGGGTTTAAACCACTAATGGTTACTTCTCCGGATGAAGGGTTAGGGAAAACACTAAGTGTTCCAAAGGCAAGTTCATTTATGCCAATACCCTGCACAACCACTACTGCTGTAGCTGAATCAACACCACAAGCATTGGTCACCACACAAACTACGTTGTAAGTTCCATTAGCCGTATAGTCGTGATTTGCGTTTGCTCCCGTACCTGTATTTCCATCACCAAAGTCCCAGTCTATAGAAGTAGCTCCGGTGGCACCAGAGATAACATCAAAATCATAATTAACAAGTGAACCTGAACTTAGCAGGGTTGCGCTAATTGCGATTTTAGGTAAGGTATCCGTGGTAAATGTTATTGGCCCTACCCAAGCAGAGGCCACGCCATTGGAACAAGTATCCAATACATAGAAATCATAACTCACACCTTCTGTAAGGCCTGTTAAGCTATAAGGCGAAACAGCATTGATAATGTTAGTTCCTGCCGGAGAAACAAAACCTGAAACGCCCCACTGTATGGTACTTGTTGCACCTACTGCTGAACTCCAACTTAGTGTTGCATCTGTACAAGTGGCTGTCGCGGATAAAGCCGTTGGATCGGCACATGGAGCTAAAGTGTTAAAGGTAAACGGTCCGGCCCATCCGCTAGAGTGACCTACCAAACAGCTATCTCTTACATAGAAGTCATAAGCGGTTCCGGCAGTTAAACTGGAAAGTGATACAGTATCATTCAATA
>JBLWXT010000023.1:0-64119 GCA_048267305.1 Owenweeksia sp. | reverse complement strand
CTCAGCTTTTTTCATGAACTTATCAACATTAAATTGTTGATGGACAGGTGGTTAGGTGGTTTTTGTCATGTACTTAGAGCCAATCTATAGAAATGGAAGGGGTAGAAAAAAGGAAAGGGAGGCGAGTGCCTCCCTTCTGTTTTGAATAAATCAAAACAATTAACCAAACCTTAACCTGTGGTAAAATTAAGCTAAATGCTTATAAGTTTATGGCAAAATGTGCATTTTATTTGATGTTAACATAGAGGATTACAATATTTGGAGGTAAGCTGTTGTAAATCAAGTATGTGTTGAGCTATCTGATGCTAAAATATCTGGAAATATTTTTTGAAATGACCAACCCATGCATTGTAAAAAGCCATTTTCGATTGCTTTTTTTTAATGATTATGTTTTGGTGTTAAAATTTCCGCACGATGTTGTGTTTATCCAGAAGATAAATCAGGGCCGCCATGGTAGCAGAGCCCATTTCTAATTCTCTTGGATTTACGGATTCGAGTACATCTTTAGCAGAGTGATGAATTTCGAAGTATCTATGGTTGTCGGGTCTCAGGCCAATCATCACAAGGTCGGGGTTATATAGCTTTCCAATGTCTGCTCCTGAACCTGTTTGGCTAAACTGATGCACGCCATATGGCTCAAACAGATTTCTGAATCCCCTGATGCGCTCTGTTTCGGCATCCGGAGCAACAATACTTATCCCGCGAGGGGTAAAGCCTCCTGCATCGGATTCCATGGCTACAACGTGTTTAAATTCTTCGGTATTAAAAGCCTTTGCGTAAACGCTGGCTCCGTTTAGCCCGAATTCCTCATTCATAAAAAATACAACCCTTATGGTGCGGGAGGGTAAAAGACCGGTTTGTTTTAACAACCATGCAGCTTCAAGGGAATGCATGCAGCCGGCACCATCATCATGAGCACCGGTTCCCAGATCCCATGAGTCTATATGGCCTCCAATCAAAATAATTTCGTCTGCTTTTGAGGTTCCGGGCATATCGGCAATAAGGTTATATGATACCACACTATCCCTCATTTCACACTGCATTCGCATAAAAAAATCAACGGACCTGGTTTGCAGGTGTTGGCTTAGCAACTCAGCATCTGCAGTACTTATAGACACAGCGGGGATTTGCCTGAATGCTCCCTTATAGGTCATGCTTCCCGTATGAGGGTATTCATTTATGGTGGCGCTAAGAGATCGGGTTACAACAGCAATAGCACCTTTTTTGGAAGCTTCCACAGCCCCGGCATAGCGTTGCTTTACCGCGCTCGAATAGGAGAAGAAGGTATTGATAAATGACGGATCCATCTTGATGTTGAAGAAGGCAATTTTACCTTTTAGCTCGTCTTCCATGGCGTCCAGTTGCTCAAAAGACGTTATTTCAATTATAGGAGCTGTGATGCCTTCTGTTGGCGTGCCTACCGATCCGCCAAGTGCGGTACATCGCATGTAATACCTCTTATCGCCCAGGCTGTAGTAGGCCATTTCTTTAGGGCCACGTACCCAATGAGGTACTTTTACCTCCTGAAGTTGGGTTTTAAAACCCAGCGAATCCGCTATATTTTTGAAGTAAAGAACGGCATCCGTAGCCTGATCGCTGCCGGTAAGGCGGCTACCAATAGTAGTGAGCTGTGTTAGCCACTCATAACCTTTGTTTTCGGTAAGTGCGGTGGAGTATATTTTCTTTAAGGCCGAGGCATCACTTAGGGTGTCTTGGGCCAAAGTGGGGTAAAAATATGCTGATAAGATCAGAATAAGAATAACCTTATTTAACCTTAAAGGTATTACTGAAATTTTGTCCATAAACTTTTAGTAAATAAAATCCAGAGGGCAGATATGCAATCTGAACCAAACGAAGGAAGAGTAGAGGTGTAGTTTCCGGGTTTTAATGTAAGTGTCACAGGGCCTGAAGTGCCGCCAAAGAATATGCTATCTCGAGCATCCTGTAAGGATGGAAAATCAGAAGGGGAACTTCCAATAATATATGTTCCGTTCATCTGAGCAGATAAGCTCATCACGCTAAGGAAGGACAGAATATAAAGTGCTGTTTTCATAACCCAAAGCTGGAGTTGAACATTTATGGCGCAACGGCCTGCATTAGATATCCGCAAATTAGAGCCCCATAGGTACCAAGTGCATAACCCAAAACGGCCAGTAAAACTCCAACAGGTGCTAAGCTTGGGTGGAAAGCGGCTGCCACAACCGGAGCCGATGCGGCACCACCAATGTTGGCTTTGCTACCTACTGCTAAAAAGAAGAATGGAGCCTTTATCAGCTTTGCTACAATCACCAATAATACTACGTGTACAATCATCCATGTAAGGCCAACCAGGAATATTCCGGGGTTGTCCAAAATAGCAAGTACATTCATTTTCATACCAATAGTAGCTACTAAAATATAAATGAAAACACTACCCATTTTACTGGCACCGGCACCTTCATAGTTTCGGGCCTTGGTGAAGCTCATGGCGATTCCAAAGGTGGTGGCCAGTACTATTAGCCAGAAAAATCCAGAGCCTAAACTAAATGTTTCTGCCAAATAGGGCGCGTGGGTTTTGATCCAGGGGGCAATCATATCTGCGCCAAGATGCGCTAAGCCCGTAAACCCAAGGCCAATTCCTATAATTACCATCAAATCGGTAAAACTAGGAATGCGAGCTGTACGTTCACTAAACTCCTGCATGTGGTTTTTAAGGGTTTCAACGGCTGAGGCATCGGCCTTGAAGAATTTATCAATTTTAACAGCTTTGCCTACACCAAGTAACAGAAAGAACATCCATACTTCAGCCACTATAATGTCTACAGTGATCATCATACTAAACATGCCGCCAGAAATCAGATTGGCCTCGCCTTCCTTAAAAATTTCGTACATCGCCAATTGATTGGCACCACCGCCAATCCAGCTGCCGGCAATGGTGGTCATTCCACGCCATACTTCATTTGGAGCTACTCCACCAACAATATCGGGTGCAATACTTGAGAATAAAAGGATAGCCAATGGGCCGCCAATTATTACACCTATAGTACCTGTAACAAACATGATCAGGGCTTTTGGCCCTAGTTTAAATACTTCCTTGAGGTTGATACTCAACGTAAGTAATACCAAACTGGCTGGCAGTAAATAGCGGCTGGCCACAAAGTATAGCTGAGATTTTCCTATAAAGGGATCAATGAGCTCGGGGTTTATTTCATTGATAAGAACGAAGTTTTTAAAGTCTTTAAAACTTGTAACTCCACTAAGATCAAAGCCGCTTTCGGTTAGTGCGTTCATGGCAGCACTCATGTCTACCCATTTTGGAGAGATAATACCAAATGTGCTAAAGAGTGATGGTAAAAAATAACACAGTAATAGTGCAGGAATCACTTTGTAAAACTTTTTAAAACCGGGAAGCTCGGTGGTTTTAAAAATGAGCAACAACAGGCCAATTAAAATACCAAATACTACGGCATCATTGGTTATTAGGGGGATGTCTGATACTACTTCTTCCATTCGATATTTAGCTGATTTCTGCCAAAAATAGGGTTTTAACTATTGCCTTCTCCCTGATCGTCTTTTTTGGCCGAGGTGTCTTCTTTCTTTCTAAAAGATTTCTTTCGGGTCTTCTTCTTTGGTGTATGTTCCAGCTTTACTCCAGCGGGTATAAACTGCTCTCTCTCCACCGTACTGCTGATGTTGAGTCCAAGAGCAATGATATAGCGCCCTTTCTTTATTTCGGAGATAATTCCGGTCATTCCTGTTTCCAGGATTTTTACGCGTTCACCTATTTTTACCTCCTGTTTTTTTAGCTCGTTAATTTGTTTGTCGCGCTTGCTTTGGGCCTTGCTTATGGTTTTTACTTCCTCTTTTTCAACTTCACTGCTGCGTTGAGTGAGGAGGCCAATAAATCTGGCTACCACTTCTTTTTTATCCTTTTTGCCCTTTTGTTCCATCCAGCTGTCCACTAGCTTTTGAAAACGTTGGCCCCAGTAGATGTGGCGATCGTTTTCCTCGTTGGCCCGCGATTGTCTGCTCAGTTTTTCTTCGAGCTTAGCTACGGTGGCAGCGCGTTCATTCTCCAGTTTCCTGAGCTTGCCTAATTCTGAGTTTAACTGGTTTCTTTTCTTTTCAAGCTGAAGTTTATCGTCCTGAAGCTGCACCAGCAGCTTATCCACCTGAAGGGTTTCTGAAGCTGTTTTGTCACGCGCTTCTTTAATTATATGTGGCGCGATGCCGCTTTTTCCGGCTACTTCAAAGGTGTAAGAGCTTCCCGGGTTTCCAACTTCCAAACGATACTCGGGCGATAGATTCTTTTTATCAAAGAGCATGGCGCCATTTTGAACACCATCCAATTTTGCTGCTAAAGCTTTAATAGCGTTGTAATGGGTGGTGAAAATTCCAAATACACCAAAGCTATTTAGCTTTTCAAGAAATACCTGAGCCAAGGCACTTCCCAGTTCCGGGTCAGAACCTGAGCCAAATTCATCTATTAACAGGAGGGTGTCATCATCAGCCTCACTTAAAAAGTGACGCATTTTTTGAAGCTTACTGCTGTAGGTGGAAAGTTCATTTTCTATAGATTGGCTATCTCCAATATCCACAAATACCTTTGAAAAAACGCACATCTCACTAAAGGGATCAACCGGTATGGGGATGCCACATTGAAGCATTAGTGATAATATGCCAAGGGTTTTAAGGGCAATGGATTTGCCGCCAGCATTAGGGCCACTTATAACAAGCACACGGTTTTGCTGATTAAGGTTTATGTCTAACGGTATGGTAGACTTGCCCTTGTGGCGGTTTACAATTTTTAAAACAGGATTATAGGCCTCTCTGAGCTTTATTTCCTTTTTGTTAAAGTGGATAATGGGAACACAGCAGTCTTCGCGCCTGGCAAATACGGCTTTAGCCCTGATAAAATCAACCAGAATCAACTTTCGCTCAACAGTAAACAAATGACTGGTATGAGGATGTAGCTCGGCACTAAGCTCTCTTAATATTCTGCGGATTTCCTGTTTTTCATCATCCAGCAGATTGGCAATTTCGTTATTGATTTCAACAGTTTCTCCGGGCTCTATGTATACAATGGAATTTTTGCTGCTGCTACCATGAAAGATCCCCTGCACCTGCCCCTTGTAAGCAGATTGAATGGCAAGAACCCTTCTGTTTTCTGAAATGGTTTCATCAAATTCAGCCAGTAAACCTCTGTCTCTGTATTTTTTTACTGCTCTGGCAAATATCCTGTCGGCAGAAGCCCTGCTTTTTATAAGGCTTGACCGGATGTGACTCAGTTCTTTTGAAGCTGTGGACTTTACCTGGGCGCGCTCGTCAATCTTTTGATTAATAACGTTTATAATCCACGGGTTGGGTTCTTCTTCGGCCAACTCATCATAAAGGCGCGGAAGTTTTGCCTTGTGCTTTTTTAAGAAGCTAAACAGCCCTTCATAAACCAAGAGAGAGGATCGTATTTCATCAAAAGACTTTTCCTCAAGGGCAACACCTTTGGTTTTTAACCTTTGGGCGTATGCTGTAATTGGCAAAAACTGAATGGTTGGAAAACTTTCATTAGCCAAAAAAAGAGCAAGAATCTCGTCTGTGGTTTTAAGCTCACGTTTGATGATTTCTGAATCAGACTGAGGGTGCAGTTCATGCACAAGGTTTTTAGCCCCATCAGAAAAGCAGTTTTGAGAAATCTCCTTTTTGATAAAATCAAAATCGAGGGAGCTGAAAATAGTAGAGGGATATAACTTCACCATAAGGCCACAAATGTAATATCTGCATTTGTCAAAGTTATGTGTAGTAAAATTCCATGATTTTGTCCCAAAATGGAACAGCTATTCCCGCTTCTAAAAAAACGTGTTGAAAAAATAATAATATAAAATATTGTTAGTAAGGTGCTTAGCGTTATGGCATTGATATTACTGTAGAGTTTAAAGCTTAATTATAAATGCAATTTATTATGAGAAAACTATTTTACCTAAGCTTGGTGGTAGGAATTGGATTGGCATCGTGTAGTAAAGATACAGGTGTTAATGCAAAAGACCCATCCAAGAGCACTGCTACCAGCATGCAAGAAGTTGAGATCCCTGCGGGTTTTGACTGGAGGACAGACCACATGGTTACCATTACCATGGAGGCAGCTCCGGTTTATTATTCACAGCCAGAACAAGTAAAAGTAAAAAATGCTGAAGGAAAGCTTTTGGCAACCTTTACTGCTAAGATGACTGAAACCACAAGCGTGAGCTTTGAGTTGGCAAAGTCTGTTAAAACTGTAACAGTGGAGTGCGGATCTATTGTTAGAGAAGTTAATGTATCCGGAGGGTCAGGTGTATTCAGTTACATAGACGAAGCTGATGAGACTACAAATGACTCTGAGGTTCCCCAGTTTGACGAAAAGGAGCTTGAAAGCTTTAACGAGCCTTTGGACTAATTCTCAACAACTAAAAAAGACTTAATGATGAAAAGATTAATTATATTTTGTGCAATCGCCTTCGGTGGTGGATTTAGCCTTAATGCAACTGTAAACCCTGTTACCGAGAATTTTAATCATGGTAACGAATGTATTTCACGTGCCAACTGTTGGAAGTTTTGGTGTGTGGATGTAAAGAGCTACTGCAATTACGGAGTGAACTCTGGTCGCAACAGACCAGCTGCCGTTACCTCGCGTCTATGCGGTCAGCAATGGTGTGGTAAAGCTTACTATTCAACAGCCAAACTATACTCTCCATGGACCAATTTTAACGGAACCGGTAAAGTAACATTTAAGCATAAGCTTAATGACAACAGAGGACGTTACAACAAACTTCGCGCTTATCTTATCGATGATCAGGGAAATGTGGTTCAGCAGATCTTCGAGTATGTGTATAACCATAACTATAGCAGCCCTAATGGAAACCCAACCTCTGTAAAAACTGCGTCTATAGATGTGAGCTGGAGTGGTGTTTACCGTATTAAGTGGTACTGGCTTGGTTACGGTGGTTGCAGCAGAGGAGTTATCGATGATATCGTTATTGACGGTGATTACTCTTCTAACCCTTGCAGATGGTGTAAGCCAATTGTTCCTGTTTGTACTGATAGTGATGGTGACGGATGTTGTGATGACGTAGATGACTTCCCTAATGATCCTACCAAGTGTAATGGTATTTATATTCCAAATGAGGACGACTATAACACTGTTGCTTATGAAGACCTTTGGCCTGGTGCTGGTGATTACGACTTTAATGACAAGGTAATTAACCGTTACACCGTTTATGGCTTAAATGCTCAAAATGAGGTTATTGATATTGAGCATAAGTTTGTAATGGTTGCTGCAGGTGCAGGTTTCCATAATGGATTTGCCATTAGAATGAATAACATTCCTCCATCAGCTGTGGCTAGTGTTACTGGTTACAGACTAGCGTCAAACCCGGCAAATAGTTTTGCAACCCTTGAGTCTAACGGAGTAGAAGCCGGGCAAACTGATGCGGTAGTAATTGTTTGGGAAGACTGGAATGATGTAAAGAATATCACCAAGCACGGAAGCTATTACAATACGCTGCCAGGTACTGGTGGAGAAGGATATAGTGATACAATTACAATTAAAATTGTTTTCGCTACCCCTCAGTCTACAACTGATATGGACTTCGATCCATTCCTTATTGCCAATGGAAATCGCGGAAGCGAAATTCACTTACCATGGAAAGGCCCGACTGATCTGGCGGATCTTAGTAAGTTCAACACTTCTTCAGATGCCTCTGCGCTTAATGCATTTGGAAATAACTATGTTGACATTAATAACAAGCCATGGGCTATTTACACGCCATTATCTGCTTTTGATTACCCAATCGAGTATATAGATATTGTAAATGCTCACCTGAAGTTTGCGGCATGGGCAGCTTCTAATGGTACTTCATTCCAGGATTGGTATGAGGATCAGCCAGGATACCGTGATGCCACAAAAATTTACTAGAAATAGTAAACCCAGATTTTAACCTAATGATGAGGCCTCCGGTTTTTCGGAGGCCTTTTTCTTTGTCTGATAGTTTTATAAAATCTGGAGAAACGAAAAAGGCCCTTTAAGAGCAACTACTCTTAAAGGGCCTTTTATTTTTACAATATACCTTAAATCAGAACCAGCTTTCTACATCTGATAGCTGCAAGGCATCTATATCCAGTTTGTTTTTTTTGCGGTAGCCATTTAACTGTTGGTGTACCTGAGTAGGTTTCGCTTTAAGGAGAGCTTCTACCGTGCCAAAGGCACCCATCACGTGCTCGCTCCAGCTGGCAGGCACGCCAATTTTCTCAAAGTCTTCCTTTTTTGGCTGCTGTACTTTTTTCTCGGGGCGCATCTGCGGGAAGAACAATACCTCCTGAATGGAAGTCTGACCTGTAAGTAACATTGTGAGTCTATCTATACCTATACCCATTCCACTAGTTGGAGGCATACCATATTCCAGGGCTCTAAGGAAATCCTGATCGATAAACATAGCCTCGTCATCACCTTTTTCGCTAAGCGTCAACTGGGCCTCAAAGCGTTCACGCTGATCAATAGGGTCGTTAAGCTCCGAATAGGCGTTGGCAATCTCCTTTCCATTTATCATCAACTCAAACCTTTCGGTAAGATTTGGATTGTCTCTGTGCTTTTTACAAAGTGGAGACATCTCAACAGGATAATCAGTAATAAAAGTAGGCTCTATATAATGGGGCTCACATTTTTCTCCAAAAATTTCATCAATCAGCTTACCCTTGCCCATGCTTGGGTCAGTAGGGATGTTGAGCTTTTTACAAACTTCATGAATTTCCTCTTCGCTCATATCACCAACTTCAAAGCCAGTATGCTCCTTTATGGAGTCCAGCATACTTATCCTTTTAAAAGGAGCTTTCAAGCTGATTTCCTTGTCGCCAACTTTTACTGTAGTGGTGCCGTTTACAGCCATGGCTGTATGCTCTATCATTTGCTCGGTAAAGTCCATCATCCAGAAGTAGTCCTTATAGGCTACATAAATTTCCATTACGGTAAATTCCGGATTATGGGTACGGTCCATGCCTTCGTTACGAAAGTCCTTGGCAAACTCATACACCCCATCAAAACCTCCAATAATAAGGCGCTTTAGGTAAAGCTCATTGGCAATACGTAGGTAAAGGGGCATGTCCAACGCATTGTGGTGCGTAATAAACGGGCGGGCAGCTGCGCCACCAGGTATGGGTTGTAGGATTGGCGTTTCCACCTCAAAATACTCACGGTCATTAAAAAACTGGCGCATGGCATTCATCAGCTTTGTACGCTTAATGAATGTTTCCTTCACATCCTTGTTTACCACCAAATCCACATAGCGCATGCGGTAGCGCTGCTCGGGGTCGCTGAATTTATCGTGCTCCACACCATCGGCATCTACTTTTACCATGGGCAGTGGGCGAAGAGCTTTACTCAATACGGTAAAGTCTTCCACCTTTACGGTGATTTCGCCCACCTGGGTTTTGAATACTTCACCGTGAATACCGATGAAGTCTCCCAAATCAAGCATCTTTTTAAATACATCATTGTACTTGGACTTATCTTCACCAGTACAAATTTCATCGCGATTAAAATAAACCTGAATACGGCCCTTGCTGTCCTGAATCTCTCCAAAGGAGGCTTTACCCTGCACCTTCTTTCGCATTAAGCGACCAGCAATAACCACTTTTTGGCCTTCTTTAAAGTTTTGCTTTATGGTGGTTGAATAATTATCTACGGGGAACAAAGCTGCAGGAAAAGGCTCAATGCCTGCCTGGCGCAATTCTGTAAGTGCTTCTCTTCGTTGGATCTCCTGATCCGATAGGTGCTGGCTCATGCGGACTGTAAAATTTTTGCAAATGTAGGGATAGCAGAAATTTTTAGGAGGATGGAAATATGTGGGATTTTAAATTCCCCATGGCTGCACCAAAAAAGCATTTAAGTAAGTTCTTATTATTGTACCAATATGCAAATCAAGTTATGAAGCTTAATTATTTATACTCCTTATTTGTTATTGTCATTTCCCAATCAAGTTCCATTGGGCAAACCAGTTCTATGCAGCTTTCTTTAGGAACCAGTTTTACCAATCAGCAATTTATTTTTAACTCGGAGCCAGTATTTCAACAGTGGGAACCATGGATGACCAATTACCCATCTATAGACGTAAACCTTAAATATTCATTGGGCTTAAGAGACAAAATAGCATTGGTGTTTGGCGTTGCCTATAACCGTTACAGTGTTAGATATGACAATCCAAATTACATAGATGCCTTTGGGTTTAGAAGAGATAACAGACCAGTACATTCGGTACGTAATTATGCTCTACCACAAATAGGCATTTCTTATCAAACCAATCAAAAAATGAAATGGTCTTTTTTTTTCTGAAGCGGCACTAAATGTAGCACTACCCTTTTCTTGTTACGATGAAAAGGATTTTGAAAATTATGGGCTTCAAAAGAAAGAACTATACAGAGAGGATGAATTTATTGAGGGGGTAATGGTTGGGCCGAGCCTTAACGCGGGTATGGTGTTAAGGCCTTGGAAATCTGGCAACACCAAAAATCTTTCATTTACTTTATCTGTGAATGCCCGGCTTTTATTCTTCAACCAATCTGAGTTCAATCCAAAGTACGCCATTGGTCCAAATCTTGGCATTTCTTATCTGCTATAGCTTTATTGGCAAAAACAGGTCAGGAAAAATATACCATAACCCCAACCAGCAGCAATCCACTGAAATAACCAGAAATCAATTCGCGGCCATCATGGGCTTTTAGGAATAACCTGGCGGAAGCCAAAAAGCCAGCAAGTAAAAAGCACACTGCTAAAAAGGGTAATAGGTTTACCGCATATTTCAGCGAAAGCGCCAACAGCAAACCTGTAAAACCACCAATGCCGGCTAAGTGGGCGCTTGGTTTAAAGTACAAGAGCGAAACTAGGTGTACCACAATTACCATGGTACAGGCCAGTAGGTAGAGGTAGGCTTCTCGCGGAAGCTGGATTTTTTCAATAAGCATGGCCACCAGATAGTAGCACAAGGCACCCAGCATGTAGGGTATTCGCCTATCCTTGGCGGTTTTCATTTCCAGAGAGCGGATAATGGTAAGGCGGTAAAGTAGGTAGCTGATACAAACGGGTAGAACGTAAGTGCCTACAAACACCAGCCCCATCGACATGAATAAGATGTTGGACGGCACAAAAAAGGGAGTAAAGCGGATTACGGCCAGTACTCCCAGTAATGGATACACTGCGGGGTGCAGGATATAAGAGAGGATGGTGGCGAGTTTTCGGTTCATATTTTATTTACATATATGCTTGGCAAATGTTCAGAAACAAATTATCAACCAGTACCCTCAGTCAATATTTAATAATTTTTTCATTTTGGCTTGACCCAAAACGAAACACCCGCCTGCCCGGCCGGGCAGGAAAGGTCAAGAAGGTTTCAAGGAAATTTTTGGCCTCGTGCCTCAGCCAAAATCGCTTGAATTTTCACTTCATGCGTTGCCCTCCTTCGTCAGACCGCAATTTCGCTTAATTCTTCACTATTTCTGTGAAACCTTCATCTCTTCGAAAGCACTTTTTTGATAAGCCAATAACCCATTAGCTGTGGCTTCTTATGCCTTCCAGTTAAAAAGGAGGGGTTGGGGATAGTTGTATTAATAAAGATTTGTGAATAAAACAAAATCTACAGCTCTTTCCGCAGTCTGGCTACAGGTATATTAAGTTGCTCGCGGTACTTGGCCACGGTACGTCTGGCAATGGGGTAGCCTTTTTCCTTTAGCAGTTTGGCCAGTTTATCGTCAGTAAGAGGTTTGCGTTTGTCTTCCTCGCCTACTGAGTCTTCCAGTATTTTTTTAATCTCCTTGGTAGATACATCTTCACCGGCATCATTCTTCATGGATTCTGAGAAGAATTCCTTAATAAGGAAAGTGCCATAGGGCGTTTCCACATATTTATTGCTGGCTACGCGGCTCACTGTAGAAATGTCCATTCCTATTTCATCGGCAATGTCTTTCAAAATCATTGGGCGCAGCTTTCGCTGATCTCCCGTAAGGAAGTACTCCTTTTGAAAATTCATGATGGAAGACATGGTGATGAGCAGTGTTTGCTGGCGTTGGCGGATGGCATCGATAAACCACTTGGCGCCATCCAGTTTTTGTTTTACAAACATCACAGCATCCTTTTGCTGTTTGTTTTTGTTTTGGGAGCTTTTGTAGGTTTCCAGCATATCCTTGTACTCGCGGCTTACATTAAGCTCAGGAGCGTTGCGGGAGTTTAGTGAAAGTTCCAGTTCGCCTTCTTCAATACGTATAGTGTAATCAGGAATTACAGTAGCTGTAGGCTTTTGGTTGTTGTGAGATGAGTTTCCCGGCTTAGGATTCAGCCTGCTGATTTCAGCTATAGCACCCTTTAGGTAGTCCTCATCTATCTCCAGTTTTTCTATAAGCTTGTCGTAATGTTTTTTGATGAATTCATCAAAATGGTTTTCCATTATTTCACGGGCAAGCCTTACTACGGTGCTGTTTTCTTTACGTTTAAGTTGCAAAACAAGGCACTCCTGTAAATCGCGGGCACCCACCCCCGGAGGGTCTAGCGTTTGGATGATCTTTAGAATTTCCTCGAGTTTTTGTTCTTCAACAAAAATATTTTGGGTGAAAGCCAGATCATCTACAATGGCATTGAGTTCTCTGCGGATATATCCGTCATCATCAATATTGCCAATGAGGTATTCTGCAATTTGCCGATCCTGCTCACTCATTCTGCGCATGCTTATTTGTTCCATAAGCAATTCTGTGAATGATGAACCTCCACTTACAGGAACACGGGCATCTTCATCATCTACAGAATAATTATTGGCTTTGAGGCGATAGTCGGGTACTTCATCATCGCTGAGGTACTCATCTACATTAATGTCCTCTGCTTCAATAGATTGATTGTCTTCCTCTGAGTAATCTTCAAACTCATCATCATTGCGTTCCATTTCATCCAGTCCCTCCTCAAGAGCAGGATTTTCTTCCAGCTCTTCCTTAATCTTTTGTTCAAGGGCTAGTGTAGGAAGCTGTATCAGCTTCATCAGCTGTATTTGCTGAGGGCTGAGCTTTTGAAGTAATTTTTGACTGAGATGCTGCTTTAGCATGTATGGGCGTTACCTTTTGTTGTAAAAAAACAAGGTCGCCTAAACTTGAAAAGACGGCCTCGCTATCAAAGATTTTGCCGAAGTTAATAAAAGTCGGAGAACAGCCGCAAGAAATTTCTTTAAGTGGTTTTAAGATTTTTTAAAACTCCGCATTTCCGGGGGTTCTTGGGAAAGGTATTACATCGCGCACATTGCTCATTCCGGTGGCGTACATTACTAACCTTTCAAAGCCAAGTCCAAAGCCACTATGTACACAGGTTCCAAATTTGCGGGTTTCCAAATACCACCATACTTCTTTAGGATCTATGTTAAACTGCTTAATTTTTTGCTCAAGCACATCGTGACGCTCTTCCCTTTGCGATCCACCCACGATTTCGCCAATGCCCGGAAACAGTATGTCCATGGCGCCCACGGTTTTGCCATCTTCATTAAGGCGCATGTAAAATGACTTAATTTCTGCAGGATAGTTGAAGAGGATTACCGGGCAGCCAAAATGCTTTACCAAAAACTTTTCGTGCTCTGATTGTAAATCCATTCCCCAGTCTTCAATTGGGTATTGAAATTTCTTTTTCTTATTGGGCTTGGAGTTTTTCAGGATATCAATAGCCTCGGTATAACTTACTCTGCGGAAATTATTCTCAGTTACAAACTGCAGTCTCTCCAGCAAAGTCATTTCATTGCGTTCGGCCTGAGGTTTGGTTTTTTCCTCATCTTCCTGGCGCTTGCTCAAAAATTCTAAATCATCTGCGCAATTGGTTAACACGTAACCGATGACCTTTCTCAAAAAGTCCTCGGCCAAATCCATGTTGTCATCCAAATCAGCAAAGGCCACTTCGGGTTCTATCATCCAAAACTCAGCCAAGTGGCGAGCCGTATTGGAGTTTTCGGCCCTGAAGGTTGGCCCGAAGGTATATACTTTTCCAAGTGCCAGGGCGCCAAGTTCAGCTTCTAATTGCCCACTTACGGTAAGGTTGGTTTCCTTGCCAAAAAAGTCTTGTTTATAATCTATCTCGCCATCTTCCGTAAAGGGAATGTTCTTTTTATCAAGTATGGAAACATTAAACATTTCACCGGCTCCCTCGGCATCACTACCGGTAATTATAGGGGTATGCATGTTGAAGAAGCCACGCTCATGAAAGTACTGGTGTATGGCAAATGAAAGATTGTGACGTACGCGAAGCACTGCGCCAAATGTGTTGGTGCGTGGACGCAGATGTGCCTTTTCCCTAAGAAACTCCATGGAGTGTTTCTTGGGTTGAAGGGGGTATTCGTTAGGGTCACTTTCGCCCAGAATCTCCACTTCAGAGGCGGTAAGTTCAAGTTCTTGCCCAGCTCCCAAAGACTTTACAATATCACCTTTAGCCATTATACAGGCCCCTACAGTGATTTTTTTAAGGACATCCTCGGCTGTGTTTTCAAAATCGACAACTACCTGTAGGGTCTTTATGGTGCTCCCGTCACTGAGGGCTATAAACCTCTTACTCCTGAAATTACGCACCCAGCCTTTTACAATGTTGGTGGTGCCAATCGGTTTTTTGTCAAGTAAATCTTTTATAGAGATGTGATTCATAGCCGTATTTGATTTGGGCTGCAAAGTTTGAGAAAATTTGCTGAAAACAATTCCTGTACAGAAAAATTAGAGAGGCACACTTGCAAATAGTTGGTTGTTAAGTGAGTGTAGGTAAATTGTTAAAAAACAGAAACTGCGGAAACTATTTACACTTTAATAGTTTCCTGCGTATGATTAGTTTTTACTTTTGCCCGAAATTATGGAAGAGCAGGAAAGAGATATTGTTAATTGTGCGCTGGTCATGTTCAATAAGTTTGGACTGCGCAGTGTTACTATGGATGATGTAGCCCGCGAATTGGGTATATCTAAAAAAACCATTTACAAGTACTTTGAAAACAAGGCGGATCTAATACAGAAGTCTGTTAAAACTGTTCACGATGCTATTCAGGAATCGTTGATGGATATTCATGAAAGGAGCACAAACCCTATTGATGAACTCATAGAAATTGACAGCGTGGTTTGTGAAATAATGAAAAGGCACAACCCCGGTTTGCGTTATCAGCTGCAAAAATATTATCCCCGTACTTACAATTATTTATATGAAGGCAGGCAAAGGCTTATTCATAAAATGATAAATGAGAACATTGAAATGGGCCAGAAGGGAGGATGGTATCGGCAGGACGCCAGTAAAGAGGTGATAAGCTTTTTATACTGTGCAAAGGTGGATACCATTCCCGAAGAAGAGGAGGAAATATTTGCCAACTTTGAAATGCCATTTATTATGAATCAGGCCCTCCTTTATCATATACGAGGCGTGGCTTCCCAAAAGGGCCTTGCCTATTTAGAAGAAAAATTAAAAGATCTCAAACCCACAGAATAATGCGAAAATTGTTATTACTGGTTGTTATTACTGGCTCTCTCTACGGGCAGGCAGATAAGCAGAATACCAGTACGATTGCCCTCTCATTGGCAGAGGCACAGAAATATGCTATTGCCAACTCATACCTGGTGGTGGATAAACAGTTGGAAATTGATAAGGCCAAGCAAACGATCCGCAAAACAGCATCCGTTTACCTGCCAAAAATAAGTGCCCAATATAGCGTTACCAACAACCCTATTATTCAGCCTTTTGCAATACCCAATGATCCCGAAAGCCCTTTTTACAACCCTGGTAACCCAGGTGAATTTGACTATCTGGCTTTTGGTGCGGCCTATCAAAATCAGGCGGTGCTTTCTGCAAACTGGCTTATTGGTGATCTTTCAAATATCCTGGCTTTAAAAGGTAGCAAGGCATTAAGGGAAATCAGGCAGCTTGAAAAGGAAGATGTTGAACTTGACGTAAAGGCCGATGTTGCCAAAGCCTATTATCAGGTTTTAATAGCCCGGGAAAGTGAGCAAATACTGAAGGAAAACCTTAAATCTCTTCAAGACAATCTGAGCGAGGTGCGTGAACTCTATAACAATGGATTTAGCGAGGAACAGGATGTAGAACAATTGGAGTTACTGGTTTCCGGCCTGGAGAATAATCTCAACAACGTAGGCAGGCAGGTGGTTTTATCTGGCCAGCTTCTGAAATTTCACATGGGTATGCCCTTGGAGCAGGATATTGAATTGACCAGTGCTCTTGTAGATTTTAAGGATGAGGCTATTGGTGGTACGGCTTCTTTTTATGATGAAAATGTGAACACCGCAGATAACATAGCACAACGTACTATAGATGCGCAATACAAGGCTTCTTTGCTTCAGTACAAAAACGAATGGTACAAAAACTTCCCTACTCTTTCGTTTAGTGCCAATTACAGCAGCACCTATTTCTCTAATGATTTTGATCCGGTAAACTTTAATACCTACTGGGCTCCGGGTGCCAGTATAGTGGGTACACTAAAATGGGATCTGTTTACAGGGCTCAGCCGTCAATCAACCATTAATACCGCTAAACTCGATATTGAAAGAGCCAAGGTGGCACAAAAGGCCACTTCAAGCCAGGTGCAGCTGGAGTTTGAGCAGGCACGCTCTAATTATGAATACGCCTTGGATAACTACAATAATCAACTTAGAAATGTAGATCTAAGCAAAAGTATAAGGAATAAAACCAGAGTGAAATACAGGGAGGGGATTAGCTCCAGCCTGGAGCTTACTCAGGCCGAAAATCAATACTTAGAGTCTCAGCAAAATTATTTAACAGCCCTTCAAAACCTTTTAAATGCCAGGGAAGAAATTCTTTTGGCCATTGGAAAATAACCCACAAACTAATCCCATGAAAAAACAACTTATACTTCTGTTTGCTGCTGCATTAATGATGTCATGCGAGCAAAACCCCGAAAGCCTGGAGGGTAAAAAGGCCTTATTGGAAGAAAAGCACGAGGAGCTTGCCGAGCTACAGGCAATTGTAAATCAACTGGAGACAGAAATAGCTGAGTTGGACACAACGGCCGAGGTTGCCGCTACCCCTGTAGTAATAAAGGGCCTGTCTACTGAAACTTTTGAGCACTTTGTAAAGCTTACCGGTACGGTAACCTCCAAGGAGAATATTATGATTAGTGCCGAAACATCTGGCCGAGTGGAGGCCATTCCGGCAATTGAAGGGCAGAAGGTGAGTCGCGGAACCATTTTGGTGCGCATCGAGAATGAGGCTGTGGCCAATCAATTACAGGAGGCTAAATCTTCCTTTGAACTGGCAGAGATTACCTTCCAGAAGCGCAAAAAACTGTGGGATCAGAAAATCGGCTCTGAAATAGAGTATCTGCAATCGAAAAATGCCTTTGAAACCGGTAAGAGCCGTTATGCACAGGTGCAAACTCAGTATAACAATACCATAATTAAGGCACCTATAAATGGTGTTGTAGATGATATTTCTGTAAAGGAAGGTGAGTTTGTAGGCGCTGGATCGCCAATTGTTCGTGTGGTTGATCTGGAGAAGGTTGAAATAGAGGCTGAATTGTCAGAGCAATATTTGAAATCAATAAGGAAAGGAGATAGTGTAAAGGTGGAAATACCAGCTTTGGGTATTACCCGTAAGGCTCCTGTAAGTTTTGTAAGCCAGGTTATTAATCCTGATAACAGGAGTTTTAAAATAAAAGTAAATCTGAAGAATAAGGATGGCCAAATAAAGCCAAACGTTTTGGCCAACCTAATGATTCGTGATTATAAAAATGACAGTGCCATTGTGGTTCCCTCAACAAGTATCAACAAAGATTTGAAAGGGGATTTTGTATATCTCGCGGTATCTAAGGATGGCGGTATGATAGCCCAAAAAAGATATGTGAAAAAAGGAAATTCTTTTGGTGCATCAACAGAAGTTGTGGAAGGGCTGCAGGCCGGTGATCAGGTAATTACAATTGGGTATAATCAGGTGAATGATGGTGAGAGTATCTCATTAAACTAAAAAGCCTAAAACTTTTATAAAATTATCATGGCCAATAAAACCAATAGAGAATTTAAGCTGAGTACGCTTTCGCTGAACAATGCCATCAGCGTTTTCATACTCTCGGGCTTGCTTATAATGTTTGGGCTGTACTCATACCGTACCATGCCTAAGGAGTCGTTTCCCGAAATTGTGTTTCCGCTAATTTATGTGCAAACGGCTTATCCTGGTAATACTCCTGTGGATATTGAAAACCTGATAACCCGCCCGCTGGAGAAAGAAATAAAGGGTGTGGATGGGATCAAAAAACTCAACTCAGAATCCGTTCAGGATGTATCGATCATAAACGTTGAATTTAATATTGATGTTGATACCGAGAAGGCCCTGCAGGATGTAAAGGATGCTGTGGATCGGGCCAAGAGTGATTTGCCGTCTGATCTGGATCAGGATCCCCTGGTGATGGATGTTGATTTGTCCCGTATTCCGGTGCTTAATATCAACCTTTCCGGAGATTATTCCATCGATCAGTTAGTGGATTATGCCGAAATTCTTCAGGATGAGATAGAGGAGCTTTCCGAAATTTCGGAAGCCACCATTACAGGAGATAAGGAAAAGGAGGTTCAGATAAATGTGGACCTACCCAGGCTCAAGGCTAATCAAATTAGCTTTCAAGACATAGAAAGTGCCATCGCCAGCGAAAATGTAAACATTGGAGCCGGTGATATCTTGCTTGGTAAAACCCGCAGAAGTATCCGTACCGATGCTGAGTTTGAGAGCATGGATCAGATAAGAAACATTATTGTAAAGCACGAAAATGGCAACATCGTATATCTTAAGGATGTGGCTGATGTGCTTTTTACATACAAGGATGTGGAGAGTTTTGCACGACTTGATGGCAATCAGGTGGTTTCGCTCAACGTGATAAAAAAGAGTGGAGAGAACCTGCTTGAGGCTACGGATAAGATTGTTGAGATCTTAAAGGAATCCAAAAAATCAGGAGCACTCCCAAAAGGCCTGAGGATTACCACTACCAATGATCAATCAGTTCAAACGCGAAATCAGATCAGTAACCTTGAGAACTCCATTATTAGTGGGGTAATTCTGGTGGTTTTGGTGCTGCTTTTCTTCCTCGGCCTGAGGAACGCCATTTTTGTGGGGCTTTCCATTCCATTTTCAATGTTTATCTGCTTTTTGGTGTTAAGTGCCATGGGTATTACCCTAAACTTTATGGTGTTGTTTTCACTCATACTTGCATTGGGTATGTTGGTGGATAATGCTATTGTAACCATCGAAAATATTTACCGGCTGTATGATGAAGAAGGTCTCTCTAAGTTTGAGGCGGCCAAACAAGGTGTTGGCGAAATTGCAGTGCCTATTATTAGTAGTACAGCCACCACTTTGGCGGCATTCTTCCCTCTGTTGTTTTGGGATAGTATAATTGGTGAGTTTATGGGCTTTTTACCTAAAACATTAATTATCGTATTGGCTTCTTCGCTTTTTGTAGCCCTCGTTATTAACCCGGTCATTACGGCTACATTCATCAAAAAGCAGGATTTAAAAAAGAAGCCCAATTACAAGAGGGCTCTTATTTCAGCTGCTATTTTTGGCGGTATTGGTATCCTAATGATAATTGTGGGATCATTCACCTTCGGAAACTTCATGCTCATCGTGGCTGCAGTAATTCTGTTGTTTGCCTATATTTTGGAGCCGGCTGCGGCCAGATTCCAGTCGGGGGCCCTGGCGCGATTGGAAACGATTTATGCTCGTTCGCTAAAATGGGCATTGTCTGGTAGAAAACCGATTATGATTTTGGCAGGAACAGTATTGATGATGGTGCTCTCGATTGTGTTTTATTTTGGAAGCAAACCCACAGTGGTTTTCTTTCCTGTAAACGAGCCCAACTTCATTAATCTTTATGTAGAGGTGCCATTAGGTACAGATGTTTTGGCTACCGATAGTGTTACAAAGCTGGCTGAGAAGAAGCTGGATGAAATACTGGAGCCTTACGGTGATGTAATAACTTCTGTAGTAACTAATGTTGGTGCCGAAACAGCCAGTCAAAATGATTTTGGTGGTGCGGGTGGACCAACACCCAATAAGGCGCGTATCACTATTTCGTTTGTGGAGTATCAATACAGAAACGGGGTGAAAACAACGGAAATTCAAAAAGAGGTAACAGAGCAGATGCTCGGCTTTTTACCAGGTGTAACCACAACCGTAGAGAAAGAACAGAATGGCCCTCCGGTAGGGCGCCCTATTAATATTGAGATTACGGGTGATGACTTTGATAAGTTGATCACCATTGCCAACGATATAAAGAACAAGCTGGATAAGGCTGATGTAAAGGGTGTTGAAGATCTTCAGATTGGATTGGAAACCAATAAGCCTGAAATGCTTATCAAAATTGATCGCGAAAGGGCAAGAAGATTAGGGGTTTCTACACAGCAGGTGGCGCTGGTATTGCGTACCGCACTTTATGGTAGGGAGGCAAGTAAGTTTAAAGAAGGAGAAGATGAGTATCCAATTGAAATTCGTCTCAAGGAAGAGTACAGATATGATGTGTCAAGTTTGATGAATCAGCTGGTAACCTTCCGCTCTCAGGCTACAGGTAAAATTGTTCAGGTGCCCATTTCTGCTGTGGCTAGTTATGAGTTTAACAATTCGTTTAGTTCTATAAAACGCCTCGACTCTGAAAGGCTTGTGGCTGTATACTCGAACGTTATTGAAGGTTATAATGAAACTGAGGTAAATAACAAATTGAAACAGGAGATGAAGGGCTATAAAGTGCCCACAGGCTATAGTTTTAAATTTACCGGTGCTCAGGAAGAGCAGGAAGAATCATCAGCCTTTTTGGGTACTGCCTTGTTGATGGCCGTTGCTTTAATTGCCATTATTCTGGTTTCTCAGTTTAACTCGATTACCAAACCGTTTATTATCATAATGACAGTGCTGTTTAGTACTATCGGGGTGTTCCTTGGTTTGGGGATTTTCCAAATGGATTTTGTGGTAATCATGACGGGTATTGGTATAGTGTCACTGGCAGGTATCGTAGTAAACAATGGTATTGTGCTTATCGACTTTATTGAGTTAAGTAGATCCAGGCAGCGCGAAGAGCGGGGACTTGCCGGTAGTGATGAGCTTACTGATGAAGATTTGAGAATGGCAATTGAGCTAGGAGGTAAGGTTCGCTTGCGCCCTGTGCTGCTTACGGCTATTACCACGGTGCTTGGGTTGTTGCCTTTGGCTGTTGGCCTCAATATTGACTTTATCGGATTGTTGTCGAGCTACAATCCCAATATATATTTTGGTGGCGATAATGCAGTATTTTGGAGCCCTATGGCCTGGACAGTTATTTTTGGCCTGGTGTTTGCTACCTTCCTGACGTTGATAGTAGTGCCCGTTATGTACTTGTTATTTGAGCGGCTCACTAGGACTACAAGAAAAATATTTAGTAATATTGCAAGTTAATTAGGTTAAGGTTTGGTTAATTGGTTGACCAAGGGGGTCTCAAGCGTTTCGTTTGAGGCCCTTTTTCTTTGGAGATACCCCATAATTTATGGTTGCTAATAGCTGCAGAAAATTTGCCGGCCGAGCCATGAAAAAAACGCAAAAAAATTAGAACAATTCAAGAGTTTGACCGTTCTTTGCAGTAAGGTTTGGTTAATTGGTTGACCAAGGGGGTCTCAAGCGTTTCGTTTGAGGCCCTTTTTTCTTTTGATACAGTGCTCTTACCTACATTTGCCTATTCAAATTTCCATTTGTGATTCTCGACAAAATCAACCTTCCAGGTGATCTGAAAAACCTATCTGTGGCTGAGCTAAGCCAGCTTTCGCAGGAATTAAAGGAGTTTGTAAAAACATCTACAAACACCAAGGCCGGCCATATTAAATCCAGCCTGGCGGTAAGTGAACTAACGGTAGCATTACATTATGTTTTTAATACTCCCGAAGACAAGCTTATTTGGGATGTGGGGCATCAAGCCTATATTCATAAAGTATTAACCGGAAGGAAGGCTCGATTTTACTCAAACAGAAGAATGGGTGGGCTTGCTGGCTTTACAAATAGCTCAGAAAGTGATTATGATCCGTTTGGTGCCGGGCACTCATCTACATCCATATCTGCAGCAGTGGGTTTTGCCATAGGTGGCAGGATGTCAAAATCTCAGCGTAAGCATATTGCCGTTATCGGTGATGGCGCCATTACTGGTGGAATGAGCTTTGAAGCTCTCAATTATTTGGGAGAACAAAAGTTGGATGTGCTTATCGTTTTGAATGATAATGAATCTTCTATTGATAAAAATGTAGGGGCACTGGCCACGTATGGCAACTACCATAAGTATTGTGAAAGTCTGGGAATTGAATATCTGGGAGAGACAGATGGACAAAATGTAGAAACGCTCATCGCCAAGCTTGAAGCGGCCCGTGACAAAAAGGTACCTAGACTGATTAGGGTAAGAACCAGCAAGGAAGCGGCTCACTCTGAAAAAGTGAAGGAAATTCTCGGTAAACCAGACAGTTTTCAGGAAGTGTTTGCTGAAACCATGATTGAAATAGCACGCCAGAATGAAAAGGTGGTTGCTATTACACCAGCCATGTTATCAGGAAGTGGCTTGGGAAAATTTAAAGAGCAGTTTCCGGAACGTACTTTTGATGTGGGAATAGCTGAGCAACATGCTGTAACCATGGCTGCCGGACTTGCTGCAGATGGTTTTATCCCCGTGGTTCATTTATACTCTACCTTTAGTCAAAGGGCATACGATCAAATCATTCATGATGTGGCCTTACAGGGTCTGCATGTGATTTTTTGTTTGGATAGGGCCGGTTTGGTTGGTGAGGATGGTGCTACACATCATGGGAATTTTGACCCCGGCTTTCTAAATACAATTCCTGGGATTACAGTGGCGGCACCGATTGATGGACTTGGGTTGGATACGGTTTTGAAAAATGCTGTTTCCGGATCAGGACCATGGGTTGTTCGCTATCCTAAGTCAAAATGTCGTTTTTTGAGAAATACACTCAAGGTTAAAGTTGGTAAAATTCGCCAGCTGAAATCTGGCTCTCAAAAGGCAGTTTTAAGCTTTGGTGCCATAGGATCTCAGGTGATGGATGCGCTTTCGGCAACAAATTATGCTCATTTTGATGTTACCTATCTCAAGCCGATGGATAAGGAAAGTCTTGTGAATATTGCTGCTCAGTTTAAGGAGATTATCACTGTGGAGGAAAACTCAGCACGAGGAGGGTTGGGGGATACCGTAAGAGCCGTTTATGCTCAGGAAGACATGAGCGTTAAGGTTCGTAGTTTGGCGCTACCTGATAATTTTATAGAACACGGTAGTCTTGCTGAGTTGCATCATCTATGTGGCCTTGATGCAAAATCTATTCTAAAATTTATTGAGCGTTAAGCGAAAGGATTTTTGCTACGTACTTTCCTATAATATCAAACTCTAAGTTTACTTTGTCTCCAACCTTTAAGTTTTTAAAGCTGGTATGCTCATAGGTATATGGAATTATGGCAACAGAAAACTTGTTGGAGGTGCTGTCAACCACGGTAAGGCTAACGCCATTAATGCAAATAGATCCTTTTTCAACAGTTACATTATTTACATTTGGGTTGTAGCTAATCCAATATTTCCAGCTTCCATCCAGTTGCTCCACCTTTTCACAAATCCCTGTTTGATCTACATGTCCCTGAACCATATGACCGTCTAATCGGGCTCCGGCAATCATGCATCTTTCAAGGTTTACAATATCACCGGTTTTGAGGCTGCCCAGGTTTGTGCGTTTCAGCGTTTCATCAATGGCAGTAACGGTATAGTTGTCGCCTTCAATTTTCACAACAGTAAGACAGGCTCCGTTATGGGCCACACTCTGATCTATTTTTAGCTCTGAGGTAAAAGGGCAGCTGAAAGTAAAATGATAGTTATCCCCTTCTTTTTCTGTAGAAACCAGTTTTCCGAGGCCTTCAATAATTCCGGTGAACATGTTTAGATTTTATGGATACAAAAGTACAAAGGGTGGCCAATGTGTAGGCTATCACTTTATTGATTCTGGAAGAGGTGCAGGAATCCGTTTACTTCGTGCACTACCGGATCAGCAAAGTTCATAGGGGTAAATTTACAGAAGTAAAAGTACACGCCATCGCTGCACATCTGCCCGGTATTTTTGTCTCTGCCATCCCAACCCTTGGTGGCAAACTCATTTACATCGGTAGATTGAAAAACCAGTGTTCCCCAGCGGTTAAAAACCTGGAGGTCTATTTGGCCAATGTCATTTATAACGATGGGTAGAAAGTTGTCGTTTTTTCCATCTCCATTGGGGGTAAAAACATTTGGAAAGGCAATGTCGGGACACGATTCAATGCATAACACCTCGCTAAAGTTGCTTTCATTTACCTTCCCGTTGGGGTCGCTACCGGCATCGTCAAAGGCCGTTACAGCCCAGCAGCCTGTAATGGGTTCTCCTGCCAAATAGATGGAATTTCCATTGGTAATGGTTGCGATAGGTAGGCTTGGCCAGGGGTCAGCGGCTAACTCCTTAAAGTATATGTTGTATCCAATAATATCATTAATACATGCTGAATCCTTAGGGTTTATAAATTCAAAAAATATGGAATCCTCCACACAGTTGTAGCTGTATTTCAATTCCGGAGGACAGGGTTGGGTGGTGTCAATCGGAGTGCCACATGCAATTTGTGAGTTATTTAAAAGAGGGCTTGGAAGGGAGTTGTTTCTGGTATAGGCACCCGTAGTCAATACTTTGTAGCAATAGTTGGTTCCGTTGCTAAGGTTAGAGTCGATAAAAGTTTTGGAAAAACTTTGGCCAATGCTGTCAAACTGCCCGCTTCCCGGAAAGGTTTCCCTGAATATTACAAACTCGTTGTTCTTCCATGGGGTTACGTGAGTGGCTCTTAGTATGTTGCTTTCATCGCTGCCAAGTACTTTTAAAAATACAGACGAGGCAGGGTCTGAGTCGCCCAAAACCTGAGGTGGCGTACCATAATACATCTCTACCTTGTAGTTGTACCCATGATCCTGTGTATTAAGACCAACATCAGAATACGAAGTATCGCTGGCCAAAGGAAAGGATTGTATGTCGGTAAAGTTGGTGCCGGTTATATCATCTGCCCGGTACAGTTTGTATGAATAGGGAGGGGGATAATTATTGCTATCCACTTCCGGAGGAAATACCCATTTAACGTCAATTTGCCCGTTTACGGGATCAGTTGAAATTACATCCACATTGGTTAGCAGGGGTCTGGATAATCTTACCGCTGTACAAAATTCTACGGAAGCATAGCTTTCCACCTGATCGGGAAAACAGGCTACAACCATGTAGCAATAGCGAACGCCTCTAATGAGGTCAATGGAATCAATATAGCTGGTGTCGCTTAGGGTGTTTGTACTGTCAAGGAGTTTGTAGCCGGTATAGGCGGGCACACCTGTTTCACACTCAGAAGGCACAAATCCATAGCTGTCTTCCCGTCTGTAAATTTTATAGCCCGTGGCTTGCTTGCAAATACTTTCTTCCCATATAAGGTTAATTTCGCCATCACCACCGGTAGCCTCGGGGTTGCGGGGGGCTGGTGCTATTACTCTTATTTCAGTGGTAAAAACATCTGTTAAGGGTTTTTCGTTCTGGTCACGGGCAGTGGGGTCATCCTTGGCCTGAAAGGTTACATAGAAGGGTTGTTGGCGGATATGATTACACTCAGTATCCCAATTAAAGGTGCTGACAACAGGGTTGCCCACTCTGGCAATAAAGGAGTCAGCCGGATTCAAAACTTTAAAGGGAGCTCCAAAAGCGGTAAGTGTAACGGGATCTCCGTCAATGTCTGTGGCTCTTACGTCAAAGTTAAGGTTGCTTCCTGCTTCCACGCAAAAGGGCCCAACGGGGTCAATTTTGGGAGGGTTGTTGGCGCAGTTGTCAATGTTTACCTGCAAGTCACGAGTAATGTAACCAATTTTAACCCATTGTCTTTGCCCGTTTCTTCTCCACTCAGATATCTCAATGGCAAAATTAAACTGACCCACATTTTTGGGTACATCCCAATAAAGATCGCCACTTGTGGAGTTTATCCTTACGCTATCCTGCACCAAATTCGGGTCATAAGTACTGGGGATAATTGCTCCTCCGGCACCTCTCGTTTCCACGAGGTCATAAGACAGGCTGTCACCATCGGGATCAAATGCTCCGGGATTATGTTCAAATTTTCTGTTTAGGCAGCCATCGTCAATGGGTGGATTCAATAAAATTGGTGAGCTGTTTCCTGCCAGTCCGGCATCAACAACCAATTGACTTTTCAGGAAGAAAGGTACACTTACGGATTGTGGAATGTTGTTTATACCGGCATTTCTGTTTGGGTCTTCAAAGCTTAAATCATACAGGCCGGGTGTGGCGTAGGTGTGCCTGCCAACGTAAATATTTTTTTTTATATCGTTTTCTATCATAACGCCCATTCCGTTGGGGTTACATTTTCCGGTGAGCAACCCGTTTACCCGAGGCAGGGTAGAGCGGGTACCATCTCCCCAAAAGAGCTCAAGTTCACAGCGGTCGGCCGCTACATCCCTGGTGTAGGTGGTAATGGTTACCTCATAGGTAAAACCCGAAATATACTTGTAGGTGATTTCACCAGCACGGTTGTGTGTGGCAAAAAGGCTTTGCGCAAAACAAATCAGTATGAGGGGTAGAATTCTTTTCATGTAAAAACGACTGTCGGGAATCAACTGCAATTATCTCTCCACAGCTCTATAACTATATTGGGTAATTCTTATTTTATAAGAGTTGAGCGTTTAAATAACGTTGCCTAAAATAATGAATACTTTTGCTCTCAAATTTAAGAAAATACAAGATGAATATACGGGTAGCAGAGAACTCAGAGTTGATTGGATGTACCACAATTATTTTTCGGGAAATTTCAGAGTTAGCGGCTATTGAGCTTACAAAGGAAGAAAAAGACTATGTTGAATCCAGCATCGACAAGGAAAAGTTTAAGATAATAAGGCTTAATCGTTACCCAAGGTTCATCCATTTAATTAAAGTTACTGATGGAGAGCTTGGTAAGGAGCAGTATCAGGAAAAGCTAAGAATATTAGGAAACAAGTTGTTGAGGATGATCCGTGCTGAGAAGGCTAAGGAGATGAAGGTGATTTGTGAAAGTGTGCCTCAGGATGGATATTACTTTGCAGAGGGTGTAGCCTTGGGGTCGTATCAATTTCTGAAATATTATTCAGATAGGAAAAAGCGAAAAGGTACTCTTGAAACCATAAGTGTTTATGGTATATCGCAGCAAAATGCAAAACAATTAAACGGCCTGGTTAAAGGTGTGTTTAAGGCCCGTGATCTTATAAATGAACCCTTGAGTTACCTAACGGCCAAGCAGCTGGCCAAAGAGGCAGTAAAGGCTGGAGAACAAACAGGGTTTAAGGTTGAGGTGTTTAATAAGAAGAAAATAGAGAGCCTGAAGATGGGTGGTTTACTATCCGTAAACCGTGGAAGTATCGATCCACCCACATTTTCGATTTTGAGCTATTCGCCCGAAGGAGCAAAAAATGAAAAACCTTATGTATTGGTTGGTAAAGGTGTTGTTTATGACACTGGAGGCTTAAGTTTAAAGCCAACAGCTGGCTCAATGGATAGTATGAAGAGCGACATGGGCGGCTCGGCTGCTGTAATTGGAGCGATGATGGCTATTGCAGAGAATAATTTGCCAATCAACGTGATTGGATTAATTCCGGCAACGGATAACCGCCCGGGAGAAAATGCCTACGTGCCTGGTGATGTGGTAACCATGTATGATGGTAGCACGGTGGAGGTACTTAATACGGATGCCGAAGGCCGAATGATACTCGCGGATGCTTTGGCTTATGCCAAAAAACTGAAGCCTGAGTTAGTTATCGACTTGGCTACACTCACAGGAGCTGCAGCCGTTGCTATCGGAAAATTTGGTGTTGTGGCCATGGGCACAGCCGATGATAGTACCATGAAGGATCTGGATGACAGCGGTAAAGAAGTGTATGAAAGAATTGCTCGGTTTCCTTTTTGGGATGAGTATAACGATTTGTTGAAATCGTCAATTGCAGATGTTAAAAATATTGGTGGCCGTGAGGGCGGTGCCATAACAGCTGGTAAATTTTTGCAACGATTTACGGATTATCCGTGGATACATTTGGATATTGCGGGTCCTGCATATTTAGGTGCAGCAGATCATTATAGAACAGAGGGCGGCACCGGAGTTGGTGTAAGGCTGTTGTTCGAATTTTTAAAATCGAAAGCAAATGGATAGTAAAAAGCCAGTAATAGGTATCACTTGTGGTGACCTAAACGGTATAGGGATGGAGGTGATCATGAAGACTTTTGATAATCCCGAAATCCTGGATATATGTACTCCGGTTGTTTTTGCATCTTCCAAGGTGGCCTCCTATCACCGTAAGGCGGTTAATATGGACAATTTCAATTTTCATATTATTAAGGATTTTGGGCAGATGTCAGAAAACCGTCCGAACCTTATGACAAGTTGGGATGATGAGGTAAATATTGAACTTGGAAAAGAAAGCAGCGCGGTTGGAAATTATGCTTTAAAATCTATTGAGCATGCCTGTCAGGCCTATCTGGATAAGAAGATAGACGCCATGGTAACGGCTCCTATTCACAAAAACACTATTCAAAGCGAGGCTTTTAAGTTTACCGGGCATACCGACTATTTGCAAAACCGCTTTGGCGGAGATGCCATGATGCTTATGGTAAGTGATGAAATGAGGATGGCGCTCGCTACGGTACATATACCTATTAGTGAGGTTTCTGCAGCAATTAACTCCGAAATGGTAACTAATAAGATTTTGGCACTGAGCAAAACACTGAACAGGGATTTCCATATCTCAAAAGGGAAGATTGCAGTGTTGGCCCTAAATCCACATGCCGGAGATGGAGGGGTTATCGGCAATGAAGACGATGATATTGTTGCTCCTGCTATTACGGCAGCAAACTCAAAGGGAGCCTTGGCTTTTGGGCCTTTTCCTGCGGATAGTTTTTTCGGAGCAAACAAGCACAAGCAGTTTGATGCTATTTTGGCGATGTATCATGACCAGGGGCTTATACCGTTTAAATCTTTGTCGTTTGGGCAAGGTGTAAACTATACCGCTGGGCTGGAAATTATAAGGACAAGCCCTGATCATGGAACTGGTTTTGACATTGCCGGGCAAGGTGTTGCCAACGAATCTTCTTTTCGTCATGCAGTTTTTTTAGCTTGTGATTTGGTGAAAACCCGTAGTATCAGTAACGAAATTCATAAAAATCCTCTTGTAATTAAAAAAGGGAAGAAAGAATACTAAGTAGTTGTGTAAAAGATTTTAATATCTTTGCCGGCTCTAACAAAATGAGGGTTGGAATGAAAGATTTGAAAGCGTATAAAATCAAATTTTTCGGCCTTAGTTTGGGAGAACATTCATTTGACTATCAAATGAATAATGAGTTCTTTGAGCTTTTTGATTATCGTGATTTTGAGCAAGCCGATTTAAAGGCTGCTGTTTTGCTTCGCAAAAAGCCCAATGGATTGGAGCTTGAAATTAAGATAGAGGGAACTGTAACTGTGCCATGTGATTTAACCACGGAGCTTTATAAGCAGCCGGTAGATGGTGGGTCGGTAATAGTGGTGAAGTTTGGAGATGAGTATGATGACAGCAATGAAGATGTACTGATTCTTCCTCATGGTGAACACGAGTTTAACATAGCTCAGCTTTTATATGAAACGGCAGTATTGTCGGTTCCATTAAAAA
The DNA here is from genome assembly GCA_048267305.1 of Owenweeksia sp. Lineage (GTDB taxonomy): Bacteria > Bacteroidota > Bacteroidia > Flavobacteriales > Schleiferiaceae > Owenweeksia. Next base: position 34,393 of record JBLWXT010000023.1, on the reverse strand, counting down.
GAGTTTCACCGGATGCCGAAAAAAGCAAGGCCGGAAAAGAGATTAGAGAAAAGTTAGAAAGTTTATCCACAAAAGCTGAAGACGAAAAGACTTCGGACCCAAGATGGGATAAGTTGAAAAATTTGTTGAATTAAGAATTGAATTAAATAGATAGAAGATGGCACATCCTAAACGCAAAATTTCCAAAACAAGGAGAGATAAGCGCAGAACTCACTATAAGGCAGTTGCTCCAACAATAGCTCTTTGCGCTGTTACCGGAGAAGCACACCTTTATCACCGTGCTTACTGGCATGAGGATAAGCTTTACTACAAAGGTAAAGTGGTGATGGAAAAACAAGTAGCTTAAGCTATTGAAAAGGTAGTTTACTGACTACCTTTTTTTGTTTATGATAAACATTGGTATAGATATAATGGGTGGCGACCTGGCGCCCATTGCTACTCTTGAAGGGGGTATTTCTTCATTGCTTGAGCTTCAGGAGGATACTAAATTACACTTAATTGGTGCTGGTGATAAAATACAGCAGTGGTTGGGTGAGCGAAGTATAAATCTCCCTGAAAATTGTGTGATTGTTGATGCTCCTCAAGCCATTGAGATGGGGGAGCATCCTGTGAAGGCTTTACAATCCAAGCCCCAATCATCGCTTAATATAGGTTTTGCATTGTTGGCAGCCGGCAAACTTGATGGGTTTGCCAGTGCCGGAAATTCCGGTGCGGTAATGGTAGCTGCCATGAATGCCCTGAAACTTATTGATGGGGTAAGCCGACCTTGCGTTATTGGTGTGTTTCCACAGCTGAACGGAGGTTTCAACATTTTGGTTGATGTAGGTATTAATGTGGATGCAAAACCTGAGTTGCTGTTGCAGTTTGCAAAGCTTGGCGCTACATACGCCACAGTAGTTCACGGTATTGATAACCCCCGTGTTGGCTTGCTAAATACAGGTGCTGAGCCGGGTAAGGGAAGCTTGCTTTACCAAAAGGCACATGAGCTTCTTAGCAATTCAAAAGAACTTACCTTTACCGGAAATGTAGAAGCCCGAGACTTTTATGATGGCACTGTGGATGTTACCGTTTGTGATGGTTTCACTGGAAATGTTTTCTTAAAGCAGGCTGAGGGTTTTTACCAGTTGATATCACACCGGAAAATTGAGGATCCGTTTCTGGAGAAGTTTAATTACGAACTATATGGAGGTACTCCTATTTTAGGAGTGCGAGGTAATGTGGTTTTGGGACATGGAGTATCAAGCCCTAAGGCCATATTAAATATGATTCTTGCTACTGAAAAAATTGCTAAGGCAAAACTTTCAGAACATATAACAAAGGCATTCAAATAAAAGATGGCAAAGGCGGCAATTACAGCAATCGGGGGATATGTGCCCGAATATAGACTTACAAATAAAATACTGGAAACCATGGTTGATACCAATGAGGAGTGGATCACTACTCGTACTGGTATTGAAGAGCGGAGGATATTGAAGGGGGAAGGCTTAGGAACTTCGTTTATGGCCATTAAGGCGGCCAACGAATTGATTGAAAAGCGCAAGCTCGATCCAAAGGAAATCGATCTGGTTATTTGCAGTACTACCACGGCCGATATGACCGTAGCATCCACAGCAGCCTATGTTGCCACCGAGATAGGTGCAACAAATGCCTTTAGCTTTGATCTTAATGCCGCCTGTTCAGGATTCTTATTTGGGCTTGAAACTGGTGCTCAATTTATTGAAGCCGGGCGTTACAAAAAGGTATTGGTGATTGGTGCAGATAAAATGTCATCTATAATAGATTATACCGACCGCACCACCTGCGTGATTTTTGGCGATGGTGCCGGGGCTGTACTCTTAGAGCCCAGCGAGGAAGGTTACGGTATTCAGGATTCGTTGCTTAGAAGTGATGGTGCTGGCCGTGAGTTTCTATATATTAAGGCCGGAGGTTCAATGTATCCGGCAACAGAAGAAACCGTGGCCAAACGCGAGCACTTTGTTCATCAGGAGGGTCAACAGGTATTTAAGTTTGCAGTAACCAACATGGCGGATTACAGCGAGCAGATTATGAAGAGAAATAACCTTACCTCTGACGACATCGCCTGGCTGGTTCCACATCAGGCCAACAAAAGAATCATTAGCGCTACAGCCAATAGAATGGGCTTGTCTGAAGATAAAGTGATGATAAACATTACTCGCTATGGAAATACCACTAATGCCACATTGCCCCTGTGTTTGTGGGATTACGAAAAGCAACTAAAGAAAGGCGATAATCTTGTTTTTGCCGCCTTTGGTGGCGGTTTTACCTGGGGGGCGCTATACCTCACCTGGGCTTACGATCCGAAGTAATATTTTTTAGATTTGTGTATAAACTGTAAACCATCCTTATAATGGATATTAAAGAAATACAGAACTTGATCAAATTTGTAGCCCGTTCAGGAGCTGCTGAGGTTAATCTCGAAACCGAAAATTTTAAAATAAACATTAAAACAGACGCGGCTTATAAAGCAGAACACCCTGTTCAGCAAGTATACTCTATGCCGCAAATGGCTGTACAACAACCTCAGGTTTCTGCTCCGGCCGCACCTGCCCCGGCATCTGCTGAGGCCGCTGCCCCTGAAGAGGATACCAGTGGTTATGTAACTATAAAGTCGCCAATGATTGGTACTTTTTACCGCAGGCCTTCCCCTGACAAGGATTTGTTTGTGAATGTTGGTGATGAAATTTCTAAAGGCTCGGTAGTGTGTATCATTGAAGCCATGAAACTTTTCAATGAAATTGAAAGTGAGATTAGCGGTAAAATTGTGAAAATCCTAGCTGATGATCAAACACCAGTTGAGTATGATCAACCTCTGTTTTTGGTTGACCCATCTTAGTACAAAGCGTACCACTCACCTTCTAAACCAAATGTATGTTTAAGAAAGTATTGATTGCCAATCGTGGTGAAATCGCCTTGAGGGTATTACGTACCTGCAAGGAAATGGGCATTAAAACGGTTGCTGTTTATAGTACTGCAGATAAGGAAAGTCTCCACGTGAGATTTGCTGATGAGGCAGTGTGTATAGGCCCTGCGGCCAGCAGCGAATCATATCTTAATATCCCTAATATTATAGCTGCGGCAGAGATTACCAATGCAGATGCTATTCATCCGGGATATGGATTTCTTTCGGAGAATTCGAAGTTTTCCAAAATATGTGCCGAGAATGGTATAAAATTTATCGGGCCTACACCTGAGATGATTGATAGAATGGGAGACAAGGCTTCGGCTAAAGCTACCATGAAAGCTGCCGGAGTTCCCTGTGTACCGGGCTCTGATGGTTTGTTGGAATCATATGAGCAATGTGAAGAGCTTGCCGTGGAAATGGGATTTCCTGTAATGCTTAAGGCTACTGCCGGAGGTGGAGGAAAAGGTATGCGTGCCGTTTGGAAGAAAGAGGAGCTTAAAAAAGCCTGGGACAGTGCTCGCCAGGAAGCTGCTGCGGCCTTTGGTAACGATGGCATGTATATGGAAAAACTCATAGAGGAGCCTCGACATATCGAAATACAGATTGTAGGTGACTCTAATGGTAAAGCATGTCACCTGTCTGAAAGAGATTGCTCTATTCAAAGAAGGCATCAAAAACTTACTGAGGAAACTCCCTCTCCTTTTATGACTAAGGAACTTAGAAATAAAATGGGAATGGCAGCTGTAAAGGCAGCGGAGTTTATAAAGTATGAAGGTGCCGGAACTATAGAGTTTTTGGTAGATAAGCATCGTAACTTTTACTTCATGGAGATGAACACCCGTATTCAGGTGGAGCATCCCATAACGGAGCAGGTTATTGATTATGACTTGATCAGAGAACAGATAAAGGTGGCTGCCGGTATCCCAATTTCGGGTAAAAACTATGAGCCTCAGTTGCACTCTATTGAATGTAGAATTAATGCCGAGGATCCATATAACGATTTTCGACCATCACCGGGAACAATCACCACTTTTCATGCGCCTGGAGGCCATGGTATAAGGTTGGATACGCATGTTTATGCAGGTTATACCATCCCTCCTTATTATGATTCTATGATTGCCAAGTTGATCACAACGGCTCAAACCAGAGAAGAGGCAATTGACAAAATGCGCAGAGCTCTTGATGAGTTTGTAATTGAAGGTGTAAAAACCACAATTCCATTCCATAGAGCCCTTATGGATGATCCTGAATATTTGGCTGGTAATTATACTACCAAGTTTATGGAAACCTTCAAGCTTGAGGCTTAATTGAGCTTAAGATATTTGTAATGGCCGCTGAAGTTGTACTTCAGCGGCTTTTTTGTGCTTTGTGCTTAGGCTTTTAAACCTGCTTAGGGCCAAATAATAGGTTATGGCAATCCTACCCTACCAAAAAAAAGAGAGGCCGTGTGAAAATCACACGGCCTCTCTTTTGTAAGTTGTGTTATGTTAATTATCTGGTACCATTTGAGAAAATAGTAACTGATCCTGTAAATTCTTGTGAATCGGTGGTAATGTTTCCAGTACCATCATCCAGATCAGATCTCAGAGTGATAATGTAGTAGTATACACCATCAGCTACTTTTTGACCTGAGTTTTGATCAGTACCATCCCATTCCAGATTGTCAGGGTTTCCGGAAAAGTTGAGTACTGCCTTACCCCATCTGTTATAAATACCGATTTCAGCATATTGATAATCCGTATTCAACTTATACATGTCGTTATTACCATCGCCATTAGGTGTAAATACGGTAGGTATAACAGGAAGTGGTGGTTTTTTATCTGGTTCTGGCTCTTCACAATCTATACTGTAATATAACCAGTTAGACTCAGAGATAAATCCGCCAGGAGGTAGGTTTTTAGGATCAGTAGCTAAAACCCTGAAGGCATAGAGGCCACTGGTATCGCGGTTTTCCTCGCACAGAGGATAAGTGTATGAATCGTTAAAGTACTCTTGTCTGGGACCTCCACTGGTTTGCCAAACCATTTTTTGTTGAGTGGTGTCATACTTCCCATACTGAAATTCATAAAAGGCGCTATCCCAACCAATGTAGGTACTCCAGTCGTATAGATTTCCGTCTTCCTCGGCATTTACGGTGTCATTAAGCAGTATGGAGAAAATACGGTTGGTAGGTGGGTATGGTTTACCATTCTGCACCAATTGTACAATGTACTGGAACTGGGTCAAATCCACATCAATAGGGTCGAGAGAGGTATCCTTAAATGATCGTACGTTCACATCGGTTGGACTGTCCAGCTCATCCAGAATATAGTATTGATCGTCCATATTAGCTCTCAGGATTCTCCATGAGGTAAAGGCTGCGGGTACAAAACTGTTAATATCGATTTCCCAGTCAATAATAATATCTTCATCACGATCTACCGTTACATTACTCAGCTTATAATCTGGGTAAGGGCAGTTATCAATCCTTATTATAATGGCAAAAAAGCTATCCACAGGGAAACCACACTCATTTACCAGTGAGTTACCATCATTTCCTGTTTTGATGTATAACAAGAAATCTCCTGCGGTATCCAGCGATTTGTGTAGTAAGAGGTTCACCTTACGGGTAAGTAAATCAGGACCACAATTGGTTTCTACACCTACAACTGGTCTTAACACCTGATCCGGGCCAATAATTCTAAACTCTGATCCATCCACAGAAAAGGAGTCACATACTAATCCCTTATCAAATTCGAGAGTAACAATAGAATCAAAACACTTGTAGGGTACTACCGGTAGTCGGGCGGTAGCTGCGGGGCCACTACCATTTACAGGGTTGCCAATACGTGTGATATTAAAACGGTTTAAAAGGCTGTCTACTGTGTAAAGGGCAGTTCCGGCAGGTTGTCCGTTTTGATCCTGAATGGTAGAGTCAATGGCAATACCGGCTACGGCAACTGGGTTACATTGACTTACTACAGGTACTTGTAATTCACGAATAGCAGTACCCACTTGATAATAAAGCTGGATAATGGTATCATATCGCCATTCTTCAACAACAATCTTGATTACATCATTCTCCACATTTGTTGGCTGAAAGAAGAAAGTTCCGTTTTTGGCATTAAGATTAAAGCCATTGGCTGTAGTCATTGGTTGTTGAGTGGTATAGCCTGCAGCCCATGCTATAGGGGTATTAGAGGCAGTCCATGGTTGCTGAAGTGTAAAGTTCAACGAGTCCATATCAGGCTCTACTGCATTTTGCGACCATACAAAAGGAGAGGTAGTATTAACACAAAATGATTTTGCTGCCGGATTTACAAATCTTGGAGATGTATTTGGCTGGCGAGTGTTGTTTAGCTTGGACTCCAAATAGAGATTAGGTTTTGTAGCCAGATTGGTGATGTTGTTATTTCTACAGCACAGTGACCAGGAAAAGGTGAAATCGGCACATTTACCGGGTAGTACAACACAGGCCTTGTAGATATGCTGACTAATTTTATAAAATGTGGAGCCAGGATTGAGTTCATCAATACAGGGTGTGTAGTTAGGTACTATAAAACCTCCGTCTCCGGCTGCCTGCCCTGCAGGAGGTACAAGCCTGGTTACCGTTACATTTTGTTGAGAGAAGCAGGTGGAGTTGATATTTACGGTAAACGTATTTCCCAAACCCGCACTTCCGGTTTCATTTCTTCTGTACACCGTAAGTGTGATACAGTAATTATAAGGAATGCCGGTTGAATCTCCAACATATCGATAAGTGATTTCTCCACCAGCTGCATGACTAGCTTTGGCCTCATGGGTAATACCGAGTGAGAAAAATCCAATGCAGATAAGTAATAGTAATTTCTTCATTATAAGTGTGCTTTAAATCGTGGTTTTACAAGCGAGGCTAAAAATAGCCTATTGTTGATAAACCACAAAAGTTGTTGACAACAAACCAAACCCTCATTTAGTAAATGGGGGTTTAAGGTAGTGAACGGAGCAAAATTATGAAGGTAAACTAAGAAAACCGCATTAGAGTAAGCTTTGTTTTATGAATGTGTTAGGATAAATGATCATTTAGTGCCGTTAGAAAAAATGGTAACGGAGCCTGTCATCTCTTTTGAAACTCTTTCTTTTCCACCCTGTCCGTCTTCAATTTGGCCTGATAAGTCAACCACATAGTAATAAACGCCATCTGCCACCAATTTACCGGATTCTTTGTCTGAACCATCCCAAACTATGTCTTGAGTGTTGCCAGAGGTTTCAAATACGAGCTTGCCCCAGCGATTGTAAATAGCCACATCGGCATTCTCAAAGTTGGTAATGAGTTGAAACAAATCATTATTGCCATCTCCATTTGGAGTAAAAACAGAGGGAACCACAGCTGTAAGCTCTCCGCGTTCAGGATCTTTTGGGCAGGTTATTTCATAATACAACCAATTGGATTCTGAAACAAAACTATTTCCTGGATTGCCCGGATCGGTAGCTAATACCCTGAATCCATATAATCCTGTTGTATCTTTATTTTCTTCACATGAGGGATAAAAGTATTCATCGTTTTGATAGGTTGGAAGTGGGCCGCCAAAATTAGCCCAGTCCATTTGATTTGTACCGGGGTTAAATCGGCCATATTCCAATTCATAGCTTGGGTTGGCCCATCCGTCATAAGTGCTCCAACTGTAATCCACCCCCTCTTTATCTGCTTTCTCAGTACTCTCAAGTAATATAGAGTGTATAATGTTGGATGGAGGGAAGACCTTGCCATTTTGAACCAGCTGAACCATGTATTGAAACTGGGTTAGGTCCACATCTTCTGAGGTAACGCTGGTGTCTTTATAGCTTCTGAGATTTACATCTCCTGGCTTATCCAGAGATTGTAGAATATAGAATTGGCCATTAGAGTTAGCTCTCAGAATATTCCAGGCTGTAAAAACAGAGGGTTCAAAACTATTGATGTCAATTTCCCAGTCAATATCAATCTCTCTATCCAGATTTACGCTTACGTTTTCAAGGCTATAATCCGGAGTTGGGCAATTGTTTACACGGATGATCACCATAAAGAAGGGATTAAGAGGGAAACCACATTTGTTGGTAAGGGTATTACCATCATTACCCGTTTTTATTTGAAGGAAGTAATCACCATTGACATCTAGTGGTTTATGGAGCAGTAGATCAATATTTTTAGTAACCAAATCTGGCCTGCAGTGGTCAATCACTCCGGTTACAGGTCGCGCTACTGAGTCGGGACCAACTATCCGAAAGTCGGAGCCATCCGCTGCAACGGTCTCACAATACACACCATCATCAAATTTAATGGACACTACATTGTCAAAGCAGTTATAGTCAATCACAGGGATGTTCACTAAAAACTTTCCGGGTCGGTTGGGGTCTGGTACACTATCATAATTAGTGATTTTTGAAAACCCATATCCCTTGATACTATCGGTGCTGATTGGTTGTTGGGGGTAGGAGCCGGAGGCAAACCTGGGGCCATTGGTGGATCCCACCTTACAGCCATTAACAACCGGGATTTGTAAATCTCTAACGGAAGTTCCCACTATTAGCCAGGCCTGTTGCGGCACATTAAAGCGATATTCTGTAATTGTAATATTAACCACTACCACTTCGGGTTGGGCGGCAGTAAAGCGAAGGGTACCTGTTTTATTGTTGAAGGTTATTCCTGTGGTTGTGGTCATTGGCGCTGATTTGGAGTAACCCGGTCTGAAGTTCATAAATGCCGGATTTGCACAGGTTCCCGTTTGCGGGATTCCAAAATCGTAGAACAGGCTGTCGCCATCAGGTTCGATTGCGGCCTGAGACCATATAAAAGGAGTGCCTACGCAAAAACTCTTTGCGGCAGGATTTAAAAATTTGGGGCTGCTGTTGTTGCCAAGAGTGGTGTTTAACTTCGCTTCCAAATAAAGGTTTCCGGCTGCCGTAAGGTTGTCGCTGGTGTTTCGTGCATTGGCGGAGTAAGCAAAAGTTACATCAGGACAACCTGACGGTAAGTCCACCTGAGTATAAAATCGATATGCCTCTGTAACTACAAGTCCGGGAGAATTTGGATCAATACAATCCGTTAATTCAGGAGTAAGGATACTACCCGGTATGGAGCCGGGCAATGTATCGCTGCCTGGTTTTAGGGTGAAAGGAAGTAGTGGAGCATTTACATTCATAGTTCCCCAGCAACTGGATTTAATGCAGATTGGGGCTGGAATATAGCCTGTCATGGGTACGCCACTTACATCTCTGTAAACAATCAGATAAACATCATAGCGGTTTGGAAACTGAGCATTTCCAGCGTATTCATACCAAATTTCACCACCGGCAAAGTGCGAGGCACTGGCTTTTGGAATGGAAGTAAGGTAGAGAGCTATTGTGCAAAAAAGGAGGATTAGCTTTTTCATAATAATGCCGATTAATGTGGTTTAAAGAGGATGTAAAACTGCAGTCATTTTATCACTTATGATATAGCTACTTATCTGGAATGTGATTTGGCTTAGTGCCAAATAGCCTTTCCGTTTAATAATCATATACCCCATTTTACGACAAGTGCTTTTACCGTAATTTCGCGCTCACTAAGTGAGATTGATTATTAACTTTATGAAGAACATCCGTAACTTTTGCATCATCGCCCATATTGACCATGGTAAAAGCACCTTGGCCGATAGACTTTTGGATAGTACCAAAACCGTTACCGAGCGAGAAAAGAAAGAGCAATTGCTCGATGATATGGATTTGGAGCGTGAACGCGGCATTACCATTAAGAGTCATGCTATACAAATGGTGCATGTAAAAGATGGCGTGGAGTATGTTTTTAATCTTATTGACACTCCTGGGCATGTTGATTTTTCTTACGAAGTATCGCGCGCCATAGCGGCTTGTGAAGGTGCCTTGCTGGTGGTGGATGCCGCTCAGGGTATACAGGCACAAACTATCTCAAACTTGTATTTGGCTTTGGAGCACGACCTGGAGATAATTCCGGTGCTCAATAAAATTGATTTGCCTAGTGCCAATCCTGAGGAAGTAAAAGATCAGATTATAGACCTTATTGGCTGTAAAGACGAGGATATTTTAATGGCTTCTGCCAAAACGGGATTAGGAATATCCGAAATCCTGGATGCTGTGGTTGATAAGATTCCAAATCCTGAGGGAGATGAGGAAGCTCCTCTTCAGGCATTGATCTTTGACTCCGTTTTTAACCCCTACCGTGGAATTGAAGCTTTTTTTAAAGTGGTAAACGGAAAATTGAAAACAGGGGAAAAGGTTAAGTTTATGAACACCGGCAAAACTTATTTTGCCGATGAAATAGGTGTGCTGAAGCTTAAACAACAACCAGTAAAAGAGATTAAGGCTGGTAATGTGGGGTATATCATTTCTGGAATTAAGGAGGCCAAAGAGGTGAAAGTGGGAGATACCATAACGGTGGCCGACAGGCCGGCCGACAAAGCTATTTCTGGTTTTGAGGATGTAAAGCCCATGGTGTTTGCCGGTATTTATCCTGTGGATACTGAAGAGTTTGAAGAACTCCGTGCCTCTTTGGAGAAGCTTCAACTTAATGATGCATCGCTGACTTTCGAACCCGAGTCGTCAGTAGCTTTGGGTTTTGGTTTTAGATGTGGGTTTTTGGGCATGTTGCACATGGAGATTGTGCAGGAGCGCCTGGAGCGCGAGTTTAACATGACCGTGATAACCACAGTGCCCAACGTAAGTTATTATGCTTACATGAAAAAGAATCCCGAAAAGAGGGAAATTGTTACCAACCCAACAGAATTTCCTGATCCTACCAAATTGGACAGGATGGAGGAACCCTATATTAAAGCTCAAATTATTACTAAGTCCGATTACGTAGGTGCGGTAATGAACCTTTGTATAGAGAAGCGTGGACAGTTGAAAAATCAAACGTATCTGACTTCTGAGCGGGTAGAGCTATCTTTTGATATGCCTTTGGCTGAAATTGTTTTCGATTTTTACGACCGCCTTAAGTCCATCTCTCGTGGTTATGCATCTTTCGATTATCACCCCATTGGCTATGTAGAGTCGGAACTTTCCAAAGTGGATATCATGCTAAATGGTGAGATTGTGGATGCCCTATCAGCATTGGTACACCGCAGTAATGCGTATGATATTGGTAAAAAGATTTGTGAGAAACTGAAGGAACTTATTCCTCGCCAGCAGTTTATGATTGCCATACAGGCGGCCATTGGCGCCAAAATCATTTCTCGCGAAACCTTAAGCGCTCTTCGTAAAGACGTTACCGCAAAATGTTATGGTGGTGATATCTCGCGTAAGCGTAAACTACTTGAAAAGCAAAAAGCTGGTAAAAAACGTATGCGCCAGGTTGGTAATGTTGAAATTCCGCAGGAAGCGTTTTTGGCAGTGCTGAAGTTGAACGATTAACGGAGTAGGCAATCGGCAGTTGCGAAAAACACCTATAATTTTGCGTGGGAATTTAACTCAAGGATTCACCAAAATGGAGTGAACCTTGCATTGCAGATTTCGGCACCAAGGTCTTCTGCAATACCACTGTTAGCCCCTTGCTGAATGTCATTTCGTAAAACGGTCATTTTGCTTTTTTGGGGAATCTGAACCAAACCATATTTAGCAATCAAATTTTTTAAGAGGAGCTAGTCCCAACTGGCTTCTCAAAACCCCAACTTCTCTTTCACTCTCGCCAATACCTCTTGGGCTATAGGCCTTGCCTTTGCTGCACCTTGCTGAAGTTTCTCCTCAATTCTTTCAGGGTTTTCCATGTATTCATTAAAGAGAACACGCTCGGCTGCATACTTTTCTAGGATAAGCTCATATAGCTCTTGTTTGGCGTGGCCATAGCCATAGTTGCCACCAATGTAGTTTTGGCGCATTTTGGTAACTTGCTCTTCGCTGGCAATCAGTTTATAAATAGCAAATATGTTACAGGTGTCCGGGTCTTTGGGTTCTTCCAAACCCTTGCTATCACTAAGGATAGTCATCACCTGCTTACGCAATTTCTTTTCTGGTAAAAAGATGTCTATAATATTGCCATAGCTCTTACTCATCTTCTGGCCATCAGTACCGGGTACCAGCATTACCGCTTCCTGAATCATTGGCTCGGGGAGTTTCAATACTTCTGTTCCAAGCTGATGATTAACAGCCGAGGCCATATCGCGGGTCATTTCTAAATGCTGTTTTTGGTCTTTACCCACAGGCACCTGATCGGCATCATATAAAAGGATGTCGGCAGCCATAAGCACGGGGTAGTCAAAAAGGCCTGCATTTACATCACTCAGGCGATCGCTTTTATCCTTAAAGGAATGTGCATTGGCCAGCATGGGGTAGGGCGTAAAGCAGTTTAAGTACCAGGTAAGCTCCGTTACTTCGGGTAAATCACTTTGGCGGTAGAAGGTGTTTTTATCAGTATCAAAACCAAAGGCAAGCCAGGCTGCGGCTACAGCCTGTACATTTTGCCTGCGAGCTTCTCCGTTTTTTACAGTGGTAAGTGAGTGGAGGTCTGCAATAAAAAAGAAGGACTCATTTTTTTCTATCCGTGAAAGTTCGATAGCAGGAACAATAGCTCCAAGGACGTTTCCGAGGTGTGGACGTCCGCTGCTTTGAATGCCTGTAAGTACTCTTGCCATTTTTAGGGTTTAATAAGGGGGCAAAAATAGGTAATCCGATGGGAGTATTTTCTCATGACGGATGTGGATATTTAGTGGGATACAGACATTAAAGGATTCGATAATTTGCATGTTGCAATATCTCTGGCAGCCTGCCTGGTTTTCATCTGCTTTCTCAATTTTCAATTATTCGATTTCTCGAATGGATAATTGTGCGGAGTCTAAAATCCTATTTTTGCAGCGTGAAGTGGATTTCAACAGCCTTAAGCTCTATTTGGAAAGTGTGGTTCTATACCACCATCCTCATAGCTATATTGTTATTATTCCCGTTTTTGGTGCTGGCTTCGCTTACGCCAAAATGGTACCCGCAGTTTTTTCTACTGTCTCGGGTTTGGGCGTGGATAGTTTTGGTTTTAACCGGATTCTGGCCAAGAGCCGTTTGGCTGGAGCGCCCCCGCAAGGGAGAGGTGTATATCATTTGCCCAAATCATACCAGCATGATTGACATCATGATGACTTTTGCCCTGTTTCCCAACTGCTTTCTGTTTATTGGTAAAAAGGAATTGGCCAAGTTTCCACTTTTTGGGTACTTCTATAAACGCACTAATTTGTTGGTGGATAGGAAAAGCCTGCGCAGCCGAAAAAATGTTTTAGACAGAGCTGCGCAAAAAGTGGATGAGGGAATCGGTATTTGTATTTACCCCGAAGGTGGTGTGCCTGATGAGGATGTGGATTTGGCACCATTTAAACAAGGAGCATTCCGCCTGGCGGTAGAGAAAAACCTCCGCATTATTCCGGTAAGTTATCCTGATAATAAGCGACATTTGCCCTTCGATTTCCATAGGGGATATCCCGGAGTTTTAAGAGCGGTTATTCATCCGTTTATAAGCCCAAAAGAACAAACACCACAAGAGGTAGAGCGATTGAAGGAAGAATGCCGGTCAGCTATTGCCTCGGGACTCTTGGTAAAAGAATATCAATTTAGCGGAAGTAAAACCGAAGCCTAAAGTGGTGCTGCATTGTTATAGTCCTCCGCAGTAAAGGTGAAGGTGTGCAATGATACACTGGTTTCACCGTCATCAGAAATTTGTGTAGAAGCAAATTCATTGTATTTAAAAATTCCTTGAGCAGTTCCATTATCCTCTGTAGCAAGGTATATTAAATACTTATCAGGGTTAAAGAAGATTACATAGGCTGAATCACCGTCAATTGGTGCTGTAGTTCCTCCTTCTCCAGTTTTGAATATTTCAAAGGAGCTACTTTCCTGAAGTATTTCACTTCTCACAAGATTTTTACCACCATACACAGATAACTGCAATTCATGCCCGCTGTGATTTACGTATCGATAAGTTATGCTAATGACTTTTTCAACCTTTTTACAGGAAGTAAGACTAATTCCAATAATTAAAAAGAGCAGGTAGGTGATTTTCAGTTTCATGGTTGATATTTAAGATATTTGCACGAAGTAATGACGAAATCCATTTGCTTGTAGTTGGCTGCTAAAAAATATATTTTTTCGATGAAGTTGAATAAAGAAACCGTAGAGAAACTGGCCCATCTGGGCCGTTTAGAATTTTCAGAAGACGAGAAGGAAACCATGATTCAGGATATGGATAAGATCCTGGCTTTTGTAGATAAAATCAGCGAGCTCGATTTAGACGATGTGGAGCCCTTGGTGTATCTCACCGAAGAGGGTAACGTTCTCCGTAAGGATGAGGTAGTAACCCAGGTAAGTAAGGATGAAGCGTTGAAGAATGCCCCGGATAAGGATACCGATTACTTCCGCGTGCCTAAAGTGATGCGTAGGGAGGAGTAGCTTTTACTCAACGCATCTGCAAGGGGAGTTTCAAAACTCTACATTTGGATAACCGATAACTTCCTTTGCATGAAAAGCTTTTACATTTTTCTTATCGGGCTGAGTCTTTCGTTAAGCTCTTGTAGCCTTATAACATCTCTTCCTTCAAGTACTTATTTGCAAAATCAGGGCTTTGTAGCCAAACCTTTTTATGAGGGAAAGGATACAAGCATGATTAGGCTTTCGGGCAGTTACTCCTTAATGGATATCAATTTTAGTGAGGGGACATGGACTGAAAATGGTGATACGGTTTGGTCTGCAGACTACCGAGGCCGTGGCTCCTGGATTGAAGCAGCAAGTTTTGAGATTAATTATGGCAAGGCGCTCGAAAAAATGAGCTATGGTTTTGGAGCCTATGGATCTTTCGGGCAGTTTAATGAGGCCTTTAGTAACTATGGATATGAAATCACCAGTTATAAAACTGCCGGCTTTGGTGCAAAAGCCAATTTTTCATTAGATGTAAATAAAACCAACTTTTCCATGCGAGCCTTGCAGATGCAAATTGGTCTGAGTCGCGATTTTGGCGAGTATGCCGAGAACCGCCTGGCTATTGCAGAGAGCTACCCCAATTTTGTGGCTGTACCGCATTTGGCCCCCTCTAATGTCTGGATGACCAACATTTCTATCTCCAATGTCAGCCAGTTTCACTTTGATGATTTTAGAATTGGCTTTGGTGGAGGTATAGTATTTAATATGGCCATTTCTGATTCTATCACCTCAAATTTGAATTCTATGTCAGGTACCTTTATGCTGGAAGTTGGTTATAGCAATTTTGATATTTTCTTTCAGTATTCCGAGGCCTTTATCCCTCGCCCTATCGCCTCTAATTTACAGGCGGGTGTGGCTTATAGATTTAATTTTTAACAACTATTATTTATGAAAAAGCAAATGATACGTCCCATAATTATGGGTTTTGCCCTAATCGCCTTTACGAGCTGCCAAAGCAGTGAAAGCCCCGCTGATGAGGCCAGTCAACTACCAGATGTTGAACAAGAAGAAGTAGCGCCTCCCGTTAATTACCTTGAAACAGGGCAAAATCTGGCACTTTCAACAAAGTCTGCCCTGGGTAAAAACTTAATTGCAGCCTTGGGCGAAAAAGGCGCAGCGGGAGCGGTAGAGTTTTGCAATACCAAAGCCATCCCCATTACGGATAGCATGTCGGTAGTGCTGAATGCAAAAATCAAGCGCGTAAGCGATAAACCCCGCAATCCCTCAAACATGGCCGATGCAGATGAGTTGACTTATATTAATGCATGGAAAGAAGCTAAGGCCCGAGGGGAGAAACACCCGCCATTAATGACCGAAAAAGACGGAAAGATGGTAGGCTATTACCCCATTGTGGCCAATCAGATGTGCCTGCAGTGCCATGGCAAGCCAAAGGTTGATATTAATGTAGAGACGATAACGGCCCTCAACAAGCTATACCCCGAGGATAAAGCCACTGGATATTCCGATTTGGATTTAAGAGGAATTTTTGTGGTGGAGATGGATAAATAGAACAAGTGTTTTCCTCTGCTCACTAAGCTGATAGAGGTTGAATTATAATAATGAGAAAACCCCGCTACCACTAAAAGTAACGGGGTTTTGCTTTATGGTAATGGTTGAATAATCTTCAGCGGTATGCCGACTTTCAACCTTTAACTTTCAACATGGAACTTCTTCCCACTACACCACTCCCTGATCGATCATAGAGTCGGCAACCTTCACAAATCCGGCAATGTTTGCACCTACTACGTAGTCTACAAAACCATCTTGTTGCGTTCCGTACTTACGGGCAGCTTCGTGGATGTCCTTCATAATATGATGAAGTTTGGCGTCCACTTCTGCAGCAGTCCAGGAGTAACGCAAAGAGTTTTGCGACATTTCCAAACCAGAAGTGGCAACACCGCCAGCGTTAGAAGCCTTACCCGGGGCAAAAAGGATTTTAGCAGCTTTAAAGGCCTCAACAGCATCTGGAGTACTTGGCATGTTGGCACCCTCGGCTACACACATTACACCATTGCTAAGTAGGGTTTTAGCATCATCTCCGTGCAATTCGTTTTGAGTGGCACAAGGCAGTGCAATATCACACTTGATGCCCCATGGAGTTTTGCCTTCATGGAATTCTACATCAGTATACTTATCAGCAATTTCCTGTACCCGGCCACGCTTCACATTTTTAAGCTCCATAATAAACTGAAGGTGCTCAGAGTGGAAACCTGCCTCACGATATACAAAGCCTGAAGAGTCGGAAACGGTAACCACTTTTGCACCAAGGTGAATGGCTTTCTCCAGAGCATACTGAGCTACGTTTCCAGAACCAGAGATAACAACTACCTTTCCTTTGAAAGAGTCATCCTTGGTTTTTAGCATTTCCTGCGCAAAATATACAGTGCCGTAACCAGTAGCCTCAGGACGGATTAATGAGCCTCCCCAGTTCCTGCCTTTTCCGGTAAGTACACCTGTAAATTCGTTACGGATACGCTTGTACTGGCCAAACATGTAGCCAATCTCACGGCCACCCACACCAATATCACCGGCAGGCACATCGGTATCAGGGCCAATATGGCGCTGTAGCTCAGTCATAAATGACTGGCAAAATTTCATTACTTCATTGTCTGATTTGCCCTTTGGGTCAAAATCAGAACCACCTTTACCACCACCCATAGGCAGAGTGGTAAGAGAGTTTTTAAATACCTGCTCAAATCCTAAAAACTTAAGGATTGAAAGGTTTACACTTGGGTGAAAACGAAGTCCACCTTTATAGGGTCCGATAGCGGAGTTAAACTCAACACGGTATCCACGGTTTACCTGAATAGTTCCTTTATCGTCTAACCATGGCACTCTAAACATAATAGTGCGCTCTGGCTCGACCATACGCTCAAGAATTTTGGCTTCCTTATATTTTGGATGATCCTCCATGAAAGGAATAACGGTTTCAGCCACTTCCTCAACGGCCTGCAAAAATTCCGGCTCGTTGGGGTTTTTGGCTCTTACGCCTTCCATGAAAGCGTCTATTTGTGATTGAAATTTGTCTGACATACTATTTTCAATAAGTTGAATGAGGGCGCAAATGTATATTATTTACAATATGGATGTGCAATTGATTACCAATTGTTTAGAATAGTTTATAGTGGCGAATCAGGTTATTTAAACGGCTTAAAAAGCTAAAATGCTGATAACTTTGATTAACGGTCACTTGATTTTCGGTGTATTACCATATTCCTTGTTTCTCCACCCCATGTAAATTTTACTTTTGCAGCCTAATTTCAAAGCACCATCATGAATATTTTACTGTTAGGAAGCGGGGGACGCGAACATACTTTAGCCTGGAAAATGGCGCAAAGTAAATTGACCGATAAACTATATGTGGCTCCCGGCAATGGAGGTACAGGAGCTGTGGCCGAGAATGTAGCCTTAAACCTTTCTAACTTTAATGAGATTGGCGCCTTTTGCATAGAAAAGCAAATAGATATGGTGGTTGTAGGGCCAGAAGACCCACTTGTAAACGGTATTAAGGATCATTTTAAATCTTCGGATGATTTAAAAAGCATAAAGGTTATTGGCCCTGATGCCAATGCCGCACAGCTGGAAGGCAGTAAGGAGTTCTGTAAAAAATTCATGCAGAAATATGATATACCTACAGCAGCCTATCAAAGCTTTAGCATTGATGAAGTTGAGGCAGCCGATCGCTTTTTGGAAACCCTAAAGCCACCCTACGTGCTTAAAGCGGATGGCCTTGCTGCCGGAAAAGGTGTTTTGATAATTGATAATCTGGCAGAAGCCAAACAGGAGCTGCGCGAAATGCTTGAAGGTAAGTTTGGTGCCGCCAGCAAAAAAGTGGTAATAGAGGAGTTTTTGGATGGAATAGAATTCTCCGTTTTTGTGCTTACTGACGGTAAAGACTATGTGATACTACCCGAAGCCAAGGATTACAAGCGCATAGGGGAAGGTGATACAGGACTGAACACAGGCGGAATGGGAGCCGTTTCTCCGGTGCCCTTTGCCACTCCTGAACTAATGAAAAAAGTGGAAGAAAGAATTATTCGTCCAACAGTTTCGGGTTTTGAGAAAGAAGGGATGGATTATACCGGTTTTGTGTTTTTTGGGCTGATAAAAGTAGGTGATGAACCTATGGTGATAGAATACAATGTGCGCATGGGCGATCCGGAAACGGAAGTGGTAATGCCCCGGCTTGATGCTGATTTGGTTCAGCTCTTTGTGAATGCCGCTGATGGAAATCTGAAATCTTCAGAGGTAAGGTTTGATAATCGTACGGCATGTACAGTAATGGTTGTTTCCGAGGGTTACCCCGGATCCTATCCAAAAGGAAAGAAAATAACGGGATTGGAAAATGTGGAAAACACCTTGGTTTTTCATGCTGGCACCAAATTAACAGACGGCACTTTGGTTACCAACGGTGGGCGCGTAATGGCTTTTACCTCTTATGGAGAATCCAAAAAAGAAGCACTAGCCAAAAGCTACAATGCGATAAGTAAAGTGTGTTATGACGGTATAACCTTTAGAAAGGATATAGGTTTTGACCTATAACTATTGCTCTCCGGCTCTCTTGTGTTTTAACATTTGACCCATCCAGTAAAAGAAAAGGATCGTCATAATGATCATTAGAAAGTAGTTGAAGCCATTGCCTAATATAGGAAGCAGGCCAAAAGTCCACTCAAAGAAATCACCGAGACTGTAAACGAAATTATTCCAACCACTCATTTTAAAGGATATTTGTTGCCGCCAAAATTATACAAAAAGGCCAATGCTAGCAAAGCTTTTCAATAACATTAGTGTTCAATCGCTCGTAAGAGCATTGATTTTCTCATTGTTGGTGCTTTTAACGGCCTGGTTAATGGCAGATATTAAGACGGTAACACTTGATGTATTGATATGGGAGTGGCCTATGCACAAGGTGATGCTGAAGCTTTTGTTATCAGCCTCGCTCCTGGCTTCTGCCGTTTGGCTTAATAGTCGAATAAATGATTCGGGTTTTTTAAAAAGCGATTATCAGCTGATACCGGTTTTAATGTTGGTGTTAACACCTGTTTTGTTTCAGATGGAACACCTGGCATTTTTGTTTTTATTACCTGTTGGAGCGGTTTTTCATACCCGGATTTTTCAACTTACTGAAACTTCAGATCCTTCATTTATCCTTTTTGATGCAGGAGTATTGGTAGCTCTAATGTCTTTTCTGGCACCAGAATCAGCATTTTTATTGCTGATTGTCTGGGTGGCCACATTAAACTTTGGTCACCTAACCTTTCGTACTTTTTTGATGCCCTTAATGGGTGTTTCGGCCACTTGCTTTATGCTGTTTACCGTTCTTTATTGGGTGTTTGATTTGAATGTGTTGAGCGAATATCTGGGAAGCTTTGCGGGAATGATTACCACTTTTAACCGGGGTGCATTTTCCAGGGCATGGGTTTTTATACCATTGGTATTGGTGGCCGTGCCGGCATTACTGGAAACCACTCATCTTTACGGAAAGGCCAATGTGCGCAAAAGGCAAATATTCACCTTCCTTACCATCTACTTCGTCTTAACCACCGTGGCTGGCTTTTTTGTAGAGCATAAGGTAAATGTTTGGATTTGGCTTTTGATCCCCTTTGCCATTTTTACTGTAAACCTTCTCAATTACATCAAAAAGGGCTGGCGTAAAAATGTGGTTTTCCTATTGCTGGTTTTATTCCTGATTTTGTCCTTTCTCTTCTGAGGTTTCCTTAGGAAAGAAGAGTGCTTTTAGTTCGGTGGCATCTTCAGGCTTCATTTTACCGCCAAGGATCAGCGAAAGTTGTTTTCTCCTCAACGCTCCTTCATATCGGGCCTTTTCCTTATCGGTTTCAGGTACAATTTGAGGTACTGTAATAGGATTGCCTAATTGATCTACCGCAACAAACGTATAGATAGCTTCATTGGCGCGGGTTTTCTTTCCAACTACCGTTTGATCTTCAATATAAACATCCACAAAAATTTCCATGCTGGAGGTAAATGCACGGGAAACCTTCGCTTCAAGTGTAACTATAGAGCCTTGCGGAATGGGGTGGGCAAAGGATACGTTGTTTACTGAGGCGGTAACTACTATGCGTTTACAATGACGATGTGCGGCAATGGCAGCAGCACGATCCATCCAACTTAATAACTGACCTCCAAAGAGATTTTTGAGGTTATTGGTATCGTTTGGAAGTACAATTTCGGTGAAAATTGTTACTGACTCGCTAGGGGTTTTGGACTTCATGCCGCTTTTTAAATTTGCGGCAAAAGTAGGGCATTACCTCTTAATTGGAGAAAATCCAGGAACCTGAATTCACGTTTTGTCTAATGCCGTTCAAGGCATTTCTGGCTTCATCCTCACTTCCAAAATTACCAATGGCAACGCGGCTAAAGGAATTGTTGCCGTTGGCCAGATAGGCATCGTAACCTTTGGCTTGCAATTCAGTAATGTAATTATTGGCGTTTTTTTCTTCCTTAAATGAACCAACAACAATATGATAGTGGCCGGCAATTGGAGCTGCAGTTTCCTTTGCGGGCACAACTATTTCCTTTTTTATTTCCCGTGCTGGTGGAATGGCTTCTGTAGCTATATCCTCTGCTTGATTTACAGAAGGACTATCGTTAGAAATACTTCTGCTAAAGCTTAATGGATTAAAACCGGCAACACTTTCAAAAGGTTGTGGTGCGGTGCTAAAGTAAGAGAAACCAATGGCTGTGGCCAGTAAAACCGGACCAAGCATAGCAGCAACGGATACCCATCCGGCTACTTTTTTCTCTTTAGTTTCGGGATGCTCAATTACTACGTGTTTTTCGATGACTTTAGAAATGGTTTTTCTAATTTCAGCTTCGCGTTGTATTGCTGGTGCTCGGAATATGGAAAGACCATAAGACGAGCGCTGATAGTTTATTTCAAGAGATGGGCTAAACTGAAGGCGATTGCTGTCATCCATATAAAGGCGACCAACTCCGCTAAGGCTGAGTTTGGTTCCTTCCTTTAGTGCGAGATTCCATTCACTGCTGCTTTTGGCGATAAAGTCCAGTGATTCCTTATAGCTGATTTGCTCAAGATAGCTTATTGACTTGGCAAGTAATCCATCATTTTCACGAATGCTGGAGTTGAAATAAACCCTGCGCGATGGAGGGCGCATCATATAGGTAGCATGATTTACCTCTGCTGAGTAGTAGCGGGTAAGAAATGCACCAAAACCAGGTACTATCACACACTCGTGATCGTACAATAAGCGACTAATATGTTCGTGTAATTCAAGCTTCATACAGGGCAAATGTAATAAATACGCTTAATTAAAAACTATAGGTAAGCCCTGTGTATACAAGAAACTGGTGAAAGTAAGTTTCAATTTCAGAGTTCTTGTTTACAGGAG
Organism: Owenweeksia sp.; assembly: GCA_048267305.1. GTDB lineage: Bacteria > Bacteroidota > Bacteroidia > Flavobacteriales > Schleiferiaceae > Owenweeksia. Next base: position 12,697 of record JBLWXT010000023.1, on the reverse strand, counting down.
TTACTCCATACTGTATGGACGGGGTGAGGTTAATACTCAGGTTTTTAGTGGCTTTGTATCCAAGGCCGGTTCCGCCAATAAGCTGTAGGGAGAAGTTTTTTATTTCCAGGCCATCGTAGTTTTCGGTGTGGCCATCTTCAAATACAAATTTAACATCAGAGTGGGTAAGGAAACGTCCGCTGAGGCCTGCCTGCACCTTAAACGACCATTTCTGAGAGTCAAAAATGTAATAGCCAAGCCTGAGGGGAACCTCCAAAAACTGATACTGCTGTTGTATGTCTGGAATCAGGTAGTATTCATTAGGGCCAACGTTCTCAAACTTTGTGGCATCAAATACTGTGTTGCCGCTACTATAGGTAATTGCACCGGTGGAAATGTTTCCGCGTGCGGTAAGGCCGCTGGTGGTTATACTGCCATAGGCATCAGCTGTAAGAAAAACATCGCTGCTAAACTGGTTCCAGTTGTTGATGTGTAAACCTGTACTTATTTCCCAGCGAGCTCCGGTTCTATAGCTTAGGTTTAGCCCTGCTGCATAGCTGTTTTTCAGGTTGTCAGATTGTTTTTTATCTGAGGCGGTACCAAGATTTGTGTTTACGGATGTTTGTTGGGTCGGCTGTGGATTTACATCAAGAAAGGCAAAGGTGGGACTGCCAACAGCTCCGAGATCAAAAGCTCCGCGGGTAGCATATCTTTTTTTCTTTTTTGAACTTTGACCATCGTCATAAACAAAAGGCTCATCATCCACTTGGAGGCCAACATTATCTTTAGTCTCAACCTCGTCCTTGGTTTGTGTTTCGGCTATAGCAGGCGTTTGTGAGTTTTGGTTTACAGTGGCCGGGTCTTTATAAGCTGTTGGGTCATTATTCGGCTGGTTTTCTCCATTAATGGCCAGTTCCTCAGTTTTTACCTTGGTGCTGTCTAATTCTAAACTTTTGGAAGATGTTGTTTGGCTAAATGCCAGGCTCCCTTCTTGTGTATCAGGACTATTTCTTTTTTCGCCATCTGCTATCACCAGGGTATTAATTGAACGCTTGGTTGTACGCGGAAGATTCAGGGTGTTTTTGGTTTTAGGAATAACGTCAGCATTTTTAGAGGGCTTGTCATTTTCACGCTGATTTTGAATGTCGGATACACTTTTTTCAACAGTTTCAGTATTCCATTGGCTGGAAGAACCCTGAGTAGAAAATTGGCCTGAGGGGTTTAGCTCTTTATTGCCGGATTTTAAGGATCGAGTACTCATATCAAAGTAGTATCCACTAAAAAAAGCGAGCACTAAAGCGGCTGCAGTTCCGGAGATTCTCCAGAATGCCATTCTCTTTCTGCGCCTGGCGGTCATCAGGTTATCCTGAATGTTTTGCCAGGTGTCAGCAGGGGGCTCGGCTGTAAACCCGCCAAGACCCTGTTTAAAAAGCTCGTCTATTTTTGTTTTATCCTCCATTGCTTTTTATTTGATAACAATCGGGGTAGCGTTCCACTACTTTCTCCTGTAATATGCCTCGTGCCCGCGAAAGGTTGGATTTACTGGTGCCCTCACTTATTCCGAGCTGTTCGGCAATTTCCTTGTGGCTATAGCCCTCTATGGCGTATAGGTTAAAAACCAATCTGTATTGGGGGCTCAATTCCTGTACTATATTAAGAAGATCAGCGGCCGTTATATCTTCTAAAATATGCTCGTAACTCACATCCTTCATTTCCTGCCACTCGTAACCCGTGGTATATAGCAGCTTCTTTTTGCGGTACTTCTGTAAAATCAGATTTACAAACAGTCTGCGCATCCAGCCCTCGAAAGAACCTTGAAATCCAAATTTTTCTATTTTCTTAAAGAGGTGAACAAAGCCGTCCTGAAGATGATCCTGGGCCTCAGAAGAGTTTCCTGCATAGTAAAGACATACTCCGTACATTTTTTGATAAAAATGCCGGTAAATCTGCTCCTGTGCCTTTCGGTCTCCCTTTTGGCAGGATTTTACTATCTCTTCAATATTCAACTTTTGGCCACCTTTAACTTATTGATGTTGGCATTGCTAAAAGGGTTGCGTGGCTCTCATAATATTTCATTTCGCAACCTTTTTATCTTTTTGCTCGTCAATACTACAAATCCAATTATTTAAATACTCATCCTAAAATACTTTACGAAGATGAAAACAATAAAGTTACTCGTTGTATTTGCAGTGCTGTCTTTTACAGGAAGTGCTCAAAACCTTACCCCTTACCAAAAGTTGGTAAGCGTAAATGCTGAATGGGCAAATCATCCTGAAGTTGATCTGTCTGATATTGATGTTGCCAAGCTTCATAGTGATGAAGATTGGATTCAACAACATCTTTTTCTTGTTCATCAATCCCTTTCTAAGGTTGATGTTTCCAACCTCAATGAAGCACAAAGGAGAAACCGTGAAAAAAGCCTAAAGGATCTTTTGGGATATGCCATTAATAAGGAGTTTCCCCAAAACCGATCCTATGTTGGGCGCAGACCGGTGTTTATCGATCACAGAGGTGTACACTGCGCTGTTGGATACTTAATTAAGGAAAGTGAAAACGCTGAGATTAGCAATCGTATCAGTCAAAACATGAATTATGAGTACCTGCGCGATATGCAGGATGACGGCCTCAATAAATGGGTGCAGCAAAGTGGATTTTCAGTAGCTGAGCTGGCGTGGATACAACCCGGATACTTTCAGCCTGTAAATTTTGAACCCCTGAAAGGAGGTGTTGACGGGCGCGTAAACGCAATTGTATCTGACAATAATTTGGGGCTTTTTGTAGGTGGTGATTTTGACACTGCCGGTCAGGGAGCAGCAGGAAGTATGGCCAATTACATCAATGGATTTGCCGGTTTTGATTGGATGAAAGTTGGCAATACTGGTTTTGCCGGAGTGGTAAATGACTTTATCTATTTTAAGGGCGAGCTTTATGTGGCCGGTAATTTTTATATGGTCGACTCAGTATATGTAAACTCGGGGGTAGTTAAATGGGACGGAAACAAATGGGAAGCTGTAGGCGATTTTTATGTTGGTGCCCTTTTCAATTATGTTCTCGATCTTGAAGTATATCGTGATACCTTATATGCAGGAGGTTTTTTTAGAGCAAAATCAACCGTGCCTGAGTATTTTGAAAGTATTGCCAAATGGGATGGAACGGATTGGGTAAATGCCGGAGTGAACCTTACAGGAGAAGTACGTAAAATGCATGTACATGATGGTAAACTGGTTATTGGAGGTAATTTTCAAATGAATACGGGAGCCCCCATTCAAAATGCGGTAATGCTGGATAGTACTGGTGTTAGCTTTTTTGGAGCCGGCCCTGGCATTGCCGTTAATGATATAGCTACCTACAACAACGAACTCTATATAGCAACGGATTTTACCAATCAGGCAAAAACCGATACTATGGGACTTGCCGTTTATAGAAATGCTAAATGGGAGGTACTGTTTGATGGAACTAACACCAACAAATTCAATACAGGAGGGATAAAAGTATTAGCGGCTTCTACTTCTGTAAACGCACTTATTTTTGGGGGTGATTTTATAATTTCTGCTTTGATAGGCAATTATGGACGAAACATGGGGTATTTACGCGGCTCCACTGTTTCGGCATTTGGTGGCCTCGATTCTACCGTGCGAGAACTGGCTATTATCAATAGTAGTCTGTTTATTGGTGGCGACTTTGTGGGGTATGACTTTATGCCCCCAGGTAGCCCCATGCTAAATCATATTACCCAGGTGGATTTAGGCCCAACCTTTTCAGTAAAGGAAGTTTCTAAAACATTGGCCGTAGACATTTATCCCAATCCTTCCGATGGACATTTTATAATAGCCAAAGATGACAACAACTGGAAGGATTTTAGTCTATCGGATTTACAGGGGCGGACTTATCAAATAGAACCCACTGAGCACAATGAGGGCTGGTTGTTTAATATCAGCCACCTGTCATCCGGAACCTATGTCATTTCCATGAATGATGGTGAACTTAAAGCAACCAAGACGGTTGTTATAAAGTAAAATTGACAAGTGAGTTTTTAGTTTAGGGCGTTCTCAGAAATGAGTACGCCCTATTTTATTCAGAGAGGTTTTACAAGCTATAACTCACCCTTAGCGAAAAATTTCTGGGAGCATCTAAAAACCCCGGTCGAAACATTACCTCGCGGTTAAACAGGTTGTTTACCAAAACATCTGCCTGCCATTGTTTGGAGATTTTATAGCCCAATCTTGCGTCTACAATAATGTCTCCGTTATAATTTCTTTCGCGGTTGGTTTTTACCCCCTCTATGGCATCGTTAAACAAGCGATCAATATTTTGCATAAAATCGTTGTAGCGAAAGCTGGCTCCAACTTTCCATTTGTAAACCGAAAGCTGACAATCCATTTTCAGCAGGTTTTGATAGCGATATTTTAAAATGCGGTTAGTGGTATCAGAACTTGAAACGGTATACGTGAGATCATTTCCATTTCTATCCTCAGCAAATGGCTCATGAGGGTTTACCACTTGCGGCAGGATGTAGGTATACCCACCAATAATTCGATATTTCAAGTTTGGTTTTAATTCACCTTCGGCTACCAATGATATTTCCCAGCCGCGAATCAAAGTTTCACCAACATTTTGTGGTTTAAACCCAAGCCCGAATCCTGGAGGAACAGCTTTGCCCCAACCACCAAAGGTGAATTCAATCATATCATAATATCGCATTTGAAAGGCGGCTACATCCAAATACCCCTTTATTTTTTTGGAGTAAAACATCTGGCGCAAGCCCAGTTCATAGCTATGGCCTGTCTCCGGTTTTAATTCAGGATTTGGATATACCGTAATGGATCCGAAACTTGTAGATGTGTAGGCCTCCGAAACTGCCGGAAATCGAAAAGCCTCACCATAGGAAAATCGGGCATTTGTGCCCTTAATAATTTGCACATTAAGCCCTCCTCTAAAAACCGGTTTTTCTGAAAACCGATCATCCAGATGATAGTTTTCATAGCGTACCCCGGCATTTAGGTTGAGCCATGGCAGGGGTTTGTAATCTCCCTGTAAAAAAACAGCATTGTTGGCTGAGGTATGTTTTCCAACAAAAACCACCGAGTTGGAGGTGGTGTGAACGGTAGAAACCCCTGCTGTAAGTGCCAACTTGGTATTGTAAAAAAACTGGAGAAGGTATTGCCCAAAATATTGATCGGAGGTATTGGTATAATCGGCCTCGTTGCTTTTGGAGTTGTTGTTCAGTTTCAAATATCTTCCCTGGGCGGTGTGCAAAAATTTTCCTTTTCGGTAACGGATGGTTGGGTCAATAAAAAAGTCCCATCCAGTACTACGGGTTATGGCGCTATCAGCTGGTATATATCCCAGAGAATCGCTCTCCCAAAGTAAAACATCGCCATTATCTGCATAACTAATGTTGGTGGCAAGGCTGGCCTCAAGTCCTTTTATTTTTGAACTTTTAAAAAGGTATTTTGCATATAAACGCGAACGCTGCTCGTTATCCAGATAGCGGAATCCATCATCAAAAATTTGCCCTCCGCTAAGCACCAAACCACTTTGGGTGGAGAGGGGTTGCTGGTAATCAAAATTAAATCCTGAGTTGGTTTGGGTTTCATTCCACCATTTCAGGCTCTCTCTTTTTGGTGAGTCGTAAAATCCAGAATACAGGTTTACCATAAGTGCCTGTTTCTCCGGAAATGGGTGGGTGATTACATTGATAATGCCATTCATGGCAGCGGAGCCATAGAGTACAGATGATGCTCCTTTCAAAATTTCAATTCTTTCCGTAGAATGGACGGGGATAAGATCCCATTGGGCCTGGCCGGCATCACCCGATATTAGTGGAATGCCATCTACTAAAGTTTGAACTCTTGTTCCTGTACCAAAACTCCAGCCGCTGCCACCGCGGATATTAGCGGTGCCATCAGTAACATTTACGCCAGGTGCCTGTTGCAAGGTGTTTTCAAGTTTTACCTGATTTTTGTCCTGTTGGAGGTTGGGTTTTATCACATCCAAACTTACCGTCACTTCCTCCAGTCGCTGGGTGTGTCTTCCTGCGCTAATCACAACTTCTTCAATAAGCCATGGCTGGGGCTTGAGGTCAATAGTCTCTATTAAGGTTGTCTTTTTATTGAGATGAAGAAGCTTTGATGCATAGGTTTCGTAGCCAATGAAACTTACGGTCAGGGTTTCTGTGGAGTCAAGCCCTTCGAGAAAAAATTCACCTTTAGAACCTGTAATAGTTCCCGTTCCGGAACTGCTTATAACAGAGGCTCCTTCAATGCCTTTTTTGGTATTTGCATCCATCACAGTTCCCTTAATTGATTGCCCACTCAAAGCGGAGGTGCTAAGTAGCATTAAACTAAAAAACAGAAATGCGGATTTCATTGCCTTGGAATTGGTACATCAAGATTAGGTAATTTTTTAATATTGTCGTTAGAGTTAAATCCAATCTGACACCTTGGAAAACGAACTTTTATATAGAATTGCACTTACACTGATTCCGGGTGTTGGTGATAAAATTGCCAAAACCCTTATTGCCCATTGCGGAAGTGCTCAATCCGTTTTTACCGAAAAGAGGTCAATTCTGGAAAAAATACCAGGTATTGGCACCAAAGCCTCAAAAAATATTAGCGGACAGGAAGTGTTGAGCCGGGCCGAAAGGGAGCTGAAGTTTATGGATATAAAGGATATTAAGCCTCTCTTTTATTTGGATAAGGATTATCCCCGGAGGTTAAAAATGTGCGAGGACGGTCCGCTCATGCTTTATTATCGAGGCAATGCAAACCTCAACCGGCAGCAGGTTGTGGCTATTGTAGGCACCAGAAATGCTACCGAATACGGCAAGGGTTTTTGTGAAAAATTTATTGAGGGACTAAAACCATACAATCCATTAATAATAAGTGGGCTTGCCTATGGCATTGATATTTACGCTCACAAGCAAGCACTTAAAAAAGGACTGCCCACGGTTGCTGTTTTGGCCCATGGGCATGATCGCATATATCCTTCTGCACATAAATCAGTTGCCATGGACATGCTCAGGAATGGCGGGCTGTTGACCGATTATTTGAGTGAAACCAATCCCGATAGGGAAAACTTCCCCAAGCGAAACAGGATAGTTGCCGGTATTTCGGATGCGGTGGTGGTAGTAGAGGCCGCCAGGAAAGGTGGGGCGCTTATTACTGCCGAAATTGCCAATAGCTATAACCGCGATGTTTTTGCCGTTCCGGGTAATTTGGGAAACCCCTATTCGGAGGGTTGTAATATGCTGATAAAGCAAAACAAGGCAGCGTTAATTACCGATGCATCAGATCTGAAATATATTTTGGGATGGGAGGAGCAGCGGGCTGTTGAAATCGCTTCACAAACAAAACTGTTTGTGGAGCTTGGTAAGGGTGAAAAGCAGGTTTTGGATTTACTGTCGATCAATGGAAGGGAGGAATTGGATAGCCTTTGTATTAAGTTAAAGTTACCCGTAAGCAAAGTTCTTCAGCATCTGATGAGCCTGGAATTAAAGGGCCTGGTTAAAAGCCAGCCCGGTAAGGTGTACGCTGTGAGCTAGATGTAGCAAGTCGGAATAATCATATAGCTGCGATAATCTCAACTGAAGTGAAAGTATTCAAAACAAGAAAGTTATTAACATGGGTGTTTATAAAATAAAATAGTTATTTTCGATTTGTGGTAGCCGCTTAAAAGTAATTCACATAGCTCTAAATTTTTGGTGGAGCCATAGCAAACAAAGGTGACAATCGTGTTGTAAAGCATCAATGGATTTAACCAGAGTTTGCACCTGCAGCAATGGTAGGCTGTAGCTTTTCGAACTTAATACTCACGCAGTGCACACAACGAAACAACCACCACAGATAGGTATAAGAAATCAACCTTCTTGTCCTAAAATTCTTATTGCAGAGGATAACTTGATTAATCAGAGGTTAATGTCTCTGCTCTTTGCAAAGCTCCAGATAAAGGTTGATGTAGTTTCAAATGGCAAGGAAGCGGTAAACGCTGCCGTATCCAATAATTACGATATGATCCTTATGGATATTCAAATGCCGGTTATGGATGGAGTGGAAGCAAGCTGTAAAATAAAGGAGAGGCTAAAAGGAGAGGCTCCCGTAATTGTTGCCCTTACGGCAAATGCCATGAATGGTGATCGTGAAAAGTATATACAATGTGGCCTGGATCACTATTTACCAAAGCCTGTGAGCTTTGAGGATATAAAAATGACTCTTGCCCAATTTACCACATCTTTATAATTGTCATAAGTCTGACTGCCTGATGTACTCGTAGATTTTTAGATTGCAGCGCGATTTAAATCTATGAGCACACTTATTTCCATAATCATCCCAACCTATAATGAGGTTGACAATATTTCCCAACTGATATCGTCTATTAGAACTTCCACCATTGGGGTGGAGTATGAAATAATTGTTGCCGATGGAGGTAGTACCGATGGTACTTTACAGGAAGTGCTATTATCTAAAGTAAAACTTGTAAAATCTCCTGTAAAGGGAAGAGGCGCACAGTTAAACTATGGCGCAAAAAGTGCCAGCGGTGAAATTCTCTTTTTTCTTCATGCTGATAGTCAGCCACCAATCAACCTACTTTATCATATCCAAAATGCAGTGGAAGAAGGCTATGATGCCGGGTGCTTCCGCCTAAAGTTTGATTCTTCAAATTGGTTTTTGAGAGCCAATGCCTGGCTCACCCGATTTAATATTGATGCTGTGCGCTTTGGCGATCAGGGTTTATTTGTAAGCCGCGAACTTTTTGAAAAAACAGGAGGTTATCGCAATGACATGGTGGTGCTGGAAGATCAGGAGATGGTAAAGCGATTAAGGAGATTTGGTGCCCGCTTTAAAGTTATTCCGGATTATATAACCACTTCTGCCCGTAAATACATCGAAAATGGGCCCGTTAAACTTCAGTTTGCATTTTTGCTGGTTTGGATAAATCACCAAAGGGGAAAATCGCAAAAGGAGTTGGTGAGAATTTATAAAAATAGAATTAAGGATACCCGAATAAATGAAGCAGATGCAGAAAGCGTCAGAAAAGTTGTTGATGATTTTCATCAAAAACCCCATCCCGGGCAAGGTGAAAACTCGGCTGGGTAAAGATATTGGCCATGATAAGGCTGTGATGTACTACAAAAAGCTTTTGGAGATTACCCGCTTGGCCGCTGAGAGTACATTGTCTGACAAGTGGCTTTGGTATGGCGATTTTATAAATGAGACCGATCCGTGGAACGCGTCAATCTTCACCAAAAAAATACAGCATCAGGGAGATTTAGGGCAGCGCATGCAAATGGCCTTTACAGATGCCTTTGCTGCGGGCTATAAAAAAGTGGCCATTATTGGCAGCGATTGCCCGGAAATGACCAATGAAATACTGGAGAAGGCCTTTGCCAAACTGGATGAAACCGATGCGGTAATTGGCCCTGCTAATGATGGAGGTTATTACCTGATGGCAATGAAAAAACCGCTGCCCCTTTTTAAGGAGGTGGATTGGAGTACCGAGAATGTTATGGCTCAAACGATCTCGCATTTAAAAAAAGATGGCCTTACATACCAACTGTTGGAAGAACTTACCGACCTTGACACCATTGAAGATCTTAAACATTTTCCAAATTTATGATGCACCATATAGAAGAAGCTACGGCCTTTTTAAAAAGAAAAGGTTTTGACAAAGCAGAAGTTGGCATTGTGCTGGGCACAGGCCTGGCCAAGTTTATTGAAAAAATGGAGGTTGAAGCAACTATCCATTACAACCAGATACCACATTTCCCGGTAGCCACCATGGAGTTTCATGCCGGGCAATTAATACTGGGTAGCTGTGGAGGAAAAAAAGTAATTGCCATGCAGGGACGCTTTCATTTTTATGAAGGCTATTCCACCAAGGAAATAACATTCCCGATAAGGGTAATGAAGATGTTGGGCATAAAAAACCTGCTGTTGAGTAATGCTGCAGGAGGAATTAATCTCAACTTTAAAAAGGGAGATTTAGTGGCCATTGAAGACCATATCAATCTACAAACTCAAAACCCACTTACAGGGCCTAACCAGGAAATTTTAGGGCCAAGGTTTCCGGATATGAGCGAACCTTACTCCGGCCAATTGCGCAATTCTTTACAGGAGCTGGCTAAGGAACAGGGAGTAGTGGTAAAAGAGGGAGTTTATGCTGCCGTAACCGGTCCTAATTTGGAAACCAGAGCAGAGTATAGATATCTCAAAATTATTGGAGCTGATTTAGTGGGAATGAGCACCGTGCCTGAGGTAATTGTGGCTCGACACATGAATTTACCGGTGTTGGCCGTTTCTGTGGTAACGGACGAGTGTGACCCCGACAACCTGCAGCCTGTGGATATTTCGGAAATAATTGAAACGGCAGGTAGGGCAGATGAAAAGCTCAGCTCCCTGTTTGCTTCGCTTATCGATAAACTTTAAGTACCACTAGCCTTTACCGAGGAATCAAATAAAGAAAGTATGATTATGAAATACGATATTATAGTTATCGGAGCAGGATCTGGTGGTTTGGGCGTGGGAATAGGCATGGCCAAGTTTGGCTTTGATGTTTTGATGATAGAAAAGGATGAAGCCAATTTTGGTGGTGAATGCCTCAACTCCGGATGCATACCCAGTAAGGCGCTAATCCATGTGGCCGATATTATTGAAAAAGCCAATCAGAGCAAGGCCTATGGTTTGGAAGTTTCGGGTAAACCCGATATCCAAAAAGTGCTGAAATACGTGCACGATAAGCAGCAAAGTATCCGCGATCATGAAAGTGCTGAGTACCTCAAGAAAGCAGAAGGTCTGGATGTGGAAATTGGTACTGCCACCTTTACAGGGAAAAATGAGGTGGAGGCCAATGGCAAAAAGTTTACCGCCAAAAAAATATTGGTAGCTACAGGCTCAAAACCAAGAAAGCTCAATGCGAAGGGAATTGAAAATGTGAAAACCTTCAACAATGAAAATCTGTTCCAAATTGATTTCATCCCGGAGAACTTTCTGATAATTGGAGGTGGACCCATAGGTATGGAGATGGGCCAGTGCTTTGCCCGTATGGGGAGCAAGGTTACGGTAATGGATATGGCCGACCGTATTATGAATAAAGAGCTTCCTGAAGTTTCAGGGCTTGTGCAAAGTCGATTGGAAAAGAACGGAATGGAGTTTATGCTGGAGCATGAATTGGTAGAGTTTAACTCGGCCAACACAGCTATATTAAAAGATAAAACCGGAAATACAAAAGAGATAAAGTGCGATGCCGTGCTTGTGGGTATTGGTCGCGATATAAAGTATGATACTTTGAATTTACCCAAGGCAGGAGTACAGATGGACGAGAAAAACATGCCTGTTTTAGACGAATATTTACAAGCCAAAGGCAATAAGAATATTGTGTTTGCCGGTGATGCAGCCCATAATTTATTGTTCTCTCATGCTGCGGAATTACACACCACAATCCTACTCACTAACTTTTTCACTCCATGGCCATTTAAAAAGAAATGGAACACCGATGATTTTAGTTGGGTAACATTTACCGATCCCGAAGTAGCCACTTTTGGGCTCAGTTTAGAGGAAATCAAAAAGCGTGGTATTGCATTTCAAACCATCGACTTTAAGTTTGATAAAGACGACCGAGCCATTGCTTCGGATTACGAATATGGGCGAATGTTTCTCTATCTAAAAGAGAACAAGCTAAACCCCAGAAATGGAAAGGTTTTGGGCGGAACCGTTGTTGCACCCAATGCCGGTGAAATGATTCAGGAATTAATTATGGCCAAGCAGCAAGGCCTTGGTGCTGGCGCTATGTTCAACAAGGTGTATCCCTATCCAACTCAGGGGCGCGTAACTAAAATTGCCTTGGTGGAGGAGTTCTCCGGTGGACTTACCCCCATGATAAAAAAGATGTTTAAGTTTTTGTATCACTGAAGCTGAAAATTTCCGTTTACTTTCATTGAAGTATTCTGCTTATGAGAACTGGAAATTTAATTAGCGATCAAAAGATTTTTAGGATAGTGGCTTTACTGGTGGTTCTGTTTAGTCTGAATCTTTCAGGGCAAAGCATCACTTTAGAGCCGTTACAAAAAAAGAGCATATATGCTCATGGCGCCAATTATTTCCGATTTGTGGTAGGAGGCGTTCCTTGCGATTCAATTTGGGTAACTACCAATAACGGCAGAGTAGAACAAGACAGTTGCTGGCTGAACATTGTGCCAGCGGAAGTGGAAGGAATTAACCTTTCATTTTATAATGTCTCAAATAATGATACAGTTTTAATAGAATCTCAAGAATTTAGGGTTTTAGATATACCATTGCCTTATGTTACATTATATAGAAAAAGGCAAGGAGTGTTTTCTAAGGGAGCTCTGCTGCGTTCTAAGGGCTTAAATTCAGATTACATGGACTGGCAGGTGGGAGCGTGCGGAGTAAGCGCCACAATCAACAGTTACCGGGTAATAGTGCTTCGTGGAGATAGCTTGGTAGGAACCATGAATGTTGAGGCGGCACATTTTACGGATGATGTGAAAAGCATTTTTGAAAAGATGGAAAGTGGAGATAAGGTCTACTTTATGGATATATGTGCTACTTCTCCTTTGGGTGACTCCATAAAATTGACTGATATATCCTTTGGGGTGCAGTAGGTATTTCGCCCCTTCGGGGCTGAATTGACTTTGTGTTTGCGCTGCCGTTCGCGAGGGGCGTTGCCTCCTCGCTATAGTATTGCCGCCCCTTTGGGGCTG
>JBLWXT010000022.1:0-66169 GCA_048267305.1 Owenweeksia sp. | reverse complement strand
CAGGCTTTTTTTTAATTTCTTATCAACATTAAATTGTTGATTGGCAGGTGGTTAGATGGTTTTTGTCATGTACTTAGCAAGTAACTTTCTAACAAATGTTATTTTCCAAAGACTAAAAACATTTGACATTTGCTCAAATACAATTAAAAATATGAGCGAGGAAATTTCATTGGTAACAGGCGCAAACGGACATTTAGGAAACAACTTGATAAGGTTATTACTTTCTAAAAATCAAAAAGTTAGAGCAACTGTAAGAAATATCAACAATCAACAACCCTTTGAAGGATTAGATTGTGAAGTTATACAAGCCGACATTACGGAAAGAGCATCGCTTAAAGCAGCATTTAAAGGAATAACCAACCTTTATGCTGTAGGCGCCAACTTTAGCATGTGGGCAAAAAATCCGAAAAAGGAAATTTATGATAATAATGTTCAGGGAACTCAGAATGTATTTGATATAGCAAAGGAATGTGGCATCAAAAACATTGTCTTTGTAAGTTCAGTTGCATCCTTGGATTTTACAAAATTGCCGGCAAATGTTGATAATGGCTATAATAAAGACAGAAGAAACTGCTATTATAATTCAAAAAATGATTCTGACAAACTCGCTTTAGAACTAGGTAAAAAATACAAAATCAGAACTGTTTTGGTTTTACCTTCTGCCATGATTGGTCGTGAGGCTCATAAGTTAAGTTATTCCAACAATTTGGTATTGCAAATAATTAAAGGAAAAATCCCAGTAGACACTAACATTACATTAAATTGGATAGATGTAAAGGATGTTGCAACAGGTTGTTTTAATGCTATGCAAAAAGGCACAAATGGAGAACGCTATATTTTAGCCAATGAGAAACATACGTCAATGCAGGAAAGTGTAAAAATAGCATCAGAAAAGTTTCCTCAATTGAAATTAGGAACACCTAAAAAGGTACCAAAACAACTGTTATTATTTACAGCAACCTTAATGGAGTTTACGAGTAAACTAACAGGAAGAGAGCCACAATTACAAAGGCATTACCTGCATATGTTCTACGGCTTAAAGCAGGATTACGACATTGAAAAATCAAAAAGGGAATTAGATTTCAATCCTAGATCATCAAAAGAAGCTCTAATTGATACTTTAGAGTATTTAAAAAACGAATGGCCAGAGAAAACAACGCCATAAAACAGCCTGTCCCAAGTAAGGCCGTCATTCAAAACCCGGCTTAATTTTTCAGATGATATTTACTGAGAAGCCCAATAACCAAGTCCATTTACCCTCCCCGATTAAGCCAGCTTGGCATCTGACACTGTTGCCCATGTTCTCCAAGAAGTCCAAATCGAAGTAAAGCAGCACTGAGTATCGGAAAAGGAAAAACATACCAGCTGTACTTTTTATTATACATTTGCCCTATGCAACAAGAATTGAAATCTGAAATAACCAAGCAGCATATTGTGCATGAGGCATTTAAGCTTTTTTATGAAAATGGGTTTAAATCCACAAGTATAAATGATGTAATGAAGGCCACAAAGATGAGCAAAGGGGCGTTCTACCATCATTATAAAAGTAAACAGCAGCTTGGATTAGAGGTGATTGAATTGAAAATTCAAAAACGTGTTTATGATGGGATGATTTTACCTTTAATAGAGCCCGGCAACCCAATGGAAATTCTAGAAAGCACTTTTTTAAACAGGATTAAATCCTTCCCTTTTTATGATAAGCAACACGGATGCCCGATGAATAACTTCATCAATGAGATTGGCAATTATGAAAGAAGCTACCAACTGGCTTTAAAGAACATAATTGATAAATGGATAAAAGCACTGGTCAGTCTTATTGAAAAGGGCAAGTCTCAGAATGTCATAAGGCAGGAAGTTAGCAGTGAAGCTGCGGCAATTTATTTGATCAGCGCTTTTGAAGGAATCAGGGGAATCCGAAAACTCTATGACAACGATTTAATTCTTGATCAATATATTTCCGGTTTGTCATTATACCTAAACAATTTAAAGTCAAATTAATTTTTTTACCAAAAAACATACCGATTAGAATGTTTTTATACAATTAAATAAACAATGAAGAACAGCAGAAGAAATTTTATTAAAAACACCGCAGTACTAGGAATTGCCGGAGCAACAATGCCTCATTTTGGATTGGCAGAAAGCAATGCAAGTAAGCTGAATACCAAAACCTTAGCAACAAGACCTAAAGTTTTGTTTTTTGATGTGAACGAAACCCTACTGGACCTAACGGCTATGAAGACAAGCGTAGGAAAGACACTTGGAGGGAGAAGTGAATTATTACCTCTATGGTTTACCACTATGCTTCAATATTCCCTGGTTACAACGGTAGGCAGGCAGTACAATGATTTTGGCATAATTGGCGCGGCAGCTCTACAGATGGTAGCAGCAAACAACGACATCTCTATTACGGAGAAAGAAGCTAAAGAGGCAATTTTGGGCCCAATCCGTTCCCTACCGGCACATCCGGAAGTTAAAGAGTCGTTACAGCAATTAAAAGATGCCGGATACAAACTGGTTTCCTTTACCAACTCATCAAATAAAGGCGTAAAAACGCAATTTGAAAACGCTGGCTTGTTAGATTATTTTGACGAGAGACTAAGTATTGAAGACATGGGCAAGTTTAAGCCACATGCAGATGCTTATGACTGGGCAGCAAGAAAAATGGGTATAACACCCTCAGAATGTTTGTTAGTAGCAGCTCATGGCTGGGACATTGCTGGTGCCCTTTGGGCAGGCTGGAGAGGCGCTTTTATTAGCAGACCGGGTGCTCAATTATACCCTCTTGCTCCAAAACCCGAAATCAATGAAAGTAATCTGAAACTAGTAGCCAGTCAACTGATTTCATTAGAATAACAGGAGCAGTCACCGACACCATCACAATTGTACGAATGGCAAATTTGTAATTGCATCAAATAATTCATTTAAAGAACAAAACAATATGAAAGTTCAGAATAAGGTGATTATCGTAACGGGATCTTCTAAAGGAATAGGAAGAGCCGTTGCTATTCTTTTGGCTGAGAATGGCGCAAAAGTAATTGTCAATCACTCCAATAGTGAAAATGAAGCAAGCAAAACGGTAGAAAGCATTATTAATAAGGGTGGCACAGCACTGGCGATAAAGGCCGATGTAAGTCAAAGAGATCAAGTGACTCATCTCTTTGACAAAACGATAGAAGCTTTTGGCAAAGTAGATGTCTTGATAAATAATGCCGGTATTATGTATAATAAATTTTTGAAGGATAATACACAGGAGGAGTTTTCCAAACTCTTTGATGTAAACGTGAGAGGTATTTTCAATACACTTCAGGAAGCTGACAGCAAGCTGGCCGACAATGGAATTATCATTAATTTTTCTTCAAGCACGGCCAAATTAATGTTTCCCAACTACGCTCTATATTCGGCTTCTAAAGCAGCAGTTGAACAAATGACAAGAGTTTTTTCTAAAGAAATAGGAAGAGGCATTTCGGTTAATGCAATTGCTCCGGGTGCAACAGCAACAGAGTTATTCCTAAATGGAAAATCACAGGAAACTATTGATAAGTTGAGTGCCATGAATGCCTTTAACAGATTAGCTCAACCAATTGATATTGCCAAAGTGGTTTTATTCTTAGCGAGTGATGACTCTAAGTGGATTTCAGGCCAAGTAATTGGTGCAAATGGTGCCTTGGTTTAGTTTAAAAATCCGGTTTCCAGCACTGTATCCAATTAAGGAAGTCTTCCTAAACTTAGATTGATTTTACAGAGTAGACCTAAGGCTGGTTTGCTTTTGATACTTTTGAATAAGCTCACCAAAAAAATCAAATTTCATCACAGCGAGTCGGCTGCAGTTTCTGACGCCTTCGACTTGCGGCCTGAGCGTTGGCGTTAATGCGTAGAAATACTAAAATGGAAAGCGATATTACATCCCTGAAAACAATAAATCAAAGAATTGAATTTAAACGTAAATTCAGTTTGCGAGAAATGTATCGCGCTGCGGTTTTTGCCCCAAGGGCAATGTCAAAACTAATTGGGAATAAGAAAAGCAACTTGATTGACCAAAATTTTGTGAAGCGCATACAGTTGGCTGTTACCGAAGTAAACGGTTGTGCAATTTGCTCGTGTGGTCATGCTCAAATGGCTTTGCGTCAAGGGATGGAAAATGAAGAAATAAACAGTTTTTTAAGCGGAGGTGGTGACTTTATTAAGCCTGAAGAAGCAAAAGCCATACTGTTTGCTCAACACTTTGCCGACTCAAGAGGCTTTCCAAAGAAATACGCGTATGATGCCATTGTAAAAGAATATGGAGAAAAAAAAGCACAAATTATACTTTCGGCATCTCAAATGATGATTGCTGGAAATATGTATGGAATTCCCCTCAGTGCACTTCTATCAAGACTAAAGGGAAAGCCATATAAAGACAGCTCATTGTTTTACGAATTGAGAACACTATTGGCAGGCATCCTTTTTTTGCCAATTGCGATTGTTCATGGTGCCATTAGAGGTTTTATTGGTTTGCCAAACGAAAGATTTGACAAAAGTAGTGATGAGGATATTTGATAATAATTACTATTGCTACACTTCCCTACACTCTTACAAAATTAAAGGACAATAAGGCCGAAGCCAGTTTTTTACACTTTACCGGCACTTAGTCCGTCAGCAGACTTTCTTTAGTTTTACATCAGGGAATATAAATAACAAACTTTTGCAACAATAGCCCCCACCCTTGCCAAATAATGGAAAGTGCAGAAAACTTCCAACTGATTGTTCGTACATTTGCGAACAATAGTTAAAATCACATGCCCGAGAAAACAAAAAGCGAATACTTTTCGATTGAACAAGAGCAAACAGCACGTTTTGCAAAAGCTTTGGGGCATCCCGTTCGGATAGCCATTTTAGAATTGCTCAACTCACAGGCATGCTGCTTTCATGGTGATATGGCCCAGGAACTTCCCATTGCGAAATCTACACTCTCACAACACCTGAAAGAGCTGAAGGCAGCAGGGCTTATTCAAGGCGACATCACACCTCCAACAATTAAGTATTGCATCAATCGCGAAAACTTCCAGCTCGCTAAGTCATTACTAAACAAGGTTTTTGAATAATCCCTGACCTTTATGTTCGTAGTTTTGCGAACTACGAAACAATGTTCGTATATTTGCGAACAGATAATCTAAATACATTTGGTAATGACACAGATAAAAGTATTAGGACCTGGATGCCCAAAATGCAAAACCACCTACAAAAATGTACTTGAAGCACTGAAACAATCTTCCATTGAAGCCAATGTGGAAAAAGTGGAAGACATTGAGGAAATGATGAAGTATAATATACTTTCCACTCCGGTTTTAGTTATTGATGATCAAATAAAAGTTAAAGGCAGAGTGGCCCAGGTAAATGAAATTATAGACTTTCTAAAAAACTAAAACCATGGCAACTCAGACTAAAGTCACTGAAATTTGTCCTACTACCACACAAACATGGATACAACAGGGAGCTCTACTGGTAGATATAAGAGGCCGCGATGAAGTAGCTAAATTGGCTTTTGATGTTCCTAACATTATCAATATTCCCATAGACGAGTTTGACGAACGATATAAGGATTTAGATTTCAACTCCAAAATTGTGGTAGTTGGTAGCGATCCCCTAAAATGCCTGCTGGCAGCAGGTTATTTGGTCAATCACGGATATGCCAATGTAGCCAGCATGAAACATGGACTGGAGCGTTGGGTTCAAAAAGGTTTCCCTACAAAAGGTGATATATCGGAGGCTGGTTTAAACCAATCCTGCTGTTCATCTAATTCTTGTTGCTAAACACACCGCTATGTTCGATTGGATTCAACAATTGGCAGACTGGCTCATTTACTCCGTTTTTGGTATTGCCGCAGAAACGCATCTTGGAGCAGCGCTAAACTTCTTTGTGTACGATACACTAAAGATTCTGATTTTGCTGTTCGTCATCGTCTTTTTCATGGGTATCGTCAATTCATATTTCCCCATTGAAAAGCTCAAAAACTACCTCCACCGTAAAAAGCTCTACGGTTTGGAGTATTTCTTCGCCTCCCTTTTTGGAGCCATTACCCCCTTTTGCTCCTGCTCTTCCGTGCCTCTGTTCATTGGCTTTGTGCAAGGTGGCATTCCTTTGGGCGTTACCTTCTCATTTTTAATTACATCGCCTTTGGTAAATGAAGTGGCCATCGCCATGTTCATTGGCATGTTTGGATGGAAAGCCACTGCCGTATATGTCATTTCCGGTGTTTTACTGGGCACCATAGGCGGTTGGATAATGAGCAGGTTCAACCTTGAGCCATTGCTTTCTGACTGGGTGAAAAAAATCCTTGCCAATAAAATGCAGCAAGGTGACTATGAAGAAGTGCAACAAACCTTTACCCAACGCCTGCCGGAAATCACTCAGAATGCCTGGGACATTGTTAAAGGCGTGGTGCTGTACGTTATTATTGGGATTGGCATTGGAGCAGCCATGCACGGCTATGTGCCCGAAAACTTCTTTGGCGAATACCTTGGTGGCGGCCAATGGTGGACAGTTCCACTGGCAGTAATTCTCGCAGTACCCATGTATGCCAATGCCGCAGGTATTGTTCCTGTGATTCAGGTGTTTGTGGCCAAAGGAGTGCCCATTGGAACCGCCATTGCCTTTATGATGGCAACCGTTGGCTTATCCATACCCGAAGCTACACTGCTCAAAAAAGTAATGAGCCTCAAGTTGATCGGAATTTTCTTTGCCGTAGTTACCTCTTTCATCATTCTCTCCGGATTCATTTTTAACCTCGTGCTATGAACACAAAAACACAAGTCTTACTCGATTTATGGATAGAGGCGCGCACGCGCTTTACCAACCAATTGAAAAATATCACAGCTGATGACTTGCCTAAAACACTTGGCAACTCACCCAACTCTGTTGGCTTTCTGATACGCCACATTGGCGATGTGGAATTGCTTTTTGCCAAAAATGTATTTGGTGACAGCACAGTGAAGGTTATCGCCAAAACGGTGATTGACAAGAGAGATACAGGCCATTGGACAGATTTAGAGTCGCTTACAGCCTATGTCACCGAATCGTTTGAAAAGCTCAAATCCATTGTAGAAAAACAAACGGATGAAGATTGGGAAACCAGCATTACCACCAGGGAATTTGGCACTAAAACACGGGCCGAGGCTTTCGGCAGAATTGTTTCTCACACTGCCTACCACGCAGGACAAATGGCCATCATCCACAAATACGGAACCGTTTAAAACCAATAAAACCATGTACGCAAAAAACATCTTTTTATCATTATCCACACTGGCAATTGTACTTTTTACTGCATGCAGCAGCGAAGCCCAAAACAACCCAAAAACCTCGTCTACCAAGGCAGCAAGCATTGAAGTCATTCAGTTTCATTCAGAACACCGCTGCATGACCTGCAATAAAATTGAAGAGCTGAGCCGTAAAGTGCTGAAGGATTACCCAAACATTCCCTTTTCACTGGTGAATATAGACGATAAAAAAAATGAAGCGAAAGCCGAAGAATTCGAAGCTTTTGGAACCGCCTTGTATTTGTATAATCCGGCAACAGGAGCCAGAAAAAACCTCACCGAATTTGCCTTTATGAATGCGATGGATGAAGAGAAATTTAAAGAAGGCCTGAAGAAGGAAATTGAAGCTTTCCAAAAATCATAGCCCATGGATTGGATCAATGAATTGGCGCAAAACAAAGACGCACCCATTTTGGCCGCCTTTGCACTGGGCTTGCTAACGGCCATTGCACCTTGTCCTTTGGCTACCAATGTTACGGCCACAGCTTTCATTGCAAAAACCATCACCAACAAAAAAAAGGTTCTCCTAAGCGGATTGCTGTACACCTTGGGGCGCGTGTTTTCATATACCCTTATTGGCGCCATTATCTATTTCGGAGCGAGTAAATTTCAAATCGCGAAGCTCTTTCAGGGCAATGGTGAGAAATATATCGGCTTTGTGCTGATTGTTATTGGTTTAATCATGCTGGATGTCATAAAGCTCAATTTCATCAAGGGAGGAAATTTTACAGACAGGCTTTCAGACAAGTTTAAAACCAAAGGTTTACTGGGGTCGTTCCTTTTAGGCGCCCTCTTTGCCCTGGCTTTTTGCCCCTATAGTGGTGCCTTGTTTTTCGCCATGCTCATTCCCATGACCCTTTCCGAAAGTGCCGGATTAATATTGCCTGTTGTATTTTCTGTTGGCACAGGTTTGCCCGTTATTCTCTTTGCCTTTGTTATTGCCTTCAGTATGGAAAAACTTGGCATGTATTTTAAAGCCGTTACCAAAGTGGAAAAAGTGATGCGCCTTATGGCTGGCGTAGTTTTCATCCTCACCGGATTGTATTACATCAACATTTATTTTCATATCATTTGAAACACCTGACCCTCATCTTACTCATCGCCTTAACTGCCTGTACGGATACCAAAGAATATCCATCGTTTAAAACGATAGATACCAATTTTTCAAAAGGCCGATTAGCCCATGTACAAACTATTTCCATTGATGATTTAGAGAAGTTTCACGGACACCTGTGCGATGGGCTGATGGTAGGCGCACTGGCAATGCAACAGGCCATGGCAGAGCTATACCCAGATCAAGCAATTGACAGAACCAACCTGCGAATTGTTAGCAAACCATCCCCTTGCCTTACGGATGTTGCCATTTACTTAACAGGCGGCCGATATCAATTCAACACTTTTTATGTAGATACTGCCTTTGAAGGACTTTACATTATTCAGCGAATAGACAATTTAAAAACAGTTTCGGTTACCATCAACGCTGGTGTTAAGCCTCCCGAAATAGACAGCCTGGGAAACATTGCCATTCAGCAAAATCTATCCCCCTGCGATATTGACCATCTAAGAAAATTGGAGGACGACTTTACACAAACCTTAATCCATTCAAACCCGAATAAACTCTTTACGGTAAAGGCAATTTCAAATTTTGAATGGAGCCCCAAAACCAAAAACAACTACTTAAAGACGGATATTTTAAATAAGCATCTCTCCGATTGCAAATAGTCCATACATTTTCAAAAGCGCGCAAATCCAGGTTTAAGCGAAACAAGGAATGAGATGTGAAAATAAATAGCATCTTCTGAATGACATACATTAAGCAGCTAAAGACCTCCCCTACTATCACAAGTTTTTACAGCCGCACTTTTCAAAACCCAATAATGGTAGTGATTCGCTATTAGCCTTCCCCTGCTATTTAAATTACTGCCTTACAAATACTAAGGGCATTGGCCCACACCGATTAAGCCCGTTTACTTTTGATACTTTTGATTGCCCTCGTCAAAAACTTAACTCGCAGTAAAGCGAAGCAGACAACGCATCCAAGGCTCTGTATGGCTTCATCAAACTCGCAATAAGCACACGGGAAATTACTATGATAAAAATTCATCCGTTTACAGAAGTTTATCAAAATGGAATTGACAAACTGATACACGACATAGCCAATGAATTTGAGGCACCCATTTCTACTACCAATAAATCTACGCAACAAGCTCTTGATAAATATTGGGTGGCATTACACCAAATGGAAATAATTGGCACCATTGGCCTACTTAAAATTGATAGTACTACTTGCGTTCTAAAAAGTATGTTTGTTAAAAAACAGTACAGAGGTACAGGATTTGGCACAGCCCAATTACTCTTACATAAGGTTTATGAGTGGTGTGCTGCAGAAGGTATTTGTTACATTTACTTAGGAACGATGAGCCAATTTGAAGCAGCCCATAAATTCTATGAAAAGAATGGCTTTGAGAAAATTAATAGAGACATGTTGCCTTCAGGTTTTATAGCTAATCCCATCGATGATATTTTTTATAAAAAACAAATAAGGCTACAGCAATGATTACTTACCAAATTGAAAAAAACCTGAGCTCAGAAGAGTTTATTGAGATACTCAATAAATCAACTTTAGGAGAAAGAAGACCTGTAAATGATCCGGAAAAAATATCGAAAATGCTGGAACATGGGAATTTAATTATTACTGCCCGGCAAAATAAGGTCTTAATTGGTGTTGCAAGGTCTTTAACAGATTTTCTATACTGCACATACTTATCAGACTTGGCAGTTGACCAAGCGTATCAAAAACAAGGGATTGGTAAAGAACTGATCAGGCGCACCAAAATGGAAACCCCAAAAGCAAAATTGATTTTATTGGCAGCACCAAAGGCGGTAGACTATTATCCAAAAATTGGAATGAAACAATGGGAACATTGTTATTTTATTGACGATGTGGATGAATTGAAATAAAAGTGACGCTGCTCACAGGCTGTCCATATTAATCTCTCCTGACAGTAATGTAAATTAGCGGAGTATACAGGGTTGTGCATCCGGCAGAACCAAACTCACCGATGCATTATTATCCCTTTAAAAAATAAAAATGACGAAAGTTCATTATCTCTCATTTCTACTCCCCCTGATTTTGTCCTTCAGTTTTATTAAGGCTCAAAACAACATCGCACTTGCCGAAGAGGGAACTGCAGCGTTCAGCAAAATAGATTTTAAGGCTGAAAACATCTTCGTAACACTGGATGAAAAGGAATATGAGTGGTTAATGCTAGACACTTTAAAAGTGGTTGATTTGGTAAACCAATTTCAGGAAAACTTTGAAGGAAAGTGGAAACAAAGGTTTTCGGAAGATCTTGTAGAATATCTGCACAAGCTAAATGTTTATCCCAGGCAAAAGGAAAACTTTACCCTTAAAAATGAAAAGGGCGAAGTAGTGGTTATGGTATTGACGTTTGATGAGGAAAAACGGGCCCTGGCCAGGGAGCATTTTGAATCTACCTATGACAAGGACATTGACATTCACCTTATGCTTTCCAAACAGCAAGCCATTGAAGATATCAACCAATTGCAAACCATCATTCAGAACAAATACTCCTATGCTTTTTTGAATGATGTAAATCTCAAGCGGGAAATTCAGTTGCTAAAAGAAGGCTTGGCTGATGAAATCAGCACTTATGATTTGGCTTTAAAGCTAGGGCAGCTATTGAATAAATTTGGGGATGGGCATTCGCGAATTCACAATGTGAATTTTAAGGAAGGTGGCGTTTTGCCTTTCTCCGTAAGTTCATTTAATGATAAGGTTGTTTGCACAAAAAACGGAAAACTGCTATCCGATGGCTATCCCTATCTCCAATCCATAAATGGTATTTCGGTATCCAAACTATTAGCCACTTCAGAAGAATATTTCACTTCCAATGCTTCTCCGCAGTACAAGGAGAGAGTACAGGTATCTCGCCTTAGCCGGATTGGCGAAATTCTCAAACTCAATGGATCAATTGATAAAAAACTTACCATAATACTGGCATCAGATGATAGCAAAACAAAAACCCTGGTGCTTGATATGCAAGAATATATGACCAGGAAAAACATGAGTCCCACTCAAATAGCAGCACTGCTTGAGGAAAGAAAAAATTATGAGCCTTTTGAGGTTAGGCATTATGACAATATTGGCTATCTGAAAATCAAATCAATGGTGCCCCTTAGGGGCGATAATCGAAATGAATTACCTCTGAATCAATTAAAAAATTTGAAGGGACTGATTATAGATGTAAGAGATAATGGCGGAGGGCAAAGAGATATTTTGATGGCCCTGGCACCACAGCTAATTAGCAATGTACAAGGTTTTGTAGTGGGTAATGTAGCCAGGTTACGCAGTAATAATCCTTCTAAAAATCACGACTTAAGTGACAGATACCTTTACCAAATGGAAGATGAGCATTTTGAAGAAGACGATAAACTTAATTTGAAATTGTGGTCAGCAAATTTTTCCCAAAGCATTCCACTAAATGATAGCCTTTACACGCCCTGTTATTACTTGTATATAGAGGGAGCCAAAAAACCAAAATTCAGCCACACCCCTATTGTTGTATTGATGAATGAAGGCTGCTTTTCTGCCACTGACATATTTTTATCCACCCTAAAGGAAATAGATGGAGTTACACTGATGGGAACTGCCAGCGGTGGCGGAAGCGGAAGATCAAGGTCTTACCAGTTGAACAATTCTCTGATTGAAATCAGACTTTCGTCTATAGTATCCTTTCAGCCCAATGGCGAATTGTATGATGGCATTGGCGTTCAACCCGATATTGAGGTAAAACAAACCAAGATGTTTAATGAGTTAAAGGAAACAGACAGCCAACTGCAAATGGCATTGCAGTTTTTGAGATAAAATATGAACCAGAAGATAATCCCAACATGGAAGAAACAATAGCAGCACCACATTTGTCACCAGATCACAAAAAGTAGTATTAGTTGAACACACTTCTGAAAAACATTGAGCTCTTTTTAAAAGGCTCCAACTTTTACCGAGGCATCAGGCTGACCTTTGCTGTGGTTGCACCCCTGGCTGTTCTATACGGTCTAGGCTATTCGCAGTTTGCTCCTGCTATAGTAATGGGTGCGTTTTTAAATGCACCGGGTGATATCCCGGGCAGTTTAAAACGAAAAGTCAACGCCATTTTGATTAGCATTGGTTTAACCATGCTCATTACGGCCATCATCCTCTTTTTAAAGCCCTACTTTATATTTTTACTGGTGGCCATGGCTATAATTTCCTTTATAGTTTCCTTTTTATCCATCTACGGATTTAGGGCGTCATTAGTTTCATTTTCAGGCTTATTGGCAATGGTGATTTCCTTTGCCATTCAAAGAGAAACGGCTGCGGAAATTTTAACCCATATAGCGTTGATGGGCGTTGGCGGGCTGTGGTATCTGGTAGTATCCTTCACTTTTCAAAAACTGGCACCTAAAAAGGACAACAACCAACTGCTATCAGACACGCTGCTGCTTATTGGTCAATATTTAAAATTAAGAGCCCGACTGTTAACAAAGAAGAGTGAGCGGGAAGTGCTGATGCAGCAGGCACTGCTATACCAAACCCAAATTAATGAAAAGCACGAAACCTTAAGAGAGGTATTATTTACAGGACGGAAGCGATCAGGACGTTCGCATTACGATGAAAAAATACTGCTGATCTTTTTGTCATCGGTAAACATATTTGAACTTATAGAGGCAAAGCACCTCGACTACGATGAAATAGACAGACTATTCAGTGATAAAAAGAAATACCTCAAAGCTTCTAAAAACTTAAATAAGGTATTAGGTAACCACCTCATTAAACTCTCGGAGCTACTTATTCAAAATCATAAACTCCCCAACAAAAGCTCTTTGTCAAAGGCTTTGTCAAAAGCTAATAAGGCCATATCGGAATATGTTGAAGATGTAAAGCTCCCGAAGGCACGTGAAGGGGCGCTGGTATTGAGAAATCTATACGATTATCAGGAACAGCTGCTACAGGAAACCAGGGCCATCAGGCGAGTAATGGCCAATGTAAAAGAGGCCTCCAAAGTTTCCTTAAAACGTCAGGATGCAACTCAGTTTTTAACCCTGCAGGAATACCGCTTAAACGTTATCGTCCAAAATTTTAGCTTCAACTCAAACCTATTCAGGCATGCACTTAGGTTTACAGTAGCCATGGTTTTTGCATTTGGGTTAGGCACGGCTTTAGACATTCACAACACCTATTGGATTCTCCTAACTATTATCGTGATCATGAGGCCAAGTTATGGCCTAACTAAAGAGCGCTCCAAAGACCGTATTGTAGGAACACTCATAGGTGCCGTTATAGCCATTAGCATTGTACTGTTAACGCAAAATGTAATTGTGTACGGGGTATTGGCCGTTATCTCACTAACGCTGGCATTTGCACTGATTCAGCAAAACTATAAGTCTGCTGCGGCCCTAATTACCATAAACATCATTTTTGTTTACTCGCTCATCAACCCCAATGCCTTTGAGGTAATCCAATATCGCGTTATAGATACCATTATAGGAGCCACTATAGCCATAGTTGCCAATTATACCTTATGGCCAAGCTGGGAAGTTTACAATTTAAAGGATGTATTGCTAAACGCCATCAAGAAAAACAACACCTACATACTGGCTACAAAAGATCTATATCATGATAAAAATCAAAACCTGCTGGCTTATAAAGTAGCTCGAAAAGAGGTGTTTTTAGCTGTAAGTAATTTAAACGCTGCTTTTCAACGGCTAACCCAGGATCCTAAATCAAAGCAGAAGGAATTTCAGTTAATCTACAACCTGGTTACCTTAAACCAAACCATGGTTTCGGCCATAGCCTCCATTGGTAGCTTTATCATTAACCATAAAACCACAGCGGCATCAAAAGAGTTTGATGTTATCATTTTAAAAATTGCTGATACCCTACAAAAATCCTGTGCTTTATTAGAAGGCGTTTCTCCTAAGCATGAAGCAGATACAACATCTATTAAAGATGCTCAGGAAACCCTGCTGAAAACCTTTCACGATCTATCGCATAAAAGAGATGAAAACATCCAAAAGGGATACACACAAATGAATACAGGTACCTTACACCAGTTGCAGGAAGCGTATTTAATGTCCAATCAACTCATTTGGTTAAAATCTCTTTCTGAAAATTTGAATAAGGCCACAGCAAGCTATAACGATGCCTTGCAGACTGTTTAGAACAAAGGCACACAATATTGGTGTAAATCACTTTTCATAAAAGCTACATGACTATGAAACTGCTTGAGACCTCTTACTGATCAAACTACATCTTACGGCTAAATGCCTGCTGATTCATTACAAGTTTGCTTAGCCACACTTTTTAAAACCAAGTTTTGGCGGTGATTCGCTTTTAGCGTTGCCCTATTTTTTAAATTCCCGCCTTTCTAAGATAACCCAATACCAACCGGAAGCCTTAAGCGCAGAAACAAGAGGCCGGCCAGGCATTTTAATCTTTCGGGATGAGTGTTGAATGTAATTAAAAACAACAAATGAGTGAACAATTATACAAGGATATTGGGGAACAGCTGGGAGACCAATTTGGCACTACATCCGGACAAATGTTTGGAAAACCTTGTTTAAAAACAGCAAGCAATAAGGCATATGCAGCTTTTTTCAATGGAGAAATGGTCTTCAAACTAGGACAACAGGAAGTCAACCTGCTCAAGAACAAATATCCCGGCTCGGTAAACTGGGACCCTTCCCGAAAAAACAGAGCAATGAAAGACTGGTTACAGGTTCCTGCTGAATTCAAAAATGACTGGGCAGACCTGGCAAAACATGCGCTTGATTTTGTTGAGGAAAACAAATAAATGATCCTCGCTCACTATTAAAAAATACAAAGCGCTTCCCCTCCTCATTTTATCAAGGTCATATTAGTGACATGCTTTCGCTCTTCTAGGCCTTTATTTTACTGCAGCAAAACTCCATAGCGGAAAATGAATGTTGAGTACAAACTAGAGCGGAGCCGTTTTTCCCCTGCAAAAAATAGCGGAAAGCGACTTGCTTCTAGAGCTGCTTTTTCAATCACAGGCAAGACACACTTCTTTGCAAGAAGCATACTCCTGTAATTTCAAAACAAAAGATGGAACTAACACTTGAATTTTGGTATCTACTACCCGTTTCTATTCTTATAGCCACTATAGCCATGAGCAGTGGCATTGGTGGAGCCGTTTTTTTCTCGCCCCTTTTTATGCTGGCGCTTAAATTGGAGCCAAGTATTGCTATCGGTTCGGCATTGGCAACAGAATTGTTTGGGTTTGGTAGCGGATTGGTTTCTTATTACAAGGCCAGGCTCATAGATTTTAAACTCGCCAAAAACCTGCTGGTCTTTTCTGTTCCGGCTGCCATAATTGGCAGCTTCTATGCAGAATTAATTCCCGCCATTGTTTTGAAATCCATCTTTGCCGTAGGTTTACTTTTTATCGGATACCAGTTATTTGCCGCATAGCGCAAAGAAGAAAGAGAAAAACACGAAGCCGAAAACAGGAAGGAATTCGCTCAAAACTTTGAAAGTGAACTTACCGACAGCTCCGGAAAAACATACAGATATACAGTTTGCAATCGCAATATGGGCAGAGGCTTTGCCGCCATTGGTGGCGCCTTTGTAGGGATGATTTCTGTAGGATTGGCGGAGCTTCAGGAATATCATCTTGTAGCGCGATGTAAAGTTCCCACTCCCGTAGCTGTTGGCACTTCGGTATTTGTGGTGGTTATTACGGTGTTGGTTGCTTCAGTAGGCCACTTTTATGCTTTTGCTCAAGAAGGCAGCCAAGTGATGAACGAAGTATTAAATGTTATAATTTTCACCATTCCAGGGGTGGTTATCGGTGGTCAAATCGGGCCAAAGCTGCAGAAAATAATTCCTGAGGATAAAATGAAAGTTGCCATTTCAATTGCTTTTGTAGCCATTGGAATTTTTATGCTTTATACAATAACTCAATAAATGATACTATGAAAAATATTCTTTTACTTCTGTTGGTACTCATCGCCATCGTTATGATCTTTTTAGGAATTAAGGCTGGGATTCTCCCGCCAACACTTACAGGCGTTGGATTTATCATCATCGCGGGTTTGTTTTATACCACTGCTAAAAAGTGATCCACTTCATCATCAACACATTAAAAAAAATACAATGAAAAATTTTGACGCAATAATTATTGGTTCGGGCCAGGCAGGCACACCGCTCGTTTTTAAAATGGCAACCGAAGGCAAAAAGGTAGCTTTTATAGAAAAAGAGCATTTGGGCGGAACCTGTTTAAATGTGGGTTGTACTCCTACCAAAACCTACGTGGCCAGTGCCCGTAGAATGTGGGATGCACAGCATGGCGAAGATTTGGGTGTCATTATTCCCGAAGGGGCGTATGCCGATATGAAAAAAATAAAAGCCCGTAAGGATGCCATCATAAAAAAGTCAGTTGATGGCATTGCTGGCGGAATAGAAAACAATGAGAACATCACCTACTATAAGGGAGAAGCTTCTTTTACTGGACCTAAGCAAGTGCAAGTGGGCGATGAAGAACTTACTGCTGATCAGGTTTTTATCAATGTGGGTGGTCGCCCTTTTGTTCCTCAAGGCTATGAAAACGTGCCCTATCTAACCAGTTCATCAATTTTAGAATTGGAAGAAATTCCAGAGCATTTAATAATTGTTGGCGGAAGTTACATAGGTCTAGAATTTGGCCAAATGTTTAAGCGTTTTGGAAGCCGCGTTACCATTGTAGAAAAGGGCGATACCATTATTGGCAGAGAAGATGCCGAAGTGAGCGCCTCAATTTTAGAGTTTCTAAAAGATGAAGGAATAGAATTTCGCCTTAATGCCACCTGTATTGCAGGCCAACAGGAAAAAGACGGTATCATTTCCGTAAACGTGGATTGTAAATTAGGAGGACCTCCCAAAATTAGCGGTACCCATTTGTTATTAGCCGTGGGCCGAAAACCCAATACCGACACCCTCAACCTGCAAGCTACGGGCGTGCTCACAGATAAAAGAGGAAATATTGAAGTAGATGATTATTTGCAAACAAATGTTCCGGGTATTTATGCTTTGGGCGATTGCAACGGCAAAGGGGCATTTACACATACCGCCTATAACGACTATGAAATTGTGGCCGAAAACATGTTTGATGACAAAGACAGAAAAGTAAGC
Source organism: Owenweeksia sp. (assembly GCA_048267305.1). Lineage (GTDB taxonomy): Bacteria > Bacteroidota > Bacteroidia > Flavobacteriales > Schleiferiaceae > Owenweeksia. The sequence goes on along the minus strand of JBLWXT010000022.1, from coordinate 48,684 downwards.
GATCGCATTACCACTTATGGACTGTTTGTAGATCCTCCGATGGGCCGAGCCGGAATGTCAAAAAAAGAGGCACTGGCAAAAGGATACAATGTGCTGGAGGCAAAAAGGGAAATGAGCCGTATTTCCAGAGCCAAGGAAAAAGGTGAAACAAACGGGTTTATGAGTGCGATAATTGATGCCGATACCAACAAAATTCTGGGAGCTTGTGTGTTGGGCACCGGTGGTGATGAAATCATCAGCAGTATTTTAAATATTATGTATGCCGATGTTTCGTATGAAGTCATTCGGGATTCTGTTCAGCCGCACCCCACCATTTCCGAGCTCATCCCTACCATGCTGGAATCCCTGGTTAAAGTTTCTTAAAAAGAGCTGAGAGGATAACCTATTAGAGCTTTGTGTTTCACCATGGACGCTATCAGCTATAAGACAAAATAAAGGCTTCTGGGAAAAAGTTGGGATAATGGGAGTTGTAGGGATGTTCTCTGTTATATTGCGGTATAAATGAGTTGGACGGCAACTAGGATGGAAAAGGATAAAGTAAAATACATATTAAATTACCATTCTAGCCTAATGACAAAAGAAGAGCAGATCGCTTGGAGGCATTGGTCTACCACGTATAAAATGGAACATAGCGACAGTGCTCCTGAACATAAAGAAACTCGTAAAAAGCTATCCTTAAAAAGAGGATGGTTGACTGATGATAAAAATATTTTAGTTTTATTGGAAAATGGCATTGATGAATTCGAGTACAATGTAGCCAAGCGTATTAATGAAGAAAATTCAATAGTATTTAATAGCTGCCCAAAATGTGGTAAACTAGCTAGGACTCCCAAAGCAAGACAATGTAGATTTTGTGGACATGATTGGCATTAAAGAAATATACATATCGGCTGAGAACTGGGCAGAAGGTGGGCAAGGTATTGCTATGATTCACATCACTAAGGGAGAAATTGAGGCAAGAGAAATCCCCCTTCCCCCTTTATCCATTCAAGAAGAAATAGTAGCCGAAATAGAAGGCTACCAAAAAATTATAGATGGTGCCAAAGCCGTAGTAGCCAACTACAAACACAAAATTGATATGGACCCGGATTGGGAGATGGTGGAGTTGGGGAAATACATTTCAACTCAAACTGGTGGCACTCCCTCAAAATCCAATGAAGCTTTTTGGTTGGGTAACATACCTTGGGTTTCTCCTAAGGATATGAAAGTGGATTTTATCGCTGATGCGGAAGATCACATTTCAGAAATTGCTGTAGAGAATAGTTCAACTAAAATTGTTCCTCCTGAAACATTATTAATAGTTGTTCGATCTGGAATATTAAAACATTCACTCCCACTTGCATTGACGTTAAAGCTAGTTGCTTTTAATCAAGATATCCTTGCAATTCAACCATCTTCAACAGACTTAATTCAAAAGTATCTGTTTTATTATTTGAAAAGTACCTCAGAACAGCATATCAATAATGGCATAAAGCCCGGAGTGACCGTACAAAGTTTTCACAATGGTTATTTTAAAAAATTACTTGTACCGCTCCCTTCAACAGAAACACAATACCAAATCGTTGCACAAATCGAAAAAGAGCAGGCGTTGGTAAATGCCAACAAGCAGCTCATTGAAATATTTGAGCAAAAGATTAAGGACAGGATTGGGGCACTTCGACAAGGTCAGTACAGGAGAGTTAAAACAAAAGAATATGGCAAAACAAGAAAAACCAAAAAGCCCAAGAGAGTATATGGAACTTGCCATTAAGGTGATGAATGATTCTATTCAAGAACCTAGAGATGACAAGGTAAGTCCCAAAGTTGGTGCTGTATTAATTAAACCGGATGGCTCGGTGGAAACGGCTTCAAGAGGAGAACTACGAGAAGGAGACCATGCAGAGTTTACTCTTTTAGAACGTAAGAACAGAGCGGTACCATTAGACGGGTCCACCTTATTTGCCACTTTAGAACCTTGTGCACCAAAATCTAGAAATCATCCTAAATTAGGTTGTGCTGAGCGCATTTTAAATGCCCGTATCAAAAAGGTATTTGTGGGCATTGAAGATCCTGACCCCAAGGTAGATCGTAAGGGAATCAAATATCTGTTAGACAATGGCATTGAAGTGGAAATGTTTGATGCTGATTTGCAAGAAAAAATTCGTGAAGCCAACAAACAGTTTATTGAAGAAGCAGAGGAGCGGGCCAAGAGAGCCATTGAAGAGCCCATGGAAACTGTGTTATCGGAAAAAGAAAGAATTGAACCAAAGGCAAATCTTGAAGATTTATCTAGCCAAAATATTCAGAGTTTTATTGATAAGGCTAAACTTAACGTTGAAATTGGAAGCTCAAAATTCAATCAGGATTTTTCCAAGCTAGGTTTGCTGGAGTTATTAAATGATAAATACCAACCCACAGGTTTGGGGCTTTTACTTTTTGGTGAGCGGCCGCAGTTAATCTTTCCTAATGCATTGATAAGGGCCACATTTAAAACAGCAGGGCGTGGTGAGGAAATTGCAAATATGGAAGGATCATTACCCGTACAGATTGACAAAATTCAGGCTTGGTATGAAAGCCGTGTCTTCAGCCAAATAGATAGATCACATGCTCAACGTGTTGTAACCTATGACTATCCTCTAAATGTATTTCGTGAAGCCATTATTAATGCGGTAGTGCATCGCGATTATGATATTGAGGGCGCCCCTATATATTTTGAAATTAATGATGATGCCATCATCGTAAAAAGTCCAGGTGCTCCCGTGCCTCCTATCAGGTTGGAGCAATTGCAAAGATTCAACGCACCATCTTTAAGTAGAAATCCCAAAATCATGTATGTACTGGATCAATTGAAATTGGTTGAGCAACGTGGTTTGGGATTCCAAACTATAAAGGAATTACCTGAAAAGCATGATCTGCCACTTCCCTTGGTTAGCTATGAAGAACCTTATATGGTATTCACTTTTCCGCGAAGTGGGGAAGGATTAAAGAATGTATCTGGAGACCGTTCGATTATTGAACTTAATGATGAAGAATTGAAAGGATATGATTTTGTGAAACTCAAGGGTTCCTTAAAACGTAAGGAATACGAAGAACACTTTGGATTTGAGAAAAAGAAGGCTGAGCGTCATTTCAAAACCTTTGTGGACTTGAATTTAGTGGAACGTAAGGGTGCTGGACCTAGTACTTATTATGAGGTTATCGCGTCATAAACAATGTTTCAATATCGCAATACATGTCTTTAAAAACTACTATTAGCTATATCGCGACAAAATATCTGTCGCGATGTCGTGATAATTAAAAGAACGTATAATCCCAGAAAAAGAAATCGATGCTCGTCAAAATCACTCATAACCTTAATGAAAACCCTCCTCCTCTTACTCCTCTCCCTCACGGCCTGCAAAACGCCAAAGGCCGTTTTCAACTATACAAGCGAAACCCTAAAAATGGAGCAGCTTACTAAAAGCACCTTTTTGCATACCTCCTATTTACAAACGGAGAGTTTTGGTAAAGTGGCCTGCAACGGAATGGTGGTGATGGCCGATGGAGAAGCCGTGATTTATGACACCCCTGCCGATGAAGCGGCTTCCAGGGAATTGCTCAACTGGATTGAGGAAACCTTGAAATGCAAGACCATAGCCGTTGTGATAACCCATTTTCATGTGGATTGCCTCGGTGGTTTGGCAGAGTTTCATAAAAAAGGTATTCCCTCCTATGCCAATACACAAACCATTGAATTGGCTAAAGCCGATGGCACCACTTTGCCGCAACTTGGCTTTGCTGATTATCTTGAATTGGAAGTTGGCAAGCAAAAGGTGCTAACTGCATATTTGGGCGAGGGCCACACCAGAGACAATGTGGTGGGCTATTTCCCCAATGAAAAGGTTTTGTTTGGTGGCTGCCTGATTAAAGCCCTTGGCGCTGGCAAGGGAAATCTGGAGGATGCCAATACCGAGGCCTGGTCTGAAACCGTGCGGCAGGTAAAATTAAAATACTCTGATGCGGAGATTGTGATTCCCGGGCACGGTAAGCGTGGCGGACAAGAATTACTGACCTACACCATTGAAATGTTTGGAAAAGATTAACAACCGATAGACGGCCTATAAAATCTGATATTCTTATTGTTGCCTAAATAAATGTGTCAGCTATGAAAATCAGACCCTTAGCCGTTTTAGTTCTCTTAGTTTCCTTCTTCACCCCAATTACCGCCCAACTCCCCGATTCTGTTTCTCAGAAAATAGATCAACTGTTTGTGGAGTGGAATACTCCAAATCACCCGGGAGGTGCCATTGGGGTGATGAAGGACAATAAAGTGGTGTACTCCAAAGCCTTTGGCTTAGCGAGTTTGGAGTATCTGGTGCCAAATTCTACGGGTACCATTTTCAACATTGCTTCAATTTCCAAACAGTTTACGGCTATGGGCATTGTATTGCTTGAGGAACAAGGCAAACTATCTTTTGACGATGACATCCGAAAGTACATTCCTGAATTTCCGGATTTTGGCGAGAAGATCACCATTCGTCACCTTCTGCACCACAGCAGTGGCTTACGCAGTCTGCATGCGCTGTTTGCCCTTGGCGGCTGGCGCGGAGATGATGCCCGAACCAATGAGGACCTCAACAGAATCATCCTAAAACAAAAGGACCTGAACTTTAAACCCGGAGAAGAATATTTGTATTGCAACACCGGCTACATCCTCATGGTAACCATTATTGAAAATATAACTGATGAAAAGTTTACGGCCTGGATGAAGTCAAATGTTTTTGATGCGCTGGGAATGCCCAATACGTATGTGGAAGATCAATATAACCGTGTGGTGCTTAATAATGCCACTTCGTACTATGGACGCACCACCTATGAGCGGGCGGTTGAATATTGGGGCTATACGGGCTCTGGTAATATTCACTCCAATACAGATGACTTGCTTAAATGGCTGGCCAATTTTTCCACACCAAAAAAGGGCTGGGAATCGGCCTTTGCAAAACTGCAAACCCTTGACTCTTTTAATGATGGAACCCCCAACAGCTATGCCTTTGGGGTAGAGGTGGACACACATCTTGGCGAAAAGAGAATTTCGCATGGTGGGGCAATAGGCGGTTTTAGATCGTTTGCGGCTGCCTACCCCAATGAAAAGTTGAACATAGTGGTGCTTACCAATTTTTCGGGCGGAAGCCCACAGGGCAATGCCAATAAAATTGCCAAAATGCTGATTAAGGAACCTACGGTTGATGAATCTAAAGAACCAAAAATCAAGTCTATAAGGCTATCTGGCGAAAGCCTGAAAAAGTTTGAAGGCACCTATTGGAATGATCGCGCAAAGCTGAGGCGTAAGATTTATGTGAAGAACGACACCTTGCGTTATCACCGATCGGAAAACCGCGAGAGCAACCTTATACCCATTGCTGCCAACACCTTTAAAATGCCCTACCCTAATGGTTTAGCCACTGTTCAGTTTGAGGAAAAAAATGGAATTGGCCAGTTTTCTATTTCAGAAGAAGGTCAATTAACAGGTTACTTTCAGAAGATTGAAATCGCGGAACCAACTCAAGAAGAACTTGCCGAATATAGCGGCACCTATTACAGCCCCGAGGTTGAAAGCAGTTATACGCTTTCTGTTAAAGATGGCGCTGTGTCGTTTTACCATCCCCGACATGGGGAAATCCCAATGAAGCTTTCGCACAAGGATGTGTATGTTGGCGACTGGCCTTTGGTGGTGGTGCAGGTGCATCGCGATGAAATGGATAATGTTGATGGCTTGCTCATCTCCAACGGTAGGGTTAGAAATATGTGGTTTGGGAAGGAGTAGTCTTCAAAAAAGTGAATTAATCAAATCACACATTTATCTACTTACCCATTGATTGCTTTTAATTTTCTAATGTTGTGCTCAATTTGGTTCCACTGATCACACTATCAGTAAAGACTACAAGGTATTAATGCGAGTATCTACTTCAAAAAGCCTCCATCATGAAAAATATAACCATAGTAATGATTACCCTGTTTAGCATTACGGCCTGTAGCGGCCCTGTGGAATCCACACATGATGAAACAAACACTGACAACGCAATTACTGATACAATTCCAAAAACAGATATTATGAGAGATACAACACCAAAGGTTACCGGCATAGGCGGGATCTTCTTCAGATCAAAAGACCCCAAGGCCACAAGAGAGTGGTATAGCAAAAACCTGGGCCTTTCCACAAATGACTACGGCTCCTCTTTTGAATCGAGAAATCTGGATAAACCCGAAGAGATAAACACACTGCAATGGAGTCCTTTTGATGAAGACACTAAGTATTTTGCCCCTTCAGAAAAGGAGTTTATGATAAACTACAGGGTACAGAATATTGAAGGCCTGGTTAAAAAACTAAAGGCAGCAGGCGTTACCGTATTGGATAGTATTGAAACTTACGACTACGGCAAGTTTGTACATGTTATGGATTTGGAAGGCAACAAACTGGAGCTTTGGGAACCCGTTGACGAAGTGCTAACTGAGATGGATGGAGAGACAACAAAGTAAGCTTGAGCTTAGCCCTACAGTGAGGTTAAAATTTCCATAGTTCGGCATTCGTGCTTGCGGTATAGGCTTTTTTTAATGAAGCGTTCATCGCAGGGCTCGGCATTAAAGTCTTCCTTAATGGCTTGTTTTAACACTTCGGGGTGTATGTAGTAATCTTTACAGATGGCTGTGGTATTTCCCAGTTTTTCTGAAACCAGTTCTACAAGGGTACTACCCAGTTTACGCTTAGTATTTTTTTCTACAATTTTTTGAGCCTTGGGGAGGTACTTCACGCTAAGTACAGTGCCGGCCCAGGTTCTAAAATCGCGGGCGCTAAAATCACCACCTGAAATCTTACGAATGTAGTTGTTCACTTTACCAGCATTGGCTGAAAATTTACCGTTATTCGTTTTAAACGAGAACAGCTCCCATCCGGGGAACTCGGCCACCTCCTCAATTAATTTCACCAAACTACTGTCCGTAAGGCTTATGCTTCGGTTTTGGCCGCTCTTACCCATAAACTCAAAAGTGAATGTATCGTCTTCTTCCTCTATCAGATGCTTTTTGCGCAGTGTGGTAAGCCCATACGATTGATTCTTCTTGGCATAAACCCTACTGCCTATACGCAAATGGTACTTATCTAAAATCTTTACTATAAGGGCCAGCAGTTTGTTTTCATCCCATTCTTCCTGACTTAAATCCTTACGCAGGCGCCTTCTGATTCGCGGCAGTGCATGGCCAAATTCCAGCAACTCATCAAACTTTTGATCATTGCGGTAGGCCAGATAATCCGGATGATAGAGGTATTGTAATTTCCCGGAACCATCATAACCACGAGCCAAAATGTAGGTATTGGGTTTATCGCTTAGGGTAACATCTGTCCAGGTATTAGGCACGGCAAAATCCTGCACAATATCCAGAATCTTATCGTTTTTTAAATCCTGGCTATTACCATTAAAATAGCGATAGCCCCTGCCCCACTTTTTTCGGCTAATCTTAAAGTCATCAGGATGGGTTTCCTTTAAATGTCCGGGTATTTCCGTTTCCATTTGGCTGTAATATTGATCGGGTATAAGAACATAAATTCTCAAATTTTGTGCGTGGCCACATAAATTTTAATTACAGCTCTGATCGGTATAAATCATTTGGGAGGTGTCAAAACCAAGCTCCTCAGCCTTGTTTAAATATTCCTTTACCGTATTGGCAGTGGGTTTTACCGTTCTGCTCAACAACCAAAGAGATTCCCTATCTGGCGTACCTACTAAGGCAGTCGAGTAATCCTCATCAAGAGCAATTATTTGATAATCACCCTTAAAGGGCCAAAAAAACTGCACTTTAAGTTTTGAGTTATCTGAACCCTTTACCGGAAAGGCCTTTCCAGTAATAGAGTCCATTTTACCTTCTCGCAGACAGGTATTTATAACCTGTACATAATCTTCCACCTGCTGATAATTGGCAGTAACGCAAGAGCAACCTTCCTGAAATTTTTGCGGAAGATGTGCTATATCATACCAGGTTCCTTCATACTTTTTCAATTCTACATTCTTAACGGTTTCAAGCGGACGTGAAGTAGAATGGCAGGCCACTAGTAAAAGTAGACCTGCCATTAGAGTTATTACTCGACTGAAGTTCATTTTCGCGACTATAATTCAGCAATCATTTTCTTCACTTCATCACGAGTTTGTCCCGTCTTTTTCTGGATACGACCCAAAAGTTCGTCTTCTTTTCCCTCTGCGTAAGTAAGGTCATCATCGGTAAGCTCACCATACTTTTGTTTCAGTTTACCTTTTGCCTCGTTCCAGTTTCCTTTAATCTCTAACTTGTCCATCTTGTATATTTAATTTGATTACACCCTCTATAAGTAGGAAAGCGCCTATATTGTTCAGGGATGAGAAAAAATATTTTCCCTCAAATGCTAATTGAAAGGTTTAAAATGTCGCTAATATGCCATTGTAATCAGTTGAATTTTAGTTTATTGCCGATATGAAAATTTTGATGAAAATATTTTTTTTACTGACCTTCGGTTTTACTGCCGTGGCTCAGGATGAGGGTATTCCCTATCTTGATTTTTCGCTTTCCAACTCGGGCAGCAGCGCTTTGGTTTCTTGGACGGTAAAAGCTGGAAACACCTGCCAGGATGTACAAGTGTGGAGAGGAACGGATTCCCTTAATCTAAAAGAGATATTCACGTATGCAGGTATTTGTGGTGATGATGACTCCAGCAAGGTTTATAGTTATATGGACAATCCGCCCATTACCGGGATTGTGTATTATTATAGAATTGTGATTATTACCGACCGCACTCAAATAAAGAAGGTACTTATACCGCCAGATGAAGGTTTGAGTATTTATCCCATCCCGGTCAGCGAAATGTTGAACATAGTACACAGCCCGCAAAATAATCTGTTGACTATTGAAATAATTGACGGAAAAGGAAATATGATTGAAACCCTTCAAAAACCTGAAAATCTCACTCAACTCAATATTTCTGATTGGCCCACAGGAGTTTACTATTACAAAGCTCAGTTTGAAAATAAAGTGATTATAGATAGGTTTCAGGTAAAATAACTCCTCAAAATTGAGGTTTCAATCTTCAAATACTCGAATATTTAAATCCAGAATGGATCACTTCGTCTTCACCCCTTTCCAGTCTTTTATTTGCCAGTGAGCAATACCAGTAGCCAGGTGATTGTTGTCCCTATCGTAAATTTCAATCGTACAGGGCAGCAGCACCACTCCCTCCTGCTGCAGTGGATTAATAATATTATCCTGCATCCATTCTTCAGAGATTTCAAATCTGGCCCAAGCCTCCATTTTAGCCTGATAGTGGTATTCCATCTCCAGCTTTTTAAGGATAAGGCGGTACTTCCGTGGATCTAGTTTGGAGATAAGCAAAAATCCAGAAGTTACTTCTGCCAATGTGGCCATGGCACAGGCATGCAATCCCTTCAGGTGGTTGAGATTCCGCTTGATATAGGGCAGAACGGTTTGCAAGTGATTATCGCTAATCTCCTCCACCTTAAACTTATGGGGATAATTAAAGGGCACCATACGGTTGAGACCCATCGTCAGCAACCTTCTGTAAAACTTACTATGCGCGGCCTTTCTGGCCAGTTTTGGTAAATCCATGGTTTTCTAATGTTTTTATTAAAAGCGGTACTGCTTGATGTGTTAAACATCTGCTAGGCTCCAACTACATCGGGACTTTGCACAGGCATCAACTTTAGTGGATCCTGTTTCAGCAATTCACTGAGGCACATATAAAGCTCCGGATGGTAATCCATAAATTCCTGAGGACGTTCAAAGAAATTTTCCACGGCCACTGAGAAAAACTCGTGCATATTCATAGCGGCATAATGCCTGAAAAAATGGGTTTGTCCGCGCTTGATTAGCCGCGTTTCTGCCACTCCCAGCTCATGAAATCGGTTCAACACATCCGCATCTATAAAATCATACTCTCCGTTTTCAATACCATTCTCCAATCGCAGGGCATGCGCCATTTCATGCAGCCCCAGGTTTTTACCGTCTGTATGATCCTTATATCCCTCCACAAAATTGCGCCAGGAGAGCACTACTATACCCCGCATGTTTACTTCACCAGCATGATACTTTCTGGTAATGCGTGAATAATAGTCATCCGGGTAAATCAGGATTTTCGCAAAATGCTCAAAATTCAAATGGTTAAAACCAAAAGTGAGTTGAATGGCCGAAGCTGCAATTAAGGCCTTCATCTCATCTGTGATATGAGTGTAGCCACGCGCAATAAATTCATTGCCATCAATAAAGGCTTGCACACGGGTTTCAAATCGCTTTTTATTCTCCTCACTCAGATTTTGATAATATAAAAAATGTTCCGCTAAAGGCTCTTTATACTTAAGGTCAATAGGCCTGAACCGTATGGTAGGAAGGCGTTTTCCGCTGCCGCTCACCTTCAAAAAAAAATTACCAAACAAGAGGTAGGTCATACCAACCATTACCACCACAAAAGGTAACCAACCATACTGCTGTAAACTCTCTATCAACTTTTAGAATTTTTAAGTTAGGCAATGTAATAGTTCCTTTTCATATTAGGCTCAAATTACTGTTGCCCGTCAAAAAACTGCAGGGGTTTTGCCCACAGGGCCTCCTTCTGCTTACCTCTAAAAAAGTCGAAGTGATTTAGCTTTTTGGTATTGTAATCCTTAGCCATAAGATGTTCGTGACTGCTAGTTGCACCGGCATATTGCGATTGGAGAACCTTTACCGCCCTTTGGGGAGCAAGGGTTCTATCATGTTGAAGGCTAATAAAGTGTACCGGAATATTAATGTCCGCAAAAGCCTCTTTACGCAACTTTATGCCCTGCAAAACTCCAAGTGGATGTTTGCCCCAGCTGCGCCACTCCCAGGCTACAGTGCTCGGTATACCCACTTTTCCACCCATACTCCACCCAGGCAGGTAGCCATAAATCCGCGTAAGCACAGGAATAAGAATATGCCAGAAAACCCACACTTTAAATTTCTCCAGCCCGCGCCAATAGCGCTGTGCGGCAGTTTGGCTTGCCACAAAATAGGCTGACTTTATCCGAAAGGCATTTCTGGCCAATGGAAAAACCTGCCCTGCCACACTATGACCTAAAAGATGAATATTCCGATGGCCATTTTTTTTGGCCCAATCAATAGCCGCACTAAGGTCATAAATGCCCCAATCGGTCATTTTGGCCCTTGAGTTTTTTAGTGTCGTATAGAGTGATTTACCCACTCCTCTATAATCAAAGGTTAAAACGTTATAACCTTCGGAAGCCGCATAGGCGGCAAACCTTGCATAATAGATTTGCGGAGCTGCAGTAGCGCCAGCAATTATTATGATTGGCTTGGTTTTGCCTTTTTCGGTTTCATACAATGTGGCAGCTAATTTGGCCCCATCCATAGCCTCCAACCATATTTCCTTTGATGCTGTCAAACTTACATTTTCAATATTCCTTGCAAATTAGAATTTCCGATCCAAACCCAAATATCAACAAAGTGCTTATATTTACCGCTTTATGAACAACTACACTTACGTGCGAATAATCTTTTGCGCGATTTCAATAGATACGATTTATGAAGTTTGACGAATTCGGCCTTAACAAGGATTTATTAGAAGCCATTGGCTATATGAATTTTGAAAAGGCCACTGAGATTCAGGAGAAAGCAATTCCTGAAATAATGAAGGGCCACGATATGATTGGCTGTGCCCAAACCGGAACCGGTAAAACAGCCGCCTTTATTCTACCTATTTTACACAAAATATCGGAAGAGAAAACCAAAGGCACCAATACCCTGGTAATAGTTCCCACAAGAGAACTGGCCATGCAAATTGATCAGCAAATACAAGGTTTAGCCTATTTTACCCATACCAGCTCCTTTGCCATATATGGTGGTGGAGATGGCATAAGTTGGGAAGCTGAAAGACGTGCTTTTACCAATGGCACCAACATTCTTATTGCCACGCCCGGCAGGCTGATGTCGCACATGATGAATGATTATGTGGATTTTAGCACCGTAAAGCATTTAATATTAGATGAGGCAGACCGTATGTTGGACATTGGTTTTTACGATGACATCGTAAAAATCATTGGCAAATTACCTCCCAACAGACAGAGCCTGATGTTTAGCGCTACCATGGCGCCTAAAATCAGGAAGCTTGCCAAGGAAATTCTCAATGACCCCAAAGAGGTAAATCTTGCGGTCTCAAAGCCCGCAGCCGGAGTTACCCAAAAAGTTTATATGGTTCGGGAGGATCAAAAAACTCCTCTTGTAAAAGAGATTTTATCCGATAAGGATAACTTTAAGAGCATCATTATTTTTTGCTCCACCAAGCGAAAAGTAGAGCAACTAACCCGTGCACTCAAGGCACGTAATTATAGTGTGGAGGGTGTTTCCTCCGATTATGAGCAGGATGTGCGCGAACGCGTAATACTGTCTTTTAAAGCACGTACAACCCGTATTGTAGTTGCCACAGATGTACTGAGCCGAGGTATAGACATTAAGGATATCAACCTGGTTATAAACTACGATGCTCCCAATGACCCTGAGGATTATGTACACCGTATTGGGCGTACTGCCAGAGCCGAAACCAAAGGTATGGCCATCACTTTGGTGAATGAGGATGATATGTATAAGTTTCAGCGAATTGAAGAATTCATTGAAATGAAACTGGAAAAACTTCAGCCACCAGAAAAACTAGGCCCCGGGCCAGAGTGGAGAGAAAGTACCGGTAAAAGACGCGGAGGTAAAAAGCCATTTAACAAGAGTAATCACAGCGGTGGATCGAATAAAGGTGGAGCCCAAGGTGGTGGCGGACAGAAACGTAAATTCCAAGGCAAAAACCGAAATCCCAAACCTCACAAACCTTCTCCGGATAAACAATGACCTCACAGCACCAGGATGACGTAATAGCCATTGGTGCCCTTGGGGGAAGCGGAACCCGTGCCGTGGCACAATTACTTATTGATGCCGGCATTTTTATGGGCAATCCGCTCAATTTTGCCAATGACAATACTTTTTTTACAGCTTGCTTTATGAATCCCAGCTGGCAAGCAATGGCCAGTGCGGGAGACATTGCTCAGCGCATAAGCATTTTTGAGAAGTACATGCGGAGTCGCAGCATTTCAAAAGCTGAATTGGATAAACTGGAGCGGCTGCCCTACTCTACCTCTTATCAATATCCCCCAGACCTTTTTCCAACACTTAGAAATCAAGCAGCTTTAAAGGAGCCACTTACCACTTGGGGGTGGAAGGAACCCAACACCCACATTTATCTGGAACAGCTGGCAAATTACTTTCCTAAGCTGAAATACATTCATGTACTGCGCCATGGGCTGGATATGGCTTTCGCCAGAAATAAAAAACAACTTTTTAACTGGGGGCATTTGTTTGGGATTGAAGCTAAAGAAGATGAAAGCGCGGAGGAAATCTCGCGTAAGCAATTGGATTATTGGATACACTCCACCAACAAAGTGATGGAAACTGGAAACCAACTTCTAGGGGATCGGTTTTACGTGCTGCGCTATGAAGATGTCTGCTTAAACCCCGAAAGGGAAATTCCAGTACTATTGAACTTTTTAGGCCTTGATCCTAAAATGGCTGCAGGGCTTAAGGATGTATTTAAACTCTCCGATGGCTCTGGCAGGTATAAAAAACATGACTTAGCTATTTTTAGTCCGGAACAGTTGACGGAGGTTGAAATGCTAGGATTTGAGATTTGATTTACTAAAACCCACCATCCGGAGTTTGTTATCGCCCGTAATTGACAATATACTTACGGGATGATTCCTTCCAACGGCTTTAGTTGGTACCTTTAACCCGCAATTGGGAAAGTGCTTTAAAACCCAACCAACAAAGGTGTTGGAGTTTGGCCCCAGATAGCGGTAAGTCTCTTTTAGGGGATAATGCTTGGATTGGGTTTCAAGAAACGCGGCCAAATGTTTGGCATCTGAGTTTTCATCCCCTTCAATCACCCCAATTAATTTAGAAGGAAATCTGTCTCTACGCTGCCACCAATAACAGTTCATGCCGGTAGTAGGCTTAAAAAAATCTTTTAGCAAACCAATTCCTTTAGGGTTTGGACTGCCTCTAAACTTGCCAAACTCATAGCGGTGAAACTCACCCGCTACCTGCGTTACAAACCAACTATGAACTGCTAAATGAAAAGGATATGGAATGGGTGATGTGAGTAAAAATACCTGATACCTACCGGGATTTACCAATTTGGCAAAACTCTCTTCATTGATAAATACTGGCTTCATTACTAAAGATTTTATAACTAAGATTTTTTATAACGTTAAGCTCAAACCATTTATGTTATAAAGTAACGGATATATATAATTTAGATATCTGAATTTTTAGAATTCCTATCTTGTCAAACCGATTTGCACGCACATAGCCGAATAAGTTCGGCCAGACCGAAAAAATGAGAAAACGACCTATTTACACTCTTCTATTTGCCATTGCCCTGCTGGGTTCGGTGTTGTTTGCGCTGATTTTATCATCCAATACCAAAAAAGATGGTGATGAACTGGCCATGGGGAGCATCACCAAGCCTCTTATTAAGCGCGATCTTAAGGACATTAAAAAGGATGGCGTTCTCAACGTGATAGCCATTTACAACTCCACCAGTTACTTTTTATACAAGGGTGAACCAATGGGCTTTGAGTATGAACTGTTGGAGCGCATGGCTGATGACCTTGGCGTTGAGCTTCGCATAAAAATTGCCAAAAATATTGACGAATTATTTGATATGCTCAACAAGGGTGAGGGTGATTTAATAGCCTATGGCCTATCGATTACAGAACCCCGCAAAAAGGTGGTAAACTTTACCGAGCATCACTATGTAACCCATCAAGTGTTGGTGCAGCGCAAACCTGATAATTGGCGCTCCATGTCTTTGCACCGAATTAAGGACCGGTTAATTACGGACCCTTTGGAATTGATAGATGAAACCGTTTATGTTCGTAAAAATTCATCTTACTATGAGCGTTTGCAAAACCTAATGGAGGAAATTGGCGGTAAAATTTACATAGAGCCTGTTGCCGGAAATAAGACTACCGAGGAGATTATAAGAATGGTGGTAGATGGGGAAATTAAGTACACCATCTCAGATTACAACATTGCCTCTATAAACCAAACCTACTACCCCATCCTGGATATAGAAACCAGCATAAGCTTTTCACAGCGTATTGCCTGGGCCACCCGTAAAAATTCGCCCGACTTACTTAAGGAGGTGAATAAATGGATTACTTCCGCCAAAAAGAAAAGCTTTTACCATGTGGTTTACAATAAATACTTCCGCAATAAAAAATCGTACAGAAGACGAATTAAGAGTGATTTCTTTAGCAAAAACACAGGGCGAATAAGCGCTTATGACGACATTATTCGCCAAAATGCCGAGCGTATTGGCTGGGACTGGCGCCTGTTAAGCTCCCTGGTTTATCAGGAATCGCGTTTTGATCCTATTGATACATCCTGGACAGGTGCCGGGGGACTGATGCAACTATTACCCTCAACGGCTGCAGAGCTTGGTCTAACCGATCTCAATGATCCTACGGCTAATGTGTACGCAGGCACCACCTACCTCAAAAAACTGTGGAACAACTGGAAAAACATTCCGGATACTACACAACGGCTAAAGTTTGTAATGGCCTCCTACAACTGTGGATTAGCCCATGTGCGCGATGCTCAACGCCTTGCAGAAGCTTTTGAAGAAGACCCGTTGATGTGGGATGACAATGTGGAGGATTATATGTTGAAACTCTCTTCGCAGGAATTTTTTACCCACCCCGTAGTGCGTTACGGTTTTGTGCGTGGCCGCGAACCTTATCTCTATGTAAAGGAGATTTTTCTTAGATATGATCATTATAGGAAATTCATTCCTTTGGTGCCTCCTGTTGTAGAAGACAGTAAAAAGATAAAACTTGCCGTGGCAAACTGAAATTGCGGATTTTCAGGAAGCCTGAAAAATATCGATTCCTCTATCTTTGAGCACCCCTGTGTAAACCATGATCGATAAAACCATAGCCGTACTTCCTTTTGTGAATATGAGTGCCAATGCTGAAAATGAATATTTCAGCGATGGCATTACAGAGGAAATCATAAACGCTCTGGCTCAAATTGAAAGCCTGAGGGTTACCTCCCGCACTTCCTCCTTTTATTTCAAAAATAAGAACATACCTATTCGCCAAATTGGTAAAGAGCTTAGTGTATCTACCCTTTTAGAAGGCAGCGTGCGCTTGGCGGGAGACACCATCCGGATAACGGCACAGCTGATACAGGCTGCCGATGACTTTCATTTTTGGTCAGAAAGCTGGGATAGAAAGCTGGAAAACATTTTTGAAATACAGGATGAAATAAGTCTGCTTATTGCCGAAAAACTGAGAGAGCAATTAGGCCATTTTGAAATTGGCGACCATTTGGTGGTGAAACAAACAGATAATGTTGATGCCTATGATTATGCATTAAAGGCTCGGTATCATTTTAATAGATGGAACCCTGAGGATGTTAAAACAGCCATTGCTCTTTATGAAAAGGCGTTGGAGCTCGACCCCAATCATACCAAGTCGCTAGTAGAGTTGGCCGATAGCTATAGTTTTTTAGCCATGACGGGCTTTATGCCATTTGAAGAGGCATGGAAAAAGTCGAATGAAATTATAGCCAGGGCTTTACGCATTAGCGACCAACTCCCGGGGGCTTACTACCAACTGGCAAACATGTCATTCTTTACAGAATGTGATTTTAAGGCATCTTACAAACATATCAGTATGGCTATACAGCTTAAGCCAAATTATGTAGAGGCACAGCAGTTTATGTCGTTTTTATATGTTCTATCGGGTAACGAAGAAAAGGCGCGTGAGCATTTGGGGATTGCATTGAGCATAGATCCACTTTCACAGGAAACCCTGTTTTACAGTGCTTACCTGGATTACATGACCGAGAACTACAGTAAATCTTTAAAGCAACTGGATAAGTGCATAGAGGTGAACCCAAAGAATATCCCGGCCCATTCTGTTAAGACACTTTGTTTGCTAAAGATGCAGCGATATGAAGAGGTGATCGGTTATTTTGAAACGGTGCCCCAGGATGTGGTAATTATTGGCGAAAAAACCGGAACCTTGGCCTTGGCATATTCTCTTATTGGAGACGCGGAAAATAATATAAAGTATACAGATCAGTTATTGGAGCAGGCAGCCGGAGAGAATGGTTTTACAGCAAGCTCCTATTTATTTTTGGTTTGGGCGGCAATGGGTCAAAATGATAAAGCTTTTGAGTGGATTGAAAACGCAATCCAAACCAAATCTTCATTGCTGCTGCTTCGCTATGCTGACCCTATTGTAAATCCCATTAAGAGCGATCCACGGTTCAGGTACTTCCATAAACTCATTTTTAATAAAGATGAGAATAAACCAAAACCGGAAAAAAAACCACTTCTTGATATAGGCACGGCTGAATCGGCCACGCTAAAATTACTCTCACTGATGGAAGTGGAGCACCCCTATCTCGATTCGGAACTATCCCTTAAATCTTTGGCAGCGCTGGTGGAAATTCACCCTAACCAACTTTCATGGTTGCTCAACGAAAGTTTGGGAAAAAACTTTAGTGAGTTTATCAATCACTTTAGAGTAGAGGCCTTTAAGAGGATGGCCAAAGATCCCCGCAATGCCAAGCTTACCATACTTGGGATGGCCTATGATTGTGGCTTCAATTCCAAAACAGTTTTCAATACTTATTTCAAAAAAGAAACGGCCCTTACGCCCAAACAATTTTTGAAGGAATCTAAAGATTAAGCACCTCCCCTGCTTGTCACATTTTCTTAGTTCGGATTTATAAACCCGAACAGGTTTGTTGTATCCCGAACTTTTAAGGAAACAGGCGCCCATAGTTTTGCCCCAGAATTAATCCAAAAATCAAAAACCATGAAGGCCATTGTGATAACCAAGTACGGAGGACCGGAAGTATTACAACTACAGGAAGTAGAAAAGCCCACACCAAAACCGAACGAAGTTTTGGTAAAAATTAAATCTGCATGCATATCAACGGCTAGTGCTATGATGCGCACCGGGAAACCATGTATTGCCCAACTATTTATAGGAATTGGAAAGCCAAAAAAACCAATACCAGGAACCGGTTTTGCCGGAGTAATTGAAAGCATAGGCAGAGAAGTAAGCGATTTCAAAATTGGAGATGCCGTATTTGGTGAAACCCTGTTTGGATTTAGCACCAATGCCGAGTATGTATGCGTACCCGCTGATGGCGTAATTCTTAAAAAACCATCCAACATTTCCTTTGAAGAAGCTACGGCTGTTGCCGATGGAGCCTTGACTTCCATTAATTTTTTAACTGAAGTTGAAAAGGTGAAGCCTGGTCAAAAAGTATTGATAAACGGAGCTTCAGGTAGTTTGGGTACGGCAGCTGTGCAAATAGCCAAAATATTGGGCGCAGAGGTTACCGGAGTTTGTAGCACCAAAAATGTGGAGCTGGTAAAATCCTTAGGTGTCGATTATGTAATTGATTACAACATATTGGACTTTACCCTGATGGACAAAAAGTACGATGTGATTTATGATACTGTTGGCAAGAGTTCCTTTAAAGCCTGTAAAGCTGTACTAACCAAAGAAGGAGCCTACATCAGTCCTGTGCTTCAGGGGCCACTTCTTTTATCAGTAATAGCAACATCCATAGCTGGTTCAAAGCGAGCCAAATTTTCTGCTACTGGTAGCCTTTCTAACAAAAAATTAAAGGAACTGCTTAACACGCTTATGCCTCATCTGCAAAGCGGCAGACTTAAAATTATAGTGGATAAAACCTATACACTGGAACAAGTGCCGGATGCCCATCGCTATATAGATACAGGCCGCAAACGTGGTAGTGTGGTATTATCCATTGCCTCTTGATTCATCATAAGTGCCACCTTTTTAACTCAATACGATTATGGAAAACCACGGTGAAAATTTTGTCGACTCCATACTCTATTAATGAATTCCGCTTCTGAGCTGTGCGATTTTTTGCCTTAACCCCTGAAAAAACTGGTAGCGCAGTTTTTCTGAAACATCACTAAGCAAAATAGACTTCACACGAATCTGCTCTATCCACGCACTGCACTCCTCAGAAAATGGTGCGGCATAAGACATGAGTGAATTGAAGGAATTAAAGCTTACATAGGTATAAACCTTATCGTCCATAAAAGCCTGGATTGAGTTATTGCTTAGAAAAATGTCGCTTTGAAACATTTCAAAAGTGCTGGAATAGGACTTCCCGTCTACATTCAGCACTTTTTTGGCAAGTAGGGCCTCACGCTCCAACTTTTCCAGCAACAGTTCCAAATCCTCGCAAATCATTAAGGCAGAGTCTCGTGAGGCAAACAGGCCTGAATCCAGATAATACTGCACCTGTTTTAGCGTACCATCCAGCGTTTCGGGAGCCCATATTTCTGTAGATTTTACGTTGTGATAGTATTCATGGATTTCCTCGGTTACCTCTTCATATTCATCCACAAAATCAAGAGCATCAAACTTTCGTTCATTAAACCCTTCAAGGTTTAGCACTGAACGTTGCCAAAAGAAAAGCTTAAAACGCCTGAGACTCTTAAAGCCAAACTGCCTGAAGTACGGCAAATCCATTGCAGTAAGTAAAATGCGGCTATCCTGCCCCTCCGAAAGGTATTTCATTTGTCCTCTAATCTCCTTCAAATATTGAAGTATGGCAAAGCTATCCTTAAACATGGAGTTGAATTGAAAGGGGAATGATCGCCCTTCATAATTGATAATGGAATCGAACGAAAGTTGATAATGAAGGCAAATCTTTTGAATCTCATTAAACGTCAGAGGTGTGGTCGCCCTAATCCTTCTATAGGCTGCATCGAGGTTTACACCTAATAACTCCGACAACTCCTGAGCAAAGTTCCTCGAAGCCTTCCTCTCCTTGCATTCTTCCAAAAACAATCGTTGCTTTTCCATTTTATCGAATATTAATAATCATCAAACCAAATATTTTGAAATAATTACAATTTCACAATTATAAATCCCCCTTACATTACAAGAAGCAAATTAATGAAATAGATCTTCAACAGAAAATCAAAATTCATCAAGAACACTTCTTTCCACTACATCAAGCTGATAATTCGATTTTATTACCACACTGCTTTGGCGAATCTTTGGGGTATTAATCAAATCTTTAGTACAATGAAAAATGTAAAACAATTAACAATCGCAGCCATAATGGTTATGGCAAGTTTACAGATGAGCGCCCAAAAATTTGGGATACGAGCCGGGTACACTCAATTTACACCGGACTTTAACGGAGAAAAAGTAGATCAGTTTAGTGACCCTAAAAGCCTTACAGGCTTTCATGTTGGACCAAGTGTTAATCTAAACATTTCAAAACTGCTAGCCTTTGAAACAGGCCTGTTTTTTAATGTTAAGGGATATGAGTATGAGCAAATAGAGTTTGGAGGTGATCCGCAGTATGATTACACAAGAAAAGGACAAGCCACCTTATATGGGTTTACTTTACCACTTACTTTTAAACTTGGGGTGAAAGTCTCAAAGTCGGTAAAAATAGTAGCTGTGGCAGGTAATTATTTAGCTATGGGCCTTTCGGGTAACGCCAAAGGGAGTGAAACCACGTTTAATGAAACGCATAATTATAATGAGCCTTATTGGGAATCTGGCGCTGTTGGTCTCTTCCAAAAATTTGACACTGGTTTTCTATTTGGTGCCGGTGTGGAAATTGGCCAGCTGGAAATAAGAGCCTCCTACGAAATGGGCCTTCTCGACATTGCCAAGGAAGCCTATACCAACCTCGAGGTTTACAACCAAACCTTTAACCTATCTCTTGGATATCGTTTTAAGGACTCCAAATAACCGGAGCATCTAATAATGCCTTTATGGCCTTCAAGGGTCATAAAGGCATCCTTAACCAAATCATTAATTAAAACCTTACAACATGACTATTTTAATAACAGGCGCCAATGGCCTACTGGGAAGTAACCTGGTAAGAGAACTACTGACACATGGTCACCGTATTAGGGCCTTCATATTTCCTGGTGAAAAAACACCCACATTACACGGCCTGCCCATTGAAAAGACAGAAGGAAACATTCTTCACTATGAGGATTTAAAAGCAGCTTCGCATGGCATTGATGCCATCTATCATCTTGCAGCAAATACATCTTACTGGCCTTCCAGAGATGAAAATGTAAGAAGGGTAAATATTGAAGGTACCAAAAACGTATTGCGCCTTTGCAAATCCATTAATGTAAAGCGACTGGTGTATGTGGGTACAGCAAACACTTTCAGCTTTGGAAATCTTGCAAATCCCGGTAAGGAAGACACCAGATACCTGGGCGCCAAATACGGAATGGACTATATGGATAGTAAGTACCACGCTCACCAACTGGTAATAGCCGCGGTGAAAGAAGGAATACCTGCTGTAATTGTAAATCCCACTTTTATGCTGGGAGGTTATGACTCCAAACCAAGCTCGGGCGCTATGCTGATGGCAGTACATGCCCAAAAGGTGGTGGGCTATGCTCCGGGCGGGCGCAACTTTATTAATGTAAAAGATGCCGCATACGGTATTGCCAATGCCCTTACCAAGGGTAGTATTGGTGAAAGCTATATCATTGGCAACCAAAACCTCACCTATAAACTGGCCTTTAAAAAAATGGCCAGAGCGGTAGAGGTTGCTCCGCCAAGGTTCAAATTTCCGAAGTGGGCCGTATTGCTTTATGGATTGATAGGAACACTTCAGGGATGGTTTGCCAATAAAAAACCAACCGTATCACTACCCCTCGCCCGAATATCATGTGATGAACATTACTACTCATCCGAAAAGGCGGTGAAGGAATTGGAATTACCACAAACACCTATTGAAGTTGGGATAAGGGAATCTTTTGAATGGCTGAAAACCAATAAATATCTACAAAATGTATAGCAACAGTTTTAACTACAAAGTGGCCCTGATAACCGGCTCGAGCCAGGGCATAGGGAAAGCCATAGCTATCGAACTACTCAAAAAGGGAGCGGCCGTGGTAATCAATGGTCAAAATGCTGAAAAGCTTTTGAAGACAGAAGCGGAACTTAAAACCTATGGAAAACGTGTATTTGCAGTGAGTGGAGATATTAGCAATCCACAAAATGCCCGGTTTATAATTGAGGAAGCTGTAGATCACTTTGGCAGACTGGATATTGTGATTAACAATGCCGGTATTTCCATGAAGGGAAACCTGGCCAAACAAGAGCCCTCGGCTTTTGAAAAAGTGTTTAAGGTAAATGTACTGGGTAGCATAAACATTTGCCGGTATGCCTTAACGCATATCCGCGAAAGCCAAGGGAGCATTGTTTTTATTTCCAGTGTGGCTGGTATTAGGGGGCTACCTGGTTTTTCCGCCTATAGTGCCTCTAAAATGGCGCTCAGGGCAGTGGCCGAATCGCTGCGAATTGAAGAAGCCCAAAGCAATATTCACGTAGGCCTGATGTATGTGGGATTTACTGAAAATGAGCTGAAAAAGCAGTCTCTTACTGCCGATGGCAGCTGGGAAACCATAAAGGTGAGAAAGGACTTCAAATTGCAATCCCGTGAAGAGGTAGCGCAAGCCGTTTTAAAAAACATCAGTGAACGGAAGTTTATTAGTACCCTTTCACCTTTGGGAAAACTCAATATGATAATGCAGAGGATTGCTCCGCGCCTGGTAGAGAAAATTCTGATACGGGCCAGCCAAAAAACTGAAGCCCTTGCCTTGGGCAGATAGGTTTTTATAAATTACTACTTTTCGCAAAAACGAAATTCCATGAAAAACCTCTTTCCTATTATTTTGATTTTTATTGGAATTAATGGCTTTGCCCAAAAAGTAGAAATTAA
Organism: Owenweeksia sp.; assembly: GCA_048267305.1. Lineage (GTDB taxonomy): Bacteria > Bacteroidota > Bacteroidia > Flavobacteriales > Schleiferiaceae > Owenweeksia. The sequence continues at coordinate 25,839 of JBLWXT010000022.1, read as the reverse complement.
AATAGATACCCTGGAGTATCAAATGGATGAAAAGTTAGAGATTTCCTTTGAAGCTGACTTTATTCCAGACTCCATCTCTACCATCTCCTTTTCGGAATTTGAAATTATTAATGGCCCAACGCGGAATAGCTCAATGAGTGTAACTGCAGGAATAACAACCGCCTCTTATAAGCTAACATACTCCCTAAGACCAATAAAGCCAGGAAGTTTTAAAATCCTATCTCCTGATTTTTATAAAAATGGCAACTCCCATCAGGGAAAATCAGTGGTCCTCACAATAGATGGTGCCCCACTTACAAAACTAGAGATTGAAAAACGGGAATTTGAGTTGTTTACTGAAAAAAGCTTAAAACCAGAAGGAACAACCCGCCTTGTATTTAATGATCAATTTGGATATATAGAGGTTTATAAAGACCGACAGTGGTTTTTTTAAAGACGACTAAATACATCAGAATTAAAGGGTTTAAGAAAACTACAGAACTAAATCAAACCACTACCAACTCCTTCATATCGCTCAAAAACCTATTGATCACCTCGCCCTTGGTGTGCGGCATCACTACAATCTTCCACCACTTGGGGTTATCAAAGTTATCGGCTACCAACCGGTATTTTTTACACAACTCAGTTGGCACTTTCTCCGCATGCATGGTAATAATGTTCATGTGCTCATTGCGGAAGTAGGTTACGCCCAATTCATCCAGGGCATTGCAAAGCCTGTCGGTTTCATTCATTAGGCTATGGATGTTTTGGCGCCAGCCATTGGGGCCATGCGTTGTCAATATCATCCAAATAGATACTGCCTGCGCTCCGTTGCGGCTGCCACAAATGGTATAGTCCAGGCCTTGAACATATTGGGCTTCCTCGGTGGCGGCATAGTGCATCCAGTTTTTACGGATTAAAAACATACCCGTTCCGTAAGGTGCCATGAGCATTTTATGAGCATCCAGCGTAATGGAAGTAATCTCAGGATTTCTGAAATCCAGATTGTTATCAGGATTAGTGAAGGGATATAAAAATCCACCAAAGGCACCATCTGCATGAACCTTATAAGGAAGATCAAGAGTTTTGATTACAGCCAGATTTGTATCCAGGTCATCTACGGAGCCAAACATGGTGGTGCTCATATTGGCAATCACAATCAGGTGTTTTACCCCATTGGCTTTTGCTTCCGCAATTGAAGCTTTCAGCGCATCCTCCTTCATTTGACGGGTGGCAAAATCCACCTCAACAGGAATAGCTGTTAAACTCAAAAGGTTACATCCCTTGTAAAAGGAGTAGTGGCTATCTGTGCTAAACACTACCCCTACCTCCTTATTGGTTGCTCCAAATTCCTTTTTATAGTAGTTGCGATAAATCCACAAAGCCTGAATATTGGCTTCAGTACCACCGGGAGCAACGTAGCCGTCAATCTCCTTTTGAGGGCCATTCATAATTTCTTCTGCTACCAAACGGATCAACTCAATTTCCAGTTTTTGAGTGCCCCTAAAAAGATCCTCGCCACCATCTTCAGTAAGCGTATGGCAGCCAATATGGTTGGGATTGTTGATAAACGTTTTCAGATAAGGAGCATCTTCCAAAAAGTCAGCATCCCTGTAAAACTGTTCAGTATCCAGGTAAGAACCCGGAATACCAAGAATATTGTCTGAATCGTAGTTACGGTTTTCGTCAAGTGCTTTAAAAACGCGCATCTTAATCGCGTCCTTAGATAGTTTCTTCCATTGCATGGCTACAAAGGTAGGACGAGTGTTTTTTATATTAACGATACAGCTTCCTTAAATTAATTATTAACGAAGCAAACTTTACACTCAGGTTGAAGTGTTTAGCCCAAAAACCCATCACAACATCACTTTTACCCCATATAATATCACTCCAACCAGTTAAGACAAAGATTCTGTTAGTTAAAGAGTCGGAACTTACCTAATGTAAGCCTTACCTTTCGGCCCGTATAAAATGCCAAATTAAAGATGAGATTTTTACTGAGTTCCCTTATTGCTTTTACTTGCCTACAAGCCAGTTCCCAATCGCTGCCGTTTGCCAAACTCCACACTTACAAAACAGGTATATTTGATAGTAGTAGCACAGAGATTATAGCCTACGACCGCACTAGCAAAAGACTGTACTCCACCAATAAAGCCCGAAATCGCGTTGATATTTACACTTATTCAGACTTTGCCAAGCCGGGGCGAATAGGAAGTATAGACATGAGCCCTTATGTAAACTCCATTAGCAGCGTGGCTGTATATTTTGGAAATGTTGCTGTAGTGGGCTCCGGAGCCGTGCCTCAGTTTCCCGGTAAGTTGGTTTTCTTTGATAAGGACGGGGTTTTTAAAGCACAGTTTGGTGTTGGTGCCCAACCCGATATGGTAACCTTTACCCCTGGTGGAAACAAGGTTTTAGTAGCCGGAGAAGGCGAGCCAAGTGATGACTACATGGGCGACCCCTGGGGCTCAGTTTGTATTCTGGATATTAGTCCCGGTTTTAATTTTATAACTCAGGCCGACATGAAGTATGTATACTTTGACAGGCTCGACACCGTAGCATATGACCCTAAAGTGCGTATCTACGGAAACAATGGTATGCAAAGCGCTGCTCAGGATATTGAGCCCGAATTCATCACCGTGAATAGCGCACAAACCAAGGCCTATGTTTCCTTACAGGAAAACAATGCCATGGCTATAATTGACATTAACACAGCTACATTGGATACTGTGGTAGGATTGGGTTATAAGGATTTTTCCACCATTGGCCTTGATGCGTCTGATGTGGCCAATGCTATCAACATCGGGCCTCACAACAACCTGTTTGGCATGTACCAGCCTGACGGACTTGCTGCCTACAACGCTGGTGGTGTGCAGTACATATTATCTGCAAATGAAGGTGACTCAAGAAATTACACTGCCTATTCAGAGGAAGTAAGAGTTGGCACCATGATTTTAGACTTCCAGAAATTTCCAACATGGCCCACCAACCAGCATGATACAGTACTTGGAAGGCTAAAGGTTACCACCGCCCTTGGTGATAATGACAATGACGGAAGCTACGATTCACTGTACTGTTTTGGTGGCCGCTCCTTTAGTGTTTGGGATGAAAACGTACAATTGGTATGGGATAGTGGTGATGAGTTTGAACAAAGCCTTAAAGCACTTCATGCCTCTGAGTTTAACTCAGATAATACCGATAATTCATCTCGCAAAAGCCGTAGCGATGACAGAGGCCCTGAGCCGGAGAGCATAGTAATTGGCGAAGTGGATGGAAAAACCTACGCCTTTATTGGTTTGGAACGTATGGGTGGAATAATGATTTACGATATTACCAATCCATTGGCGCCAACCTTTGTGATGTATGAGCTGAACCGCGATTTTACAAAAGCCGCAAGCGACCCCGATGCCGGTGACCTTGGCCCCGAAGGGATGGTATTTGTAAAAGCTGCTGACAACAGCCGTGGCCTGCCTTTGCTTTTTGTAGCCAATGAAGTAAGTGGAACCATTACGGTATACGAAATGGGTGTAGGAGTTGGCCTTAGTGAAAACTACACCGTTGAAGAACCTAACTTCTTCCCCAACCCATCCACAGGTGTGTTTGAAACCCAACAGTATGGCGACTTTAAAGTGTACAACACTAATGGTCAGCTTATTCAAACTGTAAAAGACAGAAACAAAGTGGATCTTAGTAATCAGCCTTCCGGCTACTATGTTATTCGCAGTGCAGACGGCACTTCCGTTAGGGTAATCAAAAAGTAATAATCATAATTTGAAGATTCGAGAATTTGAAGATTTGATATTTACCAAATGACCGTTGCCGAGCAAATCCTGGAGTTTTACGATTCGTTTGAACTGAAAAGCACTTCCCTGCCAAAGGAAATAAAAGTAATGAACCCCTATCATAATCCTCCTGCGGAAGTTGAAGAGGTAATTCAACAGTTTTATCACAAATATTATAACGATACCAATTCCCGGGGTATAATATTGGGCATCAATCCCGGAAGGTTAGGTGCTGGTGTTACTGGTATTCCCTTTACCGATTCTTACCGCCTACAGGAGTATTGCGATATCCACTTCCCTGTTGCCACCCGCGAAACTTCTGCCCATTTTGTATATGATGTAATTGAGGCTTATGGCGGTACAAATGCCTTTTACAATGATTGGTTTATAGGTGCTGTAAGCCCCCTGGGGTACATCCATAAAAATGAAAAGGAAAACTGGGTAAACTATAATTATTACGATCAAAAGGATTTAGAGGAAGCTGTAAGGCCCTTTATTATTGATAACCTCAAAAAGCAAATGGCTATTTGCGGAAACCCAAAAACGGCAGTAGTGCTGGGTAATGGCAAAAACTTCAAATACCTAAGGGATCTCAATAAATCCATAGATCTATTTGATAGAATCATCCCTCTTGAGCATCCCCGCTATATTATGCAGTACAAGTTAAAACAGAAGGACGATTATGTGCTGAAATTTTTGGAAAAGCTTAGGGAGGCGCTTAATCCTTCTTCTTAAGTGCCATTTTACGTGCTTCAACCTCAAGTATGGCCTCCAATGTGTTTTTCTTGAGAATCTCCACGGTTTTGTTGCGCACATCAAGTATAGCCTCTCTTATACCACAGGTTTCCTCATCACGGCACTCCTCGCAGCGCTCATAGTATTGATAAGTTACGCAGGGCAACAAACCAATGGCTCCGTCAAAAATGCGATAGATGTCTGCCAGGTTTACCTCTGCCGGACTTTTGCGTAAATAGTATCCGCCACCTCGCCCCATCTTGCTTCCCAATATTCCATTATTCTTCATATCCAGTAAAATGGATTCCAAAAACTTACGTGGAATGTGCTGAGCCTCTGATATTTCAGATACCTGCACTTTATGATCTACATCAAAAGCAGATTTACGGGCCAGGTAAACCAGCGCATTAATGGCGTATTTCGATTTTTTTGACAGCATTATGAGCTGGCGAAAATAACATAAGCCTGGGATTTAGGCCACTATAAGCATCCGCAATCACTTCTTAAGTCAACAATTTTGCAAAACGGAAGACTATTACCTGCCGCAGACAATTCCCCCTAACTATCAACAATCAAAACAAAAGGCAATATCAGCTCTAATATCTCGTTTTACTTTGAAAGACAAAGTACTTTTAATTATGGAAATCACACTAAATCAAAGACAATCCTTCAGAGAACGCCTGGCGGGTTTAATCGTTAACTTTTCAAAACCCATTTACTTTTTACTCCGTTGGAAACGGAAAGCATGGAAGGTTACGCAAGAAGAACTTTCAGCTTATCCTGAGAACTCGCTTGGTAAAGACTTATCAAACTTCTTAACCACCAACAACATTCAGCTTATGCCGAAAGCCGAGTTTCACGATGTTTACCACGTATTACTGGGCTATAACACCACCATGCGGGATGAAACCTGTATTCAATTTGTATCGATGGGAAATGGCAAGTACTCTCTCCCTCATCTGGCGGCAAACTTTACTTCACTCCTCTTCTATCCTGAGTATTGGGGAGATTTTAAACAAGCCTTTTTACGTGGCCGAAAAGCAGCCCGATTTCACGATTTGGATTTTGAAAATTTACTAAAGATGCCCACCAACAGGCTCCGGGAGTGCTTATTGAATAAAAAGGACAGGTATATTTTGGCCTAGAGTTAAAATAGCAAATAATCATTTCTACCAACTTTTACCACTTCTCCCTTTTCTGTTTTCTTGGCCAGTTCGTTTTCAGTCTTTGTGTACATATTTGAATATAAGGGCTGATAGAGCGTCAAATAAGTACATTTTAAGGTCGTATTTTCAAGAAAGTCTCTAAGATTGTTATCGGTATTGGCTTCAATGTGCCATTTGCCTATTTGTAATAAAACGGGGGCCGTATCATTAGCGGCAAAAGCCTGAGTGCCTCATTAAAAATAAAGTGCTCGCGTTTTAGCTTCTGCTTTCTGGTTCTTTTACTGATGTAGGAGTTACACATCCGCAAAATGAAAGGAGTTGCCAACTCAGGGTGTTTATCCTTATAAAATATCCTAAGTTCTTCCACGAGCTGTCTAACTTTTCTCTTTCTGCAAGATTTATAAAACCTTACCTCTAAAGCATCGTTCAGAAGATTAACATACTCTTCATCATATCCCTCTATTGCCAAAGTATCTATTATTGACCTATATTCCTCCCAAATTGAAACATAAGTATTATAGTCGAGGTGCTCAGGGATCAAAAAATAGTCTTCCAAAGGCTTATACTGAGAAAAGATGGAATATAAAAGTGAACTCATAAAATCAACACGATTTTCTTCTTCCGCAATATCCACACAGACAAATCGTAATTCGGGATTCTGAATTGATAATCTACGCAAACGTGTATACATATAGTAAGACGAGGGGAAGTTGGCCGTGTCAATTAGATCAACTGCACTATCCTGATTCGCTTTGAAAAAATAATTCAGGAATAGCTCGTCATGCACAGGGTATTCTAGTAATAGTGAAGTAATGCCACCTTCTGAAATCAAAGTTTCATAAAGATCAGACTCTCGCTCCTCATTTTTTTTAATTTCATATAGATATGCTTCATTCAACCTGTATGTTATTCCGTTATCAAAATGAATGTTTCCAATACAGTAGATATCTGTACTTGCCAGAGAATCTATTTTCAAAGACTCATCCTGTCCTTTCAGGGAACTCGCAATAAGGAATAGACAGGATAACAGATAGCCAATGCTTGCCAGTTTGTGTATTTCTGCTTTGATGCTTAGTAATTGCATGAATATCATTTTCAGCTGGAAATTTAATGGTTTATCGAAAGTCGCAAGCTTTTCTATTATCAAAAACAGACACTAACAATCCATAATAACGCGAAATAGAATCCTGCTCAACTGTAAAATCGAGAGATTATCCCCTCATAAAATTTTCGTTTCCACTAGCTTAAGAGCTTTTGCTGATGTAAAAAACCCTACTCATAAAATATTTTTGACCAGTTGTTTAATTGAATAAATCCTGCTAATATTAACTCATACAAACAAAGAACCCAGAAAAAACATAATACGATGAATGACAATGTTTTAACAAAAAGCAAGAGTGAGGAGCTATTGGCCAGAAGGAAGGCTGTAGTAGCAAATGGTGTTGGAGTTTTTAATACGGCTACTGTAGCAAGTGCCAGTGGTGCTATTATTACTGATTTGGATGGAAGGGAACTTATAGATTTTGCAGGTGGAATAGGTGTAGTAAATGCCGGACACTCCCCTGAGCCTGTGGTAAATGCAATTATTGAACAAGCCAAAAAGTACATCCATACCAGCTTCAACGTAGTTACCTATGAGCCTTATATTGAGCTTTGCGAAAAGCTGGCAGAGATTCTCCCACATGGAGATCACACCAAGGTAATGCTGGTAACTACTGGTGCCGAAGCTGTGGAAAATGCCGTTAAGATTGCAAGACAGGCTACCAACCGCAGCGCTATTATTTCCTTTACAGGAGCTTTCCACGGCCGTACTATGATGGCCATGACGCTAACTTCTAAAGTTGATTATAAAATTGGTTGTGGTCCATTTGCCCCGGAAGTGTACCGCTTGCCATTCCCAAACTATTACCGCTACGGACGTGGCATGAGCGAAGAGATGTTTGTAGATCAGGAATTGAAGCGCATGCATGAATCCATGAAAAATATGGTAGACCCCAACTCTGTAGCCGCTGTAATTATGGAAGTAGTGCAAGGTGAAGGTGGATTTAACGTGGCACCGGCAAAATATCTGGAAGGCCTGCGCGAATTCTGCGACCAATACGGCATCATGCTCATTTTTGACGAAGTACAATCAGGTTTCTGCCGTACAGGTAAGTGGGGCTCTTACGAGCACTTTAATGTGAGGCCGGATATTTCTACCTGGGCAAAATCATTGGGCTCTGGCATGCCCATATCAGCCGTAATTGGCAGAGCCGAAGTTATGGATGCAGCCAAACCTAGCACTATAGGAGGTACATATATAGGTAACCCTGTAAGTTGTGCAGCTGCACTGGCCACCATTAAAATGATGGAAGAGCAGGATTTGAATAAACGGGGCGAAGAAGTAGGCAAAATTGTAATGGATCGCTTTATCTCCATGAAAAATAAACATTACGAGATTGGTGACGTTCGTGGACTTGGAGCCATGGTGGCGATTGAGTTTGTTAAGAATGGAGATCCTCGCCAACCAGATGCCGAAACCTGCAGTAAATTGCTACAGGCTTGTGCAGATGAAGGTTTAATTTTGATTAGTGCCGGTACCCATAAAAACGTGATACGGGTTTTAAGTCCATTAGTTATTTCTAATGAAGATTTGAACCGTGGATTGGACATAATGGATATGGCATTAGATAAAATCCTATCTTAGGAACCTGCACAAACCTTTAAATGGCCAGACTTCTGACGTCTCCGGCCAAATTATTTTACAATAACTTTTTGAATATAAATTAATGATACCGTTTTCAATTGCCGGAATTCAAATGCCGGTTTCTGCTGGTTACAGCAATGTTCCTTTAATGAAGCACAAAATTGAAGTAACCATGAGTGTGTACCCTTGGGTACAAATGGTGATGCTTAGCGAATTATGTGCTTTTGGACCTCTTACCTATCATGCACGCGAGTTTCCTAATGATGTAGAAAAGGAATTTCAGGACTTGGCCCGGAAATATAAAATCTGGTTGATACCGGGGAGTATGTTTCAAAAGAAGGATAATAAAACCTACAACACCGCTACTGTGATTAACCCGGATGGCGAGATTGTTGGACGTTATGATAAGATGTTTCCCTTTTACCCTTATGAAGAAGGCGTAACCGGAGGCGATCAGTTTTTCTTTTTTGATGTACCTAACATAGGCCGGTTTGGCCTCTCCATATGTTATGATATGTGGTTTCCGGAAACATCCCGTACACTGGCCGTAAATGGCTGTGACGTTATCCTCCACCCTACCCTTACAGGAACGATTGACAGAGATATTGAATTATCACTTGTGCAGGCCACAGCAGCCACTAACCAGTGTTATGTATTTGACCTCAATGGTTTGGGAGATGGTGGTACTGGTCGCTCTATTGTTTGTGGACCTGATGGCCGCGTGATTTATCAAGCCAGTACCGGTCCTGAAATAATTCCCATTGAATTTGATATGGAAAGGGTAAGACGTAGCCGCGAGCATGGACTGCTCAGGTTGGGCCAACCTTTGAAAAGTTTTAGAGATCGAAAAGTACAATTTGACATCTACGAAAAAGGGACTGCACTTCCTGAGCTGGATAAGCTCGGTGAATTGGAAAAACCAACACGACTGGCGCAGCTTACCAAGGTAATGCAGGAACCGGTGGTTATAGATACCCTAGGCACCAATGTTCTACCGGAAAATTCAATCTAAATGGCAGCGAAATTTTTTATAAATTTCTGAACAACTAAAAAACAAACCTATATGGGAAGCTCAGGTAAAGGAGGAAACTTACAAAAGGGAACGAAAGTCAATCCTTCTGCAGATAAGAAAGCAGTAAAAAACAAGTCCGAATCACCCTCGCCACTAAGCTTCCTCACTTGGTTTGAAATACCCGCACATGATTTTAAAAGGGCGGTTGCGTTTTACAACCGCCTCTTTAATATAGAAATGGAAACCACCGAAGTAAACACCTATACCATGGCCTTTTTCCCTCCCGAAAAAGGCATGAGTGGAGCCATAATATGTGGAGAAGGCAGCATTCCAAGCGACCGCGGACCACTGCTATACTTAAATGCTTCAGAAAACCTGGAGGATATGCTGCCTCGAATTGAGGAAATGGGCGGCAGGCTACTACTGGGTAAAACCCTCATTAGCGAATCGGCTGGAAATTTTGCCCTGTTTTTAGATTGTGAAGGAAATAAACTGGCTTTACACCAGAAATAATACTTTATGCACAACCCTATAGATTCCGAGTTTTTAAGTCAGGAATATTTCAATGTAGCACAACTGCGCTCAGACACCTGGCAAAAATTAAAAGTTGCAGCCAGTGAACTGAAGTCTGGAAAGAAACCTGCCGACATTCCAAAAAATGTGGAAAAGGTGTCCAATAGCCTTAAAACATTAAAACTTATTGAGCAATATTGGGCATTTCCAGGCATTGAACATGTAAGAGAACTTATCTCTATGTTTAAGCGTGAAGAGTATGCTCATTTTTCGAATGTTTTAAATAAAACCCTTCGAAGTCTGGCCAGCGAGTCTTACCGCTCAAGCAACAGGGTAATGGTGATGGATTCTGATGGATCACGCAGCATAAAGGAAGATGACTCCGAAGAACACGTTGCCAAAAACTATTTCGAAGTACTTTTTGTAGATGATATTGACCGCGAAGAGCAGATAGACCTCAAGGAAAACCTCCGCGAAATTCACTCAGCCACAGAAGCCTTTTCTTTTGAAGTGGTGATTACAAGAAGCTTTCAGGACTCACTTATTGCCCTCATTTTTAACAGAAATATCCAGGCCGTGGTTATCCGATACGGTTTGAATTATAAATCCAAAAACACCCTTAGCATCATTAAACCGTTTATCAACGGAATGCAAAATGTGGGTGTTGAATCTGACAGCGAGATGGACTATGGTCCTGTACTCGGTAAGATAATCAGGAAACTTAGACCAGAGCTCGATATTTACTACGTTACCGACACCTCATTGCCCAGTATTAAGGATACCACCCTGGAAGTATTCAATCGGATTTTTTACAGAACCGAAGATCTTCAGGAAATACACCTAAGTATACAACATGGTATAAAGGAGCGGTTTAACACACCTTTCTTTTCTGCCTTAGTGGATTACAGCCAAAAACCAATGGGCGTTTTTCATGCCATGCCGATTTCGCGGGGTAACTCCGTTTTTAAATCGAGATGGATAAAGGACTTTGGCGATTTTTACGGACGTAATCTGTTTTTGGCAGAAACCTCTGCCACTACGGGTGGTTTAGACTCTTTACTACAGCCCACAGGCCCCTTAAAAAAAGCACAGGAAATGGCTGCCCGGGCTTACGGAGCCAGACAAACTTTTTTTGTAACCAACGGAACATCAACCGCCAATAAAATTGTAGTGCAGGCTGTGGCCCAGCCGGGCGACCTTGTTCTTATTGATCGTGATTGTCATAAATCTCACCACTATGGACTGGTACTATCTGGTGCTTTCCCGGTATATCTGGATTCCTACCCCGTTCAGGAATACTCCATGTATGGAGCCGTTCCATTAGATCATATTCTGGAAAAGCTGGAGGTTTTAAAATCTGCCGGCAGGCTCGATAAAGCCAGGATGCTTTTACTTACCAATTGCACTTTTGATGGTATTGTATACAATGTGCAAAAAGTGATGGAAGCCGTATTGGCCATAAAGCCCGACATGATATTTTTATGGGATGAGGCCTGGTTTGCCTTCGCGGGATTTTCTCCTATTTATAAACAACGCACAGCCATGTATGCTGCCGAACATCTTTGTCAAAAATATCAAAGCAAAGCTTACCGTGAGGCCTACGCCAATGCAAAGGATAAAACCGGAATGCCCGATCCTGACAAGGTGAAAATAAGAGTGTATGCTACGCAGAGTACTCATAAAACGCTCACCTCACTTCGGCAGGGCTCTATGATCCACATTTGGGATGAAGAATTCAGACGAAGAACGGAGGAGTCTTTCCTCGAAGCCTATAAAACGCATACCTCCACCTCTCCAAACTATCAGATTTTAGGTTCACTGGATGTTGGCCGCAGGCAGGTACAGTTTGAGGGTTACGAAATGGTGGAGAAAAGTGTGGAGAACGCCATGGTGCTGCGCTCCAAAATTCACTCCCATCCCAAGTTGAAAAAGTACTTTGATGTGCTTACCGTATCCAATTTCATCCCACCACAATACCGCAAATCAGGTATTTCTGAATACTTTAATACAGATACCGGCTGGGTGCGTATGGATGAAGCCTGGTCAGACGATGAATTTGTACTGGATCCCACTAAAATCAACCTTTATATAGGCCGTACTGGCGTTGATGGTGATACCTTTAAAAACAAGTATCTGATGGATCAGTTTGGTATTCAGATAAACAAAACCTCAAGGAATACTGTGCTGTTTATGACCAATATTGGTACCACACGCAGCTCCGTTGCCTACCTCATCAGGGTGCTGTTGAAAATAGCTGATCAGCTTGATGACAACTTAAAGGCTTACAACAGGGAAGAAAAGGAAATTCAGGTGAAAAAAATCAGGTCACTAACACAGGAATGCCCTCCCCTTCCCGATTTCAGCCACTTTCATTCGTCTTTTCAAGCCATGCCGGGTGTTCCTGGTGGAAACTTGCGTGAAGCCTACTTTTTGTCTTATGACGATACGAATTGCCAGCACATCCCACTCACTAAATGCGAAGAAGATTTAAAGGAAGGCAAGGAAATAGTGGCAGCAAGCTTTGTTATTCCCTATCCTCCGGGGTTTCCTATTTTAGTGCCCGGACAGGTTTTGAGCCCCGAAATACTGGAGTTCTTTATGAAACTTGACGTTAAGGAAATACACGGTTTCCGACCCGATATGGGCCTGCGGGTATTTACGGCAAAGGTGCTAAACCGGCATAAAACAATGACCACGGCCATGATGTCGCCCGCGGCAAAAATCTAAACCAAATTATTAATACAGCATAATTCAAAAATCCATGAGTACAACCGCCAATAGCGTTCCCACATTAAAGGGTCTTTCGGACATTCGAAGATTTTTCTATACCAATGAAACCCCTATATATTTTATCAGTGCCACCAACTTCAACCTTTTGGGAGCAGATGAATGGGTTAGAGGATTCAAATTTATATGCTATATCGAGTGTTTTGACGGTAAACATCCCAATGTGTTTGCCCCAAAGGAAGAGTTGCCCCACGAGGAATTTCAAAGTATTGAAGACATCAACAACTACCTTTTGGAACACAAGGAAGTGGTGGATTACATCCGCAGCCGTGGCGATCATGGCAAGGCGCTATACCTCATGTTTGATAGCCGCACTGAGGAGCTATCTAAAAAACTCGGTCTGGATGTGGCTTTCCCCTCTGCGGAAATGCGGATATCCATGGATAATAAGGTTAATACCAACCGCATTGCCGAAAAAGCCGGAGTGGCCTGTGTACCTAACATTCTTCACAATGTTAAAAATTACCAGCATCTGCGCGAAGTTTCTGCACACTTAGGAAATGATTTGGTGGTACAAACACCGTTTGGCGATTCAGGCCATACTACCTTCTTTATTTCCAACGAGGAAGAATACAATAAGTATAAGGAAGAAATTGAGGCGGAAAGTGAGGTGAAGGTTATGAAGCGCATTAAGTGCTATGGCTCTGCCATAGAAGCTTGTGTAACACAACACGGCACTTTGGTAGCCCCCTTAATGACGGAGTTGGTGGGTTTTAAAGAACTTACCCCTTACAAGGGGGGGTGGTGTGGCAATGAGATTTATCCGGATGCCTTTACTCCCGAAATAAGGGAAAAAGCCCGAAAGTATACTCAACTATTTGGCGATCAGCTTCGAAAGGAAGGATACAAAGGTTATTTTGAACTTGACTTCCTTATTGAGGAAGGTACCAATGAAATTTACCTGGGAGAACTTAACCCTAGGGTAACTGGCGCCAGTTCTATTACCAACCATGCTGTATTTGCCTTGGCCGATGCCCCACTCTTTCTGTTTCATATTTTAGAATATATGGATCAGCCCTATGAGCTGGACATTGAGGCGTTGAACGATAGATGGTTTGACCCTGCCAACATTGACTCCTGGAGCCAGTTGGTAATAAAACATACTGATGATACTGTAGAATATGTAACCCAGGCTCCTCGCTCAGGAATTTATAAAATGATGGATGATGGCTGTATTTATTTTGACAGAATGGATACCCATCGCAGAGCGGTAGAGAAGGAGAATGAAGCATTTTATTTGAGAATTACCCGTGTTGGCGATTACCTCTATGAGGGTGCTGATATGGGCATATTAGTAATGCGTGGAAGACTGATGACAGATGACTTTCAGTTGAGAGACAGAGCCCGTATGTGGATCCACGGTATCAAATCGCTTTATAAATCTAAAGCACCTGGCAACGAACAGTTTGTGGCCGACAAAGTGGCTGAAATCGGTGGCTTTAAAATGATGTAAAATGCTGCTATCGCTAAAAAGCGTAGAGGAAGCAAAACCAGGCAAAAAATGGAAAAAGCGATTTGAAAAATCGTGGCCCTATTATAAAAAATGGTATACCCAGGAGGGTATTTTAGCACGGCCGGGCTACCTTACTGCTTCTGAAAAACTTCGGGAATACATGCCCGAACTATACCCACTGTACGAAAGGCTATGTGAGCTGGCAGGTAACGGAGATGTTGCTTCGCGATACCTAACCCTTTACAATCCGCCACCCTTTATGAGCGGCTGTACACAGTTGGCCTGGACTAAATCGCCTATTGGGCTAATACGCAACTACGATTACGACCCACGTTTTTTTGAAGGTGTTTTACTAAAAACCAACTGGCTACAACCCGTAATGGGAATATCTGATTGTAACTGGGGCTTGCTGGACGGTATTAATGCTGAGGGCCTGGTGGTATCCCTCACCTTTGGAGGTAGAAAAATAAGCGGTATCGGTTTTGGTATTCCTTTGTTGGTGCGATATGCACTCGAAACCTGTAAAAATGTAGAGGAAGCTCAGAATGCATTTCTGCGAATTCCTGTGCATATGGTATATAACATTACACTTATCGACAAAACAGGTCGCTATTCCACGCTGTACTTATCACCAGACAGACCACCCGTAATTACCAATTCGTGGGTGGCCACCAACCATCAGGAATTTGTGGAGTGGACAGAGTATGCCGCCTTAACAGGAACGCTGGAACGCAAACAGTTTTTGGATGAACTTCTGCTAAATCCATATCTCATGAAAGAAGATGTGATAAGGCGCTTTTTCTCACTTCCATTATATCACAATAATGCCAATAAAGCCTTTGTAACATTGTACACTGCAGTTTACAATATTGAGGAAATGGATATGCGAATTCTCTGGCCGGGAAAGGAGCTAAGACAATCTTTTTATGAATTTCGGGAAGGCCGTGAGATTGTAAATCTCAAAAAATTTCAAACAAGGGAGTTTACTAAGTAGCATTAATAGCTTCAATTATTGCCTGTTATCAAAACTTATTTTTTAAATTACTAAAAACTTTGCCGATGACTCTCAGCTACGTTTTACTTCCCGAAAAGAAGCTTTTTATTGAAAGAATGGAAGGCAAAGTAACCATGGAGGGGCTACTAAGAGCCATCTCAATCATTTGGTCAGACGATAAATATAGTCCTGAATTTGGGGGAGTTTTGGATCTTACCAACGCAGATTTACTTTTAAATCCGGCAGAAATAATAGAACTCTCCCAGATGTTAATTGCCGATAACAAAGCCGCAACCGGGCGCTTCGCCCTTTTGGTTAACAAGCCTTTTGAAACTGCCCTTTCAATGATCTTTGAAACTAAGATGAAACCAAAGCAGGAAATTAATATCTATACCGAACTTGAAAGTGCCGCCTGGTTTCTTCAACTTCCTATGGAAGACTTTGAACTGCTTAATACTGAGCAAGCCAAGGTTTTTGAGATAGAGACTATACCTACTGATCGGGAGACTGGAAAATCATAAATAACCTGATCTGTCTTCAAGCTTTTCACCTTCTCTAATCAGGGCTACAAAAGGGGGTTTCAAATCAATCTGATGGCGATGGACTTCTTTATGGCAAAGCACCTGCTATTTGTGTTACCAGCCATCTGGAAATAAAAAACCCTGACCATAAAATGATCAGGGTTCACTATTTTAAGAGGTAAATTCTCTTAGTTTTCGCTCAGGTAAGAAGCAACACCATCATGAGTAGCACTCATTCCGCTTTTGCCTTCATCCCAGTTTGCAGGGCATACTTCACCTTTTTCTTCAATAAACTGAAGTGCCTTTACCATGCGTAAAGCTTCGTCTACATTACGTCCAAGTGGAAGATCATTCACCAATTGGTGACGAACAACCTGATCCTTGTCAATAAGGAACAAACCACGGTAGGCAATCATTTCGCCTTCTGCACTTAGTTCCTCATTTTCATCATAATAATAGCTACCAGCCAATACATCATAGTTGGCAGAAATAGTTTTGTTGGTATCAGCAACAATAGGATAAGTCACTCCCTGAATACCACCTTGATCTTTAGTTAGTTGTAACCAACCCCAGTGAGACTGTTCTGTATCGGTTGAAACAGCCACAACTTCCACATCAAGCTTGTTGAATTCCTCCAACTTTGCCTGAAAAGCGTGAAGCTCGGTGGGGCAAACAAATGTAAAATCCTTTGGATAGAAGAAAAGAACAACATACTTCTTACCTGCAAATTGCTCTAGAGTAAAGTCATTAACGATTTCTTCTCCATTGATTACGGCTGATGCAGTAAACTGCGGAGCCTTTTTTCCTACTAATACGCCCATGTTTGATTATAATTTAAAAATTGAATATTTATTTCAGTCAATATTCGTATTGACTATGTTATTTACGTTTTTAATAACTGATGCAAATATATAGAAGCTTTATAGCTGAGTGAAATTCATATAATCGGTTCTATCTATATGGCAGTAAACAAAACTCAATTAATGCTGGGCCACTGAAAACCAAGCCAATATTACGGCCAGGCCGGCAGCAAAAAACTTCATAAAATTAAAACGGTGTGATTGGTTGCTTTCAAAAAGAATAGTGGTGGAGATATGGAGAAACACCCCCAGGGTAAGCGCAGTAAGCTCTCTGTAGTATTCGCTGAAAATAGGTAGCGACTCTCCCACAAACACACCTACAGGCGCTACAAGAGCAAACATTATCATTACAATAATAATCTTCCACGTGTTTGAAGTGAGCTCCCTCATCATCGTAAACAGGATGATACTCACTGGCAACTTATGTATTACAATTCCCCAAAGCAGTGCATTTTTACTTCCATGATCATGTTGGGCACCAATGGGTAAACTTTCGAGCAGGGCATGCAGAAACAAGCTGGCCAACACACCAATAGGTAATGATTTGGTATGAAACATCTCCTGATGACCATGGCCATGCTCCATACCCTTACTAAAAATCTCCAGCACCAGCTGAATAAAAAACCCGCCCATAATCCAAAAACCAATGGTAGGGTTGTGCCCTTCATAAATCTCCGGAAGGAGATGGAATACCCCAATGCCCAGAAGATAGGCTCCGCTAAAGGTGAGTAGGAATTTAACAGAAGTACTATTCTGATTAAACAAAAAGGCGGCAATTAAAGTGCCGGCCACCACCGAAAGTATGAGAAATAAGTATGACTCCATTATTGCGCAAATAAAATCAATCTCTCGGAATCACGCGCATTAAATTCACTGAGATCGAAATCCCCATAGATAGAGGTTATCTCAAACCCCGCTTCATTCAGCAAAAGCTGGAAGTCCTCACGATTCAACAGCTGAACCTGCTCCTCATACTCATGAAGAGCACCATCAGCCTCAAACCGTATTTGCTTAACCACCATTCCGTTACGGATAAATCGTTCTATATGAAATTCAATATCCTTCACCGTTCTCACTTCCTTCTTTACCAGCCCCAGCTTTACCTTGTTTACATTCATAAAATCCAAAACCAGGGTTCCTCCAGGTTTTAAAGCCTGCTTCATCATTTTTAACGCTCGTAAATCGTCATCCCAACTATCAAAATATCCAAAACTGGTAAAAAGATTAAAAATGTAATCAAAGCGATTTTCCCCGTAAGGCTGTCTCATATCGCCAACCTCAAAGTGTAAACGCTCCCCACTATGATGTTTTTTGGCAAAGCTGATGTTGCTTTCAGATAAATCTATACCCGTAACCTCATATCCCAATTTGCTGAGAAACTTGGCATGCCTGCCCCGACCACAGGCCAGGTCCAGAATATGGCAGTCTTTGGATGGATGAAGACTGTGAACGGTATTTTTAATAAATACCTGAGCCTCATTATCATCGCGATGACGATAAAGAATGTGATAATAAGGGGTATCAAACCAGGATTTAAACCAGGAATTGGCTGTACTCATTAGCTCTGTGAAAGTTTATAGAAATTGGCCGATATATTGTGGGATCTCCAGCAACACTAACGAAGAAACGCTTAATATAATAATCAGCACCCATCTGATAATAAGATTGGCTTTGGGCAAAAATAAAATATATCGGGCACCAATAAAACCTCCAATCCCCTGGCCTAACGCCAATGTTAAACCTTGTGCCCACTCTATCTCACTATTAAACAGAAATATAATAAATGCAGGAACCACTAAAATAACAGCAAGCAGTAGCTTTATGATATTGGCATCCCGTAAACTATACTTGGCTACCAGTACCAATGTGGCTAATATCATAATGCCAATACCCATTTGAAGAAAACCGGCATAAATGGCTATGGCAAAAATCAATAACCAGTTTAGCACAGTTTTATGGCTCTTTTCCAAATCAGTAGCTGCAGCCCACTTCTTAGGATTGGTAATTAGGGTAATTAACAACAGCAGCATGATGACTCCAATAATATACCTCAATAGTTTAGGGTCTATTTCCACCGCCAGCAGGGCCCCTATTACAGTACCCAAAAGAGCAGGGATCAAAAACCAAAAACCATCTTTAAAAAGAAAGCGCGTGCGCGGGCTTCGCCTCACACCGCCAATGGCTGTAAGAGTTTGAACCATAGCCCCTACCCGGTTGGTAGCATTGGCCACATCTGCCGGAAGGCCTGTAAATATTAGAATGGAGAGCGTTATTGCAGAGCCATTGCCCGCAAGGGTATTGATGATACCTGCCGCCAGCCCGCCAAAAAAGAGTAGTATATAAACCCAGGTTTCCAAGGGCGCGAATTTAAGTTTAACCTTTGGTTTTAAAGAATTTTCAGATTCTTCCAACGCAACCCTTAAACTTGCCTAATACTCAAAAGTTAATGTTATAGGTTTTAATCAATCTGTAGATACAATAGATCAATTATACACGAACAGGCGGTTTGAATGTAGAATTAATCTGGGAACAGCCCCCGGATACACCTGGCTTATTTCTCATGACTCTCTGAATATTCAGGATACTGTTTACATAAGAAGCATCACTACAAATGACTCCAAGAGCAAGTGTTGCGATTGCGGACCTTATACCTCGGACATGGAGGTAAGTATAAATGATAGTGTTTTCAATGACTTAGGCTTCATTCGGGTTTATTAACTTCCCAAAGCTCAATTTACCTCATCCCTGCTTTACCCATACCCCAACGTATTATATAGACCGGGCATTGGCCGGTACCAGACGTTACAGAAAGAGTAGTATAAACCTAGATTATAAGGGGACCGGTAAGTTTATCTTGAGATAAATAAAACCAGAAATTAAGATTGAGGATTAATCAGATTTCAAAGAACAAAGGATTCCGCCTACTGTCCCAAATACTCAATACCGCTAAAACATTAGACGTGCAGGTGTAATAAATTCTAAAATTTCGAACCAGGGCATAACGGATTTTTCTGTTGAGATTAAATGGTCGGCCCGACTCAGGTTCCGATGCCTTTTTGCCAATGGCATTATTGAATAGTCGCTCCAACTTTTTAGGATACGCATCAGATCCATTTTTAAAATACCAGTATTCAAAAATATCATTCCTGTTTTGCAGAGCTCGGGGCGTCCAGATTATTTCTCTTTTAGCCATTTCTCAAATTGCGCTTGTGCTTCACTATTGGTGTAAGTCTTACCGGCCAGGTATTCTGCGTAGCCCTCGTTTACCTCGCGGATTTCTGTAGCGGTAAAAGTCATTGATTCATTCAGTTCATCATTTAGCCAACTATCTAAATCCTTTAGCACTCTATCGTCTTGTAGTTTTTCTATTTTCTTGAGAACTTCTTCTTTTAGGGGCATTGTTGAAATATTTTAAGGGAAGTTAAGTAATTTTAAGGAATACTATCTACCTCATCCCTGCTTTGCCCATACCCCACCTCATAATGAAGAAGCCAGCAGAAGCCGCTATTAACCAACCCCAGAAGAGATTCCACTCCTGAAAAATACCATAACCGATAAAGAAGAGTACCCCATAAACCATTACTACCCCGCTAAGCCAGGCCACAAAAAGAAACGGAAGTTCCTTGTCGCTATCCGATGCCGTTTTATAGGGTCCCCACCAGCCCCCTGGTTTTACTCTTTCGTAAAATGATTTTAAAGTATCAGGATGGGTTGGGGAAGTAACAAATGCTGTGGTCAGCCAACAAACGGTGGTAAATACCACTGTAAAAATGAACTCTCCGTTTTGCACAAAAAACTCTTCGGGTACATTTCCGGGCAACGCATATTTAGCGATAGCCAAACCTAAAAATGGAGCAATGGTAGCCACAAGCTCCGTTACAGCATTGATGCGCCACCAGTACCAACGAAGGATAAGAACCATGCCCAAACCTGCACCACTGGCAATTAGAAATTGAGCGGCAGTATCAATCATAGTGATTTGTGAGGTAACAAATAAACCCACTATCATAATGAGTATTGTAATTATACGACCCGCTTTTACATAATGTTTTTGAGCTACTCCTTCAGAAGAAAACTCAGTTTCGGGCTTTACAAATCTTTTATAAAGATCATTGGTTAGGTAGCTGCTTCCCCAGTTGAGCTGGGTTGAAATGGTACTCATATAAGCTGCCAAAAATCCAACAAACAAAAGTCCTTTTACGCCATTGGGCAGATAATCGCGCATTACCATAATAAACCCTTTACGGGATTCCTCAACCGGTAAATCGGGATACAATACCAAGGCACAAAGCCCAACAATAATCCATGGCCATGGGCGAAGGGCATAATGGGCAATTTGAAAAAAGAGGCTACTGTATACCGCATTCTTCTCATCCTTGGCGCTCATCATACGCTGAGATATATAACCCCCGCCACCGGGCTCGTTACCGGGATACCAACTGGCCCACCACTGTAAACCTATATAGCTAAAAAAGGCACCGGCTGTTAATGAAAATGTTCCTACGGCAATATCACTGCCGCCTCCGATAGTTGGCAATAAATCGAGTCGCCAGGCTGGCAATTTGGCTTTTAAACCTGCAATACCCCCAACCTCAGGGGCATTAAGGGCTACAACAGCTAAAATGATACAACCTGTCATAGCGATGATAAACTGCGCAAAATCCGTCATGGCAATACCTAGCAAACCAGCAATGGAACTATAAAAAGCTACAAGTACCATAGCTGCTCCGGTTACCCAAAAAGCAGTTTCGTAGGGCACTTCAAAAAAGACTTCTATGATGGAGATTAGGGCCGCATTTACCCAACCAATAATTACCACGTTTAAGAACAAGCCAAGATAAACAGCCTTTACTCCACGAAGCCAGCGGGCAATCGGTCCGCTATAGCGAAGTTCCATTAACTCCAGTTCGGTAATAATTTCTGCCCTGCGCCAGAGGCGTGCAAAAAAGAAGGTGGTGAGCATTCCTCCTATCAGCATATTCCACCAAAGCCAGTTGCCCGAAACACCATGCTGGGCAATTTTCTCCGTTACCCACAGTGGTGTATCTGCGGCAAAGGTGGTAGCTACCATACTTACCCCGGCTATGTACCACGGCAGATTTCTCCCGCCAAGGAAAAAGTCGGTAAGGCTGCTGCCCGCCTTTCCACGAAAGCGAACGCCAATAAATACAAACAGGGCCATAAAAAAGACCACTATAAACCAATCGAGGGGAGAAAGATTTGTCATACTGCAAATAAAGCAAAACATTGATACTCTCGCATTATCGCTACCTTTGCGCCTCATTTATTATAGATATGAAATACAGTTTTTTAGTAATTGCACTTATAGGTTTAATGGGCTGTAGCAGCGATAAAACCACTTCTGTAAATGATGGCGATCCTTTTCTGGTTTCTGATGAAGTTTTTAAAATGAAATTAGGAAAGGAAGAAGTTTATGGCGTACGATTGAAAATGACTGCACCGGAAAGGAAAAGTTATGTGACTTATGCCATTCGCCTGGCGCAAAATGATAAAGTGTGGTTAGACACCATTTACACCGAAGTTTCGGTTGGAGATACAGTTGAAAATGAGCTGATATTTTCTGAAGCCATTGTAGCTCCAAACGATTTAGTGGAAATAAAGTCGGAGAAAATTGGGGAGGAGTAATGGCTGTATAGCCAGGGCTGGGTATACTTATAATGAAACTGTAAGTTTACAAATCCCTATTTTTGAACTATGATTGATTATAAGGCTTTCATCGAAATAAATCCTGAAATACGGTTTGGGAAACCATGCATAAAAGGTACGCGTGTAGCTGTGCAGGACGTGCTTGGTTGGTTAGCCTCAGGTATGTCGGTTGAAGATATCATTCAGGATTTTCCACAGCTTAAGGACGAACAGATTAGAGCCTGTTTAGCTTATGCTGCAGATAGAGAGCACAGAGTAAAGGTTGCAACTTAATGAAGTTAATTCTTGACGAAAACATTTCCTACCGGCTCATTAAGAAATTACAGTCACATTTTTCTGAAATTATTTCAGTAAACCAGATTTATCCACTGGGGATTGCCGACCGCTCCATCTGGAAATATGCAAAGGACAACAACTTTTCAATTCTCACTTTTGATAACGATTTTCAGGATTTAGCCTCATTGGAAGGGCCTCCTCCAAAAATAATTCTGTTGCGACCCGGAAATTTGAAAACCAATGAAATTGCCAATCTTATTAAAAGTAAAATGGCTCAGATCATAAATTTTATAGAAGCTAAAGAATGGGAGGAAATAGCCTGTTTAATACTGGAGGAGAATAATTAGTCTCTGCCAAAATCCATTTATAATCCTTACCCATTATCACTTACCAAATTGACAAATAATTAAGATGAGCGAAAATTTTAAAATGCTGGCTAAAACCATGCACGGCCTGGAAGATGTTCTTGCCAAAGAACTGCGCAATCTGGGCGCTATGGACATTAAACCAGTAAAACGTGGTGTAAGCTTTGTTGGCGATGCCGGCTTTATGTATAAAGCCAATTACTGGTTGCGCACCGCCCTCCGAATTCTAGTTCCCATAAAGGAATTTAAAGTTAGAAACGAGGAGGAAGTTTATAAGCGTATTAAGGAAATTGCCTGGGAAGACTACTTTGATATCGATAAAACCATCATGGTAAATGCTACTATTTACTCCCGGCAGTTTAACCACACCCTCTATATCGCTCAAAAGGTAAAAGATGGTATAGTGGATCGCTTTCGCGAGAAAACGGGTGAGCGTCCATCCGTAAATACCGACAATCCTGATATTCGGATTGATGTTTACATCCACAATGAAGATGTGATTGTGTCGCTTGATAGCTCTGGCCACTCACTACACAGACGTGGCTACCGCAAGGAAGCTGATGTAGCACCAATCAATGAAGTGCTGGCAGCAGGCATACTGGGCCTTATCGGCTTTAAAGGAATGAGCCACCTTATTGACCCCATGTGTGGCTCTGGCACCTTTTTGATAGAGGCAGCCATGATTGCCCACAACATTCCTCCAGGTATATTTAGAGAAGAATTTGCCTTTAAAAACTGGAAGAACTACAACAAGGAGCTGCACGATATGCTTTTTGAAAAATCGCTGGAGAAGGAAAAAAACTATTACTACACCATCCTTGGTTTTGACAAAGACCCACGCGTTTTGCTGAAAGCGGGGCGTAACATTAAAACCGCGCTATTGGATGAGCAGATAAAACTTGAGAAGGCCGATTTTCTCGATTTCAAATCGAGCCGTGAAATTAAAACACCTGGAATCCTGGTTTTCAATCCCCCTTACGGGATAAAATTTGATGCCGACATTCCTGAACTTTACACAGGTATTGGAAATACATTAAAAAACAAATTCCCGGGATTTACAGCCTGGATGTTTACATCGAGCAAGGAAGGCTTAAAGTATGTAGGACTAAAGCCTTCACTAAAAATTCCACTATTTAACGCTAAGCTGGAAAGCTGGTTGGTGCGTTATGATTTATACGAGGGAACGAGAAAAGATAAAGGAAATAAAGATAGTTAGCACATAAGTTTCGCTGATAGTAGCTTTCACTGCTATCAGCGAAATCTTTAATACTATTTATTTTCAGTGGGTTAACACTTGCTTTGCCGCTTCTACCTCCTTCTTGGCATTACCCACAAAAATCTGATTCTCTACAATTATTACAGGTCGTTTCAAAAAGGTGTATTATCCAAAATAAATTGACGGTAGTCCTGCTCTGTAAGATTTTTATCCTTCAACCCCATGCTTTTATACTTCATGGCTCTGCGGCTAAATATTCGATAAATCCGCATATTCACAAGGGTTTTCCCAGAGATTTCCGTTAACTAATTACCTGAATAAAAGCAGCATTAAATGATGTAATATCGTTTTAACCAAAGTTAGCTTGATTGGAAAAGTTGCTAAATCCCAAACCGCCAAACGCTCAACATTTTATTTTCTTTCTGATTTTAATCTGTGTCGGGTTTAAGGCAAATTCTCAAAGTACAAATGCCTCACATAGGCATGAGTTTGCTTTTGATATTGTACCCCTCCTACAGAATACAGTTTTCAGAACACCCGGATATCATTACAATCCTTACCAACTTCTTTACAGGTATCATTTAGATAATTGGTCAATAAGAGCCCGGGTGGGTGCTTATGTGGATAATATCGAAACGGTAAGGTTTGATACGATAAATGACTCTCGCAGCGTAATCACACTAGAGGGTAGCATTGGTATCGAACGAAAAGTTAATCTCTATAAAAAGTTTCAGGTGTTTTTCGGTGCAGATTTCTTTATCAGATATTTTGAAGTGGAGAACATTTCAAGACAATCGCGCTATGCCTGGGACAACCGCTACACCAAATCAAATGATTATGGAATAGCTCCTTTTATAGGGTTCAGATACAAATTGAATAACCGAATCTCCATAACCACAGAATCAAACATAAAACTCTTTTATACGGATTATCATAATGGAAGAAATTATTTTCCAGACAACCAATATGGCTATACAGCCACTTCTAAAAAATGGAAAACGGAATATATACCTCCCACATCTATTTACGTCACCTTTAACTTTTAACCAGAAACTTTGAGATGAGAATTACAACCACCCTATTAGTCTTACTGATGTTTAGTAAAAATTCAGTAGCTCAGGATTCAGTAATTACCAGCGACAATCACCACGAAGTGGGTATTGATATATCTCCCTTCTTGCAACGTTTTGTATCCGGCAATACTTCTGGTAGCTCCTACAGCCCCTTTTTTGTGATGTATCGTTATCATTATTTCAATAATTGGGATATCCGATCAGGTATAGGCGGCTCCCTAAATAAGCAGGAGGATGTATTAAACGATACCTCTATTTACAAAAGTGAAAATAGCTACATCAATTTCAGACTTGGGGTTGAGGGAAAAATTGACTTCTATCGCAGATGGCAATTTTTTTATGGAATTGACCTTTACACTTATATGGATAGGCGTATTTATGATAGAATAGAAGGCCCGAACTACAGTTACAGAGATAATACTGTAGAAAATGGGTATGGCCTGGCGCCACTAATGGGCTTGAGAATTAAAATTAACGACAGAATTTCAATAACCACAGAATCCAGCCTGGTGTTGTACTATTTTAAATCGACTAGTGAGCGTACATCCACCCCTGGTAACGCATCTAATAGATTAACTGAAACAGAAGGCTGGAGAACAAATTTCACACCTCCAACATCCATTTTTTTAACGTTCAACTTTTAGCAACCCTATAGATGAACTATGCAAGAAAACAATATGGGGTCACCTAAATTTTATGGGGAGAAGTCAGTATAAAGTACTTTGGCCGGCAAAAAATAATGGAAATAGATAAG
>JBLWXT010000021.1:0-70704 GCA_048267305.1 Owenweeksia sp. | reverse complement strand
ATGTTTCTTTGTTCCTCTTTAGAATGGAAAAAATATTTGCCTGAAATTAGCTGCTCCCCATAAAATTACGCTGATCCCTTCCTTCCTCTTCTAAATTTTTACTTTTGCCGGCTTAATAAAACCAAATGGAAAACAGACTTCTTGCCATATCTCCAATTGACGGACGCTATCGTAAAACTGTAGATAAGCTAAAGGATTACTTCTCTGAGTTTGCCCTTATTAATTACAGACTCCGAATTGAAATTGAGTACTTCATTGCACTTTGTGAAATTCCCTTACCTCAACTAAAAGGGTTTGATCGTTCTAAATACAACGACCTCAGAGACATCTATTTGGATTTTTCAATCAATGACGCCAAAAAGATTAAGGAAATTGAAAGCGTAACCAACCACGATGTAAAGGCCGTAGAGTATTTCATTAAAGAGAAAATGGATGACCTTGGGCTGGGTAAATATCGTGAGTTTGTTCACTTTGGTCTTACATCCCAAGACATTAACAATACGGCCGTTCCCCTTTCAGTAAAGGATTTTATTGAAGGCGAATACACCACAGATCTTGGTGAACTGATTGTTACCCTTAATGAACTGGCTGAAGAATGGGAAGACATCCCCATGCTGGCCCGCACACATGGCCAACCAGCCTCCCCTACCCGTTTGGGTAAAGAGATAATGGTGTTTGTAGAAAGGCTGGATCAACAGCTTCGCCAATTGAGACACATACCGTTCTCTGCAAAATTTGGCGGTGCCACAGGCAACTTCAATGCCCACAACGTAACCTATCCTGATATTGACTGGAGAGCCTTTTCGGAGGATTTCGTGAATGGTACCCTTGGTTTAAACCAATCGTGGCCCACCACACAAATTGAGCATTACGACAACCTGGCCGCAATGTTTGATTGCCTGAAGCGTATCAATACTATTATCCTTGATCTTGACCGTGATTTGTGGACCTATATTTCCATGGATTACTTCAAACAAAAAATAAAGGAAGGTGAAGTAGGCTCATCGGCCATGCCACACAAGGTAAACCCTATCGACTTTGAAAACAGCGAAGGAAACCTCGGTATTGCCAATGCTCTTTTTGAACATCTTTCTGCCAAACTTCCTCTTTCACGCCTGCAGCGCGACCTTACTGACAGTACGGTTTTAAGAAACGTAGGTGTGCCATTAGGCCATACTCACATTGCCATAATCTCCACATTAAAGGGCTTAAGCAAATTGTTGCTTAACCGCGATAAAATTAATGCTGACTTAGAGAACAACTGGGCAGTAGTGGCAGAAGGAATTCAAAACATCCTCAGACGTGAATCCTACCCAAATCCATACGAGGCATTAAAGGAACTAACCCGTACCAACGAGGGCATTAACAGCCAGAGTATTAGCAGGTTTATCGATACTCTGAATGTTTCGGATGAAATAAAGTCTGAACTGAGAGCCATTACACCTCAAAGTTATACCGGACTATAGATGGACAACATTGTCATTGACGGAGAAGTAGTAAAACCAGGTGAAACCCGCTATCTGGAGTTAAATGTAGCGCGGTTACCCTCAGGAACTCCCATTGACATGCCTGTTCATGTGATCCGCAGTAAAGAGCCAGGACCAACAGTACTTCTTAGCGGAGGCATGCATGGTGATGAAGTAAACGGCATTGAGATAGTGCGGAAATTTTTAAGCAAGGAATTTGCCGAAAAACTAAAGTGCGGCAGTATAGTGGCCATGCCCATTATCAACGTTTATGGTTTTATCAACTTTAGTCGTGAGGTACCTGATGGCAAAGACATAAACCGCAGCTTCCCCGGCAAGGAAGATGGCAGTTTGGCCAGCATGGTGGCTTATATGATGACAAACCACATCCTTCCTGTTATAGACTTTGGAATAGATTTCCATACCGGTGGTGCCAGCCGTACCAATTACCCGCAAATCCGATACGAGGAAGGTGATAAAAAAGCAGAAGAAATTGCCGGAGCGTTTCATGCACCTTTTACCCTAAACTCCAATGTTATCAAAGGCTCCTTCCGCGAAACCGCCAACGAGTTGGGGAAATCAGTGGTGGTATTTGAAGGTGGGGAAACACTGCGGATAGATCCAAAAACTGTGGAGGTAGGCATTGATGGTATTCAGCGTGTGCTGCATCATTTTGGAATGCTGAGCAAAGCGCCCAAACCAGCTACAAGTACTTTGTTTTTTAAAGAGTCGCACTGGGTACGCGCAGAGGTTTCGGGCTTATTTCGTCACAAAAAAGAATCGGGCAAAAAGGTAAAGGAAGGCCAAACCATTGGCTACATAAGCAGCCCAACCAATGATTATTCTGTAAAGGTTAAAAGTCCGTATGATGGTTATATCATCGGGCACAACAATTTTCCACTTATCCATAAGGGAGATGCACTTTTTCACATTGGTTGCTAGAGGAGAAGTATCGTTTTAGGATATATTATCTCCATCAAAACCCTATTTACAGCCATTAAATTATAATCGGATACAGCCAATATGCGCTGCACAACAATCATTGTACAGCTTCCCTGATTCCCACATTCTGAAATCTCAATATCAAAATTTACACATTTCTTATAAAATCACCATTCTGTTTCTTTATTTCTTAAAAAACAGCTCTTCCCTTAGCGGATTTGAATCTATTTAGAAACATTATCTATTATTATTCAAAGTCTATCAAGCTTTTAAATAGACTACCGATTTGGTACTTTCGCGACAGCGTGACATAAAAATAAAGCACTTAAATCCATACAATTATGATATTCGATCTTGATATGATCAAAAAGGTGTACGCCAAATTTCCGGAGCGTGTGGAAGCCGCCCGCAAACTTACAGGCCGCCCACTTACCCTTACTGAGAAGATTTTATATGCCCACCTTTGGGACAACCTTCCTACCGAAGAATATAAGCGTGCAAAGTCTTATGTGGATTTTGCTCCTGACCGTGTTGCCATGCAGGATGCTACGGCTCAAATGGCCCTTTTGCAGTTTATGCAAAGTGGACGCAAGGAAGTTGCCGTACCATCAACTGCACACTGTGATCACCTTATTCAGGCTAAGCTTGGCGCTGATAAGGATTTACAGGAAGCTATCAATAAAAGCAGTGAGGTTTTCAACTTCCTTTCTTCCGTTTCCAACAAATATGGCATAGGCTTCTGGAAGCCAGGTGCTGGTATCATTCACCAGGTGGTTTTAGAAAACTACGCCTTCCCCGGAGGGATGATGATTGGAACCGACTCACACACCGTAAATGCCGGAGGCCTTGGTATGATAGCCATTGGCGTTGGTGGCGCTGATGCCGTAGATGTTATGGCAGGAATGCCCTGGGAGCTTAAATTTCCAAAACTTATCGGTGTAAAACTTACCGGTAAACTAAGTGGCTGGACAGCTTCTAAAGATGTAATCCTTAAGGTGGCAGGTATCCTTACCGTAAAAGGCGGAACTGGTGCCGTGGTTGAATACTTTGGCGAAGGAGCCAAATCACTTTCAGGCACAGGAAAAGGAACCATCTGTAATATGGGTGCCGAGATAGGTGCCACTACCTCAACCTTTGGATATGATGAAGCCATGGAGCGCTACCTGCGTGCCACGGGCCGCAATGAAGTAGCTGATGGTGCCAATGCCATTAAGGATCACCTTACCGGTGACCCTGAAGTGTACGCCAATCCTGAAAAGTATTTTGATCAGGTAATTGAAATCGACCTTTCTACATTAGAACCTCATATCAACGGACCTTTTACTCCAGACCTTGCCACCCCAATTTCTAAGATGGGTGCTTTGGCTAAGGCAAACGGATGGCCACTTGATGTGGAGTGGGGATTGATTGGCTCTTGTACCAACTCTTCCTATGAAGATCTTACCCGCGCTCAGTCTATCGCCCAACAGGCTTTAGAAAAAAATCTCAAAACCAAATCCGAATTTGGGATTAACCCGGGATCAGAACAGGTGCGCTACACGGCAGACAGAGATGGTGTATTGAAAACATTTGAGGATTTAGATGCTACTATCTTTACCAATGCCTGTGGACCATGTATCGGTCAATGGGCCCGTAAGGATGCCGATAAAGGCGGAAAAAACACCATCATACATAGCTTCAACAGAAACTTTGCAAAGCGTGCCGATGGCAACCCAAATACCCACGCTTTTGTGGCTTCACCAGAAATGGTAGCTGCCATTGCCATTAGTGGCCGTTTGGACTTTAACCCACTTACAGATACCCTTACCAACGAAAATGGTGAGCAGGTAAAACTGGATGAACCAAAAGGTATTGAACTTCCTGAAAAAGGATTTGCCGTGGAAGATCCCGGTTATCAGGCACCAGCCGAAGATGGAAGTAAAGTAGATATAAAGGTAGCAGAAGGTTCTGAACGTCTGCAATTGCTTGAGCCATTTAAGCCATGGGATGGTAAAAACTTCACCAACATGAAGCTTATCATTAAAGCTAAAGGCAAGTGTACTACTGACCATATTTCTATGGCAGGTCCATGGTTGCGCTTCCGTGGACACCTGGACAATATTAGCAACAACACCCTTACCGGAGCTGTAAATGCCTTTAACGAAAAAACCGATAGCGTAAAAAATCAGTTGACAGGAGAATATGGCTCAGTACCAGCTGTACAACGTGAGTACAAAGCTGCCGGCATCAAAACCATAGTGGTGGGAGATCACAACTACGGAGAAGGATCTAGCCGTGAGCATGCTGCCATGCAGCCTCGCCACTTGGGAATGGCCATCGTTTTGGTAAAATCATTTGCCCGCATCCACGAAACCAACCTCAAAAAGCAAGGTATGCTTGGGTTGACTTTCGCCAATGAAGCGGATTATGATTTGATTCAGGAGGACGACACTTTTGACACTATTGATCTTAATGAGTTTGCACCGGATAAGCCTATCCACATTAAAGTAACTCATGCGGACGGAAGCACCGACACCATTAAGTGCATCCACACCTACAACGAAGGTCAGATTGCATGGTTCCGTGCCGGTAGTGCCTTGAATAAGATTAAAGAGGATAATAAGAAAGGATAGACGTTAGATATTAGTAGTTAGTATCTAGATAACAGTTTAGCGTTTAGAATTTCCTTTTTAGAATTTGTACAAACTCCCTCATCAGTAATGGTGGGGGAGATTTTTTTTGTATCGGATTTGAAAAGATGCGACCCCGCTGGGGTCATGAAACCCAACATTATTCCTAAATCAAAATTCACCACATAAACTCTCGTCCTCAGAGAAGCCTAGCCCTCTGCAGGCAAACGACCGACTTCAGAGAGGTCGCATGTCAATAGAATTAATTCATAGCATGCTTCACCGACCCCAGCGGGGTTACATATTCTTTTAATTGCTATTTTCATTTAAGAAAACAACAATGCCTGATACCTTTACCCAGCTATGCGTTCATGTGATTTTTGCTTTTAGAAACAGAAATCATCTCTCATCGCTTCATCTACATTACTTTTACTATTCAATCGAATATTAATGCCCAACCTCCCCTCCATCTTCCATTCCCTCGGCTCCCGCTACTCCTCCAACCAAAACCTCATCAACTCCCTTTGGCAGGAAATTGAAAAGCAATATTCTAGCCCTAAACGACATTATCATAACCTCAGCCATTTAGAGTATATGGTGGAGAAGGCGGAACAATTCGAAAGTCAAATTGAGGATTATGACACTTTGTTATTTGCCATCTTTTACCACGACATCATCTACAAGGCAACCCGTAAAGACAATGAACTTAAAAGTGCCGAACTCGCGCAAAAGCGAATGACGGAGTTAGGAGTTCCTGCGGAGAAAATCAAAAAATGCTTTCAGCAAATTGTAGCCACTCAACATCACGAACCTACGGAAGAGAAGGACACCCGCTACCTATTGGATATTGACATGGCCATACTTGGAGAAGATGCCAGCACCTATAAAAGCTATACTAAAAATGTACGCAGAGAATATAGCGTCTATCCTGATCTACTCTATAAACCCGGCCGAAAAAAGGCGTTACAAAACTTCCTTCAACAGGATCGGATTTTTCAAACGGAAGAGTTTTTTAAACGTCTTGAAAAACAGGCCAGAGATAACATACAAAATGAAATAGCCAAATTAGGTGGCTAAGCGTTACTGAACAATTCCTGTAAAATCTTGGTTGGCTGGAGATAACTCAAAAAACACAAGCATGAATATCTTCGAAGAGCTTAGAGCAGATCATCAAAAGCAGCGCACCTTGGTAGACATCCTTATCAAAACCCACGGCAATAGCGAAGGACGGCAGGAAATTTTCGAGAAACTAAAAAACGAACTTCAAACCCACGCCAAGGCCGAAGAGCGCAACTTCTATGTTCCCTTAATGACGCATGATCTCACTCAGGA
This sequence comes from Owenweeksia sp., assembly GCA_048267305.1. GTDB lineage: Bacteria > Bacteroidota > Bacteroidia > Flavobacteriales > Schleiferiaceae > Owenweeksia. Next base: position 64,355 of record JBLWXT010000021.1, on the reverse strand, counting down.
AAAATCTCGACATTCAGTTGCTGAACACCATGAAATGGATGAGCTTATCGAGGAACTTGAGAACACCGACATGAGTTCGCCAGGTTGGGTTGCCACCGCCAAAAAGCTGGGAGAGCAAGTACATCATCATCTGGATGAAGAAGAGCATGAAGTATTTCAACTGGCAGGCAAAGCACTTACCGAAAAGCAAAAAACTGATTTAGCCAAAAGCTATCGTAAAAGCATGGAAGAAAACAAGTAAGTAGATTCTTTAATCAAATATATTAGCACCAAATTTTAATCTATGAATAAGGTTAAACTGGTGCTTATTTTAGCGCTAATCTCTACCCTCGCCCAAGGGCAGTTCTTCCACAATGTTGGAATCAAGTCTGGTGTTTCCATTGCCAACCAGGATTGGAGAATTAAAAGATGGGGCAGCGATATTGAGAAGGATTATCGAACGGGTTTATACGCTGGAATTTCTAGCGAAATGCTACGGAAAAACTTTTTTAGCATTGGCTTAGATTTAAGCTATATCCAGAAAGGCAGTCAGGATGAATGGGAGTTGACGGATGAATTTAATCCCGAAGGAAATGGTGAAATTATCATCATTGACGAGCGGTATGATTTCATCTCTTTTTATCCAACAGCAAAATTCAGGCTCCAAAAGAAGAATTTAGCGCCTTACCTGTTTGCCGGACCAAGACTCGATTATTATGCGGGATATAACTCCAGTTGGGAACTTAATTCAGAGCCACCCGAAATAAAGGCTATAACATTTGGTCTTAGCTATGGTATTGGTTTGGACTATGTCCTTAAGAATCTCATATTTTCTATTGAGGCCCAGCACCAGCCTGATCTAACAAGGCTAATAAATACGCCTACTTCTGCAAGTAACCTTGGGTTAGCGGTAAGAAACATGGCTTTTGTGGGCACGGTGGGAATTAAGTATATTTTGTAATCTAAGGCAGACATCCTTAGCATGCGGTTGGGTTTAATAAAATTATTTTATTATATAAGATTTCGCTTACTTCACATTTAGTATCTTTCCTATGTCAACTAAAACCCATTGCCATGAAAAAAGCTACTTTTTTAATCATCCTTATTTCCATTTCACTGATTTCAAAAGCCCAGACGTTTCACAGTATTGCTATCAAGGGCGGAACATCCATTGCTAATCAAAATTGGGATTACAACAGTGATGATGTGGACGAAAAACCCTCGGAAAAACTTGGTTTTTACATTGGTATAAATACCGAACTACTTCGCAAAAAACACTTTAGCCTCACTTTGGATGCGGCCTATGTTCAAAAAGGAGTTGTCATTAAAACTCCATATCAAAATGCCGAAACACCTGTTAACCCCTCACTCATAAAAGAATACTCTGATATCTTCAACGTACTGACTTTTTATCCTGCTATTAAGTATAGATATGATCTTTCCAAGTTTTCACCTTACGTTTTTGTTGGCCCCAGAATGGACGTTCATTTAATCTCAGCAACACTTACTGAATATGATGGCCAATCTTATGCGGATGTAACTCTTGGATTGGCCTATGGCCTTGGTATGGAATATACCCTTTCAAAGTACTCTATACTAATTGAAGCACAGCACCAACCTGACTTCACCTCATCTTATGAAAGCCAAACTCTTAACAGTAACTATTACCTCAATAAAACCAACAAAGCATTTATTATTAATGTTGGGCTACGCTACAATCTTTAGTCTAACAGACTAATTATCGGACACACAGTGCATATTATACCTTTACAAAGATGTTTCCGTTAAGTAATCAAATTCAAACAGATATGACTTCAGTTTCTTTACCCTCCAAAAATCAAGATCGCAGTTTTCCTGTATTTTTTCTCACCGCCATTAGTATCTCTTTCATATTCGGTTTTGTAGATGAAGGCTACTATGATCTCAGCTGGATGCAAAATATTGGAAATTGGATTGCGCTTGGCATTTACACCTTAACAATGCTAATTGGCCAGCTGGTGTTTTTCAATATTTTCCTTTCCCGCTACAGCGGAAAAGGCAAAATGGCAATGAGTGTGATATTTGGCTGCATATTAGGTGCTGGCAGCTTAATGGCTTTTTTTTACGGCATATAGCAGTTACACTTTATTTAAATTTCATAAAATGCCCTCCCCGTTTCAGTTACTTTTACCTTAGCGTAAAAGTTTAAGCATCTAATGAAAGTTAAAGTTTATAAGCACAGTAGCCAATCAAGAATTACTTTTTCTGAACTCATGCTCCCCTCCCACTCCAATTTTGGGGGAAAGATTCATGGTGGATACATACTTTCACTAATGGATCAAATTGCTTTTGCCTGCGCTTCTAAGCATTCCGGGCATTATTGTGTAACGGCATCTGTAGGATCCGTGGATTTTCTCAACCCTATTGAAATTGGTGAACTGGTAACCATGCATGCCTCTATAAATCATGTGGGTAATAGCTCCATGGTAGTGGGAATAAGGGTGGAAAGTGAAAATATCCAAACCGGCAGAAAGAAACATTGTAACTCCTCTTACTTTACCATGGTAGCCAAAAATCAGGAGGGAAGCTCTACCATGCTGGTGCCGGGGCTTATACTTCAAAACACTACCGATGTGAGACGATTTATAGAGGCCGTAAGACGAAAAGAGCAGAAACAATCGCGTGCCATTCATTTTGAAGAAGATAACTTTAATATTGAAGATTATTCCCAGGAGCTAAAGGCTCACAATGTGGAACTTAAGCTTAGTTGATGTCCTCTCAAAACAACAAGCTTGCTCTTCAGTTTGAGGCGCTTCTCTCTACTCCATCCATTGTTGAGTATGGAAATGGATTTAAACTTTTCAAACCTGAATTCAATCCAGAGTTTAGATCAGATAACTTTCCTTCAATTACCGATAAGCTCGTATTTGGCAAAAGGATGGAACGGCTGTTCAGTCATTACATTTCTCAATCTGATCGATATTCTCTGTTGGCCGAAAACCTACAACTCATAAAGGATAAAGTAACCATAGGTGAGCTGGATTTTTTGATAAAGGATAATGAACTCGAGCAAACTATTCACTTGGAGATTGCCTGCAAGTTTTACATCTATCGCCCGGGGCTTTCGCCAGATAAAATGGCCTGTTGGATAGGGCCCAATAAAAAGGACAAACTGGTGGATAAGCTTTTAAAATTAAGAGACAGGCAGTTTCCTCTTCTCCAACATCCCCTTACTCAGCAAGCTCTTAAGGCATTAAACATTTCTCACAACACCATTCAGCAACAACTTTTCCTTCCGGGGATTTTATTTATCCCAAAAGGTTACAATAATGACATGGGAAATGTTAATCCAAAAGCGATAAATGGCTATTGGCTCACTATTGAACAATTTGAAAAAGAAGATTTCTCTAAATGCCAATTAGCGATTCCTGAAAAGGAAAACTGGATGGTTGATCCTAAGCATAACTTTGAATGGCTGCCTGTGGAAAAAGCCAGAGACTTAATTGCCGATAAACTCAAAAACCAACGCTCGCCCATGGTGTGGCGTAAAACCAAATTTGGAGATTACGAGAGGTTTTTTGTGCTTTGGTGGTAAATTTTTAACCGCTAAGGCGCCAGGATTACGCAAGGGACGCAATGTTTAGCATATACCAATAGAATTAAATGTTGGCTAACAACCTTTGCTCACTTTGCGAAACCTTTGCGAACCTTGCGGTAAAAAAATAACGGCAACGAGCGCCAGGAATACGCAATGGACACTAGGTTTGACATAAACCCTTAAATTAACACTACAAAAAAAACTTATCGATCCTTGCGAAACCTTGGCGAGCCTTGCGGTAAAAAAATAACCGCAAAGAGCGCCAGGATTACGCAGAGAACGCCATGTTTCACATAAGCCCTTAAATTAACACTACAAAAAAAACTTGGCGAACCTTGCGAGAGCTTTGCGAAACTTGCGGTAAAAACATTAACCGCAAAGAGCGCCAGGATTACGCAATGGACGCCATCTTTGACATAAACCCTTAAATTAACACTACAAAAAAAACTTAGCGATCCTTGCGAAGCCTTGGCGAACCTTGCTGTAAAAAAATAACCGCAAAGAGCGCCAGGAATACGCAATGGACACTAGGTTTGACATAAACCCTTAAATTAACACCACAAAAAAAACTTGCCGAACCTTTGCTGTAAAAGCAACTACTATGAAATCCCCCATGCTTGGCCTAAGAACCGTAATTAACATTGTACCCAATTTAGATGAAGCCATAACCTGGTACACCAAGGCTTTTGGAATTGCCCCCTACTTTAACGAACCCTTTTATGTAGGTTTCAACATTGGTGGTTTTGAACTTGGGCTGATGCCCGAAGAAGGTGAACCCAAACCCAAAGGCGAAAACGTAATAGCCTATTGGGGGATAAAAAGTGAAGCCACACTTTTGACAGAATACACACGGCTTCTTAAACTTGGCGCCACCATACTTGAAGAGCCTCATAACGTTGGCGGCCCTTTGGTAGTAGCTGCTGTTAAAGATCCCTGGGGCAATCCTATCGGATTGATTTACAATCCTGTGTTTAGGATTGAATAAAAACATCAGGAAATAACACTTGGCAATCACCTATATTAATCCGAAGAACGTTGGCATCTTAAGACTTTCTGCTGCCTTCTTTCTTAAGATATACTCCTATCTTTGCGCCTCCAAAAAACAAAAAGATGAGTAACCTTACTACAGCTCCAGCTGGTGTAGAAACCGCAAAGGAATTAGGACTTCTCCCCGAAGAATACGATAAAATCAAAGGTATTTTAGGCCGTGAGCCAAACTTCAACGAGCTGAGCATTTACTCAGTGATGTGGAGTGAGCACTGCTCCTACAAAAACTCCATTGTTTGGCTAAAAACCTTACCAAAGGATGGCCCTCACATGCTTGTAAAGGCAGGTGAAGAAAATGCCGGACTGGTAGATATAGGCGATGGACTGGCTTGTGCCTTTAAAATAGAATCACATAATCACCCATCAGCATTAGAGCCTTACCAAGGCGCGGCTACAGGTGTGGGCGGTATTAACCGCGATATTTTCACCATGGGTGCCCGACCAATAGCTCAACTAAACTCACTTCGTTTTGGCGATTTAAAATCGGAGCGCACCAAATGGTTGCTTAAAGGTGTGGTAAAAGGTATTGGTGATTATGGCAATGCTTTCGGTATCCCTACCGTGGGTGGCGAAACCTACTTTGATAAGTGCTATGAGCAAAATCCATTGGTCAATGCCTTTTCTGCCGGAATCCTGAATACCAAGGAAGATAAAATGCTTTCCGCGAAAGCGAAAGGCCCGGGTAACCCTGTTTTCATTATCGGATCTTTTACCGGTAAGGATGGTATCGCAGGTGCAGCCTTTGCGTCAAAAGATTTAACAGAGGCTTCTGCCGATGACATTCCATCAGTACAGGTTGGTGATCCATTTCAGGAAAAGCTTTTACTTGAAGCTACTTTAGAACTGGCGAAAACCGGAGCTGTAGTAGGCATGCAGGATATGGGTGCTGCCGGTATCACTTGCTCTACATCAGAGATGAGTGCCGGAGGTGGCGTGGGTATGCGCATCGATTTGGATAAAGTACCTACCCGCCAGGATGATATGCAGCCTTGGGAAATATTGCTTAGCGAAAGTCAGGAGCGTATGCTGGCTGTAGTAGAGAAAGGTCGTGAGGCAGAAGTAAAAGCCATATTTGACAAATGGGATTTGTCCTGTGAGCAAATTGGTGAAGTAACAGCTGATGACTTACTGCAATATTACTGGCATGGTGAGCTTTGTGCTGAAACACCCGCATCTCCCCTTGTATTAGGTGGTGGTGCACCAGTATATTACCGCGAACATCGCGAGCCAGCCTACTTTAAGGAATTTCAGAAGTTTGACATCAATTCTATTAAAGTACCTGAAGACCTTAAGGAGACTGCCAAAAAAATAATCAGCCTCCCAAACATTGCTTCAAAGCGTTTTATATACAATCAGTATGACAGTATGGTGGGTACCGTTAATATGAGTACCAATGGTCCAACTGATGCTTCTATTGTAAACCTAAAAGAAACCAACAAGGCCCTGGCCATGACTGTGGATTGTAATTCACGTTATGTAAATGCAGATCCGGAAGTAGGAACGATGATTGCCGTTTCGGAAGCTGCCAGGAATATTGTGGTTTCCGGTGGTGTGCCAAGTGCCGTTACCAATTGCCTGAATTTCGGAAACCCTTACAACCCGGAAGTGTACTGGCAATTTGTACATGCCATTAAGGGCATGAGTAAGGCTTGCGAAAAATTCCAAACCCCGGTAACCGGAGGTAACGTGAGTTTTTACAACCATACAGTACTAAAAAACAAAATAGAACCGGTATTCCCCACACCAACCATTGGTATGATTGGTATTGTTGAGGATAAAAAGTTCATCACCACCATACCATTTAAGAGCAAGGGTGATTTGATTTATATGATTGGTGAAAATCGCAATGATATTTCAAGCTCACAATACCTTGTGAACATTCATGGTGTAGAAGCCTCGCCTGCTCCGTTCTTTAGCTTGGAAGAAGAGTACTCTTTACAAGAGCAGTTGAAAATGATTATCCGTACCAAGGGGATGATTGAATCCGCCCATGATGTATCCGAAGGTGGATTATTCGTTACCCTACTGGAGAAATCCATGAGCTCAGGTCTTGGGTTTGATATCACTACCGATTCAGCCATCCGCAGAGATGCCTACCTGTTTGGTGAAAGCCAAAGCCGTGTAGTGGTTACCGTTTCTCAGGAAGCTGAGGATGAGTTTATCGACCTTATGATGCTTAACGGTGTGGAGTTTGACCTTATGGGACACGTTACCAAAGGCTCTGTACGCATTGACGATGAAGACTGGGGAACAGTAGATGAGTACAAGGAATTGTACGACACAGCGATTGAAAAAATGCTGTAACAGCATTTAAAGCATATTTTCCGAAACTCCCTTGCTGAAACAGTAAGGGAGTTTTTTTTTAGGTCAGGCCTTTCCCCGCAAGTAAGCTTTCTTTTATGCCAATGTTAAGCTAAGGTTAACTATGCCATTTCAAAATTTTATATTTGCACCCATGAAAATAGCCTTAATACTTCTTGCCTATTTACTAGGTTCGATCCCCACCTCGGTGTGGATAGGTCGGGTGTTTTTTAGTACAGACGTACGTGATTATGGAAGCGGTAATGCGGGTGCCACCAACACTATGCGGGTTTTGGGTACCACACCCGGAGTAATTGTTTTAATTCTTGATGCCTTAAAAGGGTTTGCCGCAGTAAATCTTGTCTTTCTTTCGGCACGCTATGCCGGAGATATAGAGATGATGGTACTTTTGGGAATAGTGGCCGTTGTAGGCCATATCTTCCCTGTGTTTGCCGGTTTCCGGGGAGGAAAGGGAATTGCCACCTTGTTGGGTATGATGATCGCCATCCACGCAGGTGCAGCCTTAATGGCCATTGCCACCTTCCTTTTGTTCTTCCTTTCTTTCAGGATAGTATCCCTGGCCTCCATGCTCGCCTCCATCTCTTTTCCGATATGGTTGATTTTCCGATACCATGAAACTTCTAAAATTCTGGTAATTTTTAGCTTTGCATTAGTCTTTTTGGTTTTGCTTACACATCAAAAAAATCTGGAAAGGCTACTCAACGGAGAAGAAAATAAAATCAGACTTAGAAAAGCCAATAATGATGATTAAGTTTAGCGATACTAAGACGTTAGAAAATCCTGAAGTTAAGATTCAGAATGAAATGCTTCACGAAATTATTCTGTACAATGATGAGGTAAATACCTTTGATTGGGTGATTGAAAGCCTTATTGATGTATGTGAACACAGTGCAGAGCAAGCAGAGCAGTGTAGCTTAATAGTTCACAACAATGGTAAATGCGCTGTAAAAACCGGAACATACAAGGATTTGGAGCCTAGATGCACAAATTTGCTTGAGCGCGGATTAAGTGCAGAAATTTCTTGATAATTTAAAACATTTAACTTTATATTTGCAGCCCCAAAACAATAGGCCTCGTGGCGCAACTGAATAGCGCACCTGATTACGGCTCAGGAGGTTGAAGGTTTGAATCCTTCCGAGGTCACTAACAAATCAAATCCCTTCTCAGATATTCTGAGAAGGGATTTTTATTTGGTGTAGGTTGAACTTGAAACGTTCTAACCTAAAATCAAATAAAAAAGCCAGCAGAGCAAAGCGAAGTTGGCTTTTGATTTTAAGCTCGGAGAATGAAGGATCACAATAGTAATCCTGTCTACAAAAAAAGCTAATCCAATAATTAAATGTGAGAGTTTGGTATTAAACGGAATTATCCCATTAACTCTTAAAAACCGATCTACTTAATTAACTGCCTTCCCTTTCTCTAGACATAGTTTCCCCTTAAATGACAAAATCCCTCTCAGCTAAGCCAAGAGGGATTTTTATGTTTAAAGTCATTATAAACCCAATTTTTTATACGACTAAAAACCTAATGGGTTTTAACGTGGGCCACTCTACTTTTCAAAGGTCAACAGCAAGCCATCTGCAGCGATGCCCTCATCCAAAGTCCAGCCATTGGCAGTAAGGGTAACGGCTCCTCTCTTGGTATTGTCAATAAAGAGCAGCTGTTGTGTGCCCTGAGTTTGAAACTCAAAGTTGTAGGTTCCGCTGGGCAGGTAAGAATAAGAATATCTTGCGTCAGTGCTATCTACAGAATTTTTGACCCATAAGGTATCCGTAGTTGCATCAAAAGACCACTTTACCTCTTCTTCTGTAAAGTTGACGTTGGCTCCCAACAAACCTCCACTTACATTTTTCAGGGAATAGGCACCAGTTACAGAAGTGGGGACGACTTCCGGAGCCTTGGTTTTATCTTCCTTTTTACAAGAAGCCAAAACTCCACAGGTGAGAGCCAAAGCGAAAATCAAAATGCGGGTTTTCATAGAAAGGGGATTATATTATAGGGTTTATGGTTAGACGCCCCAAAGCAGCTGTAGGTTGCGAGAAAAATCAAAATGTTTTGTCTGAAAGGCTACTTAATCTATTTCAAAACCTTTTTCCACCCCACTCTGCCTGGCTTGTAAAAAATTTAAACCAATTCAAAGCGGAAAAGGCTGATGGATGATTACTCATCCAATGCCGCGAAATTTTAAAAATGGAAAATTTAGGGTTGCTGAATCTACAGAACTGCTCTGGCTACAAATCCAGCACATCAATACTTTCCAACTCCACATTATCAAAGTAGAACTGAAGTATCTGGCGATAGGTATAACCGCGTTTGTCCATCTCCATGGCGCCATCTTGCGAAAGACCTACACCATGGCCGTAGCCATTCCCTTTTATAAGGAGGTAATCTCCGGCATCACTTATTTTAAAGTAGGTAGAGCGTAGATTAAACTTAAAGCGAATTTTGGTCAGCTTTAGCTTTTTGCCCTTGTACTCAAAATAGGCCTGTCTGGTTTTTTTCTGATCAAAATTGAGAATGGCCTTGTGCAGTTGAATGTCATTAGCAACACCTAGTGAAGAAGCAACATATTGGTAAAAATCCCTTTTTGCAACCTTCTTCTCCCAACTATAACTGCCCACATTTACACTAAAGCTATCCACTTTAGGTTGTAAGTAGGAGATGGAGTTTAACCATGCGTCCTCAGCGGCCACGGTACAGCCTCCGCTATTGGCATGAAACACCCCTAATATGGGATCACAGGCGTAGGTAACCAACACCGTATCTTTAGTACATTCCACAGCCTCCCTGATGGCATCGCTAAATTGATAGCGCGCCTTGGAGAAATACACCTGCGAGCTTACATCATCCTTAAGATTATACCCCTCATTCATGTGTTTGTTCCAGTTTTTAAGCACAAAGGTTCTGGCTAAAACTGCCTGCGCCTTAAAATACTCAGGGTTTAACTGATGGCCGCCTTCACTTTCCACCACACCACCAACATAATCCTCCAGGTCTACAATATTTATCACCTGTAAAAAACCGTCATACACCCGAATCTGCAGATCTCCATGGTACACTCTTAGCTTCCTTTCAGCCTCTATCCTGAATTGTTTCTTAGGATCTTTACTTCTAATAAGTATAGCGTAGTAACTCCCCAGGTTGGACCCTCCCTTTGAAGCTTTAACCTCTCTACCGTTTTTCACTATGGAAAGCCTTCTGCTTTTTTCCTCCTGAAAAATATCGAGAATTGTATCTATCGGCCTTAGCCTTTCATCAAGTGCAATGAGGTAATAGGCTCCTGTATCAGGCGTAACGGTTACGGAGGTAAAATTCTGGGTAGAAAACAGCTTGATTCTTACGTCTAGAGCTTTGGCAGAAGACATAACAGAAAGAAAAAGAATCAGCAGTTTGAATTTCATAACCCTACCTCCTCAGCAATAATTTTAGCAGCTTTGGCGGAAGCTCCACCTCCACCCAACAGTTCCTTTAATTTTTTGTACTCGGCATCAAAATAGCTTCTGTCATCCAGGCACTTCTGTAATTCTGCCTTCAGCTTTTTACTATTCATTTCCGCCTGTATAAGCTCCTTCACCACCTCCTTATCTGCAATAAGATTTACAAGAGAGATATACTTCACTTTTATCAACTGCCGCGCTATCCAATAAGAGAATAAGTTCCCTTTATAACAAACCACTTGCGGCACTTCAAAAAGGGCAGCTTCCAAGGTTGCTGTTCCGGATGTTACCATAGCGGCATCGGCTACTTCCAGCAAATCATAGGTTTTACCTTCTACAACGCCTACTCCACTTAAGTCGGCTACCTTTTGGTAAAATTCCAAATCCTGAGAAGGGGCTGCGGCCAACACCAACTGATGATTTTTAAACTGTCGCCCGGCCTTAAGCATTACAGGCAACATACTTGTTATTTCCTGCTTACGGCTCCCTGGCAAAAGGGCTAATATCGGTTTAGCCGGATCAAGGTTCCAATTCTTTTTTCTTTCTTCAGGAGAGAAATCCTTGCGGCCTTCAATGGCATCAATCAAGGGATGGCCTACAAAGTCAACATCCATTCCAAACTTGTTGTAAAACTCCTCTTCAAAGGGAAGAATTACCAGCATACGATCTACATCGCGCTTAAGCTTATGCACACGGTTTTGCTTCCACGCCCATATTTGGGGAGATATATAGTAAATCACCTTAATGCCCTTTTTTTTGGCAAACTCGGCAATACGCATATTAAAGCCCGGGTAATCTACCAGTATGAGCGCATCCGGCTGAAAATCCTCAATGTCACTTTTGCAATTTTTCAGGTTTCCAAGAATCGTTCTGAGGTTCATAATTACCTCTGCAAACCCCATAAAGGCAAGTTCGCGATAATGCTTGCGGAGTTCTCCACCAACGGCTTCCATAAGGTCGCCTCCCCAAAATCTAAATTGGGCTTTGGGGTCTTCCTCAACGAGCGCCTTCATGAGATTGGCTGCATGCAAATCGCCACTGGCCTCACCTGCTATGATGTAATACTTCACCGAAAGGGATTTAAGCTGATAAAAATAGTTGGATTGTCAGTGGGTTTTCCCGCCAAGGAGAAAAGATCATAACAAGAACCTGTAGATAAAAACGGCCACCAGATAGAGAACGCTCATAAACAAAATGCCACGACCAACTTCTTCTTTATTTAATTTAAGTGCAATAAAGAAAAGCCCAACGTTGATAATCATGCCCAGAGTAATGATCTGCACATTTACCTGCTTTACAACCTCGCCTTCAAACCTTTGAATACCCAGTAACTCAGGCCGTAAATCTAACATCAGATACACCCCAAAAAGAGGCATAATTAAACCAATAAATATTCCCAACAGTAGTTGTAGACTGAGTTTCTTGAACATGCTAATTGTGGATTGTGAAAGGAAAAACGAAAAATGATGGGCAATGTTGGATTATAGTTTCCAATCTCTAAGTTCATTTAAAAGATGATGGGCCGTGATATCACTATTTACAGGCACCACCGAAATGTAGTTATTGGCCAGAGCCCATTCATCCGTATCATTACCTTCATCATAGTTTACAAACTTTCCTGTAAGCCAGTAGTAATTTCGCTTACGAGGATCTATGCGGCTATCAAATTCCTCCTCCCAATTGGCTTTTGCCTGGCGGCAGATTTTTACACCGTTATATTCACCACCCTCGGCAACGGGAATATTTACATTGAGGCAGGTGCCATGCGGTAAGCCTTCTTCAAGTACACGTGCGGCAATACTTTTAATATGCTTTAGGGCCAGTTCAAAATCAGCCTCCCAACTAAAATCGTTTAATGAAAAACCGATAGACGGAATTCCCTCCAGGGAGCCCTCCACCGCGGCAGACATTGTACCTGAGTAAATCACATTAATGGAAGAGTTACTGCCATGGTTAATTCCTGACACCACCAAGTCGGGCTTGCGGTCTAACACTACGTTTACTGCCAGCTTGACACAGTCTACAGGCGTTCCCGAGCAACTGTACTCCTTTTGCGGACCTTCTTCAATTTTAATTTCATCACACCTCAAAATACCATTGATAGTAATAGCGTGCCCCATCCCACTCTGTGGGCCATCAGGCGCAACCACCACAACCTCACCCAGTTCATTCATCACCTTTATAAGGTTGCGAAGTCCGGGAGCGGTAATGCCATCATCATTAGTTACTAAAATCAAGGGTCTCTTCTTTGCCATCCTTTATATTTTGGGTAAAACTATTACTTATCTGCCAAACCTAAGGGGCATACATTTTGTTATTTGGAGGATTCAAAATTAAAAGCAAGTACACAATGATAATGATGGTAATTTTAGTTGGATTTATGATCGTGGGGTTTGTGGTGCAGGCCCGCCTAAAAAATAAATTCAAAAAATATAGCGAAGTAGGTTTGTCTAACGGCCTTAGCGGAAAAGAGATTGCAGAAAAAATGCTTCATGACAATGGCATATTTGACGTAAAGGTGATCTCCACCCGTGGAAGATTAACCGACCATTACAACCCGGCAGATAAAACCGTAAACCTTAGTGAAGGTGTGTATGATGGCAGATCCGTTGCCGCTGCGGCTGTTGCTGCGCACGAATGTGGCCATGCTGTACAACATGCTACCGCCTACAGATGGCTGGAATTGCGCTCAGCCCTGGTTCCTGTGGTAAGCTTTAGCAGCAAAGCCATGAGCATCATTTTTATGATTATGCTCTTCGGAACCTTCCTGGTGAATATGTTCCCTATTACCACAGTGCTTTGGACGATGGTTATACTACAAGGCGCTGTAACACTATTTACTGTTGTTACCCTTCCGGTAGAATATGATGCCAGTAACCGCGCTTTGGTTTGGTTGGAAAGTACAGGCACAACCAGCCGTGGTGAGCATGACATGGCCAAAGATGCCCTTGGCGCTGCAGCAAATACCTATTTGGTAGCCGCCTTAGCCGCCATTACCCAGTTGGCTTACTATGTTATGTTGTTGATGGGAAGTAGGGATTAAAACAATTATTTGAAGATTCGAAAATTTAAAATTGGCCATTTAGGCCGGTTTATTATAGGATTAATAAAAGAATCCCGCTTAGGCGGGATTTTTTGTGGTTTCAATTTAACTTGGAGCGAAAAAAATCACCCCCCTGCCCCCTTCAAGGAAGGATTTGGAACGTTTTCGGTATGTAATCCATGAATTAAGATATAGGATTCATATACACAAAATCTAACCGCACCGTGTAGCTATCCCCCCTTGAGGGCGCAGCAGGGGGGGGTGAAGTCGACTCAGGCTAATTCCCTAAATTTCGGAATGATTCGGAAAATCGTATTAATAGTGTTTGTTTTGATTCACTTTAGTGGGATGGCTCAGGTAAGCCCTATCGACACCAACATGTATGCAGCCGACATGATCATCGACCCAATTGAATATCCACCAACAATGATCAGTTGCGAAGGGCTTGAAAAAGATGAGCTGAGAAATTGTAATAATGAAGAAATAGTCAAAACCATTCGCAACAATTTAGTACTACCAAAAGGACTCGATACTATTAATACTAAAGTCAAGGTTTATGTTTCCTTTATAGTTGACACCAATACTCAAGTATCAGATATTGAGATTATCCGAGGAGCAGAACACTACTTTTCAGAGACTCAATCAGACCTAATAAAGAAACTGAACTCGGAAGCGATAAGAGTTGTAAGTCTGTTTAAATTCACTAAGGCGGGGCACATGTTGGGTAAACCCGTTTGGCAAAGAATGACCGTTCCTGTCAGTTTTTCAAATCCTGAAAAGACCAATACCACAAAAGAATAATCACACTTTATCTTTTTAAGCATCCAACTCCCTAGCCTCTGTGACCCTGAGCGGAGTCGAAGAACACTCCTACCCTCTCGTAAAGCCTTCCCAGGTTCAGGAAGGGGCTGCCACTATCGCTCAGCCTGACAGCCTGTAGTGAACACCATCTGAGAATTAACAACTATAAAATTAGTTCAAACTAAATATTTAGTTACATTTGTGTTGTGCTTTTGCAAAATGGTATGCTATCCATAATTGTAGAAGTGTTTAAAATACCTCCACATGAAACTAAAGGAACTGACTAAGGCCGAAGAAGAAGTAATGCAAATACTCTGGGAACTAAAGCGGGCCTTTGTAAAGGATATAATTGAACAAATGCCAGCCTATGGTAACAAGGGCAAACCTGCCTACAATACCGTTTCAACCATAGTGAGGATTTTACAGGATAAGGGCATGGTGGAACATCATGCCATTGGTAAATCGCACCGCTACTTCCCACTAATCACCAAAGAAGAGTACAGCAAGTTTAAAATGGAAAAACTCATGACCGGTTACTTCGATGGATCGTTTTCGCAAATGGTGTCCTTCTTTGTAAACAAAAAGAAACTGGATACTTCCGAGCTTGATGCTATCTTAAAACTAATTGAAGACAAAAAGAAATGATTACTGCATTCGTCATCCGCTTTGTGCTGTTTACAGGTATCTTCTACCTGGTATATATAGCGCTGTTCAGGCAAATGAGCTTTTTTAAAACCAACCGTTTTTTGTTGTTAGCCATTCCACTGGCCTCGGCTCTCATACCTCTTTTGGCACCATCCCTTGGAAACACCATAGTACCCGAAGCGCTTACATTTCAGTTAGCTGAAATTATGGTACAGCAGCAAGCCCTTGCCCCAACAGCCCATACAAACTCCATTAACTGGATTTGGATTAGTTACCTGACTATTACTATCCTTTTTGTTGTGGGATTAGCGCGAGGTATTGTAAAAGGAAGTGCCATCCTAAAAAACGCAACTCCTAGCGGGCACATATATTTTTCAGCGAAAGCGGAAAGCCCTTTTACCTTTTTTAAGGCTATTATAATACCCGAAGAACTTAGGGGCAACAATGATTTACCCGCCATTATAAAACATGAAGAGGTACATGTAAAGCAGCGCCACAGCTGGGATAATTTGTACTACGGCATTTTAACAGGACTAAGCTGGTTTAATCCCTTTATGCACCTATTGGCAAAAGAACTAAGACAAATACACGAATGCCTGGCTGATGAGCAGGCATTGGAAAATACTTCACGCGAGGAGTATGCCCGGCTTTTATTGAGCAGTGCATTCGGCAGCGAGATTAACCTCTCTCCTATGGCCATGGGAACTGCCAATCCGTTTTTTAACTCAAGTTTAATTAAAACAAGAATTACAATGATTTACAAACAGAAAACCCAAAAGCACTTTAAATGGCTATACCTCGCCTTAGTGCCTCTCCTTGCCGGAATGACTTTACTCTCTTGCGACAAGGTAAAAGAAACAACAATAATGCAGGAAGAAATACCTCAAAAAAATGAGGAAACCTTGGGCATCTCAGAAGCTGATAGTCCACCCTTATTCGAGTGGTGTGATGCCAATGCCTCCAAGGCTGAACAAATGGAATGCTTCACACAAGGTATTATGAAACATGTGCAGGAGAATTTTAAATACCCCAAGGAAGCTTATGACAAAAAAGTAGAGGGACGGATGTTTGTACACTTTGTTATCTTAAAAACTGGAGAAATTGATAATGTTAATGTTGATACCAAATTTCCTGAAGACACAGAAAACTCTGTTAAAGGTGAAGCAGGTGCCGATGCTATACGATTAATACATAAACTCCCTTCCCTAGCACCAGCTATGAAAGATGGCAAAAAGGTCTCTGTAAAATTCACCCTTCCTCTTAACTTAAAGTTAAATTGAAGAACACCCCAGTGGGCGTTATCCCCCATTGACGTTTATTATATTTAACCAAGAACCGATGGACTTAGTGTCTGTCGGTTTTTTTATTGAATGGAGCCAAATACTTCCAAAAAATCACACAATATCTGACCATTTTCATACAATACTAAAATGGCGAAAAACAGTAGACTTACAACTTGGGTAACTTAAGTCACCAAGCTTCTTTCGAATATAAATTAACTTGGTTAAGATCTTAGAGATGCACGCAGATATTAACCAATAAAAATTATTTTCTATGAAAAATTTAATTCGATCACTTTCAATCCTCGGTTTTGCAATGTTGCTTTTTACAGCTACATCGTGCGATAAGGATGATGATGTTACCAAGAGCGATGACAATATTGGCAACGTTAAAATTCAATACGAGTTTGTGTTTGGTTCAAACGCTCTTCCCTGGGCAATAAATCAAACGGTAGTGCATCCAAAAACAGGTGATACCTTAACATTTACTGAATTTGCCTTTTATCTTTCAAATATAAAGCTGCAAAAAGCAGATGGCACTTGGTGGGAAGAGCCTGAAAGCTATCATATAATATGCACAAAATGCCCTGATGCCACTGGAGTGGTTATCTCAGATATCCCTACTGGTGAATATGTGGCAATGGAATATACTTTGGGTGTTGATAGTACACGTAATGTATCTGGAGCACAAACAGGAGCCTTATCACCCGCAAACGGCATGTTCTGGAGTTGGAATTCGGGCTACATCATGTTAAAAACAGAGGGACAATCTCCACAGAGTAGCGATGGAGCATTCGCCTTCCATCTTGGTGGATTTTCCGGTACCAATAATGTTGTTACTCCAAAACTCACAAGCTTTGCAAATGCAACATTAACAGTATCTAACCATAATACCCCAGTGGTAGTTTTTGTAGCAAACCCAGCTCGTTTATGGCATAGCGCAGAAAGCGTAAGTGTACTCAGCAGAATTCATGATCCCGGTTCTGAAGCTACAATGATGGCTACCGACTTCTTCAGTAATGTGTATTACAAGGAGATAAAATAACAAAGAAGGTTTTGCAAATTGTACCTAGCGGCTGCCTGAAAAGTATCAGGCAGCCGCTTTTGATTCGGATACCTCTCTAAGAAGTTTTTCAAAAACGCGACTCTCAGGGCTTTAATTTACTTTTTAGACACCCACTTATTTTTTCACAATCAGTGGTCTGAAAAATTTGGATAATTAGCCAATAGCCTGCCTGCTACGGATTTTAATGACAGTAGTAAAATAGATTTTAACTAAAAACTCACACAATTTTTACAAAGCTCCAGCTCATTCTTACGGCCTTGGTGTAAATAGGTAACATAGCGCAAGCGCTGCTCGCCTTTGTAAATTTCATACAAGCCATTTTTTAGTACGTTACCCACCACGCCCTGGCTATTAAGATCGTTACAACAAACGGATACATCGCCATTGGGTAATACCACCATTTGCTTCATCAGCAGGTCGCAGCCCTTTTTATTTACCTCCTGCTTCTCTCCTATATCTACCATTCCGCCCCAATCGTGGAGGCGTCTGTATTCTACCGAATCCAACAGTTCGGTAATTTCCTTAAAATCCGGATGCATCCATGAATTGTTGAGTGCATTGGGTTTAGGAATAATACTAATGCCAAAGGTTTTTAGTTCAGGTTGCATTTCCCGCTTTAAGCGGATAAAATCACGTACGTTTTTAGAAAACTTCTCCCACTTGGCGTTTACACGCAAATCTTCAAATGCCTCGGGGCTACCTCCATCCAGGCTAAAGCCAACTTCATCAATAAGTTTAAGGGCAAGTAATTCCTTAGACAGTTTTTCTCTCAACAGCATACCATTGGTAAGCATTGATATTTTGGGGAAAGGTTTTCCAGCGGCTTTAAACAGAAGCTGGTAATACTTAATTCTTTCAAACAGTTTTTCGCGTTCGGGGTGCATCAGGGTTTCACCCCCATTATGGAGATTTATAGTTTTTACACGGCTAAACCGATCATCATTAAGCAAGTTGTTAAATACACTATCCAGCACTTCAAAAGACATGTAGGTTTTAGGCTTAAAATGGTCTAACGCACAAAACTTGCAGCGTAAGTTGCAACTACTGCTAAATTCCAAGTTGATTTCAGACACGGAAGCCTTACTGGTACTGAACTTCCCATAATAATGATGGTACTGCACCCCGTATTTTATCTCCTGGGCTTTCTTAATGCTTTTCCAAACCAGGGGCCGGTCTGCGGCCAGGCTCTTTAGCTTACGTGTAATTTCTGACATACCACAAAGCTACCGATGTATAGCAGCGCAAAAAATGACTTAAATCAGCTTGGAATTATGTAAAACCCAAAAAACCGCAACCTCTTTCGAGATTGGGGTTTCTAATATCTAGATTCTCAATTCTATTTCTTTATCACGGGTATATTTTGGTACACCTTGCCCCCATCCAATATTTGGAGGATGAAACTGCCCGATTGTAAGTTTTCCGTTTTAACAATGTTGTTTCCATCAATCTGCCCTGCTTCCATTTCTTTACCGCTCATTTCATACAGTTTGTAAGTAAAAGGCCTTGCCCGTTCTGGCAAGCCCTCTACCCTTAGTTCATTACCAAAGGGGTTGGGATAAACAGTGAGATGATTTCTCAGATAGGGATGCTCCTCATTGCCCACTATATTCCCTTTACTATCCAAAATCATTAGGTGAATAGAAGTGTTGGGATAGTTGTACTTATCCCAATTGTACTCATTGAGCATGATAAGGTAGCGGTTGCCCGGCAGCGCCTCAACTGCTGAAACCATACTATTGGAGTAACCATTGTTATACACCTTTATCCAGTTCATGGTTTTGGTAACCGCATTGTAATTGTAGATGTACATATCATTGCTATCCTGAAGTGAAAAGTTTCCTGTAGATATCTCTTGCCCCGGCATTATCATGATGACACTATCGGCCTTATTATAATCCAGAGCATCAAACGAGGGTTTGGGGTTTATATAGTAACCCCAGTCAAATCCGCTAAATGGAAAGCTGTCAATTCTAAGCACATTTAAGGATGAATCAAGTTGCCCTACACCCATAGTAAAATAGGGAATGGTACCGGGGTATGCGGGATGGGATGGGTCAGGTTGCTTTACTAAGCCAAGAGAGCTGATGAAACACAGACCACCACTACCATCCTCAACAAAATAGCCTGAAGCTGGAAAGAAGAATAAGGGCTGTAATGTATCTCTGGGAATGATACTCTTTATGAAATTTAATTGCTTATCTAAAATAACAAACCTGTCAGCCCCATTAAAGGAAGAGGCAAGACTTGCAAAAATCTTATCCCCTTTAAAGTAGAGGTGATCCAGCAAAGGGTTGTCAACAAAAAGTGATGGACTATAAATTTGTGCCTTTGAATAACTGCCACTTTTATTGCTCTTCACCATAATGTTACGCAGGTTTTTAAAAAAGGTATCGGTAACAAAACCGGTAAAGTATAATGTATCTTGGTTTACATCTACTTCGTTCAGCCTTAGGTAAACAGAGTCGCTATTGAAAGTAAACTGATTCTTCACCATCAAATTAGAGTCTAAAACAAAGACATGCATTTTGGAATGGAAAACGGTTTTTCCATTGGCAACCCGCTCATATCTTTCGTTAAGAATGCCAACCAGTTCGTTCTCCCCCGTAGTTCTCAGTTTATGACAGTACGTGTAATGGCCAGCCGGAATATTGAAAGTGGATTGTAGGTCTAAACTATCAATAACCTTTAAATCTATATTCAATTTAAACACTTGCTGGTTTGTCAGGTAAAAATCAAATAGCCCACCCTTGGCTTTATTCATATAAATATGATTTCCCAAAATAGCGGTGGTTGAAGATGCGGTGAAGGTATCGGTATGAAAGTAAGTCTCTAATAATTGACCTTGACATAGCGAACTCAAACAAAGAAAAAACCAAAAGAATATTCGATACATACTTTTAAAAAAGGGATGGAAGGGTGTTAGCCCTTCCGACAAATTACTAACTAAAATAATACAGGACCTCGTACACGATCCAATGGACCATTCACTCGATTACCCAGATTTACTTGAAAACCCCACTGGCAGGTATTTAAATTTTGAAGAGTATTTTCATCAATACGAAGGTATTGAACTACCTGAAAGAATTCATTTGTATTCATTTTAGCAGCAAGCCTATCCCTAATTTCCTGGGAATAGCTATTCTGTTGAGTCACACTCAAACATGAAAGTGGTGAACATGGTGGTAAATGCAATGCATCCAAGGCATTTATATTTCCCGGTAGATAAGTCCCATCAATATATTTATGATGGCTAACATTTACTGAGGTATTAAATTCAACAATATTTGTAGCAGTAGCTCTTTTCGGTAATGACTTCCAAACATTTACCTGAGCTTCTTTCCAAGATGCTTGTGTATATGTAACGCCACAAATTGTCGCGTACCCCACTCTTTTAGAAATGGTAGCGGAGTTAACGGTCGCCTGCCCAACTATTCCATATACAAAATTGTACCAATTGGTTTTAACCGTAAAGGTTATGGTTCCTGTCTCCTGCTTAATATATTGTACATCCAAACATGCCAGCATTGCACCAGTTGGGATTTCCTGCTCGGCTTCTTCATACGTCAATTGAATTTGGTGCTTTAAATCTGAAGCACTCAAGGTACTCCCATCGGTTGCCAAAGTAATATTGCGTTCAATGGAATAGCCTCCATCTGCAATAAAATCAACATTATCCTCTGTAGCAGTATCAGGATAAAGCATATAGTTAACACCGGTTTCCCACAGCCAGACAGCCTCAGCTATCCCAACATTGGTAATCGTTGAATTTTCATCAAACAATTCTAACAGTCCATCCTCAAGTTGCTCATAAATTTCACCTTCACCTTGAGGCTCATAAATTTCATAAGGAAAATCTTCAGAGGCACCCTTTTTCTGCATCTCTGTAATTGGGCCGGTGGATTTTGATAATTCTGCTTTACTACACCCAGCCCCGATTAAGAAGCTAACCCCCACCGCAGTGAGGAACGTCATTTTTGTTTTCATAATAATAAAATTTTGAAAAGTTAATAATACTGGTGATTTAGTAAAAATATACTTACATCTATGATTTTACAAAAATTACATAACCCTTAATTTGCTGTAAGGTGGTAAAACCCAAAAAACCCCAACCTCTTTCGAGATTGGGGTTTTTAATATCTATCCCGATAGTTATCGGGACTAAAGTCTAGTGTCTAAAAAACCTAAGCCTGTCCTGTAGGTCCTCCAAAATTCAAGGGAATATTGGGTTGCTCCACATCTTTTATTTCCCCGTGTTGGGCTTCAAAGCGGGCTACATTATCCTGCATAGCTCTTAAAAAGCGCTTGGCATGCTGTGGGGTAAGTACAATTCTCGATTTTACACGAGCCTTGGGTACCCCGGGCATGATCTTTATAAAGTCAAGTACAAACTCGCTGGCTGAGTGATTGATGATAGCAAGGTTGGAGTAAACTCCTTCCGCTATCTCCTCGCTCAACTCTACGTTAATTTGGCCTTCTTTTATTTCGTGAACTTGCTTTTCGTCAGCCATCTCTTAACTTTTTACTTCTTCAACTTCCTCTACTTCTTCGCTGGCTTTCAGGCGATCGTAATCTTCCTGAGAACCTACGATGATCTTCTCGTATTGCTTCAATCCAGTACCTGCCGGGATTTTATGACCAACGATCACATTTTCCTTCAAGCCTTCCAATGTATCGCGCTTACCGTTTACAGCAGCTTCGTTCAATACTTTAGTAGTTTCCTGGAATGATGCAGCAGAGATAAACGACTTAGTTTGAAGTGATGCTCTGGTAATACCTTGCAACACCGGACGAGCCGTTGCTGGATGGGCATCACGAGCCACTACTAATTGCTTATCAGCTCTACGAAGTAGAGAGTTTTCATCTCTTAATTTACGTGCTGTAATAATCTGTCCTGGTTTCAGGTTTTCAGAGTCTACAGCTTCCATTACAACCTTCTTGTCAAAAATCCAGTCATTTTGTTTGATGAAGTCATTCTTGTGAACAAGGTTTCCTTCAAGGAACATGGTATCACCCGGATCCTGAATTTCAACCTTACGCATCATTTGGCGAACGATTACCTCAAAGTGCTTATCGTTAATCTTCACACCCTGTAGTCGGTAAACTTCCTGTACTTCATTTACAAGATACTCCTGAACCCTGTTTGGTCCCTGAATAGCAAGAATGTCAGCAGGAGTGATAGCACCATCAGAAAGTGGCATACCAGCTCTTACAAAGTCATTTTCCTGTACAAGGATTTGCTTACTAAGGTTGATCAGATATTTCTTGATTTCTCCGGTACGGCTTTCTACAGCAATTTCGCGGTTTCCACGCTTAATTTTACCATAAGAAACTACACCATCAATTTCAGAAACCACAGCTGGGTTAGAAGGGTTACGAGCTTCAAAAAGTTCGGTTACCCTAGGAAGACCACCCGTAATATCACCTGATTTGGCAGATTTACGTGGAATTTTAACCAGCGTTTTACCTGCTTTAATCTTATCACCTTCTTCAACAATAATGTGAGCCCCAACTGGCAGGGTATAGTGCTTCAAGTCATTTCCCTTAGCATCAACAATAGAGATGGTAGGAATCATCTTTTTGCTACGGCTCTCAGAGATTACCTTCTCCATGAAACCGGTTTGCTCATCGATTTCCACACGGTAGGTAGCACCTTGTTCAATATCGTTGAACTTAATGTTACCCGCAGTTTCAGAAATGATAACCGCGTTGTATGGATCCCAGTCACAAATAACATCACCTTTCTTCAACCTGTCACCATCCTTCACTCTTAGGAATGAACCATAAGGCACGTTGTTGGTAGCTAGTGATATTCCGGTTTTTTCATCAACCAGTTTCATTTCTGCCGTACGGCCGATAACGATTTCTACCTGGTTTCCATCATTATCCTCTCCGGTTACGGTACGTAATTCCTCAAAGTCGATTTTACCGTCAAACTTGGCAGTAATGGAAGACTCTTCGGCAACGTTACCTGCAGTACCACCCACGTGGAATGTACGAAGTGTAAGCTGTGTACCCGGTTCACCAATGGATTGTGCGGCAATTACACCTACAGCTTCACCACGTTGAACCATTTTACCGCTACTCAGGTTACGTCCATAACATTTACCACAAATACCTCTTTGGGTTTCGCAGGTAAGTGCTGAGCGTACTTCAACCATCTGAATCGGAGAATCAGCAATTTTGCGGGCGGCATCTTCTAAAATAAGCTCACCAATCCTCACATATACTTCACCTGTAACAGGGTCAGTTACATCGTGAAGAGAAGTACGTCCCACAATTCTATCATATAGAGGTTCTACAACCTCTTCGTTTTTCTTAAGTGCAGTTACCTCAAGTCCTCTAAGTGTACCACAGTCTTCTTCGTTAATAATAACGTCCTGCGCCACATCCACAAGTCTACGTGTTAGATAACCAGCATCTGCCGTTTTAAGGGCCGTATCCGCAAGTCCTTTACGTGCACCGTGAGTAGAAATAAAGTACTCAAGAATAGAAAGACCTTCCTTAAAGTTAGAGATAATCGGGTTTTCGATAATCTCACCACCTCCGGAACCGGATTTTTGAGGTTTAGCCATCAAACCACGCATACCAGAGAGCTGACGAATCTGCTCCTTAGATCCCCTCGCACCAGAGTCAAGCATCATATAGATGGGGTTGAATCCCTGACGGTCAGTAATCAAGTGATGCATAGCGCGCTCAGTAAGGCGGGCGTTAGTGTTTGTCCATACGTCAATTACCTGATTATAACGTTCGTTATTGGTAATAAGACCCATGTTATAGCTACCTAAAATCTGCTCAATCTGATCTTCAGCATCTTTTACCAGTGCATCTTTTTCTTCCGGGATAATGATATCACCAAGGGAGAAAGAAAGACCACCACGGAATGCATTACCATAGCCAAGTTCCTTAATATCATCAAGGAATTTTGCGGTGGTAGGAATATCCGTTTGCTTAAGGATATCCGATATAATTTCTCTAAGTGCCTTTTTAGTAAGCACCTCATTTATAAAGGGTACATTTTTAGGTGCAACCTGGTTAAACATAACCCTACCCACAGAAGTATCAATAACTTTCATGGTAAGGTTACCATCGTCTCCAAGCACTCTTGCACGCACTTTAATTGGTGCGTTAAGATCTACACGACCTTCATTGAAGGCAATCTGTACTTCCTCATCAGAGTAAAAAGTAAGACCTTCTCCTTTAATAGGATGCTCCTTGGTACTTGGTCTGCTCTTGGTCATATAATAAAGACCAAGCACCATGTCCTGAGAAGGTACCGTAATAGGAGAACCGTTTGCAGGGTTCAAAATGTTATGTGAAGCCAACATCAATACCTGAGCTTCAAGAATTGCAGCCGAACCTAATGGAAGGTGCACCGCCATTTGGTCACCATCAAAATCCGCGTTAAATGCGGTGGTGGCCAATGGGTGAAGCTGTATAGCCTTACCTTCAATAAGTTTTGGTTGAAAAGCCTGAATACCCAAACGGTGAAGTGTTGGGGCACGGTTTAGTAATACAGGGTGTCCTTTCATTACGTTCTCAAGGATATCCCATACTACAGGCTCGCGCTTGTCTATAATCTTCTTGGCAGATTTTACAGTTTTTACAATACCTCTTTCAATCAGCTTACGCACGATAAAAGGCTTGTAAAGTTCTGCTGCCATATTTTTTGGAAGACCACACTCGTGCAACTTCATTTCAGGACCTACAACGATCACCGAACGTGCAGAGTAGTCTACCCTTTTACCAAGTAAGTTTTGACGGAAACGACCTTGCTTACCTTTCAATGAATCAGAAAGGGATTTAAGAGCACGGTTGCTATCAGTTTTTACTGCACTTGATTTACGTGTATTGTCAAAAAGTGAATCCACCGCTTCTTGAAGCATACGCTTCTCGTTACGAAGAATTACTTCCGGAGCCTTGATTTCCACCAATCGCTTCAAACGGTTATTACGAATGATTACCCTGCGGTACAGGTCATTCAAATCGGATGTAGCAAAACGGCCACCATCAAGCGGCACCAATGGGCGAAGTTCTGGTGGAATAACAGGTACCACCTTCACGATCATCCACTCTGGGCGGTTTTCGATGCGGGTATTGGCATCACGGAAAGCTTCCACAACCTGAAGACGCTTAAGGGCCTCTTGCTTACGTTGCTGAGAGGTTTCAGTACTGGCCTTGTGACGCAAGTCATAAGACAGCTGATCCAAATCCAAACGCGACAAAAGCTCAATAAGGGCTTCAGCACCCATTTTGGCGATGAACTTATTGGGGTCGCTGTCATCCAAATAGTTGTTTTCACTTGGAAGGCGTTCCAGAATTTCCAGATACTCCTCTTCGGTAAGATACTCCATGTACTCAAGGGCACTACCATCAGGCTTAGTAGCGATACCAGCCTGTATTACAGCATAGCGCTCATAATAAATGATCATATCCAACTTCTTGGTAGGCAAGCCTAACAAGTACCCAATTTTGTTGGGAAGAGATTTAAAGTACCAGATATGCGCAACAGGCACCACCAAATTGATGTGACCCACACGCTCTCTACGTACTTTTTTCTCAGTAACCTCTACTCCACAACGGTCACAAACAATACCCTTATAGCGGATACGCTTGTACTTACCACAAGCACATTCAAAATCCTTTACAGGACCGAAGATGCGCTCACAGAACAAACCATCGCGCTCGGGTTTGTGAGTACGGTAGTTGATGGTTTCTGGTTTCAGCACCTCACCATGAGATCTCTCCAAAAGAAATTCAGGAGAAGCAAGACTTATCGTAATGCTCTTGAAGTTGCTGTTATAATTTTGTTTATCGTTTTTCCTTAAAGCCATTTGTTCGGAAACTTAAGTTCTTAAAAATGATGATTAATCCAGGGTGATTTTCAAACCAAGACCATTCAATTCGTGTAACAACACATTGAATGATTCAGGAATACCCGGTTCGGGCATTGGTTCTCCCTTCACAATGGTTTCATAGGTTTTTGCTCTACCTACCACGTCATCCGACTTCACAGTCAAAATTTCGCGAAGGATGTTAGAAGCACCAAATGCTTCAAGAGCCCAAACCTCCATCTCTCCAAAACGCTGACCTCCAAACTGAGCTTTACCACCCAATGGTTGTTGCGTAATAAGCGAGTAAGGCCCAATGGAACGTGCGTGCATCTTGTCATCCACCATGTGCCCCAGTTTCAGCATATAAATAATACCTACTGATGCAGCCTGGTGGAAACGCTCTCCGGTACCACCATCATAAAGGAAGGTGTGTCCGAATTGTGGAATACCAGCTTCCTCGGTGTATTTATTAATATCATCAATAGAAGCACCGTCAAAAATCGGAGTAGCGAACTTTTTACCAAGCTTTTTACCAGCCCAGCCCAGCACGGTTTCATAAATCTGACCGATGTTCATACGAGATGGTACACCCAGTGGGTTCAATACGATATCTACAGGAGTTCCATCCTCAAGGAATGGCATATCCTCATCGCGTACAATCTTAGCAACGATACCTTTGTTACCGTGACGTCCGGCCATTTTATCACCTACTTTAAGCTTACGCTTTTTAGCGATGTAAACTTTGGCCATTTTCACAATACCGGATGGCAATTCATCACCAATACTGATAGCAAATTTCTCACGTTTGTAAGCACCCAAAACATCAGTTACTCTAATCTTATAATTGTGAATAAGAGTAGTGATCAAGTCATTCTTATCATCATCTGTAGTCCATACTCCACCTGTAATGCGGGTAAAGTCATCAATACTGTTAAGAATTTTCTGGGTAAACTTGGTTCCCTTTGGAATAACTTCCTCATTAAGGTCGTTCTTCACACCCTGACTGGTTTTACCAGCAACAAGAATATTCAGTTTTTCCAGGAACTTCTGGCGGATAGTTTCCACCTTCATGTTAAACTCGTCATCCAGTTTTTCAAGCAGGTCTTTATCAGCCTGACGTGCCTTTTTATCCTTTACAGATCTGGAGAAAAGTTTCTTATCGATTACCACACCCATCAATGATGGAGAAGCTTTAAGTGAGGCATCTTTAACATCACCAGCCTTATCACCAAATATGGCACGTAGTAATTTTTCTTCCGGTGTAGGATCAGATTCTCCTTTTGGAGTGATCTTACCAATAAGGATATCGCCTGCCTTAACTTCTGCTCCGATGCGGATAATACCGTTTTCATCAAGATCACGGGTAGCATCTTCACTTACGTTAGGGATATCAGCGGTAAGCTCTTCAGCACCGAGTTTGGTATCTCTTACATCCAGTGAATACTCATCAATGTGGATAGAGGTAAATACATCCTCACGCACCACTCTTTCCGAGATTACGATGGCATCCTCAAAGTTGTAACCTTTCCAGGGCATAAAGGCAACCTGCATATTTCTACCCAGCGCCAATTCTCCTTTTTCAGTGGCATATCCTTCACACAGTACCTGTCCTTTTCTCACCTTCTCGCCTTTAACAACCGCAGGCTTAATGTTGATACAAGTACCTTGATTCGTTTTACGGAATTTAACCAGGTTGTAAGTTTTAGAGTCATCCTCAAAGCTTACAAGACGATCATCATCAGTGCGCTCATACTTAATGGTAATGGTATCTGCATCTACATACTCAACCTCACCATCTCCCTCGGCATTAATCAATACACGACTATCGGAAGCCACGCGGCCTTCAAGACCTGTACCTACGATAGGAGCTTCAGGACGTAACAATGGTACGGCCTGACGCATCATGTTTGATCCCATCAATGCACGGTTCGCATCATCATGCTCCAAAAATGGAATAAGCGATGCCGAAATAGATGCAATCTGGTTTGGAGATACATCCATATAATCCACCTTGGTAGGTTCGATCAATGGATAATCTGCCTCATCACGCACCTTTACACGGTCATTTTCAAAATGACCATCATCAGCCACAGGCGCATTGGCCTGTGCAATTACTTTTTCTTCTTCTTCCTCTGCACTTAGGTAAACGGGGCTTTCGCTAAAATTCACTTTACCTTCAGTTACCTTACGGTAAGGAGTTTCAAGGAATCCCATTTTGTTAACCTTAGCGTAAACACACATTGAAGATATCAAACCAATGTTTGGACCTTCAGGAGTTTCGATTGGACAAAGGCGACCGTAGTGAGTATAGTGAACATCACGTACCTCAAAACCTGCTCTTTCACGAGACAGACCACCGGGTCCTAATGCAGACAATCTACGTTTGTGCGTAATCTCGGCCAATGGATTGGTTTGATCCATGAACTGAGAAAGCTGGTTGGTACCGAAGAAAGAGTTGATTACAGAAGAAAGTGTCTTCGCGTTAATCAAATCTATAGGAGTAAACACCTCGTTGTCACGCACATTCATACGCTCACGAATGGTACGAGCCATACGGGCAAGACCTACACCAAATTGATTGGCCATCTGCTCACCTACGGTACGCACACGTCTGTTGCTCAAGTGGTCAATATCATCCACTTCAGCTTTAGAGTTTATAAGTTCAATAAGATACTTTACAATACTTAGGATATCATCCTTAGTCAGTACCTGTTTATCAGCTGTAATGTCAAGACCCAGCTTTTTGTTCAATCTGTAGCGACCTACTTCCCCAAGGTTGTAGCGTTGCTCAGAGAAGAAAAGCTTGTCTATAATTCCACGGGCAGTTTCCTCATCTGGTGGCTCAGCGTTTCTCAGCTGACGGTAGATGTGTTCTACAGCTTCCTTTTCAGAGTTGGTTGGATCCTTTTGTAAGGTATTGTGGATAATGGAAAATTCCGAAGCTTCAATATCCTCCTTATGAAGAAGGATGGTTTGAACATCGGCATCAACTATCTCATCGATGTGGTCTTTTTCCAAAACAGTATCACGATCAAGCACAACTTCGTTACGCTCAATTGAAACTACTTCACCAGTATCCTCATCAACAAAATCCTCTACCCAGGTTTTAAGCACACGGGCAGCCAGTTTTCTGCCAAGTACTTTTTTAAGCCCAGATTTTGAAACTTTAACTTCTTCTGCAAGGTCAAAGATTTCAAGAATATCTTTATCCCTTTCGTAACCAATTGCACGTAGCAAGGTAGTAAGGGGTAATTTCTTTTTACGATCAATATAAGCGTACATTACGCTATTGATGTCGGTAGCAAATTCTATCCAGCTTCCTTTAAAGGGAATAATACGAGCCGAATATAATTTAGTACCATTGGCGTGGTAGCTTTGGCCAAAGAATACACCAGGAGAACGGTGAAGCTGAGATACCACAACCCTTTCGGCTCCGTTTACCACAAACGTTCCACGAGGGGTCATATAGGGGATTGTACCTAAATATACATCCTGCACGATAGTTTCAAAATCCTCATGCTCAGGATCGGTACAGTATAATTTCAATCTTGCTTTAAGCGGTACGCTAAAAGTCAGTCCTCTTTCTATACACTCCTCTTCGCTATAGCGGGGAGGATCGATGAAATAGTCAAGAAACTCCAGTACAAATTGGTTTCTTGCATCGGTAATGGGAAAGTTTTCACTAAACGTCTTATACAGCCCTTCATCACCTCTATCATCCGGTTTAGTATCAAGCTGAAAAAAATCGTGGAAAGACTGTAATTGAATATCCAAAAAGTCGGGATAATCAAACGCATTTTTGATCGAAGCAAAATGGATTCTTTCCTCAAGATTTTTTGTAACTGGGTTTTTGGACATCTGGAATTAAATAAAGTTAAAATAAACACAAAAGGGTTTAGGCCTATCATCCCGCATTTTCGGGATGAAGACCTAAACCGTGATTTTAAAAGCTGCTGAGATTACTTAATCTCAACTTCAGCACCTGCCTCTTCCAACTGAGTTTTAAGTGCTTCTGCTTCGTCTTTTGCTACACCTTCTTTAAGAGGCTTAGGAGCTCCGTCTACAAGTTCCTTCGCTTCTTTAAGACCTAATCCTGTAAGCTCTTTTACAAGCTTAACTACTGCTAGCTTAGAGCTACCAGCTGCCTTAAGGATCACGTCAAATTCGGTTTTCTCGTCTGCTCCACCGGCTTCGCCACCAGCTGCAGGACCCGCAACAGCAACAGCTGCAGCAGCAGGCTCGATGCCATACTCCTCTTTAAGAAAGTCTGCTAATTCGCTAACTTCTTTTACTGTAAGGTTTACAAGCTGTTCGGCTAATTCTTTAATATCCGCCATTTTGGTACTTTTTAAAAATTTGATTTATAATTACGCTTAAATAAAAATGAAGCTGAGTGCGTACTCTGTTGTTAAGCCGCGCGCTCTTCCAAGGTCTTTACAAGACCAGCTATAGTGTTTTGACCACTCTTAAGAGCAGAGATAACATTTTTAGCAGGAGATTGCAGCAGTGCGATAACGTCTCCGATAAGCTCTTCTTTGGATTTCAAAGAAACTAAAGCTTCCAGTTGATTGTCGCCTATAAAAATAGCCTCGTCCACATATGCCCCTTTCAAAAGAGGTCTTTCAGCTTTCTTTCTGAAATCCTTAATGAGTTTTGCAGGTGCATTGCTGGTTTCCGAAACCATGATACTGGTGTTACCCTTAAGCGTTGGATATAGTTCCTCGAAGTTCTTCTCAGAACGCTCCATTGCTTTCTTTAGCAGGGTGTTTTTCACCACATTAATCTTTACTCCATTTTTGAAGCAAAGTCTACGCAGGCTGCTTGATTGCTCAGCATTAAGACCGGCAAGGTCAGCTACGTATAGGATATTGGTATTCTTAAGTACTTCGGTAAGTACTTCTATTTCCTTGTTTTTTTCTTCTCTGGTCATTTTCTGATCTCTTTACTGATTAGATAGATTTAGCATCTATAGCAATGCCAGGACTCATGGTACTACTCATACTAATACTTTTGATGTAGGCACCTTTTGAGGAAGAAGGCTTCATACGAAGCAGAGTTTTCAGTAGTTCTTCTGAATTCTCCTTAATCTTGTTTTGCTCAAAAGACACTTTACCAACAGAAGCATGAATAATTCCGTAGCGATCAACCTTAAAGTCAATCTTACCAGCTTTTACATCAGATACTGCTTTTGCAACATCCATAGTTACGGTACCGGTCTTTGGGTTTGGCATCAAACCACGAGGGCCTAATACTCTACCTAATGGACCAATTTTACCCATAACGCTAGGCATGGTTACAATCACATCAACATCTGTCCAACCACCTTTGATCTTTTCGATATATTCGTCAAGACCAGCGTAATCAGCACCAGCATCCTTTGCTTCCTGTTCTTTATCAGGAGTTACCAGAGCCAATACTTTTACATCCTTACCTGTACCATGAGGAAGGGTTACCACACCGCGCACCATTTGGTTTGCCTTACGTGGATCAACACCTAACCTTACTGCAAGGTCAATTGACGCGTCAAATTTGGTAGTGGAAATATCCTTAACCAATGCACTTGCATCTTCAAGAGAATACGATTTGTTTGTATCCAACTTGGCAAGTACTTCTTTTCTTTTCTTGCTAATTCCAGCCATTTCTTAAATCTTTATATGGATTAAAATGGTTTGGGGCCAGTTACGGTAATTCCCATACTACGTGCAGTACCAGCAACCATTTTCATGGCCGACTCAGGTGTAAATGCATTAAGGTCAGCCATCTTATCATCTGCAATAGCTCTTACCTGTTCCCAGGTTACCTTTCCAACTTTTTGAAGGTTGCTCACTGGCGAACCTTTCTTAAGTTTGGCAGCTTCCATAAGTTGTACGGCAGCAGGAGGCGTTTTGATTACAAATTCAAAAGACTTATCTGCATATACAGTAATGAGAACTGGCAATATCTTTCCTTGCTTATCCTGGGTTCTAGCATTAAACTGCTTACAGAACTCCATTATATTTACGCCCTTCGCACCTAATGCAGGTCCTACCGGAGGCGCAGGATTAGCAGCACCACCTCTTACCTGAAGCTTGATTAAAGCGCTTACTTCTTTAGCCATTTTCTATTTCTATTATTTTAAAAAACTCGTCAACCAATGCCGGACTGGAAGCTTCCGGACTTTATAGAGCTCACATTCTAATTCCTATCCTTCCTTTTCAACTTGCATATAGCTAAGTTCCAAAGGTGTTTTACGACCGAAGATTTTCACCATCACCTCAAGCTTGCGCTTCTCTTCATTTATCTTCTCAATCGTACCATTAAATCCGTTAAACGGACCGTCAATAACCTTAACAGTTTCGCCAACTATAAAAGGTATATTGATTTTTTCATCAATCTCGGTAAGTTCATCAACCTTACCCAACATACGGTTAACCTCGGCCATCC
Organism: Owenweeksia sp.; assembly: GCA_048267305.1. Taxonomy (GTDB): domain Bacteria; phylum Bacteroidota; class Bacteroidia; order Flavobacteriales; family Schleiferiaceae; genus Owenweeksia. The sequence continues at coordinate 31,904 of JBLWXT010000021.1, read as the reverse complement.
TTAAGGGAACGGGATCCCCGCCCTTAGTTTCACCAAGGAAACCAATTACGCCTGGTACACTCTTAATTGTGTGTACCAACTCACCAACCAGGTTGGCTTCTATCATTATATAACCAGGAAAGTAGTTACGTTCCTTACTTACCTTTTTTCCGTTACGGATTTGATATACTTTTTCTGTTGGAACCAGTATCTGACCAAAATAGTCAAGAAGATTTTCAAATTCAATCTCATTTTCTATATAAGATTTGATTTTGTTCTCCTGACCAGAGATCGCTCTGATCACATACCATTTTTTTCCATTGTCGCTCATAATTTTTACTGCTTGATCTTTAGAATAAATTATAGAATCCTTCTAAGGCAGTACTAATTATTTTGTCCATTGCGAAAATGATCAATGCTATTACCAATGAAGCCACTGCAACAAGCACTGAAGATTTCTGCAATTCACTCCAAGAGGGCCATGAAGTTTTGTTTACCAATTCTTCGTATGACTCCTGAAAATAAGTTTTCACCTTACTCATTTTATTTTCCTTAGCACGGGTGGTAAGAATCGAACTCACGACCTTCGGTTTTGGAGACCACTGCTCTACCAGCTGAGCTACACCCGTATTTAGGCAGAAAGGTATCCCGATGACTCGGGACACCTTCTACCAAAATTTATTAAAAGACTTAAGTCTTATTCAGTAATTTCTGTAACCTGACCAGCACCTACAGTTCTACCACCCTCACGGATAGCGAAACGTAGACCCTTGTTGATAGCTACAGGAGCGATAAGCTCAACAGTGATAGAAATGTTATCACCAGGCATTACCATCTCAGTACCTTCTGGCAAGTGGATTTCTCCGGTAATGTCAGTTGTACGAAGATAGAATTGAGGACGATATCTGTTGTGGAAAGGAGTGTGACGACCACCTTCTTCTTTCTTAAGGATATAAACCTCAGCCTTAAATTTAGTATGAGGAGTAATTGAACCTGGTTTACAGATTACCATACCTCTACGGATATCAGATTTTTCAATACCTCTCAAAAGGATACCTACGTTATCTCCTGCTTCACCTCTATCAAGAATCTTACGGAACATTTCAACTCCAGTGATAGTAGAAGTAAGCTTCTCATCACCAAAACCAATAATTTCCACAGGATCTCCAGTGTTAGCAACTCCAGTTTCTATACGACCGGTAGCAACAGTACCACGACCGGTAATAGAGAATACATCTTCGATTGGCATCAGGAATGGCTTAGCGTTATCACGCTCTGGCTCTTCGATCCAAGCATCAACTGATTCCATCAAGGACATTACAGTATCAACCCATTTTTGTTCTCCATTAAGTGCACCAAGAGCTGAACCCTGGATTACAGGAGTATTATCACCGTCATACTCATAGAAAGAAAGCAATTCTCTGATTTCCATTTCTACAAGCTCAAGTAGTTCCTCATCGTCAACCATATCCACTTTATTCATGAATACAACCATACGGGGAATACCTACCTGACGACCAAGAAGGATGTGCTCACGAGTTTGAGGCATAGGACCATCAGTAGCAGCAACTACAAGGATGGCACCGTCCATTTGAGCAGCACCAGTAACCATGTTCTTTACGTAATCCGCGTGACCTGGACAGTCAACGTGGGCGTAGTGACGATTAGCTGTTTGATACTCTACGTGAGAAGTATTAATAGTGATACCCCTTTCCTTTTCTTCAGGAGCATTATCGATGGAATCGAAAGAACGTAGCTCAGAAAGACCAGCGTTAGCTAAAACGGTGGTAATAGCTGCCGTCAAAGTGGTCTTACCGTGGTCAACGTGTCCGATTGTACCGATATTCAAGTGCGGTTTGTCGCGAACGAAATTTGCTTTTGCCATGGTTTAAAACTTAGTTTTAATTTAATCTTTATATAAAAGCGAGACCACCGTGGTCTTTCACTTAGAGCCAATGAGGGGAATTGAACCCCTGACCTCTTCCTTACCAAGGAAACGCTCTACCCCTGAGCTACATCGGCAGGCCGTCTTATAAATCAATTAGTTAATCAGTTATCAGCTGCAGTCATTTCTTTCACCGAATAACCAATTAACTAATCGACTTCCTTTGAGCGGGAAACGGGATTCGAACCCGCGACCCTCAGCTTGGAAGGCTGATGCTCTAGCCAGCTGAGCTACTCCCGCTGGAAACCTTGATAAACTAAAAACCACATCATGACATTCATCATTCTGAAGCTTCACCTTAAAAAGGCCTGGCTATGTGGGGAGAGAAGGATTCGAACCTTCGAAGGTGAAAACCAACAGATTTACAGTCTGTCCTCGTTGGCCGCTTGAGTATCTCCCCAGATACATTCAAAAAACACCTATATATATAATACAGGTGAAATTTTGAAGAAAAAAAGAGCCGATGGAGGGATTCGAACCCCCGACCAGCTGATTACAAATCAGCTGCTCTGGCCAACTGAGCTACATCGGCAATTATTCCATTAAAACAAGAACAGCCCGCCTTTTTTCAAAACGGACTGCAAATGTATAAAGAATTTGAATTGCTACAAACAGCTGGAAAAATATTTTTTAAGAAGCTAGCGCTTTAACCTTTTCCTTGTGTTTGCTCAGCTGCCTTTTCAAAGCGTCAGCACCCAGCTGAGCCGCTTCCTCAAAGGACTTACACTGCTTCTTCACTACCAGCTCATGACCTGGTATGTTGAGCTTAATTTCTGAAATTTTATTCTGTTTAGTGTGATTATTATCGACTTTAAGGAATACTTCACCATCAATAACCCTATCAAAATAGGTTTCTAGCTTGTCCATTTTGGCCTGAATAAAGTTTACCAATTTCTGATCGGCCGTAAAATTTACTGATTGCACACGTACTTTCATAAGTGTTACTTTTTTTCATCGCCCCTCGGATGGGCTTGGTTATACAAATGTTTGAGTTGATCTATAGTATTGTGAGTATAGATCTGGGTTGCTGCTAAACTGGAATGCCCGAGTAACTCCTTTATAGAATTGAGGTCAGCTCCCCTGTTCAACATATGAGTGGCAAATGAATGCCGCAACACATGCGGACTCTTTTTTTCTAAACCGGAAACTAAACCAAGGTATGTATTAATGGTATTATACACAAGCTTAGGATAAAGCTTATTTCCCTTTTCGCTAACAAATAAAAAATCGTCTTCTGCTTTGCCGCCACCAGGCTCGTTTTGCCGGAGATATTCCTCCAAAATATTCTTCAAGGAAGGGGTCAATGGCACACTTCTTTGCTTATTTCTCTTACCAGTAACCGTTATTTTGGACTGACTAAGGTCCAGATCAGAAACTCTCAAACCTATTAACTCGCTTAAACGGATGCCTGTGTGGTAAAAAGTATACAGAATTGCTCGCTGGGTTCTCCCCCACCGATCTTCCGGAAAAGGATCATGATCCAGAAGATTACCTAAATCATCTTCTGAAGCCACTCGAAGTAACTTCTTTTTTTGTTTTGGTGACTGAACCCTGGACGCGGGATTGGAAACAACCACAGCCTCCTTCATTAGATATTTGAAGAAACTTTTAAGGCTTGACAATTTTCGGGAAACACTACCCGGGGAAATATCATTCTCCATGAGCTCAATCACCCACTCCCTGATCATGTGGTGCGTTACCTCATCCCATTGATCGGAAAGATCATACTGACAGGAAAGAAAATTTTGAAATTCAGAAAGATCGGTTTGATAAGCTTTGAGGGTATGCTCAGAGTATCGTTTCTGAAAGCGGAGATGATCAATAAACTGACTTATATCCATAAAAAAAGCAAGGAGATGTAAAACTACAAATCCTTGCTTAAATACAATATGTAAAAATGCCCAAAAGGCTATTCTTCGTCCTGACGCTTACCCTGGATGTAAGCAGCCTTGATAATTTCTTTCCTTCTACTTACGGAAGGCTTAATGAATTGCTGACGACTGCGTAATTGACGCATAGTACCAGTGCGATCAAACTTCCTTTTGTAACGCTTAAGGGCGCGTTCTATAGCCTCTCCTTCTTTTACAGAAATTACGAGCATCTCTTATTTTTATTTTTTTAGGGCTGCAAATGTATTAGTAATTACTTAAATGTCAAATAGTCAATGACATTTTATTTCATCAAATTATTTGAGATAACTAATCTTTGTATCTCAGACGTACCTTCACCGATAGTACAAAGCTTCACATCCCTGTAAAACTTCTCTACCGGAAAGTCTTTTGTAAAGCCATATCCACCAAAAATCTGTACAGCCTCATTACAAACTCTTACGGCCACTTCAGAAGCATACAGTTTAGCCATAGCACCGGCCTGGGTTACTTTTTCGCCTTTATTTTTAAGATCCGCAGCTTTAAACGTTAAAAGTTCAGCGGCCTCTAATTCGGTTGCCATATCTGCCAGTTTAAAGGCTATGGCCTGAAAACTTGAAATCGGTTTCCCAAACTGTTCACGTTCCTTTGAATATTTTACAGCAGCATCAAGTGCTCCATGAGCTGTACCTAAAGAAAGAGCCGCAATAGAAATTCTACCGCCATCCAGCACCTTCATGGCCTGAATAAAACCATCGCCTTCCTCTCCCAGCATATTTTCAGCTGGAATACGGCAATTGTCAAATATCATCTCAGCCGTTTCGGATGCGCGCATCCCTAGCTTATTTTCTTTTTTACCTCCTGTAAATCCGGGAGTACCACGTTCTACAACAAATGCAGAAATACCATGACTATCTAAGAGTTCACCTGTACGGGCAAGCACAACGGCTACATCGCCTGTAATTCCGTGAGTAATCCAGTTCTTAGCACCGTTCAATACCCAATGATCGCCATCCTTTTTGGCTGTAACCTTCATTCGCATGGCATCAGAACCTGTGTTGGCCTCGGTTAATCCCCAGGCACCAATCCATTCTGCGGAAGCCAACTTAGGTAGCCACTTTTTCTTTTGTTCGTCATTTCCAAACTGAAGGATATGGCCTGTACAAAGAGAATTATGCGCAGCCATGGATAAACCCACTGAAGGATCAACACGGCTCACCTCAGTGATGGCGGTTACATATTCGGTATAACTTAGGCCTGCCCCACCATATTCCTCAGGTACCAAAACGCCCATCAAACCTAGTTCACCAAGTTTTTGAAGCGCTTCTTTTGGAAAAGTTTGTGCTTCATCCCACTCCATAATGTTGGGAGTTATATGCTGTGCGCAAAAATCCCTTACCGTTTCGGCAATCATTTTTTGTGTTTCGGTGATTCCGAATGAAAGCCCTGCCTGGGTTTTGTCTGCTGTTAATTCCATGGAAATATGTTTTAGTGTCTCACAGCAGTACTACTGTGATGTGATTGTCAGATAATCTGCAATTTTACTGAATAATGCGCGAAGTATCAATTATGGGCGAAACCAATTACAAAGTTAAATAAGGCTTCAACTTCTTTCCTGTCCCTTCACACAGAAACTCCAGACCATTCATTTCATCCATATTTTTAACAATCTAAAATCCAAACCATTTTAATTCCAACTTAACCTAATCTGATTCTTGACTTTCATTCCAATCGGGAATAATATATTTTTCAATCGCCTTTTGAAATGATGACTTCCGACAAAGCTTACAGGAAGTACGATCCCTCTGGAATAAAGTTTGGGGCATTAACCTAAAAGGCCAAGGCTTTTGAATGATCAACTTATCTGATGAAGGATAATATATCGTATTCCTCAGCTCAAGGAAAACCACATCCTCTGGCCGCCAGTTGCCTTTGGTCGTAAACCATAAATGCCGACTCATTAGGTAAATCCGTGAAATAGCTGAATCTGGCAACCTATAATCCGAAATAAAGTACATAACCTCACCCGAAACTGTAGAGTCCATAAAATACTCTTGTATTGTGAAATGCTCCAGCTTGTGGAGAAAATAAACGGTATCATCCTCCACAAACGATCCTAAAAATAAATATTCACCAGTAACCACTATCTCACCTTCTGTAGTTAGGTCAAAAAGTGTCATCCCTTTCACGGAGTCTCCACCTACAAAATTTTGAAAAACCCAAGACTGGTCTTTCAAAACTTGATCAATGAAGCGGAACACTTGATTCCTGTTGCTCCCAATATTCCAAAAATGTTCCCTATAAACAGAGTCATTTTTAGTGAACTCATACGGGTAAGGAAATCCGTCATTCATGAACATGGTAAGTAACCCTGGCCAATAATTCAGGTGAGCAAATTCGAGCAACCCGCAGACACGCTCAAAATCCTCTGGTTTCATCTTACCCCTGTAATGCCCCCGAAGTCCTGCAAGATTGGGACGGGCATTCAAAAACATATTTCCAACTGAATCAATTTCACAATCATAAAACCGCCTTGAAAAAGACAACTTGGTAAACTTGGCATACCCTTTATAAACCGTGACGGAATCATACAGTACACGCCTCCCCATAGGTTTCCATTCCCTTTTTTCTTTCGGTAAATTGAAATCTTTAGGAATCCTCAGGAATTGGCTCTGAAGGTTTGCATCTGGAAACAGTACGATTGAATCCCCGTAATACCGGTACCGGATTTTACCACCCCTATCATCATTCAGATAAATAACGCTATCTGAAAGTGTATAATGGTAAGCATCAAAACCTACTGAACCCAGATAAAGCATATCACCATTAGCTCCTACATTAAATTTTAAATAATCTCCAGGAACGCCAGTCCAAGTTTTGGAAATCACAGAATCCCTCTGCCCAAAGGAGCAGAAACAACTCATCACCCACAGAAAAACTAAAACTCCTTTCATCAGTCTAACTTCCATCTTGAAAATTCAAATACACTCTAATTTTCTTCTTGCCAAGCCTCCCAATTGGGCAATACATATTTTTCGATCGCCTTGACCCTATTTGGCTTCATTCTTAAAAATGGAATCCCTAAAAATTTCGTTGAACGGATTAGTTTATGGATTTCATCATTTTCGCCCATCATTCCAAAATTTGGAGTTTGAACAATGACCGTATTTTGTGCAGGTCCTTTGGTAAAACTCTTTTTATAAGAATAAATAACAATTTCCTCTCTTGCCGACTCATACCTGTACCAATGATTCAAGGCTAAGTAGCTTTCTCCTAAGCTATCCAAGGGTATAGCGGATGTAAAATAGATTACTTGATTCAATTCATACTTTTCTAGATTTGGGTAATACTGTTTTAGCATTTTACTTTTATACAAATACTGTTTTTCCCCGTATTCTGTATAGCTCCCAAGTAATTCCGGCTTTCCATCAAAAACCACATAATAGGTATGTTCAATGTCCAACAAGGTCATGCCTTGAACGGAATCACCATCTACATAATTTTGAAAGGTCATTTTATAAGGGTCACTATGATTATATAAAAGGTTTAATGCCAATTGTCCATGGTGATTAACCTTTTCCATTGAGCAAGTACTATCTCCATTTTTTACATAATAGATTCTGGTATAGGGACCTCCGTCTGTAGGGTGGTCAAGATAAGAACCACAATAACAATCCAAATGAGCGCGTATTAAAAGAGCTTTAAACTTTTGTAGTCTTTCTTCATTCATCTTTTGTCTGTAATGTCCCCGTAAGCCTTTTATATTATAGGCTACCATTAAAATATTTCCAGATGAATCAATTTCCAATGTGTATTTCCCATTATTGATTTTTAAGAAATCAAACTTTGCATGGTTTCTATAATAAAAAGCTGAGTCATACAAGACCCTTTCCTTCCCTTGTGTTCCATACGGATCACGCATGGCCCAGGCCACACTTGGACATTTTATAGGCAGTAAATCCAAATACTCCATTCCTTTCTCAACATTCAAAACCATTGAATCTCCATAATACTCATAGCCGTAAATAATCTTTGGGTCTCCCAGTTCGATGTAAAGTACAATCTGCTTATCGTCAATCGAAAACCGGCTCAAACTTTGGGTTTTAGAAAAATACCGTGCCCATTCCTGATTTTCTCCCACACCCAGTTTTAGATATTCATGCGGGATGTGCATCCACGTTTTCCCAATCACAGAATCCCTAACACTTTGTCCTTCTACCGTAAGGGGAATAGAAATGAACAGTAATAAATACAAAACGCCTTTCATTCTCATTATCTCCTTCTACTCAATTTCCAAATATGGCTTCAACCTCTCTACAACGATTTCATTCAAAAACTCCAAATTCTTCAACTCATCCACATTTTTAAAAGGCCGCACCTGCTGCCTAAAGTTCACAATGCTCTTCACCATATTGTACTCCAAATATGGATGACGCAGCAATTCCTTAAAAGTGGCCTTGTTTAGATCCAGCTTTCTAATTTGATTTTCATCAATAGTAATCCAAGCTTCAAATTGCTTCAACCTTTCTTCATCCATCCCATACACTTCCAGCAGTTGCTCTTTTTTATAAAAGCCCCCAAGCTTATCGCGATACTGCTTTATTCTTTTGGCGTAAGCCGGGCCAACGCCAGGTAAGTTGAGCAGCGAAAGGGAGTCGGCCCCGTTGATTTCAATGATGACAAGTTTGCGTTCAGCAGGTTTGGGTTTAGTTTCAAATTCAGCTGAATCTATCTTGATAAAAGGAATTAGTTGATCAACCAAAGTTGAATCCATTCCATACACTTTATATAGATCAGCGGGCTGGCGGTAGGGTTTTACCTTTTCACGATAAGTAAGAATGCGCTTGGCCTGCCATTCCCGAAGACCCATTTTCACAAGCTCGGGCTTGCTGATCTTATTAATATCAAATGGAGTGAGCTTTAGCGCAAACCGATCTTTTTTATCGGCTCGCTTTTCTGCGGAAGCAATACTGATGAAAGGCTCAGCTTGAGAATACCAGACTGAATCAATCCCATAAATCCTTTCTAAATCTTCAGGCTTTCTGAACTTCCCGCCTTTATTGCGATAATTATTGAGAGTAGAAATTTGCCTGTCGGCCAAACCCAACTCCGCCATTTCTTCATTGGAAACTGTATTGGGATCGAAAGGAAAAAATGAGATTTCCGATTCTATTGAGGCGATGGAATCACGTTCTTCCATCTGCCTTACAGCAACTTCAAATTCTGTAAAGTCACTTTTAGGCAACTTAATCAAATAATCATCAAAATACAGAAAGAGTTGAATTAGGATAGTAAGTGCAGCCAGCACCAGCAGTCCGTTTCGCTGTTTTTTAGTGTATGTAAAAAATTCTCGTAAACCCTTCCACATAATGCTTCATCTTGGTTCGTCATCATTTTCATCATACGAGTCAGGCTCCTGCTTTGGCGGTGTTCTCAAAACCTTCCAGAAAAAGTAAATGGTAAAAGCCGTTACCGTAATCTGCGTGGCCAACATCATTATTAGTGCTCCTGTATTCATACGGCTTGGGTATTAGATTTTTGACGTTTTAGATAGGCGATGTAAACCAACAAACTGATGCCTACAAACAAACTTGTAAGAAGAAGTCTTGCGGCATTTACATAATTAATTTTTTGCTCCAGCACAGCAATCTGGGCTGAATCAGTTGAAGCAGCAATGGTTTCCTTAATCCCAGTGTTCTGTATCATCATTATAATGGAGCCATTATCTAATGACCAGCCGTTTCCGGCAAAAAGTGATTGAAAAGCCAAAGTCCAGTCTCCACCTTCCGGTAACAACAATGAGCCAAAGAAAACTATCATTAATAACAATGGAGTAACGTAAACCATTACCCACTTAAAAAAGCCCGGGACTTTAATATCGGCCCCCATCTTGAGTTCGGCCCAACCTTTTTTAATGCCAAATATCCAGGCAAAGAGTATGGCTTCCGCCAGAGCAAATACTACCAGCGACATGGTTCCGGCCCAATAATCATATTCATTAAAGAAAATTTGATCTACCGCACCATTGGCTGCCACCTGATAAATTAATACTGTAGGCAAACCAAAAAAGAGGATGAGCAAACCAAAACTCCAGGCCGCATTTTTCCTGCTAAAGTTGAACTCGTCCTGCATAAACCCCATCCAGGGTGTACCCATGGCTAGAGATGAAGTGATACCCGCAAAGAATAATAATCCAAACCAGAATACCCCTGCAAAATTGCTGATTACCGCTCCCCACTGATCAAACAGATAGGGCATAGTTTGAAAGGCCATACCAAAACCGGCATTTTCCTTTACCCAGTCAATTCCCAAATAACCAGCAGCAATTGGTATTACGATAAGGCTACCTAATACTACCTCTACAAACTCATTCATAAAACCAGCAGAAACTGCATTCAAGGCGATATCATCCTTGGTTTTCAGATAAGATGAGTAACAATGCACAGTACCCATCCCTACCGAAAGGGTGAAAAACATTTGCCCAGCAGCAGCCAACCAAACAGTTGGGTTAGATAAGGAGTCGAATTGAGGTGTCCACAAAAAGTTTAAGCCATCCCAGGCACTGGCGTCTGGGTGCTCCAAAGAAGCTCCATCTGTACCAAGAGTTAATCCGCGCACAGCGAGAATAGCTCCGAATATCAAAAGCAATGGCACACCTATTTTGGCAGCTTTCTCCACCCCTTTTAATCCTCTGGACAAGATGTAAGTATTAAGACCGAGACACAGGACGTAAAAGACCACCGCCTCATAAGGAATGCCCGTTGTGGACTTTCCAATAGTTAAATATTTGTTGAAGAATGCGGCAACGCTCCCTTGATCGAGCCCATTAAATGTACCTATGATGGAATGATAAGCGTAGGACATGGTCCACGACTCAATGTAGCAATAGTAGGAGGCCACAGCAATGTTTGTAAATATCCCGAACACCCCGAAATACTTCCAGAACCGCGCTTTGCCCATGGTATCCAAAATAAATGGCGTACTGTGATTCCCTGATTTTCCGCCAAATCGCCCCATGGACCATTCTATCCAAAGAATGGGAATACCCATTAATATAAAGCAAACGAGATATGGAATGATGAAGGCTCCACCTCCATTTTGCACAGCCTGAACGGGAAATCTAAGAAAGTTTCCCAGCCCTACTGCATTACCGGCCATTGCAAGGATTAATCCTGTACGGGTACCCCAGGCCTCTTTAGTATTGCTCATTTAGATTAATAATCGTTTAGGATTTGAATGATACCAAATATAGAAATATTCCTTTCCCACAACAGACCTATTTAAACCCCAATCATTTGACTAGTCGCTATTTTTTTGTCATTATTGCAAATTCTCAAACAGAAACCCCACACAAATGTCCAAAAGCTTTAAGCTAGTCGCTCTTTTAATCTTTTCTTTTTCAACACTTTTCGCACAAAACTCCACCTTTGAAATAGAGGAATTAAAGCTTCTCAATTCCACAGATCATATAAATGACGGTACGGCTGAAATATTTGTCAAAGGCGGAAAACCTCCATATAAGTATTATTGGTCTTCGGTAGGTACAGACACCAACGCGAGAAAGTCAAATAGCCTATCGGAAGGTGTAGAGCACTCTGTAAGAGTAAAAGATGCTGCAGGAAATGAGCTTAGCCAAACCTTTGAAATAGAAACCAGGTCTATCGCTGAAACTTTTAATGGCACCTTTAAACCCATCGTTGGATATTTTGCCAACATAATATTCTGGGATCCATTTTTTGCGATGGGATTGTATGACAACCGCATCCTAACAGATGACGGGCAACCCGTTTACAACCCCAATGGCACCGTCCGCACCAATCAAATACCATTTATTGTAGTCTGGCTGATATTCGGAGCACTGTTTTTCACTATCCGTATGGGCGGTGTAAACTTTTGGGGATGGCGTCATTCTATAAGATTAATTCGTGGCAAATATGATGAAGACGATGCCCCTGGGGAGGTAACGCACTTTCAGGCTCTAGCCACAGCCGTAAGCGCAACAGTGGGATTAGGAAATATTGCCGGTGTGGCAGTTGCCATTTCGGTGGGTGGCCCGGGTGCTACCTTTTGGTTGATTGTAGCAGGATTTCTTGGTATGGCTTCCAAATTTACCGAGTGTACACTTGGTGTAAAATATCGCGACATTGGCGAAGACGGGGTAGTGGAAGGCGGTCCCATGCGCTATCTCCGTAAGGGTTTGGCCAAAAAAAATATGGCAGGGCTAGGAAAAGTACTGGCCGTGGTTTTTGCCATCCTGGCGATTGGTGCCAGCTTTGGAGGAGGCAATATGTTTCAGGCTAATCAGGCGTTTGAGCAGATGGCAGGCCAGTTTCCGCTTTTACGAGGCATGGGACCACAATTTGGCTTTGTAATGGCCATATTGGTAGGGATCGTTATCATTGGCGGTATCAAGAGCATCGCCAAGGTTACGGAGAAGATTGTTCCCTTTATGGCGGGACTTTACATCCTGGCAGCGCTTATTATCATTTTTATGAATATCGGCAATATCGGAGAGGCTTTCACCCTGATTATTGATGGAGCTTTTGACCCTGATGCCATGCTAGGTGGTTTTATAGGTGTAATGATACAGGGGTTTCGTAGAGCAGCATTTTCCAACGAAGCAGGTGTTGGTTCTGCAGCTATTGCCCACTCTGCCGCCAAAACCAAACATCCGATAAGTGAAGGCTTTGTAGCCCTACTTGAGCCTTTTATCGATACTGTAGTGGTTTGTACGCTTACTGCTCTGGTATTAATATTCACTGGCTTTTACCAGGATGAAGGTATGGGTGGCGCGCAATTAACCTCCAATGCCTTTGGAAGTGTCATCAGTTGGTTCCCTTATGTACTGGTGCTGGCCATTTTCCTTTTTGCCTTCTCTACTATGATAAGCTGGAGCTACTACGGTCTTCGTGCATGGACTTTCCTTTTCGGGAGAAATAAAAGAACCGAATTGGCCTACAAACTTCTATTCCTTGTGTTTATAGTAATTGGCTCTTCAGTAAGCCTTGGTGCCGTACTCGATTTCTCTGACATGATGATACTCGCCATGGCATTGCCCAACATTATAGGATTATTAATATTGAGTGGCGAAGTACGCAGCGAGCTCAAAGAGTATTGGGGTAAACTTAAGCGAGGGGAGATTTTAGAGAAGAAGAGCTAACTTATCCCATGAATGCGCATGAAGGAACAGCCTAATGTTTTAGTTGTTTGTGGAAGAAATAAAAGACGAAGCAGAACTGCGGAGTTTATTTTCAAAAACGACATGCGCTTCAATATACGATCGGTGGGCCTGAGCCCACAAAGCCCACGGCAGCTCAAAGAGCAGGATATGCTTTGGGCGGATTTGACTCTTGTAATGGACAATAGCCAAAAGAAGCGGATTTCAACAATGTATCGCCATCTTGACTTTGCTGCTATTGAAATCCTTCATATTCCGGATGAGTACGGATATCAGGATCATGAGCTGATCGAACTTTTGAAACATAAGATTAATGCCAGCCTACAGTTGAACTTTAACTTATAAACAGAATAATATCGGCACAAAAAAAGGCTCCCCTTTCGGTGAGCCTTTTTTAATATTCTAGAGCAAAAGCGTATTAACGCATCACTTTCACATTAATCGCATTCAGTCCTTTAGGACCTTTTTCGGTTTCAAAAGTAACAAGGTTGTTTTCCACAATCTCTTCTTCAAGTGCATTTATGTGCACAAAAATACTTTCCTGTGTTTCCTTATCCTTTATAAAACCGTAACCTTTAGAATCGTTGAAAAAGGTAACTACACCTTTGCGGATCGGATCTTCTTCCTCACCTTCTTCTCTCTTCGGTACACCAATCACTATATCCTCAATATCCACCTTTTCTTCTGGTGTTGGGGGTGTATCATGGAAATTACCGTAAACATCAACATAAGTGATGTTATCTCCCTTATCTGTTGGATTTGCCTTGCGCTCCTCCTTTAGTTTGGCTTTCGCCTCTTTTTTCTTCTGTCTTTTCTTTTCGCGTTCTTTCTTACCAAAGGTTTCCTGGGATCTTGCCATAAATTGAATTACTGTTATTTAAATTGTTATCAGAAATGTGGCAAAAAACATCGCAAATCAAACGACTTTGCAGCCACACCTTCAAAATTATTTGAAGCGCCAACAAGGAATCTAAAAGAAATCATTGGAAGTCAACCCGGTAGTTCCGGTGCCTGACAGCGCTTCACTGGAAAAAGGAGACACTAAAAATCTCCTTCATTGAAGGATGGCAAAGGTAAGATTAAATTAAAGAGTGTAACCATCTGTTTGTAAACTCCTCATTACTTAAATTTTAAAGGTTAAAAACCAACTCATATTAAAGACACTTACCAGGACTCTGTTTCATTGTCACTTATTACTTTTGCACCCTTAATTGAAAATGGATGTCGGAAGAGAAAAAACGGGCGAAGTTTAATTGGGCCACTTTCAAAAAATCACTAAGACTTTATACTTACGTTAAGCCTTACCGCGGTGAATTCATCCTGGGGATGTTTTTTTTATTGCTCTCAAGTGCCGCAAACCTCGCCTTCCCCAAATACCTGGGTGAGCTGGTGGATGCCACCAACTCTGATCAGATTGCTGAAAACATACAACGGATTTCCCTTATCCTGATTGCACTTTTGGTAGCGCAAGCCGTGGTTTCCTTTTTTAGAGTGGTGCTGTTTGTAAACGTTACTGAAAAAACACTAGCCTCTTTACGTCAGGCTACCTACAGGCATCTTATCAAGCTGCCTATCCCCTTTTTCAATGCAAAGAGAGTTGGAGAACTAAACAGTCGTATTTCCTCTGACATTTCCCTGTTGCAGGAGACCTTCACCACCACCATAGCTGAGTTTGTTCGGCAATTGGTTATCATTTTTGGAGGTATCATCATCTTACTTTTCACCTCGCCTCAGCTTACATTGTTTATGCTCGGTGTAGTGCCTGTGGTGGTTATTGTTGCTGTATTTTTCGGACGTTTTATTCGCAAATACTCTAAGGATGTGCAGAAACAGGTTGCCGAATCCAACACCATAGTGGAAGAAACCCTGCAAGGCATTTTTAATGTAAAGGCATTTGCCAACGAGTTTTTGGAAATGGCTCGCTACAAAACCAAAACAGATGAAGTGGCAAAAACCGGAATGAAGGGCGGAAAATACCGAGGTGCTTTTAGCTCCTTTATAATATTAGGATTGTTTGGAGCCATAGTGGCCGTTATATGGCAAGGTGTAAACCTCATTGCCGCTGGCGAGCTTGAAACAGGTGAGCTCTTTAGTTTCGTTATTTACTCGGGATTTATTGGAGGTTCCATTGGCGGGTTTGCCAATGTATATGCCAGCATACAAAAAGCTATTGGCGCCACTGAAGAATTGATGGAAATACTGGATGAACCCACCGAAGACATTCAGGAAGAACAGGCTGCAGAAAAACTACCTCACTTCTCCGGCAAAATCACTTTTCGTGATTTGTCTTTTCAATATCCCAACCGCAAGGATATGCAGGTGCTGAAAAACATTAGCTTTGAAGCTTTACCAGGAGAGCAAGTGGCTTTGGTTGGGCCGAGTGGTGCCGGTAAATCCACTTTGGTTTCTCTTATTCTTAGGTTTTATAATCCCGTTTCCGGAGAGCTTTTATTTGACGATAAAAACGCATCCGAATATGGCCTTAGCGAGTTGAGAAATCAAATGGCGGTAGTGCCTCAGGATGTTTTCCTATTTGGAGGAAGTATACGTGAAAACATAGCTTATGGAAAGCCAGATGCCTCGGAGGAAGAAATAATTGAAGCCGCCAAAAAAGCCAATGCCTGGGAATTTATCAGTCAATTCCCCGAAAAGCTTGACACCCTTGTGGGCGAGCGTGGTGTGCAGCTTTCGGGCGGACAGCGCCAGCGTGTGGCTATTGCCCGTGCCGTTCTTAAAAATCCAAAGATTCTCATTTTAGATGAGGCTACCTCGGCCCTCGACTCTGAATCAGAACGTTTGGTACAGGACGCCTTGGATAAATTAATGGTTGGCCGTACTTCAATTGTAATTGCTCACAGGTTATCCACCATCCGCAAAGCGGATAAGATTGTAGTGCTGGACAAAGGTCGCGTAGTGGAAACCGGTACTCATGATCAGTTGCTTGAAGTGCCAGATGGGGTTTATCGCAATTTGAGTTCGTTGCAATTCGCAACTTGATTATACACATCCTCCTGTTAAAACAATCTGAAGTATTTTTCTGAGTTTCAGAGTGAAGCTCCTAATTTTATCACAATGAAAAAGCGCTGGGAAAATATCAGACACACCCGTTGGTTTAAAATACTCACCAACAAGTTTACCCTTACCACCATTGGTTTTGTGGTGTGGATGCTTTTTTTGGATGTAAACTCATTTCTCATTCACAATGAGTTGAACAACGAAATTGACGAGCTACAAGGCAGTATAGAATACTACCAAACGGAGATTGCCCGCGACAAACAAAACCTGGAAGAACTTACTACCGACCCTGCCAAATTTGAAAAATTTGCCCGTGAGCAATATTGGATGAAGAAAAAGGGCGAAGAAATTTATTTAATAGAATAACCAACCAACACCATGCGATTTACTACACTCACCGTTCTGCTCATACTCGTCTCACTACAAACTGCAAAATCGCAAACCCGCTTTAATCTTGATGTTTTGGATGACCGCATAGGTTACCTCAAAGCCATTTACAGCAACGACAGGGCCATACGCCTGTACGAGGATTCCGTTATGGTAGTAGCCGGCTTCCGCACTGAAGAACACCTTGCCGCCATTGATTCCATGTATAAAACGGACTCCGTTCTTACCATGAAAATCAATGATTACCTCAATACCTACGGTTATCCCGAAAAGGAAACCTACGGTGAGGAAGCTACCATGACGCCCTGGCTCATTCTCAATCATTCGCCTATTGAAAAAATCCGGCTCAACCATTTCAAAACACTTTATAAGGCCTATAAGAATAATAATATTGCTGAAAGACGCTTGATTGATTTTTTAGAACGCGAATACCGAATGCGCTTTGGCAAGGAATACCGCTCCTATAGCGTGGAAAAAGCAAGGATGAAGGAATTAATGTCGGCTTTGGAGCTAAAGAAATAAACTTTCACAAAACCCATTTTACAGCGCCTCCCAAACTCCCCTAATTTTTAAGACCTTTGCTCAAAACGCAAAGACCTATGTCCCAAGAAAATCTTTTGAAGGACTTCTCCCCGTCCTCTTTCGAGGAATGGAAACAACAGATAGAAAAAGACCTTAAAGGCAAGGAATACGAAACCCTCCGCAGCCACACTGCCGATGGGCTAACTATTGAGCCGGCTTACCATCGCCAAAATGCCGATATAAAACCTCAGCCCTTTAAGGCTATGGCCAAATGGGATGTGGTGCAGGAGCTTTTTGTAGAAGATGCAAAAGCGGCCAATAAACAGGCTTTGGATCATTTAAACCGTGGAGCCACTTCACTCCTGTTTTACCTTTACGGAGATGCAGATCTCACTACTTTATTAGACGGAATTCAAATTGAATACATCCGTACCAACTTTGTAGTGGAAGGCGATGTAATGCTATTGGCCAAAAACCTGAAAGACCTTATTGACAGCCGTGGTTTAAAGGAAATAGAAATTGCAGGCTCCATAAATATTGATTGCCTGGAAGGCATTGCCCGCACCGGCCAATGGATTGAGAGCGAAGAGGCCGACTTTAAAAGGATTCAAAATCTTGTGGAGATTTTACCTCCAAATATGAGCGGGCTTTGCATAAATGCCAACCTTTTTGGAAATGCAGGAGCTACAGCCACCCAGCAATTGGGCACCGCACTAAGCATGGTATATGAGTATATCCATCGCTTTGAGCTTAAAAACACTCAACCCTTTTGGGTGAATTTCGCCATCGGATCGGATTATTTTGGAGAAATTGCCAAACTCCGCGCCTGGCGCAGGCTATGGGCGCAGCTTCATTCCGAATTAGGTTTGGAGGAAACCGAGGCCTTTATATATACTGAAACCGGCCTCCGCAACAAAACTATAATGGACGCCTCCAACAACATGATCCGCACTACAAGCGAGAGTATGGCTGCAGCTATTGGTGGAGCCAATGAAATTTCCACAAAAGGCTTCAATCATACCTTTAAAGAATCTGACTTTTTTGGAGAACGCATTGCCAAAAATCAACAGTCTATTTTAGAGCATGAAAGCCACCTTAGTGAGATAAGTGATATTTCGCGTGGCTCTTATTTTATAGAAACCCTTACGGAAGAAATGGCCCTTCTGGCTTGGGAATTCTTTAAACAAATTGAAAACAATGGCGGATATGTAGAGGCTATGAAATCAGGTTGGCTTCAGGAGCAAATTGAGATTTCTGCGCAAGCAGAACAAAATGCCTTTGACGAAAAGCAAAAAGTGTTAATTGGCGCCAACAAACACGCCAATGTGGATGAAAACCTGAATGATATCATTGAATATGGGATGTTTGCAGGAGCAGAAAAAGAAACGGAAATAAAGAGAGTGGTGCCAAGGAGATTGGCGGAGGGGTTGGAGAAATGACCTCACCCCCCAAGCCCCTCTCCTAAAGGGAGAGGGGCCGGGGGTGAGGTAGCCTAAAGAATTTAGAAAAAGCCCCACCATGCCCAAAACCAATATGCACCACAAAGCCGAAGGCAATACTTTTAAATTTGCCAGGATACTCCGAAAGGACTCAACACTTGCTGAAGACAAACTTTGGCAAGAGTTGCGAGGAAGTAAGCTAGGAGCGAAATTTAGGCGACAACACCCCATTGAGGATTATGTGGTTGATTTCTTCTGTGTTAAACAAAAACTAATAATTGAAGTAGATGGAGGAATCCATAACCAAGCTGAAGTAAAAGTAAAAGACAAGGAGCGGCAAGCGTTGCTAACCTTTTATGGTAATAGGTTTTTAAGGTTTACAAATGAGGAAGTTTTGTATGAAATGGAGCAGGTGCTTAAAACAATAAGAGAAAATCTAAAGTAAGCCTGCGAGCAATGGGTTTAGCCCTCTCCTTTTAGGCGATGGGCAATCAGAGCTTTAGCTCGGGCGGGGTGAGGTCTAAAGAGCAATATTAAAACACATGAAAAGACACAATTTCCAAAGTACCACATACAAAAGCCAACAGGTAAAGGAGCAAGCCTCCTCAACAAGCTGGCTTACGCCAGAAGAAATCGAAGTGCCCAATCACTTTTCGAAAGAAAACTTTGAAAAGTTGAGCCACTTAGATTTTGTGGCCGGAATAGAACCTTATTTAAGAGGACCCTATTCTACTATGTATGTCAGCCGTCCATGGACCATTCGGCAGTATGCAGGTTTTTCCACAGCGGAAGAAAGCAATGCCTTTTACAGGAAAAACCTTGCTGCCGGGCAAAAAGGGCTTTCCGTGGCATTTGATTTAGCCACGCATCGCGGTTATGACAGCGACCATGAAAGAGTGGTTGGCGATGTTGGTAAAGCCGGTGTTGCCATTGATTCTGTAGAGGATATGAAAATCCTTTTTGATCAGATTCCCTTGGATAAGATGTCGGTTTCCATGACCATGAACGGAGCGGTAATTCCGATTATGGCCTTTTATATAGTAGCTGCCGAAGAACAAGGTGTAAAGCCCGAGCTGCTTTCTGGAACAATTCAAAACGACATTCTGAAGGAATTCATGGTGCGGAATACCTATATCTATCCACCATTGCCTTCCATGCGCATAGTGGCCGATATTTTTGAATACACCAAAAACAATATGCCGCGCTTCAACAGTATTTCCATTAGTGGATACCACATGCACGAAGCAGGTGCCACGGCAGATATTGAGCTAGCCTATACCTTGGCCGATGGCATGGAATATATCCGCTCGGGAATCAAAGCGGGACTTAAGGTAGATGAATTTGCCCCGCGCCTCTCCTTCTTTTGGGGGATTGGGATGAACCATTTTATGGAAATTGCCAAGATGAGAGCGGCACGTATGCTGTGGGCAAAAATTGTAAAAAGCTTTGGTGCCGAAAATCCAAAATCACTGGCACTGCGCACCCACAGCCAAACTTCCGGATACAGCCTTACTGAGCAAGATCCTTTTAACAATGTGGCCAGAACCACCATTGAAGCCATGGCCGCAGTATTTGGAGGAACACAATCTCTCCACACCAACTCATTGGATGAAGCTATTGCCTTGCCTACCGATTTCTCGGCTCGTATAGCGCGTAATACCCAATTGATAATGCAGGAGGAGATGGGAATAACCCGTACGGTTGACCCTTGGGGTGGATCATATTATGTGGAATACCTCACAGATCAGATTGCTAAAAAAGCATGGGCACTAATAGAGGAAGTAGAAAAATTAGGCGGTATGGCCAAGGCCATAGAAACCGGTTTGCCAAAAATGCGGATTGAAGAAGCTGCTGCTAAAAAACAAGCGCGCATAGACTCTGGCAAAGAGTGGGTTATTGGCGTAAATGCTTATCGCAATGAAAAGGACGACCCCATAGAGTTGCGCGAAGTAGACAATGCCGTGGTGCGCCAAAAGCAAATTGAAAGATTAGAAAGTATTCGTGCTACCCGCAATCAACCGAAGGTTGATGAAAGCCTGAAAGCGATGGAAGAAGCTGCCCGTTCTGGTAACGGAAATCTATTGGCATTAGCCGTTGAAGCTGCCCGAAACCGTGCCAGCCTTGGGGAAATCAGTCTGGCCATGGAAAAGGCCTTTGGACGCTATACGGCCACTATCCGCTCCATTTCCGGTGTTTATTCTAAAGAAATGATGAAAGACGAAAAGTTTGAAAAGGCACAAAAACTGGCCGACAGATTTGAAATGCTGGAAGGCCGCAGGCCACGTATTATGGTGGCCAAAATGGGCCAGGACGGTCATGACCGTGGCGCCAAGGTAGTGGCCACCTCCTTTGCCGATCTTGGTTTTGATGTTGACATCGGGCCATTGTTTCAAACTCCGGCAGAAGCTGCCAGACAAGCCATTGAAAATGATGTGCATATTTTGGGTGTATCGTCATTAGCTGCAGGGCATAAAACTTTGGTGCCTCAGGTTTTGGAAGAACTGAAGAAACAAGGCCGAGAAGACATTTTGGTAATTGCCGGTGGCGTAATTCCACAAAACGATTATCAATATTTGTTTGATGCCGGAGTAGCAGGGGTATTTGGCCCGGGAACAGTTATAGCCGAAGCTGCCGCGAGGATATTGGAAATTATGATTGCATCGAGGAATTAGGCTTCTTTTTTTAATTATATGCTAAGGGTTTTTACTCATTGACAACGTAATGATTCCCTATACTAGAAAACCTATTCTACTATAATGACGAATAATTGTGATGGCCATAGAAACCCCGAGGATTTTGAAAAATTAAATACTAAAAAATAAAACTATGTTCGGAGATATGATGGGCAAATTACAGGAAGCCCAAAAGCAAGCTGAAGAAACCAAACAACGGTTAAACACTGTTTTCCTTTCGGAGGAATCACCCAATGGAAAGATTAAGGTTACCATTTCGGCAAACCGCGAAATAAAGGACATCCACATTGATGAAAGCCTGATGGGCGATGCAGAAGAGTTGAGCGACCACTTGGTAATCACCCTAAACAAAGCCATTACAAAAGCTACTGAAATGAATGAGCGCGAAATGCAGGCTGCAGCCTCAGGTATGCTCAACATACCTGGTATGGACAAGCTTTTTGGAAAGTAAAATACCCTTCCTTTAAAGTTAGATGGAGTGGCAAATTGCCTAATTTACCAACTGTAAAACTGTACTCATTGGACGCTATTAATCCCAATTTTAAAAAGTTAAAACCTCGTAGGATTCCCACGGCTAATGAGTTGCTGGATAATCTAAAGCTTGGTGACAGGGCTGCCCTGGGCCAGGCTCTCACTTTGGTGGAAAGTAAAAATTTGGAACACCGCAAAATTGCCGAGGAACTTATTCATAATGCTTTGCCTCTTTCGGGTAGTGCTATACGTATTGGGATTACCGGTGTGCCGGGAGTTGGTAAAAGCACTTTCATAGAAGCCTTAGGTCAGTACCTTACATCCATAGAAAAAAAGGTAGCAGTACTCGCTATTGATCCCAGCAGCACCAAAAACCGGGGTAGCATTTTGGGTGATAAAACCCGAATGAATGAGCTTTCCTTAAATCCAAATGCCTTTATCCGCCCCTCCCCCTCTGCTGGTTCGTTAGGCGGTGTGGCACGTAAAACCCGTGAGTCAATTTTACTATGCGAAGCAGCCGGTTATGATGTAATTATTATTGAAACAGTTGGTGTGGGTCAGTCTGAAACGGCTGTAAAGAGCATGGTTGACTTTTTTATGCTGCTGATGCTGGCCGGTGCCGGAGATGAGTTGCAAGGCATAAAACGCGGCATTATGGAAATGGCAGATTTGCTTGTTATCAATAAAGCGGATGGCGATAACCTAATTAATGCCAAGCGGGCCAGTGGCGAATACAAACGGGCGCTGCACCTCTTCCCTCCCAATCCTAATGAATGGATACCAAAAGTGAGCATTGCCTCTGCTTTGGAGCAAAATGGAATGGAAGAAGTATGGAAGGTGATCTGTGAATTTGAGAACCATCAAAAAACCAAAGGCTACTTTGATAAAACCCGAAAAGAGCAGGCCTTAAAATGGTTTGAAGAATCTATTGGAGAATTGCTTTTGGAGCGGTTTAATCAAAGTCAAAAGACACAAGCCAACCTAAAAGAACTAAAGGAAAAAGTAAGGTCCGAAAAACTCGAACCTTTTTTAGCAGCCAAAATGGCTGTTGACTTTTTATTTGGAGAAACCTAAGACATTCTTCTCTCTATTCCTTGATAAAGAGTTTCGTTTTCCACTCCTCGCCTATTTTACATTTTAACACGTAGGGGCCAGCATTAAAAGTTGAAACATCTATCTCTAACTTACTTTCGGAACCATTGAGGTTTTTTAGCAATTGACCGGTAAGCGAATAAATAGAAACCTCCTTTATAGGCTCCCCACTCGGATTTTCTAGGTGTACTATATTATGGGCAGGAGAAGGGTAAATGGCTATGTTTCTCTCAAATATATTTTCATCTAATCCTATCCCTTTAAAAATTTGAACAACGGTATCCATTGCAGCAGGATAGATGATATTGCCATTGGCGGCCAGGCCTTTTACCCCAAGTGTAAGCTTCACCTCATTTGAATCATATGTTATCGCTCTTAAAGTATCAGCAAACGAAACCATTGTAGAGTCGCCAGGATTCAACGTTATTACTTTCAAATCTGCCCGATAGGCATTCGCACAATAAACATAGGGCAGAGACTGGCCATATACATAGGTGAGGCTATCCAGTATTTCCGTGCTTTGGTTATATATCCACACATCTGAGGTAATATATATGTCGTAGGCATAAGCGGAATCAGGATAGCCGGAAAGGTTTGAAATAATATCGCTGCCCAAAGTCGATGTTGTATTAACAAACCTAAATGTCAAATCCCCAAAAGCCTCCGCTTTAGGCTTTGTTTTTTGAAATACTTCTAAATGCACTTGGCAACTGCTTTGTCGAGATGCAAAAGCTACTGAGCTGTCTCCCAAATAAAAAGATGGATAAATCTCGTTGATATCAATTTGGGATTTGAGGGAATCATTGACTGTGGTAAAACCACTCGCACCTTCAGTAATCAACACATACTTATTGCTATTGGCCGCACCCATAATCCCATTGGCATTAGCACTTATTACTGTTACTTGAAATCCTGCAATACTATCAAGGTTTAACTTTTTTCTTAATGTCAAATATTTTTTACTAAAAAACATAAGTCCCTTGTAGCCCGGGCCATTGCCACGGGTATGGAATACGAAAGTAGAATCATTGTAATCATGCAAGGCATATCCTCCCTGCACTTGTGGGTAGAAACGGCTGGTCAAATCATACTCACTATGGGTGCTCACGTCATAAACTATAAATGCATTGGGGCGCTGGATAAAAACGCTGTCATTATTTAGCGCTACACAGAATATATTGAGAGTTGACGTAGCTGCTGAATCTTTTTGAAATGAAAGGAGGTTCAGTTCCCTGTCCAAAACAAACTTGCTGTAGGTGCCCTGAAAAAAAATCCTGCCATCTTCAAAAAAGGCGAGATCTAAAATAAACCCTCCAGAATCACTAAGTGACCGGTAATTTAAGAGGGAAAGTGAGGTATCAAACCTAGCTAGAAAAAAACGTCTTTCGGAAATTGGTGCACCTAGGTCATCAGTGGTTCCATACACTACAAAAGTGGAGTCAGATTGCTTCTCCATATGGTAAGCATAGTAGGAAACGCTATCCTTTGTCCATTCAATTTGCTTGACTGCCCCACCCATATTGTTAAATTTGGTAATGAGAAATGGAGCCTGTAAAAGATAGGTGTTACCATCATTCACAAAAAGTCCCGAAGCACCTGAGCCTAAAGGATCGACCAGGGAACGATTAAACTTTTGACCAAAGCCATTTAGAAAAAAGGCCAAAAACAAAAGGAATACGGGAAACAATTTTTTCATATCAGAATTCTTCTATAAATTTTTACAAACCTATAAAACTAATCCTACAAAAAAAACAGACAATGATGTTAAAAATCCCTTCTCACCTCACCTTTAAGATAACGTAATGCACGCTTGGTGGGAAATGACTCCATTTCCATAGTCTTGCTTAAGATTATTTTTCTGAGCTTCATACCGTCATCATCAGGTTTCATTTCGCGAGCGATATTATTGATGATACCAACCGTGGCCGATTTAGCGTCAACCAATAGTTTCCAGGCCTCATCACTTACGTAAATCTGTTGTGAAAGATTGTGTTCAAACTCTGTTCTTATGGTATCGGTAAGCAGATTTTGATATTGCTGTGCATTTAAACCCTGAGAATGTAAGCGTACCAAAAGTCTGTCTGGAGTAATGCGCTCCAAAAAAAGAGAAAGCCGCTCATAGGCCTGCAACCTGATGGGTAAAGCACTTTTTTGAGTTTCCTTTTTGAGGAAATAGGACCTGCGCTTTTCCTCATTTTCCATGAAGTTGGTTAACATCATGTAGCAAAGAATTAACAGAAAAATTGAAGGAAGTGCGTATTTGAGAATATCTAAGATTACGTCCATATGTGCTGTTAGGGAATTATAAGGGGTGCCAAATATCGTAAAATTTGAAAAGGCAGGAATTGAAATTTGTAGATTTGCCGGCTAAATTACGCGCTGCCCATGAATCTTCTGTCTGATCGCATTCAAAACCTGTCTGAGTCTCAAACCATTGCCATGAGCAAAAAAAGCCGCGAACTACAGGAAC
This sequence comes from Owenweeksia sp., assembly GCA_048267305.1. Taxonomy (GTDB): domain Bacteria; phylum Bacteroidota; class Bacteroidia; order Flavobacteriales; family Schleiferiaceae; genus Owenweeksia. The sequence continues at coordinate 6,845 of JBLWXT010000021.1, read as the reverse complement.
GCGGCATTGATGTGATAAGTTTATCACTTGGAGAACCTGACTTCAACACCCCTGATTTCATCAAGGATGCAGCCAAAAAAGGCATTGATGAAAACTATACCTATTACCCTCCAATTTCGGGGTATAAGGATGTACGTGAAGCTATCAGTAAAAAATTTAAGAGAGACAACAATCTTGAATATACTGCTGATCAAATAGTAATATCAACCGGGGCCAAACAATCCATTGCAAATGTGGTGCTTTGTACTATCAACCCTAGTGATGAAGTATTGATGCCTGCCCCCTACTGGGTTTCTTATTACGAAATAGTGAAACTTGCCGGTGGTGTGCCTATCGTTATTCCCACAAAAATTGAAAACGACTTTAAGATTACCGGTGAAGAACTGGAATCATATATCACTGCTAAAACCAAAATGTTGGTTTACAGCTCGCCCTGTAACCCTTCGGGCAGTGTTTATACAGAAGATGAACTTCGTGATTTGGCCAATGTGCTAAAGCTTCACAAAAACATTTTGGTGATTAGCGATGAAATTTATGAGCTAATCAACTTTGAGGGCAAAACCTTTAGTTTGGCTTCATTTGATGATGTATATGATCAGGTGGTAACGGTGAATGGTGTGTCAAAGGGCTTTGCCATGACGGGTTGGAGATGTGGCTACATTGGCGCTCCACTTTGGCTCGCCAAGGCTTGCGACAAAATGCAGGGGCAGTTTACATCGGCCACTTCCAGCATTACCCAAAGAGCTGTAAAGGCTGCCGTTGAGGCTGATCCTTCTGTTACAGATGAAATGAAAAGCGCCTTTAAAAGAAGACGTGACCTGGTACTTAAACACCTGAATGAAGTTCCCGGATTTGAAACCAATCTCCCGAAAGGAGCCTTTTACATTTTCCCAAACATCAGCAGCCTTTTTGGTAAAAAGTATGGCGAACATACAATCAAAACCAGCCAGGACCTTTGTGTTTTCCTTTTAGAGGAAGGCCGCGTAGGCTTGGTACCTGGCGATGCTTTTGGAAGTCCGGATTGTATCCGAATTTCTTATGCCGCCTCAGAAGAGGTGCTGGAAGAAGCAATGAAAAGAATTAAGGAAGCCATAGAAAAACTGAAGTAAGTTATGACTGCAAGCGAAATGAATTCCGTTTTTGATCAATGCATTGCCCATTACCATCTTACGGATAATGTAGATGCTGAAGAAAAAAACCCTTTTGAGGAAGGATCATTCAGCAACTTACTTTTCCATAAAAACTGGATAGACACTGTACAATGGCACTTGGAGGATATTATTCGCGACCCAAATATCACACCTGAAAAAGCTTTGGTAATTAAACGAAGGATAGACGCCAGCAATCAGGACAGAACAGATTTGGTGGAGAAAATTGATGACCACTATCTGCAAGACTTTAATAAGGTTATACCCGCTCCCAATGCCAGGGTAAATACCGAAAGTATGGCATGGGCCATCGACAGGCTTTCTATACTTGCCCTGAAAATTTACCACATGCGCGTGGAAGCCGAACGCAAGAATTTAGATCAGGAACTGGCCAGTAAAAATCAGTTTAAACTGAATGTACTTCTCACCCAACGTGAGGATTTGAGTTTGGCCATTGACCAATTATTGGAAGATTTACAGTCTGGCCAACGAATAATGAAGGTATACCGCCAAATGAAGATGTACAACGATCCTGAACTTAACCCGGTGCTATACGCCCAAAAACAGTAAGCACTATGCACTTGCTAGTCCTCAGGTTTTCTGCCATTGGTGATGTTGCCCTCACCATTCCGGTGCTCCTAAAATTCAGGGAAAAATATCCTGAGGTACAGCTTACTATGGTGGCACCAAAAATGTATCGTCCGCTTATAGAGCCTTTAGGCATTGGCTTTATTGAAACTCACTTTAAAAAGAAGCACAAAGGAATTCCGGGGCTTACCCGCCTTTACCGCAAAATCCACAAGGAGGTTAAACCGGATATGGTTATTGACCTGCATTCGGTTTTGCGCACTCATATCCTTCAAACCTTTTTTCGCTTGCGCGGAACGCCCTTTTTTCAATTGGATAAAGGCCGCGATGAAAAAACTCTTCTTACCCTCAAAAAAAATAAAGTTTTAAAGCAACTGCCGCATACTACCAATCGATATGCTCAGGTGTTTGCAGATGCAGGATTTCCCTTGAACTTCGATCCTCAAAACCCTCTTTTACCGCAGTATGAGCATGCCGAGGCTGCAGCCTTTAGAGAAAGTTTTAACGGGAAGGATTTAGTGGGAATTGCTCCCTTTGCCGGTTTCCCCGGTAAAACATGGCCGCTGCAAAAAATCTCAAAAATCATTGACTCTTTATTGTATCAAAAAATCACCATAGTTCTTTTTGGTGGACTAAGCGACATTCCAAAGTTGGAAAAACTTAGGGCAGGTAAAGAGCATATTGTAATCATGCCTGGTAAGTTTGATTTTGCCGGAGAAATCGTTTTCATGAAAAACATGAAAGCCATGATTAGTATGGATTCCTCCAATATGCATTTGGCAACACTGGCCGGCATCCCTGTGGTTTCCATTTGGGGAGCCACACACTCCTTTGCGGGATTTGGCCCTTTGGGGAAAAACGACCACTTGCAAGCCGAAATATCTACCGATGAGCTAAGCTGCCGCCCATGCTCAGTGTTTGGCAACAAGCCCTGCTTCCGCAAGGATTACGCCTGCCTAAATCAGCTGCCGGGCGAAACCGTGTTTCAAAAAGTACAGCTGGCACTCCGCAAAGGATAATTGTTTGCCAAGGCGAATAAACCTCTAAACATTACTCCTTTAAACCTTTAACCTTAAACCATCTAAGCTTACCTTTGCCGCCTTAAAATTTTTCGTGCCAGATGGCCGGAAATTATATTTTTATCGTGAGCAATAAGGAAGTTAAACCATACAAGGAGTCAGAAGGTAGTAAGAAAGAGCAAGTGGCTCAGATGTTTGATAACATTTCAGCCAAATATGATTTCTTAAACCACATCCTTTCTCTAAACATTGATAAAGGCTGGCGCAGGAAAGTAGTAAAAATGGCTGCCTCGGGTAACCCAAAAACTATTTTGGATGTAGCTACTGGCACAGCTGATTTAGCGATTGCCCTTACCAAGGCTCACCCTGATAAAATTACAGGAATTGACATTTCGCGAGGAATGCTCGATGTTGGCCAAAAGAAAATTGAGGACAGGGGACTAAGCCAAATCATCACTTTAGAGCAAGCTGACTCTGAAGATTTACCTTTTGATGACAACAGCTTTGATATTGTTACCGTGGCTTTTGGAGTTCGCAATTTTGAGCACCTCGAAAAGGGAATCTCGGAAATCCACCGGGTTTTAAAGCCTGCCGGTAGAATTCTGGTTTTGGAATTTTCTCAGCCTACAGGTTTTCCCTTTAAGCAGGTTTACAAATTTTACTTCAAAAACATTTTACCAACCCTCGGTAAAATGGTTTCTAAAGATAGTAGCGCCTATACTTATCTTCCGGAATCAGTTAATGCCTTCCCCTATGGAGAGAATTTTACAAGTGTTTTAAAAGGAGTGGGATTTCAAAAAACCAGCTTTAAGCCAGTAACATTTGGCGTAGCTACAATCTACGAAGGCACAAAATAATGAAGGCGGGCACTCGTTTGATACAGGTGAAAAACATGAAGAAAGCTTCTCTTTTATTGCTGTTGTTGATAACCGCTATAGGACATGCGCAGCGCCTGCCTAAAAATCAACCTAAGTACGACCAAAAGCCATTACACTTTGGCTTTAGTGTAGGTCTTAATTATTCCGATTTCCATATTCAGGAAGTAGATAATCTTGCAGCCATTGATGGCTATTACTCCGTAAAATCACAAGTAGCCCCTAGCTATACCATCCACATCATTAGCAACTTGCGATTATCTGATTACTGGGATTTACGCTTCACACCCGGATTTTCAACTACAGAGCGTACTCTTTTATTTGATGTTATTGAACCCTTAAGTGAAGAACGACAAGAGGTAATTCGTAAAATCGAAAGCAGTTATATAGAGGCCCCGTTTCACTTAAAGTGGAAATCGCAGCGAATCAACAACTATCGCCTGTATGTTTTGGGAGGAGTGAAGTACAATATAGATTTGGCCTCCAAGCAGGATATTGATGACGACCGCGTTTTTAAAATCAAACGAAATGATCTGATGTATGAGTTTGGCTTTGGCGTGGATATTTACTTTGAATTCTTTAAATTTTCTCCACAAATAAAGGCCAGCTGGGGTACAAAAAATTTAATGGTGGATGATGACACCTTCTACATCCAGGGAATCGACCGCCTCGAAACCCGCTCTATACTTATCAACTTCACCTTTGAATAAAGCCTGAAACCTTTATAGTCACATCGCCTTTTTGAGATGGACTACTTTTGCACTTCTAAATTCCCATATTGTGATTAAAGAAATCGAGCTGGTTTGCTCTCCACAGGAAGCCGCCAGCGAACAGATTTATACCAGGTTATTTGCCCAAAAAGCCAATGCCAATCCTGCAGACATCAACGGCATCCAACTCATCAATCGCTCCATTGATGCCCGCTCCCGAAATATCAAGGTAAATCTTAAGGCACTTATTTTTATTGGTGAAGAGCCAAAACCCCGGGAAATCCTTAAACCCGATTATAAAAATGTTGAAAATGCCCGAAGGGTACTCATAATTGGATGTGGCCCTGCCGGCATGTTTGCTGCCATGCGCGCCATTGAGCTGGGCTTAAAGCCGATTATCATTGAACGAGGTAAGGATGTGCAAAGCCGCAGACGCGATCTTAAAGCCATAAACCGCGATCATACCGTAAACCCCGAATCCAACTATTGTTTTGGAGAAGGCGGTGCAGGAACTTACTCCGATGGAAAGCTCTATACCCGCAGTAAAAAGCGTGGAAGCGTGCAGCGGGTTTTGGATATACTGGTAAATCATGGAGCTGTGGAGGACATACTTATTGAAGCCCACCCGCATATTGGTACCAATAAATTGCCAAAGGTGGTGGAAGCCATGCGCGAAACCATCCTAAACTATGGTGGCGAAATTCACTTTGATACCCGTATGGATGACCTCATCCTAAATGGAAATTCCATAAAGGGTATTAAAACACAGGCAGGTGATGTAATAGAAGCCGATGCCCTTATTTTGGCTACGGGCCATTCTGCCAGAGATGTGTTTGAGCTGTTGGATAAAAAGAAAATCCTGATTGAAGCCAAGCCCTTTGCGATGGGCGTGCGGGTGGAACATCCTCAACAACTCATTAACGATATTCAATACCATGGAGACCGCAGTGGACTTTTACCTGCTGCCTCTTACAAGCTGGTGGAGCAAGTGCAGGACAGAGGAGTTTATTCCTTCTGTATGTGCCCTGGCGGTTTTATCGTTCCTGCTGCCACTGCTGTGGATGAATTGGTAGTAAACGGCATGAGCCCAAGTAAACGCGATAATCAGTTTGCCAACTCAGGAATTGTGGTGGCCATTGAACTTTCTGACTTACGAAAATACAGTCAGTATGGTGCTTTAGCAGGATTAGCCTATCAGCGGGATGTAGAACAAAAAGTATGGAAAGCCGGTGGCAGCGATCAAACTGCACCCGCCCAAAAGCTTACTGATTTTGTAAAGGGTAAATCATCTACAAACCTCAACGAAACCAGCTACATGCCGGGGCTCAACTCCGCCCGAATGGATGAAATACTTCCCTCCCCTATTGCCGACAGATTGCGACAGGCGTTCCCAAAGTTTGGCCAGAAGATGAAAGGCTACTTTACGGATGAAGCCAACATTATTGGTATCGAAAGCCGTACTTCAAGCCCTGTTCGTATTCCGCGTAAGCGAGACACTTTACAACACCCACAAATTGATAACCTCTTCCCTTGTGGTGAAGGTGCTGGCTATGCCGGAGGAATTGTATCGGCAGGCATTGATGGTGAGAATTGTGCAGAGGCCGCTTTGGCTTATTTGAAAATGGAATAAGGAAGTGGAATTCTCCTATTCCAAATCTAGATATCAGACACTAAAAGTGGACAATCCTCATGAGCAGGATATTTACCTATGGAAGGAGTATTTATACTTTAAAAAACTGCTTTTCTTACTTGACACTCATGCACGACATCAACCCATTTATCAACTGATACGTTTTATCTAAAACCCTTCATTATCCTGAAATCGAATGAAAAGCGCTTTGATAATTAACCTCCTATAAACAATCTTTTCAAACTCCGAATTTGGAATAGTATTAATAAGCTCGATGACGGTATTATCTTTCATGTAAGCACCGCTCATTTCTTCATCTAAAAGCAGTTGATAGATTTTATTCCTAAAATCTTCTTCTTCAAGCAGTTTGAGCCTCTCCGCCAAAAAATCATAACAGCCCAAATCCTGAATAAATCCCGATGGTGAAGCAAAGAGTACTTCCCTCTGGCTTAAATCTTCCTTTAACTCACTATCCAATTTCAACTTTTGTTGAGACCAATTTGCATTTTGAAAAAGCGATTGATAATCTGACTTAGATATTCCATTAAGAACACCGGCCTGTAGGAGTATGTTTTCCACCAAAGAGTGAATATTTAATAGAAGGGGTATGTCAACTGTATCTCCATAAAAACTCCTCAAACCCTCAATCCTGAGTTCATAACATAACTCAAGCTTTTCTTCAATGGCATCGTGGTGATAGGATTGAGTGGCCCCACATGAAGTCAGAACCGCCCCAAATAGTATGTATATATATATTCACTACTGTCCGATAAAACTTTATAAAAAGCGGGATTTCCCTAGAAGATTTCCCGCTTTGATGTAATTTGGTTTTGCTGAACAAAATTACATGAGCAAAAGTACCCACTTTTTCGGGC
>JBLWXT010000020.1:0-70745 GCA_048267305.1 Owenweeksia sp. | reverse complement strand
GCTTATCTATTTCCATTATTTTTTGCCGGCCAAAGTACTTTATACTGACTTCTCCCCATAAAATTTAGGTGACCCTATTTTAATCCCATCTGGAATAACGCTTAGATTATAAGTAAAATCTATTTAATTAGTAAAAAACAACATTTAACCTATATTTTATGAATGGATATTGGAAACTCTCATGTTACCTGAATTAGTATTGGAATTTGGAAATTCCCGAGTGGAGTTGTTCTCAATACCAATGGAACAGAAACTTACACCATGAGCTTCAATTGTGAGTTTTCACCAGAGTCCAATCAAATCAAAATTTATTGAGCAGTCTCTGTAATTCCTACGTTAGCTTTAATTATCAAATCCTCTTCGGGCTACCGGAGAGGATTTTTTGTTTTTACCAAAGGCCCCATTTCATGTAGATGCACAACCCTCCCTCATATCAGCAGACCCTTACTTGTATATCCTTTGGTTTGCAGACTCTTACAACAATAGTGGGTTATATGACGATCTGGTGCATCAAAGCACGCTGAGCTCCCTCTCTTATTCCATATTCAATCGTTGCAAACAGCAATATTTCACCTACTTTAGATGTTCCAAATTAAACCTTCAACCAGCTTCAAGTCCACTATATGGACATGAATGCACAACACAACATCAATGAAAATCCTAAAAGCCATTTGGACATTTTTGTCTAAAGTATTTAATGGCAGCAGCAGCCCTTCCGGTATCAATCGAAACCAACCCCAAAGCCCCCCCACCAACCTGCTTTTTACCACCCGCGCAGAAGTTGACGGTCCACTTACCATCCTCACAGGTGAATTTCCAAAAGATATTTACGGAGAATTTTATGTCATCTACCCTGTGGGATCGGTTAATTCAGGAGGCTTGCCTTTTCCCAAAACATTACCCGATGGCAGCCGCAATCCCGAGTATGGCAGCCCTATTATGAATGGTGATGGTTATGTGGTGCGGATTAGTATGAACGGAGAAGAGCCAAGCCTAAAAGCACGTTTACTAAAAACACCCAGCTATTATGCTGATTTTGCTTCCCGCTACGGAACGCCACATCACAAGCTATTCGGTTTTTCGAACATGGGAATTTCGCGAATGTCACCTCTGTTAGGTTCAAAAAACCCTTTAAACACGGCACTAACTCCATTTAACACCCCTACAAGCAACACCACTTTAATAGCCGGATACGATGTAGGCCGCCCCTATATTATTGACCCGGTTAGTTTACAGGTAATTTCTCCTGTAGGCACAAGCGAAGAGTGGATTCTGGCCTCTCCTGATTTTTTACCCTGGCCATTTCCGTTTATCCAAACCACTGCACACCCCAGTTTTGACCCCAAAACAAAAGAACTGTTTATTTCAAACTACAGCTCGCACACTTACACTTTGATGAACACCATCAAGCGCGGTGATGTACCTCCCGATAAGCATGAACATTATAAAAACAAGTTTTTGGAGCTATTGGAGGAAATAAAGGATGAAGAAATTCATAGCATCCGCGGAAAAGTACTTCACTTTTTCCACACCCACTTTGGTAATAAGAATGCCAAATTAGATGACCTGATGGATCCTGAAAAAGGCAGTGTATTACAGCTCATGCGCTTTACCGGTGAGAAAAATGAAACCATGGAAAAATGGATGCTACACGACCAGTATGGCAACCCTATCGCTATAAAGGAATGTATGCACCAAACAGCACTCACCAAGGATTACATTCTGCTAAGTGACACCTCCTTCAAATTTGCCATAGATTTATTGATACAAAATTTCTTCCCCAATAATCCAGGTGTAGAAACGGCCGTGCGCAGGGTACTCTCCAAGCCCATGCTACCCTATACAGACTGCTACATTGTAAAACGAAGAGAGCTGGTGGATGGCAGTGGAAAAGCCACCGCCTACAAACTCACCTCCCCTATCCCGGTGGAAACCATACACTACTCCTGTGATTATGATAATCCCGATGGAAAGATCACCATGTATGGAATGCAAAACGCAGCCATGTGTATAGCCGAGTGGATTCGCGATTTTGATATTTCTAAAATCACAGGTAGGCCTGTTGATGAAAACTACATCAGCCTTTTTGCCCTCGGAAATATGGATATTTCCCGATTGGGAAAGTGGGTAATTGATGCCGAAACAGCTACCATTATTGAGGATGAATCTAAAGAGTTTATTGAAACAGGAAACACTAATGAAGAAAACCTTGGCCCCAACAGCTGGAGCATTGGTCTGTATGCCTTTCCACACATGCTTTCCGCAGATGTGGCCATGGATAAGATTGACAGACTTTGGTTTGTATCCAATGGCTTAAGCAATAAAACGCTTACGGAGTTCATCTATAATATGTATAAGGATTATCCAAACCGCCAGATTCCGGTGGAGGAAATCCTGAAAGTAACAGAAAAGGAAATGCCCTCTTGCATGTCGCGGCTGGACACAGCTACCATGACGGCTACAGACTACTACCAGTGCGATCCTTATGTATATTTCAAAAGCATTCAATACCTCCCCGGAAAACCGGATATGCCCGATGCGCGCGAATTTTTATTTACCACTGTACAAAATGGAAGAATTCAGCCTGATGGAAGTGTAAATTACCGAGGGGAATATTGGATATTTGATGCCAATGATTTGGCTTCGGGGCCGATTTGTACCACGCATAATCCTGATGTGGCCTTTTGCTTTACCCTACATTCGTGTTGGTTGCCCGAGGCTAAGCCAAATAACATTGAGTATCAGGTAAGTATCCGTAAAGACTTTGCTACCTTGATTAAAGACTTGCCCGAGCGGGATCAGATTGAGAAATTTTTTAATGATAATGTTTACCCCTATTTTACCAAGTCATAATATATGCAAGGTGAGTTTTCCATAGAAGAAACACTATATTCCAGTACAAAATCCACCATCTACAAGGCAAAGCGCGGCAACGTATCAAAGCCTGTAGTGCTCAAGGTTGCAGAGTCAACTCCTGACCATTCCGGCCTGCAAAATGAAGTTAAGATTTTGAATTGGTACTACCCGGAAAGGGAGGGTATGGATTTTATCACCTATAACAACAAACCTGCGTTAGTCCGCGATTTTATTCCCGGCAAATCACTGCTCGATGTAATTGAAGGTGGAGAATTTGGGGAAGAGCTTTTTCGGAAAATCGCAATCCCCATTATTACTTCCCTGCAGGGCCTTCATCACAAAGAGGTTATTCACAAAGACATTTCCCCCGGAAACATTATTGTTGACCTCCCTCATGGCACTGCCGAAATTATCGATTTTGAAGTAGGATCGCTCACCAGACAGGTATACAACAATCAATATATTCATGCGGGCCTGGCCGGAAATTTATATTACATATCACCGGAGCAAACCGGGCGAATGAACCGGATAGTAGATTATCGCTCTGACTACTATTCGCTTGGGATGGTATTTTATGAAGTGCTTACCGGACAAAGAGCGTTTGGCCTGGAAGACCCCCTGGAGCTGATCCATTGCCACATTGCCCATTTACCGGAGGATATTACAGCGGTAAATCCGAATATACCACAGGTGCTCACAGACATTGTTACCAAATTAACCGCAAAGCAGGCAGAAGACCGTTATCAGTCTTTGGCAGGACTACTGGCCGACCTGGAGCTGTATTTTACCGGCCAACTGACAAAAATCAACAAACCATTTATTCCCGGAAATTACGACCTCCCCTTTCGCCTGAAGGTTTCGCAACAGGCCGTTGGTCGCGATAAAGAGATTGAAGTGCTTTATCAACAACTGGAAAAAGCGGTAAATGGTAAATTCTCATTTCTGGAAGTGGCCGGATATAGCGGTGTGGGGAAAACCACTTTAGTAAAGGAAAGCCTTAAGAAAATAACAGAATATAAAGGGATTTACATTTCCGGAAAATTTGAAAAGGTAAAAGGCTCTACTCCTTACTATGGCTGGGTTGGAGCCTTTAATGAATTAGCAGCGGTATTGTTGTCTGAAAGCCCAGAAAGACAGGTAAAACTTCGCGAAAGTTTCATAAAATATGTGGGCGACCTCGGAGGTGTAATCACCTCATTTTGTCCTCGTCTTGAATTGTTTTATGGTGCACAGGCCGATTTACCCAACCTCAGCGCCAAGGAAATGCAAAACCGTTTCTTCATTGCTCTCAACCGTATGTTTAAGTCGCTTACCGCTGAGGATATGCCGCTGGTGGTTTTTGTTGATGACTGGCAATGGGCAGATGATGATTCCATCTATCTTTTGTCCAACCTGCTTTCTGATAAAACACTGGAACGCTTGATGATTGTTACCGCATTGCGCGATAATGAGGTAGGCGCCATGCACCCCTATCGCTTGATAATGGAATCCCTGCAACTTCAAGACAAAAGCGATTTGGCATTTCTAAGTCTTTTGCCCCTTTCGCAGGAAAACTGCAGAGAAGTAATAAGTGCCACTCTTAAAAAAACAGTGCATCCTATAGAGAGACTGGTAGAAGTTGTTTTTGAAAAAACACAGGGAAACCCATTTTTTCTCAATTCGTTTTTTGAAGACGTTTACGCCAAAAAACTACTCTTTATTGATGGCAAGCATCAACTTTGGGACTGGAATCTGGAAGAAATAAGCCAATTACATGTAGCTGATGATTTGGCGGGAATGATAGTGGATAAACTTAAACTATTGGATGCCAAGTGCTATCGTATACTTCAATTGGCCTCATTTTTTGGAAATCGGCTTAACCTAAAGTCGCTGGCAAAGCTGGAGGGCATTGGTATGAGTGAGGTTCACAACCTTTTGTGGCCCGCTATTCAAAACTGCCTGATTTTACCCACTTCCGACAATTATAAGTTTATACCGGAGTATTATGAAAAGGAGGATATTGATCTGGAATTTTACTTTGTGCACGACAAGGTACAGCAGGCATGCTATAACTCCTATGATCCTCATAAAAAGAGACATCTGCACTTTCGTATTGCAGAAATTCTTTACAGCCAGGGTTTTACCTCAGATTTTGATACAGCCATACATTATCTGAATGGACTTGATCTGGCCGTTCAAAAAACAGATATACACAAGCTTTCCAGCCTTTTTTTAGATGTGGGGCATAAAGCCTTTATGCAATCGGCAATGGAACGGGGCTATGAGTACCACAGTGTGGCAAACTCCATTATTCCCATTGAAAATCTGGAACACCTCATCACATGGATGGAATGTGCATTTTTAGGTGCCGGAAAAGACCCCGCTGTACGAGTGGCTGAAATGGCTCTAAACATATTTGATGGTAAACCAGAAAAATTTCTGATTTACGAAACCCTTATACGAGGACTGGAGTCTATCAGTGAAAACAAAACTGCCGTTGATGTTTCGAAAAAAGCCCTGGCCGAACTTGGGTTTAAACTTCCCAAAAAGGCCAGTAAGCTCAATATTATTTTTAAGGCCCTGCAGGCCAAAGTCACACTCAACGATAAAAAGATAAAACGGCTTACTGAGTTCCCGGAAGTTTCAGACCCTCAAAAGCGGGCGATGCTGAAAATTCTGAATGTTTCCCTTGGTCCCTTTTTCATTTCAGAAGAGGAACTTTACCCGCTTATTATTACCAAGATGGTAATGATTGGAAGCAAATACGGCAACTGCCCCGAAATTACAGCCGGATATTCATCATTTGCCCTCACCCTTGCTGGCATTATGGGCGCCTGGGAAAGTGGATACTTACTGGGTGTTGAATCCTTAAAACTGGTTGAAAAATACGGTACCAATAAAAATATTGCCGTTTGTGGCTTTGCCTTTACGGGATTTGTTGAACACCATAAAGAACCCGTAAAAAACTTACCCGAAAAGTTTGAAGATTATTATAAAAAGGGAATACGCCATGGTGAAATTATTTACAGCAACTGGAATATAAACTTTGCCACACTTACCCGTGTAATGCTTGGCCACCCCATGAACGACCTGAGGGATACCTTCAACGACATTGTGATTTTTAACAGGCAATACAAAAACTCTTTTGACGACCGGGATTTAATGTGGCTGGAGTTTTTGAAATCCATTACCGAGGACGGAAGTAATAACCTGGATTCATTTGAAAGCATACTTGCCGAACTTGAGGCCAACAACAACCCCACAGTAATTTTTGTGTGGCATATGCTGATGGGGCTCCGCCATTGGATGCATGGCAATTTTGACGAAGCCTTTAACCAACTCGAGAAATGCATCCCCCTGGAAGATAAGATGGTTGGTGCCTTTCTCGCTCAATATTACCTCCCTTTTGTAGCTGTACTTTCTCTTTATAAATCTCAAGAAAATGGAAAGAAAAGAAGCTACTACCAGAAGATTTTTAAGCAGAGTAAAAAGAAGTTGCTCAAGCAACAAGCCTACTACGATTATAATGTAAACTGGATGCTGGCATGGATGAATGCTGAGGAAAAACAAGCCATTGACAAACAGCCCTATCCTCAGCTTTTCGAGCAGGCCGAACATTCCGCCAGCAATGCCGGATTTATCTTCCCCACAGCTCTTATCAGAATTCACCGATTGCGAATGCTTTCACCAAGTGAGAAAGCCTATCCAGCAGTAGTGGCCGATTTAATGAACAACTTGAGGCAATTGGAAATGACTCCCATTATAAATCTCTATGATGAGAAATACGGAAAATCAAAATTGAGCGGTGAGAAAACAGCTTCGGGTAAAACAGGGATAAACAAGTCTTACAGCATAGAAGGTATGCCCGATGTAGACCTTATGACTTTGATTAAGGCTACAGAAACTATAAGTGGAGAGCTAAATCTTGAGAAGCTTCTTCACAACCTTCTATCCTATTTAATGCAAAATACAGGTGCCCAGTTTGGGTGCTTCCTTCTTAAAAATAACGACACTTTTGAGCCAACACTGGCGTTAAGAGCCAATGCTGACAATAACTGGAGTAAAGCCGAAACAGAAGGTGAGGTTTCGGAAGCTGTAATAAATCACGTGGTGCACGCCAAAGAGGCACTTATACTTGATGATGCTACTAAAGAGCGCCCTTACAGTATAGATGCAGCGATTAAGAGAAATAACGTAAAGTCTTTGTTTTGCCTGCCATTTTTACACCAGGGAAAAATTACCGGAATTGTATACCTCACAAACAGTCTTATCAATTCCGTTTTTAATGAAAAGAGAATTGCTCTTACCAAAATGTTTGCCGGGCAAATTGCAGTGAGTGTGGAGAATGCCCTTCTTTATGAAAACATGGAAAACCTGGTAAAGAAGCGTACCGAACAACTTGAAAAGGAAAAGCTAAAGTCGGATGAGCTGTTGCTAAACATCTTACCCGAAGAGGTAGCCAATGAACTTAAGGAAAAAGGAAGAGCTACCGCCAGGCGTTTTGAGGCTGTATCGGTTTTGTTTACAGACTTTGTAGACTTCACTGTACACAGCGAACGAATGAGTCCTGAGCAGTTGGTAAGTGAAATTGACAAATGCTACAGGGGCTTTGACGATATTATATCCAAGTATAATATCGAAAAGATTAAAACCATTGGAGACTCTTACATGGCGGTAAGCGGACTTCCTGAGGTAGATCCGGATCACGCACTAAAAATAGTACAGGCAGCTATTGATATCCGTGATTACATCCGTAAATACAATGAATTGGGTGGTCTTTTCAAAATAAGAATAGGCATTCACTCGGGTTCTGTAATTGCCGGTATAGTAGGCTCTAAAAAATTCGCATATGACATTTGGGGAGATACCGTAAACACAGCCGCCCGAATGGAACAAAATAGCCAAACCGACAAAGTGAACATCTCACAAACCACCTTTGCCCTTATTGAGGGTAAATTTAAATTTACCTACCGTGGCGAAGTAGAAGCCAAAAACAAAGGATGGATGCGCATGTATTTCGCAGAACCTAAATAGAATTCTGTGTATTACATATTTATTGAGAAAAGAGCCCGATTCTACTTGGACACTTTATACCCATGCTTTTTCAAAAATTCTATTTGCTTGTCAATCTGCCCTTTAGATCGTTGATGTTGCACCTTCTCAATACTCTTTTGCAAGCCAACCAGTTCTTCATAGCTAAACTTAGTAAAAAATTGATTTGAGAATTGTGCCTTAAGGGTTTTGTTACTGTTTTGGTTTTCGCGTAGTACTTGTACCAAAACTCCGGGGGTTATTTTATTTTCAGCCATAATACCTTTTATTTCATTAAAGTTTAGTGTAATAGAATATTAATAATCGGCTTAAACCGAGTACCAATTTACCAATTGTTAATGACTTTAAGGGGTAAATTGTTCAGCCATTTTTAGGGTTTATTAACTTGCACTGTTTATGAATAAGATTCGCTCCATTGATCTTCCCCGAACTTCCATTTCTGATTGGAAACTGGAAGAGCCTGAAATTGCAGATCATCCTACCCTTTTTATCAAAAATATTCTTACTGTAAAATCAGAATATGGATTAGATGAATGTAAAACCCTTTTGAGGGCCGTTATCAATTCTTACTTAAACCTCCAACAACAGCGTCATCCTTTAGATGAAGACCGCGCCCGGGAGCGCAAACTCATCATTAATTACATTAAAAAGGAAGATTGGGAATGGCGAATGGAATTATCTGAAGTTACCCGCCACTATCAAATGTATGAGGGGCGTAATCCACATAAAGCCTTAATGGAAATTCAAGGCCGCGTATTTAAGTTTGAATCTGAGATTGGGCATAGGTTTAATCCCTTGGATTATTAACTCATCTTCCCAATCAAATCGGCCAGCCTGTTACAATAGCCCATTTCATTATCATACCAGCCCACAACTTTTACCATACGGCCCAAAACAGAGGTTAGCTCTTCATCAAACAAGCAGGAATAAGGACTCCCAATAATATCTCTTGAAACAATAGGATCAGCGGTATAACCTAAATAACCTTTAAATGGCCCTTCCTGCGAAGCCTTTTTGAAAGCCGCATTTATAGCCTCCACAGTAGTTGGTTCCTTAGTGGTGAGGGTAATATCCGTTAAACTACCATCCGGCACAGGCACTCGTATTCCAGCTCCCCCTATTCTACCTTCCAGTTCAGGATAAATGCGGGTAATGGCTTTGGCAGCACCAGTTGTAGTAGGCACTATGCTTTCGGCTGCCGCACGGCCCCTGCGGTAATCCTTATGCGGGCCATCCTGCAATTGTTGATCTGTAGTATAGCTATGTACTGTAGTAATATAAGCATGCTCCACACCGCAAAGGTCATCTACAACTTTAAGCAGCGGTGCTGCACTGTTGGTAGTGCATGATGCATTGGAAACTATGATGTCATCCGCGCTAAGCAAATCAGTATTCGCTCCCAGCACTATGGTTTTGGTTTCATCAGTTGGAGGAGCGGAAATGATCACTTTTTTAGCTCCACCCTTGTGCACATGTGGCATGGCAAGCTCTGTACTCCTAAACCTTCCGGTAGATTCAATAATGATCTCTGCACCAGTGCTGTGCCACGGAATAATGCCAGGTTCTTTTTCGTGAAAAACCTTTACCAACTTATCATTGATTTTTAAAGCTTCCACGCCTTCAATATTTACCACCTCCACATTTCCATTAAAATGGCCATGTACAGTATCATATTTTAGGAGGTGAGCAAGGTTTCGGGTTTCGGCTAAATCGTTAATGGCTACAATTTCAATATTGGGATACTTAGCAATAACGCGGGTAAGAGAGCGACCAATACGCCCATAGCCGTTAATTCCGATTTTCACTGTTTTCATGCTGCGAAGGTAATTAGGTTGAAGGTTTGTGAAGTTTAGCTACCATTAAAAATACATATCCTATAATAGCTAGCACAAATCCCAATTTTGGTTTGGAGTTGCAAAAAAATCAGTGCGAAACATACTTTAGCCCTACAATGGACAACACCAAAGTGCTGATGAAAAACAAGCGCCAAAAGTCTGCGGGTTCCTTAAAAAAGAAAATGCCTACCAGAACCGTTCCTACTGCACCAACTCCCGTCCAAACGGCATATGCGGTACCTATGGGCAGTTTTTGCACCACTATATAAAGTAAAACCATACTTATGGAGAGGCACACAAAAAAACCGCTCATCCACAACCAAAATTCGGTACCCACCGTACCCTTGGCTTTACCAAGGCAAGCCGCAAAGCCTACCTCAAATAGGCCGGCAATAATTAATAATAGCCAGTACATTATTTTGAATTTTATAATTGATGAGGTTAAAACCCCTCACAGTCTTCTGCAGGCACATGAACCCCGGCTGCCTGCTCATAAACCAAAGAAGCCCCGAGATGACCAACATACGTCATCAGGCCAGCTCCTGTAATTGTTGCAATAAATAGTAAAATACGAAGTGCCCCTTGACTGCTTTTTACAAATCTCAACAAAAGGTTGATTGCCGCAGCACCACTGTAAACATAGGCGGTATAAAAAGCAAAGTTTTCATGGTCCTTAAGCACCGTAGGGTCACAAAGGGCACGGCTCACAATGCCATCAGCTAAATCTCCGGTGTAAACCGAAAGCCAGATAAAGGCCGTGCCCGCATAAAGAGTAATATCCACCACCCTTTGCCAGCCACTTTTATTTCGGCTAAAAAACTGAAAGGCCACTGCCACTGTAGCCAGTAACAGCAAGCCTATAGGAAAATGAACGGACAGAGGATGATACACATCCGTCCGCATCCATTCAAAATTCATCTATTCAACAATTTTTACTGAAATAGGATCCAGACGCTTACCCACCTTTTCAACGGTAACTTCCACCTTATCACCTTCTGCCAACTCGGAAAAATCCACAGCATTACCACTTTTAGTAAGCTCTGTTTTGTCCGTAAAGTATAGTTCCAGGGTTTTGTTGTCATCCGTCTTTACATAAATTTCCGTTTTATCGGCTTCCACCTCATCCACAGTTCCCATGTACGTTCCCGATTCTACCACATCAGTGCTCTCGCAGGCAGTCATACTACCAAGTACTATTGCCAAACCCAATACCGGAGTGGCTAGTTTCTTCAAAATTTTCATCTTTCTATTTTTTATAATTATTTACTCCTTCCTGTTAGTAGGAAAATACCGCATAAATGTAAAAATGATAAATCTAACTCAATTGAAAATGCTGTTTATTTTTGAAACACTTTAATATCATCCTATGATTCTCCGTCAACTTGATGAATTTTACCTCAATCAGCCTGAGCCCAACCGCAGTTGCTATATGGCCTTACGGGATATTATCTCAACTTTTGACGATGGTATCACACAAGAGTGGAAATACAAACTCCCCTTCTTTTACCTCAATGGTAAAATGTTTTGCTACCTCTGGCAGGATAAAAAAACCAAGCATCCCTATATTGGTTTTGCAGATGGTCAACTGTTAAACCACCCCGCCCTCTTTCAGGGAGATAGAAAACGGATGAAGATTTTATCCATTCATCCCGATAAGGATATTCCACTTGACGTGCTTACGGCAGTGCTTCATGAGGCCGTTGCTATTAGTAAACATTGAATCCATAAACTCATCCAAAATCACCCACTTGCTATTACCTTTGTTTATATATGTTTGATTTTAGACTAAAGGTATTTTACACCATAGCACAACGCGGCAGCTTTAGTAAAGCGGCAGATGAGTTACACATTACACAGCCGGCAGTTACCAAACACGTAAAAATGCTCGAAGAGCGCTTTGGCCAGAAGCTGTTTGAAAGGAAGGGCTATAGAGTAGAGCTGACTTCTGCCGGAGAGGTATTAAACACCCATGCCATTGCTATTTTTGAGCAGTATCAAAGATTGGAGTTTGACATGAACACCCTGCTGGGAGCTAAGCGTGGCCAATTGGAAATTGCTGCCAGCACTACTATTGCCCAATATTGGTTACCTCCCATTTTAGCGCTGTTCCACCAAAAATTTCCAGAAGTACAAGTACACCTCACCAATGTAAACACGGAAAGAGTTGAACGTTTAGTGGTAGACAAAGAGAAACAACTGGGCCTGATTGAGGGCAGTACCCGTAAACCCGGTCTTAATTATGAGGCCTTTTTAAAGGATGAAATTGTACTGGTGGTTGGCCCCACAAATCCCTTGGCCACTCAGGGTACCATTAGTCTTGATGATCTAAGTAAACTCCCATTGCTTGTGCGTGAGCCCGGCTCAGGAACCCGACAGGTATTAACTCAGGCATTAAAAGCCGCAGGCAAGCAGCTCGATCTTCTTAATATAGAAATGCAGTTGGGAGGTTCCGAAAGTATAAAATCCTATCTCACCCATTCCAATTGTGCCGCATTCCTAAGTATACAAACGGTTTTAAAGGAATTACAAAATGGTGATCTCACCATTATTGACATCCAGAACTTTAATGTAATACGGCAGTTTTTCTTTGTTCAGCCACAGGGAGACCACTCTCCATTGACCAAATTATTTAAGGAGTTTATTCTACTCAACTATAACCTGAAGTAATACCTTATTACTATTTATGATTTGTAGAGGCAAAGGTTGAATAAGACCTTTGGATGCCTGTTTAAAGGGAAATTCCCTCTGTGAACACATCAAACTCATGCTTTATCGTGATTCATTTTAAGAAAACCCTCTTCCTGATTTTAGTGGCCCTATGCCTTACACCCTGGGTGTCACCCGCCATAGCTTTACTCATGGGATTAATTGTAGCCCAAACCATAGGGCAGCCGTTTTCTCAACTCAATAGTAAAGCCACGGGCTTATTGCTCAAGATTTCGGTGGTGGGCCTGGGTTTTGGAATGAATATGTTTAGTGCTCTTGAAGCTGGTAAAGAGGGCTTTATTTTTACCGTGTTTTCAATCTTCGCAACTATTGGCCTTGGTTTGCTAATAGGAAAATTGCTCGGAATAAATGATAAAATTGTAAAACTCATTTCGTCTGGTACCGCTATTTGCGGGGGTAGTGCCATAGCTGCAGTGTCACCGATAATACGGGCAGATGAAAAACAGATCTCAGTCTCTCTGGGGATTGTATTTATTCTGAATTCTGTAGCCCTTTTTGTATTTGCACCCATTGGGCATTGGCTAGAATTGAGTCAGGAGCAATTTGGACTTTGGAGTGCCATTGCCATTCACGATACCAGCTCAGTAGTTGGTGCAGCAGCCAGTTATGGAGAAAAAGCCCTTGAAATTGCCACTACTGTAAAACTGGCAAGAGCCCTTTGGATTATTCCATTATCATTGATTTTTGCACTGGTAAGCAAGGGCGATTCCGGAAAGATTAAAATCCCCTATTTCATAGGCTTCTTTATATTGGCAATGGTTGCCAATACTTACCTGCCTCCTGTTGAAAACATTAGCCCTTATATTGTTGCTGCGGCAAAAGCCGGCCTTACACTTACCCTCTTTTTAATCGGAGCGGCACTTCCCTTAAAAACCATAAAATCTGTTGGAGTTAGGCCCTTATTACTGGGGCTTGGCCTATGGATTTTTATTTCGGTAGTTTCCCTTGTGGTGATTGATAATATGAGCCTATAGATACTTCTAGGGTTTCTTTTGCCGCTTGGCTATGGCATCCTGAAAAAGTGAAAATAGCAAACCACCCATAAGGCCGCCCCAAATACTCATGCGCCACCAAACCGAGCGAATAGTACAACCCTCTTCGCAACCCCAATAATACCAGTAAACATATCCTGCAGCAGCTCCTAAAACTACTCCCAAAGCGGGTATACCTACTTTTTTGATAAATTGATCCTTGGTCATTTTACCTCTTCATAATCTATATCAATATCTGACTGAGCAGCAGTAGTACTATCGTTTGTTGGGACAGTACAATTGCCTCCGGCACAACCTATGTTGGCTAAAGCCTGATAAGCAAACAATCCGCCTACAGCCATCAGCCACCATGTTTCGCCTTTAAAGGCATCATACATTATTACCAAAGCAAGAGCCATACGCAATATGCGCATGGCTCCCCATGGTTGTTTTATTCTACTTATAAAATCACTCAAAATACTAACTTGTTACCAAGGCGTTTACCTGTGTCCATCCACCACCATTCTCACATTCAATACCCTGTTGCTTTAACATGGCTGTAGCCTGGCCGCTTCTTCCTCCCGAGGCACAACATAGTACCACAGGTTTTTTAAGTGCCTTTATTTCTTGCACCCTATTGCTAATAAGGTTTAGAGGAATGTTTTTAGAGCCCGGCACATGCCCACCCTGAAACTCAGCTGGTGTACGTACATCAATTACTTCCGCTCCACTACTTAACATTTCTTGAATTTTAGGGTTTCCGCCACCACTAAATATGTTTCCAAATAATCCCATTTTTTCTGTTTTAAAATTTAATACCACAAAGGTAAATGAGCTGACCGCTAACGATGGTAACCTGAGTTACAAAGCAGGAAGCAGCAAAATTCGCTGCTCGTTTTCCAACGTTAATAACTGGTTTCATCCAGTTTTACTTTTCCCCAGAAGGTTTTGTATACAAATACGGTATAAAAAATAACCAACGGACCGCCAATGGCCGCCATGGTAAGCATAATACCCAGCGACTTTTGAGAGGCAGCAGCATTGTAAACCGTAAGGCTATTAGCGGGATCTCCCGAAGAATACAGTATAGTGGGATAAAGCTCTACCGCAACAATTACCATACTCATACATGTTGCCAGCGAAGAAAACAAAAATGCCGACCGATACTTCCTTTTGGAAAGCAAGCGTGGAATATTAGCAATACTCAAAAAGGCAATTAAAGGAATTACAGATAGTGATGGCGACTGATTTATCTGGTCAGACAAATGAGGGAAATATAAGATGGCATATAAAGTACTGGCAGAAAACAGAAGTATAAAGGCAATCATGGCCCTCTTCACCAAAATGGTGATCTTGGCAAATAATCGCCCCTCCGTTTTCATGGTAAGATAGATACCACCATGCATGGCAAACAAGGCTACCGTAGTACATCCCACTAAAATGGCAAATGGATTTAACGCCTCCAACATAGTAATGTGAGCTTGCCCGGTTTCGTCCATTTTAAAGCCCTGAAGCACATTGCCCACCACTACTCCGAGTAAAAATCCCAACATTGTACTGGCAATGGTATAACTGGCATCCCACATATTTCGCCACCACTGCATAGGTTCCTTACTTCTAAACTCTATAGAGATAGCCCTGAAAATCAAAAAAATCAAAAACAGCATAAAGGGCAAGTACATAGCCGAAAATAAGGAAGCGTATACTTTTGGAAAGCCTGCAAAAAGGGCTCCTCCACCTATTACCAGCCACACCTCGTTTCCATCCCAAACGGGCCCAACGGCATTTAAGGCTACACGCCTGCTTTCCTCTTTTTTAAAGAAGAGCTGCCAAAAGCCTGCGCCAAGATCAAAACCATCTAATACAGCATAACCCGAAAACAAACCTCCGACTATCAAAAACCAAAGCGTTGGATAGTCAATTCCTAAAAATGTCTCCATAGTACTTTACTTCAGGTTAATTCATCAATAAGTTCCTTGGTATGCGTACGCTGATCCAATAACTCTTCATCATAGGGGCCATGCTTTATTTTTTTGTTTAACAAATACACAAACAGTACGAACAACAGTAGATAAACCAGTGCAAACAGTATTAATGAGGTAAGTACCTGGTCTGCTGTAACAGCAGAAGAAAGCGCATCAGAAGTACGGAGTAAGCCATAAACCACCCACGGCTGCCGCCCCATTTCTGTAGCAAACCACCCTACCTGATTGGCAATTTGTGGCAGTATGGCCGCAAATACCAAAATCCAAAGCAACCACCGCTGCTTAAACAGTTTTTTGCGTTTTAATTGAAAGGCAGAAAACAAGGCTAAAGCGATCAGGATCATCCCAATAATCACCATAAGGTGATAAAACTGAAAAATGGAATTTAAGGCCGTTGGGCGCTCATCTTCAGGAAATGCATTGAGACCGGTTACAGCTGTTTCAAAATCCTGATGCATCAAAAAACTTAAACCACCCGGAACTTTTAAACCCGATACTTCCTGACTTTCCTTATCCACCCAGCCCAACAAATACATATCGGCTACAGCCAGAGAATCAAAATGTCCTTCAAAAGCGGCCAGTTTTGCCGGTTGATTTACGGCCACTCCCTCAGCTGAACTGTGACCAATAAAAAGCTGAGAAACCGAAAATATGCATGCCGCGATAATTCCTATACGTATTGCCTTTTTTGAAATCTCTACATATCGGCCCTTGAGTAAATAATAGGCATGTACACTTATAATCAAAAAGATACCTGCCAAAAAAGCACCTACCCACACGTGTAGCATTCTGTCTACACTGGAAGGATTAAAAACCATCTCCCAGAAATCGGTGATTTCTGCACGAGCCTCCATTCCCTCTCCCACTATATGATAACCGGCCGGTGTTTGCTGCCAGCTATTGGCCACTACAATCCATACAGCGGAAAACATACTCCCGAGAAACACACCCACGGTTGCTATAAAGTGCACGATTGGCTTAACTCTATTCCAACCAAAGAGCAAAACGCCTAAAAATCCACTTTCGAGGGCAAAGGCAAAAATGCCCTCTGCAGCCAGAGCGCTACCGAAAATATCTCCTACATAGCGTGAATAAGTGGCCCAATTGGTACCAAACTCAAATTCCATAACAATACCTGTGGCTACACCAATACCAAAGGTTAATGCGAATATTTTTGTCCAGAAACGAGCCAGGGTTTCGTACTGCTTGTCCCCAGTTGCGAGATAGCGCCCTTCAAAAACAACCATGAGCAAACCAAGGCCAATGCTCAATGGCGGATATATATAATGAAAGGAAATAGTTAAGGCAAACTGAAGTCGGGAGAGAATTTCTACATCCATTTTTATAAGGTTGAAACCTCATCAAAGATAAAATGCAAATGGAAGAGAAATGCCGCGAGGATGTTTTTAAAATGATTATAAATTATCCCTCCACTGGGTTTCAACCTATGCTAAAGCAAAAAAATCTCCCGGGGAACCCACTCCCCCGAGAGACTTTCAAATGGGCATATAAAATGCCCCTAACTAAATATTCTACAACATGGTAGTAGGAGCCACATATTCTGTGATTTCAAACTGCCCACTTTTCTTAAGAGCATCAAAACCTCCAGCTATATCTATAAGGTTTTTATAACCCCTTGCCCTGAGTGCTGAAACAAACGCCATAGAACGGTAACCACTTTTACAGTGTACGTAGTAAGGCTTGTTTTTATCTACCAACAACATACTCTTATTTAGATAATCGAGTGGTCCGTTAATAGCACCTTCCACATGCTCACTATCATACTCACTTTTCTTGCGTACATCCAGTATATTCAGTGTTTCCTTCTTCTGCTTTTCTGCCAGCTCATCTGCGCTTATAGATTGGATAGTATCGAGTTCAAATCCCGCTTTTTTCCAGGCTTCCATTCCACCTTCAAGATGGCCAAGAACATTATCAAAACCTACTCTTGCCAGGCGTGTAAGCACTTCATCCAGGCGACCATCTTCGGCAATTACCAATATGGGCTGCTCTACCGATGGCACCAGCGTTCCCACCCAGGTGGCAAAGCTTCCGTCTATATCAATGTTTACAGAGTTGGGGACAAATCCCTTATTAAACACCTGCGCCTTACGTGTATCCAAAAGCAGGGCATCGGTAGCATTTGCCGCAGCTTCAAACTCTTTAGGAGAAAGGGCCTTAGCGCCTCTTTCCAAAACCTCATCAATACCGGTGTACCCCTTAATGTTCAACATTACATTTTGAGGAAAATATCCCGGAGGATGAGTTAATCCCTCCAATATAGCGGCTTTAAACTCCTCTTTATTCATTTTAGGATTAAGGGCATAGTTTGTTTCCTTTTGTTTGCCCAAGGTATCCGAGGTTTCGTTGCTCATCATCTTACCACAGGCAGAACCTGCACCGTGTCCGGGATAAACAATTATGTGATCCGGCAACGGCATTATTTTGTTGCGAAGAGAATCATATAGATAGCCCGCCAGTTTATCCTGAGTAAGATCAGCTATTACCTTTTGTGCAAGGTCAGGACGACCTACATCACCGATAAACAGTGTATCACCGGTGTAAATGGAGTGCTCTTTTCCGTTTTCATCAAACAAGAGGTAGCAACTGCTCTCCATTGTATGACCGGGCGTGTGTAGCAACTTTATCTTCACATCTCCCAATTCAAAAATTTGCCCATCCTTGCCCACAAGCTTTTCAAAACCAGTTTCCATAGTGGTTGGCCCATAAACTATGGGAGCTCCAGTTCTTTTAGACAAATCAACATGACCACTCACAAAATCGGCATGAAAATGTGTTTCAAAAATGTATTTGATTTTAGCCCCACGGCTTTCCGCCAAATCAATGTAAGGTTGTACTTCCCTTAAGGGATCAATAATTGCCGCCTCACCATTCGATTCGATGTAGTACGCTCCATGCGCCAAACATCCTGTATATATCTGTTCTATTTTCATAATTCCTATGTTTTAATTTGATGATACAAATGTCTTACTTATGGCAAACACAGTGTGTGACTTTTGTCACTCAAAACAGCCTGGGTGCGTTACTTATGTTACCAAACAGGTGGTATAAAAACCCATGATGCATGGCTAAGGCCTAAGCCATATACATATCAGTCCACTGTACTATGAGATTGGATAAAACGGGAAGGGTGAGTTTAAAACAACAACTCTTTAATAATAATAAACACACCCATTATCAGTACAAACCAGCCAAAGCCTTTTTTGAGTTTAGTGGGTGCTACAAAGCGTGTAGCGTAAATCCCGATAAACATCCCAACAATGGAAAATGCAGTAAACATTAACAAGAAGGGCCAGTCAATAGGTTGCCCTGAGCCTATATCTCCAAGAAATCCAATGAGACTTTTAATGGCAATAATAATTAGCGAAGTGCCCACGGCTTTTTTGATGGGCATGCCCACCAACAAAACAAGTGCGGGAACTATAAGGAAGCCACCGCCTGCACCTACCAAACCGGTAATGGTACCTACCACCAAACCTTCCAGTAATATTAGGGGCAGGTTAAATGGTTTGGGGCCACTACCCTCCTTCTCCTTGCGGGTTTTTATCATGGAGTAAGAGGCAATAAGCATCACTACCCCAAAAAAGCTCATAATGGCAATACTCTTGGTAAAATGGAAATTACCGATGGCAAACAGTTCCTCCGGTATAGCCGGAACCAAATAGTAACGCGTGAGAAACACCGCCACCAGTGCCGGGGCGGCAAACAACAAACCGGTTTTCCATTCTACTAAACCCTGTACATGCTTGCGCCAGCCACCAATTACGGCTGAGGAGCCCACTACAAATAGCGAATAGGCCGTACCCAGCACAGGATCAACACCCAGCACATATACCAAAATAGGAACGGTGAGGATAGAGCCTCCACCTCCTAAAAGACCTAAAGTAAAGCCCATTACCACAGCAAGGGCAAATCCAATTATTTCCATGGGTCAAAGGTCACTAAAGGTGTTGGGGTAAAATGTAACATAGGTCACAATCTTAGCTAACCTACAAATTCAGTTACCCGAATACAATTTCTATCGTTACTGATTTTGCCTTGTTGCTCCAACTTTTTCATAAGTCGGCTGATTACAACCCGGGCCGTATTTAGTTCTGCGGCTATTTCGCGATGGGTGGTTTTTACCTCAGCAGAGCCATTAATCATGGCCTTGTCTTTTAGATATTTATAAAGGCGATCTTCCAGGTTCTGAAACGCGAGATTATCAATGGCATCTAACATTTCGTTGAGGCGCTCGTGGTAAGAGTTAAAAATAAATCTCCGCCAGCTGGCATATTTCACTATCCACTCCTCCATCCTTTTAATTGGAATTAACACCACCTCAGTGTCATCTTCCGCCACTACACGTATTTTGCTTTTGGTATCATTAAGGCAGCATTGCAGTGTCATGGCGCAGGTATCGCCCATCTCCAGGTAATACAGCAGCAGCTCCTGCCCTTCTTCATTTTCGGTCATCACCTTTAGCGAACCATTAATTACCAATGGAAAATGATGAATGGTCTGGCCAATATCCAGTATTTCATCGCCTGCCTTAAAAAAGCCCTGAGTTCCCTCACGGCTGATTTCAGCGATAAGCTCCGGTTCAAATAAATGTGAAAGGTGAGTTTGTATGTAAGTGATATCCATTGATAGGTTTTGAGGGGGGTAAAGATAAAGATGATGGCTTTTATGGCTGCCGAGTACCGCCAATTATCCATACCACTAAAAAAAGGCAGTGTATCAGGTTTATATAAACTCAAAATACTGCCTCTTCAAAACTATTCATTGGGAATGACATCTACAAGGGAAGCCGGGTTAGCTAAGTGGATTTTATAGCAAATAGCTCTATCCTAATTCATTAAAATCTATTTCCCACTGGAAATGTGATTTTACATAAACCGTGTTTGCAGTAAAACCAATTATAGGCTTAATTCATTCTTAATTTCCTCATTTATGGCATCATACTTACTTCTTAGCTTACTGGGGATTGACTTCAATTTTCTTAATTGTAAAGAAAGATATATGCTAAACACTCCTGCAGAAATAAAAGCCATACCTGTCCAAAACACAAGAGTCATCCCGGCAAACAGTGGATTCCAGATCAAGAAAAAGGAAAACAACACTCCTAGTATCCCAATTGTCATTAGATATCCCCAGTTCAAAATACCATAGTTTTTCAATTCAATGGCATAACTTATTCCTCCCACCGAGCGAAAAAGAAGAAGAAACCCAACATAAAAAGTCAAGGTGATTAATGATATGGCGGGATTTAGCAGAAGAAGCACTCCCAGAATAAAAGTTAACAGGCCAAAAATCAATGTCCACCCCCAATTGTCGATTTCCCTGCGGTTGGATATGGAGAAAATAATTTCGGCCAGCCCTGAAACCAAAAAGGAAATGGTAAAAAGCAGTGCCAGAGCCAGATATGACTCCAAAGGCGACATAAAGGTGTAAATTCCTATCCCGATAAAAATAACCCCCACCAACAACGGTATATACCAATGCCTGATGGAACTTTTAATTGTCTTAAAAAAACTGCCAGTCATAATCATCTCCTTTTTGTATTAATACCTACTCTAAAGATTTTGGGCATCCTCTAAACCAATACCGCGCAGTGGCTAAAGCGTTTTTAATGATCAGGGTACATATTCTATTTCCAAAACTCCCCGGCACTGATAGTGCCGGGGATTGATAACCTTATTTACTTAGGTGTGAGCGTAAGAACCAAGCCATTTGTTCATGAGTTTTCATAAGGCCCGTTATGAAGTCACTGGAGCCCTGATCGTGAAATTCATCTGCAAAGGGTTTTATGTTTTCCCGTAAAAAAATGATTATGCTTTCATGATCTTCCAGTAGTTCTTTAATAAATCCCTCGCTGTTATTTTTCGCCTCAGTAGATTCTGAAAGGTGCGTTAAACTCAAATATGATTTTAAGGTGGCAGGCGCATAATGACCTATGGCGCGAATGCGCTCCGCAACGCTGTCTATCATTTCATCCAACTGCCCAAATTGGGTTTCAAAAAATTTGTGTTTATCATAAAAATCCGCTCCTTCAATGTTCCAGTGCGCATTTTTTGTTTTGATATAAAGTACATTTTCGTCTGCCAATAATTTGGTCAGCTCAGTGGCCACTGCCTCTCGATTGGTGTCTTTAATTCCGATGGCTGTTTTCATAATTCCATGTTTAGTGATTTTGAGTACGTCCGGAAATTTTTTCTAAAGATGTTTTTAGCTTATCAATAGCTCCCGAAACAGCTAATTCAATGGTATCAGCCTGCTTGGAAACCGCAATGGGTTTCCTTCCTTCAAGGCGGGCTTCCAACAAACATAATTTGTCGTTTTGCCCTTCCTTATTACCATTCTCATCAGAGAGATGTACCTCTATCCTTGTAATATCGGATTGGAAGTTGTGGAGCTCTTCTGAAATTTGAGAGGTAAAGAAAGCCTGATGCCTTTCATCTCCGTTAATCGTCTTGTCTGTGTTATATTGAATCTTCATTGTATAGTTTTTCTTACTGCTATTTTCCTAGCCCTTGCTCTCGTCAAGGTCGCTATGATTATCGCCACCCAAGCTGTAATAGTTATTTTCCTCATCCTCACTGCCTATACTTTCCTGCTGGTCGTCTAACTCTGCTCCGGGCACGTCTAAATCATCACCAGACATATCGTCCTCAAACCCCTTTTCGTTTGGCACTCCCCCAACCGGATTTGGAGCTTTCTTCTTAGACGGATTTTCCGGATCCAGATCTGCTTCATTCTTCCCTTTGTTATAGATATCCTCAGATGGTGGATAGGTAGGATACCCGGATGCCTCTGCACCAACAGTTTTGCCTGCACTTTTTGCAAAATGTGTTTTCGAATACTCTAATATCAACTCCTGCAGAGAGTTGTAATAATCCTTAAAGCTTTGTATACCCAATTTGGTGGTTTCAACTCCTAAGTCATTTTCAGTCATCTCACCAATATATTTGGACAACTCAGGAAATTCCGTGTGGATCTTCATGGTAATGTTCAGGATGTCCTTTTCTATTTCATTTACTGTTTTCATGTTTTTCTCATTTTGGTTTAAAAATCAAATCTCCGCACCATCAATCAATATAGAAGAATAGAATGTACCAGGCCCTTTATTGGACAATTATATTTGGCTCTAAAGTGATTTTGGTTTTAGTTGAATTTGCAATGGCAAAAGCCTTCTCACTTAATTCCAGTGCCCGTTTAGCCTTTAATTCATTTTTCTTTGAGGGGATGGTTAGTGTAGGCTCTAAAACAATCTCTGTTACCGAAAGTTTGCCTGCAACCTTTTCAATTTTTCCCACGGCATTACTTTCAAAACTTATGAAGTTAAATTTTGAATCATCAGCCACCAGAAGGAAAGTTGACATAAGGCAGGAATTTATGGCCGCAACAAATAAATGTTCAAGTGTCCATTTCTCCCTTTTTCCTTTTGCAGCCTTTGGCGGTGCCGTTGTTTCACTTGTATTAGCTGGTGAGCTAAATCTTCCTTGTTTTGCCGCGTCCCAAAGTAAATTCACTTCGTAATAATGAATATCATCCATTGCTGTGATTTTTAAAGATGGTTATTTAAAACAATTGCTACTTCACGTTATATACCGCTCAAACAAACGGTAAAAGAAGATTCACACCCCGTTTCTGAAATGTCAGTTAACTACACCTTTCTCAAACTGCCAATTGAGTTTTCAAAATTTCAGCCTGATTATGGCCTGTGTAAATGACATTTTGAAAATCCCACGGTAAACCTTAATTACTTTTCATTGGAAATAATTCTCTGCTACAGGAATTTTTACAACAGGTCAAAGATGAAGTCTATTAATAGCTGAAAAAATGACCTAGATCAGCCATCAGCTATTTTTACGAGAACATGCTTGGAAGCAAATGTTATTGACAGGCAAGGAAGCGCCAGATATGGCAAGAGGCAGAGGGAGTTGATCGTGGCCAAACAAAAGGCTCCGGATTTGATTTAACAGGAGTTAAAAACACCTCCTGTTGATTAAAGACGTCAGGTGTTTTTCATTTCCTAACACCAACAGCGGTATTAAAAATTAAACCCAAAATGTAAACCTGGTTCACCGAAAAAGAATTTCGTCCACTTGTCATCCATCTCTTTAAATGGATCGGGCATATCGGTTTGGTAAACGCGGTGGGTAATTGCAATTGATGGCTCAATAAAAAATCTGTCGTTAAACAGTTTAAAGTGATAACCAACCCTATAGGTGTTGAATATTTGAAACCCCTTGCCCAGTGTATTACTACTATCACTTTCAAAAGTTTGCCATGCATTCATTACGTGTACGCCAGCATACAATCCCTTCCACATAAACCTCTGATATGCCACGGCAAATCCATATTCACGGATGTATCCCGGAAATTTTTCTTCAGGAGCTTCCCATGATTTTCCATAGGGAATACCCAAAGACCAGGCATACTTCCAGGTTTTCAATTCCAGTGAAAGCACATCTCTTCCTGTTATGCGATATCCTAAATTAAGTTGCACAAAATCAGGTTTATTACTCTCCGCAAAATTTCCCAAAATAAAAAAAGTGCTGCCAACAAAATACTTTTTTGCCGTGCTGTCCTGCTTAGCGTATTGGCCATTGAGTTGAAAACTGCCTGTGAGGATCAGGGCAAAAGCGAGTATTGAAAGTTTATTTTGCATATCATCAATTTTTGATAACACAAAATTAAAACCGGCCTCAGCCACAAAGCGTTCACTTAAGTTAATAAACCAAACTCAACGCTCACTTTTTTTCAAGTAATCTTGCTTTTAATCTACTTAAAGATTGGGGCTTAACGCCTAGGTAGCTGGCCAATTGATGTTGAGGAACCCGTTGAATGAGATCGGGTCTCTTTTCCAAAATATTCAAGTATCGCTGCTCAGGTGAAGAGGTCTTAAAGTCATCAAAGTTAATTTGCTGCTTGGCCAAAAGCTCTTCAGACAGTATTCTACAAAGCGTTTCGAATTTTGGAAATTTCTCAAAAATCTCGGCTTCCATATCGGGGTTTGAAATCGCAAGTATGGAGTCTTCTATTGTGGCAACATAGTACTCCGAAGGCTGTTTGGAGATAACACACGTTGGTGTAAGCCCTTCCATTTCTGTATAAAAGGATGTTGTTTTCTCCTCTCCGTCTATTATATAATACGTTCGCAAACATCCCTTTAAAACAAAATAGCCATCTGTTGAACGCTGTCCTTCCTCCAGTAAATCTGTCCCTTTTTTTACTGTTTTAAAAATATCCAAAGCAATTATGGCCTGCTCTTCATCCTTGGTAAGTGAAATGTATTGTGAGATAAAATCAAATAGTAATTTTTGCATTCTTGTTTTCAGTTGTTCTGTTTTTAAACCTACACCGCTACCATGGGCAGTGGATTAAATATAGCGTTAAATAGGATTTTAGCTCTTAAGGTTACAGAGCCGGATTTCCTGTTTTAAACCTTAACACATTAAAACTTGGCGGCCTGTACAATCCGAAAGGCGAGTTTGTATGTATGTGATGTCCATTGATAGGTTTTGAGGGAGTAAAGATAGAGATGGTTTGAACGGTTTATTTATGACAAGTGGATTTTTCGAGAATACTTGGTGTAACCCAATATTTTATTTCTCAATACTTCATAATCAGAGGAAAGTCCGATTTCTCGCACTTGCTTTAGCCGTTCGGCACTGTTGTTAAACTTCAGTAGTACTTATATTCTATAGTGCGGTAAAGCGTATCGTTAATGATTATAGTCTCTTCCTTAATCCTTTCCTTTTCATCAAAGTTGTACTTGCGGGTTTCGTGATAATTTTTACTTTTTCTCTCAGCAATATTTTGTAGATCAAAATCAAATTTGAGATGGAAGGTGAATGGGAAATCAGTATAGATAAGATGCTCAGTTACAAGATTTGTAAATATTGCTTTCTTATTTAAGAACAGAATGGTGTCTTGATGTTGAGTCTCACATTTAATTAATTGCTTGTCATCAATCAAATACTTGGTGAAATATGTTTTCTCCCACCTCTCTACCTTTAACAACCAATCAATTTCTGTGGTGTCTTTGTTCCAATTAACAGTGGATGAGCTAATTAATTCATTTACTGAATTAGGGTTGTAGCTTTTACAATTCATAGTATTTAAACTAAGCTCACATAATGTAATTTGTTGATTAACTCCTTTTGAATTACAAAACTCAATGCGCATTGGAATTTTGTTGACGTAAAAGGTTTTTGTTTTTTCTTTAAAAACCATAGAGTCAAACGGTACATTGATTTTGGCATCGAGAATCAAATTTACCCGAGAATGCCTCAAATTATATGTAAAATCTTCAGTGTCAAATTCGACAGGCAACGTAGTGTCCCCTAAATATTCGTCTCTCTCGAAATTGTAAAGTGAAAGAGTCTTTGTTATTCCAGAATCGCTTAATAGTATAGCAAACCCATCAAGTGAGGTAAATATGTCCTGCTTTTCAGTCCGCACTATCTCGAATAGAGTTTCTTCAATAATAGTAGTATCTCCATTTCTAATTATTTCGTCTTGAAGACAACGGGATCCCCAGTTTAAATGAGTTACATATAGTAATTTTGAATTGTCTTTGTACTTTCTTTCGATTCTAACCGGTTGATCTTTCTGATTAAAGTGTACTGCTTCAAGGATCAACTGTTGAGGATAGCTTGACAATGAAGAGATTAAAATTATAGCAAGCAGTACTGTTTTCACTTTTGATTTAATTTGTCCGATTGCACCCAACTAAGAGCTAAACGCAGGTTTATATCTTCTATATCCAAAGCCTGCAAAACCTTTCACAAGCTCAGATGCGTAAATATAAACGAAATCCTACCTTAAAGAGAAGTAACTATTTTGGAGGCTCATTCACCACTATCCCCTCAAACCTCATTCTAAAGAGCTGAGTAAAAACCTGATCCATATCAAACGTTTGGGTTTGAAAGCGGAATTCCCAAACCATGCGCTTAAGCATCATTTTGTGGATGGTACACTCCAGTTCCAGATTTATTTGTTTTGACAACTGACCTTCCTCTTGTCCCTTTTTTAAAATGGACTTTACCTCATCAAAAATCGTGAGATCCACAAAATTGAGCAGGTGCTCATAGCTTTCCTGATGATACCTTTTAAGATCATTGAAAAAAGCCAGGTTAATATTTAGCAAGTAATCTACCAGACTCTTGTATATTATCAAAATTCTTTCGGTGTTGGCTATTTTCTCATCATTAAGAAGCTCCACAAAAGGGAACACCTCCTCCTCCATTCTTTTCACACATAGCTTTATCAGCATACCTTTATTGAGTGTAGAATCTGCTTTTTCGCCACAAGCCCGCTCAATATCCTGTATGGAAACTGCACGAATGCCGTTGCGGATAAATAGCTGAAATGAAGTATCAGTCAATGTCATAATAGTAGTGCTGATTTTCTTTTTTATAAAAAACCCCATGGAGATCGAAGAATGTAAAATGAACATAATCTCCACGGGGTCAACCTAAACTAAACCTAACCTAAATTTTCTCTACCAGGCAAAGGCCTCTTCCTCTTCCTCTTCTTCAGTTTCTACATGGCCTGTGCCGTTTATAGTCTCCTGAATCTCAGTATTCAATTCCTCCCTGGGTGTATCTATTAATTCAATAACCGTTTGTTTGTTCCAGCCAAATTTTTCAAGTACCCTGTCCATCAGATAATAAATTACCGGCACTATAATAAGGGTAAGAAACATGGAGCTGGTAAGTCCGCCAATCAGCACCCAGGCCAAACCGTTTTTCCACTCGGCACCGGCACCACTGGCCAGCGCAATGGGCAACATACCTATAACCATAGCCAGGGTTGTCATTAAAATGGGGCGGATACGGGTTTGTGTGGCTCTTAGCAAAGCCTCTTTTACCTCAAGGCCGGCAGCTTTAAGCTGGTTGGTAAAATCCACCACCAGAATGGCGTTTTTGGCCACCAGCCCAATAAGCATAATCATACCCAAAATGGAGAAAATACTCAACGAGCTTCCACTTAGCGCCAAAGCCAGTAAGGCTCCAATCACCGCCAGGGGAAGTGAAAACATTACCACAAAAGGATAAGCGTAATTATCATACAGGGCCACCATAATCAGGTACACCAATACCAATGACGCAAACAGAGCCACAAACAAGCTCCCAAAGGCCTCGCCCTGCTGCTCCAATTGTCCACCCATTTGGTAGCTTATACCCTCGGGCATATCTAAAGAAGCCATAAGCTCATCCACCTCAGCCCCTACCGTACCAGCCGGGCGACCCAGCACCTGCGCCTTCACAGTAACTGTGGTGGTTTTATCCAATCGCTCAAGGCGAGATGGGCCTGATCCTTCCACTATGGTTGAAAACTGCCCCAGCTGAACGGCTTCCCCGCGATTGTTTATCAGCGTAAGTTTACTGATGTCGTTGGCATTTTTACGGTCAAACTGGTCCAGCTGAATGTTGATGTCATACTCGTTTTCACCCGAGCGGAATTTAGACTCCTGAGTTCCACTAAAGGCTGTTTGCATACTGGCACCCACTACTTCCAGCGAGAGGCCTAGTTCTGCCATTTTCTCACGATCCACCTCAACCTTTATTTCAGGGCTTCCATCATCCACACTGGTTTGAATTTCTGCAGTACCTTCAATGGTTGCCAACTCCCTCATTACCGTTTTTGAATATGAAAGGAGGCTATCCAAATTTGAGCCCTGCAGAATCACCTGTATGGGAGAATCATCTGCGGTACCCATTATACTCACCGGTACCGACTTGATTTTGGCTCCGGGGATATTTTCCTCAAGAGCAATTTTCATTCTGCGGGCAAATACATCTGTGCTCAAATCACGTTCATCCCTATTTACCAGCCTTACGGTGATTTGGGCCTTGTAAGGTTCAGATGTGCCGGAAGACATTCTGCCTCCACCACCCTGGCCAACCGTGGTATTTAAGTTTACCACTTCCGGGGCCTGGGCTATAAAGTTTTCAATTTCCCTTACGGTGAAGTTGGTATTCTCTAAAGTTGATTTTTTAGGCAATTCCACTTCCACAATAAACTCACCTCTATCTCCGGAGGCTACAAACTCACTTCCTATAAAACCAAAACCCACCAACATAAATGAGCTAAAAAACAGTACCACTGTTACAATCAGCACCACCGCCTTGTGGTTGAAAGACCATTTTAGGGCATTGGTCATCCCACTTTCAAAACTGCTGACAATACCCTCAAAACCGCCTACCACTTTACCAATAAGGCTGGTGGGTTTAATGTGCTCCACCTTGGCAAAACGAGAAGCCAAAAGAGGAATCACCGTAAAGGCCACCAATAAACTAAGGGCTGTACTTACTGCCACCGTTACCGAAAACTGAAGTAACAAATCGCCTACTGTACCACCAGTAAGGGCGATGGGTAGAAATACTGCAATAATTACAAGGGTAATAGAGACTACAGTGGTACCAATCTCCCGCAGGCCATCATAAGCCGCCTGAAAACGGGATTTACCCATTTCCATGTGGCGGTAAATATTTTCGATAACCACAATGGCATCATCCACCAGAATACCAACCACCAGCGAGAGGGCCAACAGCGTCATAAGGTTTAGAGAGAAGCCCATCAGATACATAAAAGTAAGGGCCGAAATGATAGACATGGGCACCGCCACCATTACAATAACCGCAGTACGGATACTATGCAGAAACAGCAACATGATGAGAGCAACAAGCACAATGGCTATCACCAAATCATGCATCACTCCATTGGCGGCCTCAAGTGTAAAGTCTGAACTATCGGAGGCTATATTAAATTTTAAACCCTCACTGGCATATTCTGCTTCCAGCGCGGCCATTTGCTCTTTGGCAAGAGAGCTGATTTCCACAGCATTGGCATCTCCCTGTTTTTGTACGGTCAGGCCGATGGCATTTTCGCCATCAATACGGCTAAATATTTCTGCATCTTTTTTAGTGTCCTGTACCTCTGCTACATCACCTAGTTTTATGGTAGAGCCATCAGGCTTACGCACAATTACCAAATTGCGCATTTCTTCAACAGAAGCATATTTTCCCGTAAGGCGAATAGTGGTTTGCTTGCCCGCTGATTTTACTTTTCCGGTAGGAAAATCGAGATTACCATACTCAATAGCCTGACTAACCTGTAATATACTCAGGTTGTAGGCACTTAGTTTTTCTTCATTAATGTTTACACGTATTTCGCGCTCCTGCCCCCCCAGTATATTTACCTGAGCCACGCCCGGCAAGCGAGATAAGCTGGCGGCAATTCTTTTATCTACCAAATCATAAAGATCTGTAGGCGGCATATTTGCCGATACCCCAAGTCGCATAATGGGCAAATCGCCAAAGTCAAATTTCCCTAAAGAGGGTGCCTCAACATCATCCGGCAGGCTACTCACAATACCATTTATTTTTCGCTGGGCATCCTGCAGGGCCAAATCCACATCAACCGACTGCTCCAGCTCCACTACCACCGAAGAAACACTTTCCATAGAGTTGGATGTGATTTTCTTAATTCCCTCCAGCGAGGATATAGCGTCTTCAATCTTTTTGGTAACAGAATTTTCCACCTCATAAGGTGAAGCTCCAGGGTAAACCGTGGTAACAGAAACCACCGGAGAACTGATTTTTGGTATCAGCTCATAGTTGAGCTGAGTATAACTAAAAGCACCTAAGGCCAACAGTATGGTGAAAATCACCACTACCATGGTAGGTCTTTTTATAGAGGTTTTTACAATGTTCATCTCGTTAAAATATTTTGGATTAGTACAGCTTATTTGGCTTCAGCCGAAAGTGGTTGAGCATCTTCATTTATCGGCCTTACCCGGGTACCATCGATAAGGTTTATCTGCCCGTTTACCACCACCTTATCATTTAGTGAAAGTCCACTTAGCACCTCTATTTCAGTATCACGTACTTCTCCAATTTTTATTTTAACCAATTGTGCTATTCCATCCTTTACCACAAATACAGTTGGATCCTTTATACTCCCGGTAAGGGCATCACGGCTTATGTAAAGGGCATCACTGGCATTGGTAAATTCAAAGTTGGCTCTGCCAAACATGCCGGCTTTCAATGGTTTTTCCTGGCTGGCATTATCCAGTAAAATTTCAACATCATACTTTA
The DNA here is from genome assembly GCA_048267305.1 of Owenweeksia sp. Taxonomy (GTDB): domain Bacteria; phylum Bacteroidota; class Bacteroidia; order Flavobacteriales; family Schleiferiaceae; genus Owenweeksia. Next base: position 40,227 of record JBLWXT010000020.1, on the reverse strand, counting down.
AGCTATTATCGGCCTTGGCTGCCACTGCTGTTACTATACCTGTGTAGCTTTCGTTGGGATATATTTCGGTGGTAAGGCTTACCTCATCACCCTCTTTAATATTGAGCACATTGCTGGCGGTAACCTTTACATTTAACTTTAGCTTGCTTACATCTACTATATCAAAAAGCCTGGCATTACGGGCAATGTTAGAGCCCTCCTGTATGTAATCTTCATTAATAAAACCTGTGGCTGTGGCCCGAATGTAGGTATCCTCAAGTTGCTTTTTCACTGTTTTATACTGGGCTTCACTATTAGCCTGGGCAATAGTTGCATCCTCCAGCTGACGTTCGGTTATTGCATCTTTTTCTGCAAGCTTTGTAAAGCGACCGAAGTCTGTTTTGGCTTTTTCATAATTGGCACTGGCACTGGCCATATTAGCTTGTAAAACCTCATTTTCCACCTGAGCCAACAGCTCTCCTTTTTTTATAAAATCTCCTTTTTCACGATATAGCTTTATCACCAAACCTTCTGTCTGCGAAAGCATGGTAAGGTCGGTTATGGCCTCAAAGGTGCCAATGGCAGCATTTTCCGATTCAAGGCGTTTGTGGGTTACCTGCCCGATTTCCACTGGTATCCGGTCACTTACCTCTTCGGCCAGTTTAGCGTCTTCGGCCATTTCTGTTTTGTTGTCGGCCAGTTTCCAGGCTATTAGTCCTACAGCGGCAATGGCTACTATTATTATGATTGCTTTTTTCATGTTTAGTATCGTTATTTCCTTTCGGAGTGTTTAGGTTTATTATTTTGAAAGTTGTGCCAGTTGGCCCTGAGCTTTAAGTAAATCCAGTTCGGCCTTTCTGAATTTTAGTACTTCGCGGAAGAAGTTTACCTGAGCTTCCCTAAGGGCATTTTCTGCATCGAGCAAATCGCTTAATGAGCTTACATTTTGAGAGTACAACTCATTGGTTTGGTCGTACACCTCTTTGGCCAGTTCCTTGTTTTCACGCTGCACTTCCACAGATTTCATCCCATTGAGCAATTGCTCTTTGGCATTGGCTATTTCAGTTTCTTCAGCGCGGTTGGCATTCACCATATCCAACTCCACCTTTTTAATGTCAATTAAAGTTTGTTGCACCCTGTTGCGCTTTTGGAAGCCATCAAAAATTGGAACCTCCAGTTGTAGCCCGATAATGGTTTGTTGAAACCAAGGCTGCCCGCCATCAAAAAAGTTAAACTCATTGCGCTGCGCCTGCCAGCTTTGTGAGCCAAAGGCAGAAAGGGTTGGGTAGTATCCGGCCTGGATATTTTTCTTATTCAGGATGTTCAACTCCTTCTGCTTTTCCAAAACCTGAGTAGTGGTTGACTCATTATTTTGCAGTTGCAGGCTGCTCAAATCAATATCCTCAAGATTTTCATCCTCCACCAATTCAATGGAATTGGAGATAGGCAAACCAATCATCAATTTCAGGTAGTTTTTTTGTTGCTCATATCCGTTGCGGAGAGACTGTAGCTGAGTGGAAAGGTTCGCCTTATTTACTCTGAGTCGGTTGTAATCCGTTTTGGTAACAATATCATTTTCATACTGCACCTTCATAAGCCCCTCAAGCTGTTCCAGTTTATTCAGGTTGCTTTCCATGGCTTCTATCTGCGCTTGTAGTTCAAGCGTTTGATAAAAGGCACTGGTTACCTGATAAATCACATCTTCTTCTGTACTTATTTTTAAAAGGCGATATAGATCCTCAGAGGATTTAGCAGCTTTAAGACCGGTAAAAAAGCTCTGGTTAAACAACAGCTGACTGGCATCAAAACCACCCGATAAATTATGGCTGGTTCCAAACTGTACAGGAATCTGAGTTCCGGGCTGACCAATTATTTCACCAGGCAGCAATTGGGTTGGGATATTGGGGAAATTTTGAAACTTTCCGTTTCCGGAGATTTGAGGTAGTCCCGTTCCTTTTACCTCCTTTACTACATAATCCGCCTGTTTTTGATCCAGTATTGCTTTTTGAATATCAATACTATTGGTCATGGCAAATTCAAGCGATTGCTTTAGAGTAAAGCTGTGAGCATCAACCTGCCCGTTTGACAGTATAGGCAAGGAAATGATGAGGATTAATAAACTGCCTGCGAGCAACTTCTTCATTTGTGGGTTTGTTTAGAATTTATTATTTAAACTTTTATGGTTCCGGATTAAAAGAACCTTATAGGTAAAAAAATTAGGAGCGTGATTGCTCCCATTTTTTATACATGCCCGGTAATTCGGCATTTAAAAAGTGGATAAAATCAATTACCTCACTTAGTCTTTTATTGAAGTCAGGGGTGCTTTCTGGTCGTTGATCCAAAACCTCCTGCATGATATCTGCCACTTTGGAAAACATTTTAAACTCCTTTCTAATATCATCTTTCCAAAAGGCTATTTTACTGCGAAAGTATCTCTTTCTGTCACCAGGCTTAGTGATGTAGTCCATCTTCTCTGCGCTAAGCAGCATATTGATGGCATTGCTGGAGGCACTCTTACTCAAATTTAAGGTTTCCCTTATCTGATCAAATGACAGTTCCGTTTCTGGCGATACAAGCAAGAGAGCTAAAATCCTTGAAGGCGCAGGTTGCAATCCACTTTTCTCGTGCATCACGCCTACCTTCTCAATCAGCATTTTTTGCTCCTCTGTAAGTTGAATTGCGTCTGACATATTTTAAATTTTGATGAGCAAATGTAAGATAACTTTTTAGTTCTGCAATTAAAGAACTAAAAATATTTTGAGTTTCTTCCTTTTTTCACAAATTCTATTTAAGACAACTTTGTCCGAATTATAAAACTTATTACATTTGCTGTCTAACTAATAGTTTTAAATGTTTAGTAAAGCTTGTGAGTATGGCATAAAGGCCATGATATACATTGCCCAGAAAAGCAAGAATGGTGAGCGATTAAGCCTTAAGCAGATTGCCCGGGAAACTAATTCGCCCGAGGCATTTACAGCCAAGGTTCTTCAGCTACTGAGCAAGCAAAACTTACTCGCATCCCTTAAGGGGCCAACCGGTGGCTTCACGCTTAATAGTTCTGCAGATAAGATCAACCTCGCCTCTATAGTTTCTGCTATTGATGGAGATTCTATTTATAAGGGCTGCGGTTTGGGTTTAGACGAATGTTCAGAGATAAAACCCTGTCCTCTTCATCATAAGTTTAAAGTGGTGAGGGATGAACTTAGAGATATGCTGGAAAACACTTCACTGGCGGATACAGCAAACGACCTGGACCTTGGGCTGGCCTTCTTTAGGCAGTAGTCATTTTTTTTTAAACTAATAAAGGATAATATAGTCCGAATATGAAAACCTCCAAACTCCTTTCATCAAGCGCCATCATTTTGGTGCCTTTACTGGCAGTTGGTCAAAAAACAAGTAACTGGCTGAGTAGCCCGGGAATAATTGGTACAATTGCCTTAATCCTTGTTATACTTTTTGTGGCAGTGTTTATCATTACCCTTAGAGCAAGCAATTTTTTAAGGGATGCTCAAAAAAACCGTTTGCGCAAGCAAAAACTGGAGTTTAGCGAAGACCTCATTAATATGGAAGAGGATGATCTGGACGAAATACTGGCCAGGCGCAAAAAGGCACTGGAGCATCGGCTAAAAGGTACAGAGCTGGGCGGAAAGCTAAAAGGTCATGACGAAAAAGGTCTTATAGCTAAACTTAGCAGCAAGCCCGGCAATCCGATTGTAGACGAAAAAAAAAAGTCGCCAGTAAACCTACAGACACCTGAAGAACTTAAAAAACTGGTACTTTACTATGTAGGTGCCGCTGCCTTTTGGCTGGTTTTTGGTACCCTAATTGGGCAGTATCTCGGCATGAAGTTCGTGTGGCCGGATATGGATCACCAGGCCTGGCTTTCCTTTGGCCGCCTGCGCCCGGTACACACCAATACAGTTTTTTGGGGATGGAGCTCGCTGGCTATGATTGGTCTCGCCTATTTTGTGGTAGCACGTACATCCAACAATAAAATATATAGCTACCGCTGGGGCTGGTGGGGCTGGGTACTCATTAACCTTACGGTGATACTGGGCAATGCGGCCCTGATGGCTGGAGTGAACAACGGTGGTGGTGAATACCGCGAATATATCTGGCCGGTAATGGTTCTTTTTATGATCGCCCTGGTCATCACCTTTCGCAATTTTTATAAAACCATTGCCACCCGCAAAATTTCCGAAATCTATATTTCCAACTGGTATATTCTGGCCGGCCTCATTTGGACAATAGTACTTGCCGTAATAGGATACTTACCGCTTTATCAGGAAGGGCTTGGCGAAACCGTAATACAGGGATATTATATGCATCAGGGTGTAGGCATGTGGTTTATGACCTTTACCCTGGGGTTGGTGTACTACTACCTTCCTTCTTCACTCAACAAGCCTATTTACTCCTATTCGCTGGGGGTACTTGCCCTCTGGACGCAAATGCTTTTTTATACAATGATTGGCACTCACCACTTTGTGTTTAGCCCGCTGCCATGGTGGTTACAAACGGTGGCCATTGTATTTAGCGGAGGTATGTTTATCCCTGTTATAGCTGGTACCACCAACTTTTTGATGACCATCCGTGGCAGCTGGAAAGCCATTAGCAGCAGCTATGTACTGCCCTTCTTCCTTGTGGGTATTGCCTTCTATTTTGTGGGGTCGGCACAGGGTAGTTTTCAGGCATTTCGCTTTACCAACTATGTATGGCACTTTACTGATTTTAATGTGGCCCATTCACATATGACGATGTACGGTATTATAACCTTTTTTCTATGGGCCTGCATTTATGCCATTTTACCAAAAATGACGGGCAAGGAACCCCCGCAATGGCTGGTGGGAGCCCATTTTTGGATGGCCTTCATAGGCCTTTTTGCATACATGATTTCTCTCATGATTGGTGGCACCTTTAAAGGACTCAGCTGGATAGAGGGTGACCCGTTCATAGAATCAGTAAAACTCATGATGCCCTACTGGACCTGGCGAGCCATTGGCGGCAGCCTTATGTTCATCTCCCATCTGGTGTTTGTATATAATTTTTACCTGATGGCCCGCAATCGCCAAGAGCCACTCGTGGATGATGACCACGGCAAAGACAAAATGTTGGAACTAACCCCGCAAAATGTATAGTTATGTTCAATTTTGACACAGACCACAAAAGCCTTGTCAACACACTTTTCATTGTGTTTTTGGTACTAAGCATTGGTGTTGCCATTATACCGGCCTACCAAATGCAAAACGGGCTGCAGCCGCTACCCGCGGAAAAGCCCATGACCAAAGATCAGCGCGAAGGGCTCAACATCTTTATATCTGAAGGTTGTGTGGCTTGCCACACCCAGCAGGTGCGCAATATTGCCATGGATGAAACCTGGGGCAAACGTCCATCCATTCCCTCCGATTACTTTTACAGTAAGCAGCGTCAGGATTTTTGGCGACAAACGCCCTCAGTATTGGGCAGCGAGCGCACCGGCCCTGACCTTACCAACGTTGGCCTACGTCAATCCAGCCTTGAATGGAACCTATTGCACCTCTACAACCCACGCTCTGTGGTAGAAGCCTCGGTAATGCCCGCCTACCCCTGGCTATTTGAAACAGTAGACTTGGCCGGAGAAAATGATGTGGTGGTAAGTGTGCCAGATGAATTTAAGAAAGACCCGAGCCAAACAGTAATTGCCAAAGAAAAGACACTAAAACTGGTAGCTTACCTGCTTTCGCTAAAACAAGCCGATCTGCAAGGTCCGCCCGCATTTATCCCCGCAAAAAGGAAAAAGGAACAACAATTAAGTGGCAATAGCGGAAAGGACGTACCCAAAATAAATGGCGAAGCACTTTATACCCAGTCATGTGCAGCTTGCCACCAGGCCAATGGAAGTGGCCTTAAGGGCGCTTTTCCACCTTTGGCGGGAAGCCCCATTGTAAACGATGACGATCCAACCAAAATGATAGAAATAATATTGATGGGCTATGATGCGCGGCCAGAATATGCCACAATGACGCCCTTTAAGGATCAACTGAGTGATGCGGAAATTGCCGCCATCGCCACGCACGAACGCAAAAGCTGGGGAAACCAGGCCACGGAGGTAACACCCGAGCAAGTGAAAAAAATCAGGGCAACTGTTAAACAACTATTCCAATAACCATAAAACTATCATGGAACCACTAAAAATAATATTTAAACGCATGAGCAGGCTGATCTCCACCATTACACTGTTTTTGATGGGTAGTGCCAATTTGATGGCTTGTGAACTTTGCAAAAAGAATCAACCCGAAATCTTGCAAGATGTAACCCATGGCCCGGGCCCTCAAGGGCAATGGGATTATATCATTATCTGGATTGCCTTGATTATTGTAGCTATCACTCTTTTTTTTAGCATAAAATTTTTAGTGCGGCCCCACGAAGAAAATCCGGATCATATTAAAAATATAGTGGTAAACCCAAATCTAAAAAGCTATGAGTAGCAATGAGCACAACCGTCTGGTAAAGGTTTTTTTGGATGAAGACCCCCGGCCTTTCGGAGAATTTAAACCACCAGTAAAATTCATTTTTGATACTACCAAAATACCAGATGGAAAGCACACTCTAAAAGTGGTGGCCAAATCCACCGATGGTAAAGAAGGTATACAGCTCATACCCTTTACTGTACGCAACGGCCCCTCCATCTCTGTTGTAGGGCTAAGTGCCAATGATGTAGTGGATGAGCAAATCCCCATTACGATAAATGCATATGGCAGCGAGCGAAGAGATGTGTTTATCGTAACGGGTTCCGAAACTCCCAAAGCTATTCCCAGCTGGGTATGGGCGATGATTATAGTGTTTATCGGATGGGCCTTATGGTACTTTATAATGTACACCTTACCCAATCACTACACCTCCTTTTTTTAATGGGGAAAAACAATAATACATTTAAAAGATGAAAAAAATATAGTTACAATACTCTAAGTGAGGCCTTAGATCATCTTATTAAAAGAGGATTTAAAACCCAAAATATGCTCTGTACTCAAAAAAGAATGCTTAACATGTAAAGAAATTCCTCAAAATCGGTCTTCCAAAAATTGTGTCATTGAGGAAGCATAGCATGATCAAGGTTTAACAGCCCCAGCTGCTCCATTGATTATTTTGACAAAAAAAACAAGCCGATTGCTACAAAAGAAGAAAGAGAGTAAATCATGAAAAGAGACATCACAACTTTGGAAGACATTAAACTTATGGTAGATGATTTTTACGGTAAGGTTAAAAAGAACCCATTGATAGGCCCCATATTTATAGGTGCTATAAAGGACAACTGGCCTGCACACCTCGAAAAGTTATACGGCTTTTGGGAAACCGTGCTTCTTGGCGCCCTTACCTACAGTGGCAGCCCCTTTGTGACTCATGCACAAATGCCCATTGAGCAAAAGCATTTTGATGTATGGCTGAGCCTGTTTTACGAAACGGTAAATAACCATTTTGAAGGAGAAAAGGCCAATGAAGCCAAATTAAGAGCCACAAAAATGGCCGAAATGTTTCTGCACAAAATCAACTACTATAAAGAACATCCAAATCAAAAAGCAATCTAAACCCACACTCAATGAAGGATCTACAAAAACAAATTGAAGAAAAGTACAAGAGCTTAGGCGAAAACCCTAACACCTACATGGAAGGCCTGTTACTTAGTAAACCCCTCACCTATTGGGACTATATACAGGTGGAAACGCTGTTATCCCTGCAAAGGCCACGTACTGATTTTGCCGATGAACCGATTTTTATCATCTACCATCAGGTAACTGAATTGATGCAGGCCCTGGTGCTCCATGAGCTTGAGCAAATTACCGGACCTCAGTTTGTAACCGGAGAGGAACTCGCACAAAAAGTACTGAGGATGAACCGCTATACGCGGATGCTAATAACCTCCTTTGATGTAATGAAGGACGGAATGGATTATGAAGCCTACAACACCTTTCGCAAGGCTTTGGCACCGGCCAGTGGCTACCAAAGTGCTAGTTTCCGATATATTGAATTGCGATGTACCTCCCTGCCAAACCTCATAAATGAACAGGGTAAAAAGCGCCTGGGGCCCCACCCAAGCCTTGATAATTATTTTGAACACCTCTATTGGAAAGATGCAGGACTAAACCGCCAAACCTATGAGGCTACGCTTACTCTCACTCTTTTTTTGGAGAAATATGAGAATAAAATGAAAGACCTCGCGAGACAGATGCAAGGCAACACTTTAGAAGACAAAGTGAACGCCCGACTGGAAACCTGCTCAGACAGCACCCGCGAACTACTTCGGGAATTTGACCGCCTTTATAACATTGAATGGCCATTAGTGCATTTGCGCACTGCTGCTCATTATTTAGATAAAAAAGGCGAAACCAAAGCCGCAACTGGCGGTAGCGAATGGAAAAAGTATTTACATCCACAATATCAGCAACGCAAGTTTTTCCCAGCCTTGTGGAGCGCTGAAGAAATTGAAAACTGGGGAAAAGATTATACAATTTAATTAGTATCAGATATGCAAACAGAAATCCTGGGACAAAAGACGATTGGCGAAATTGTAGCGGAAAATTACAGGGCTGCAACGGTATTTAAAAAACACAAAATTGACTTTTGCTGTAATGGCAACCGAAGTATTGAGGAGGCTTGCCGCACAAAAGATGTTAGTATATGGGAACTCACCAAGGAGTTGGACGCTGTAATGAAACCCGGTAATGAAAGTACCATTGACTACGATAGCTGGCCGCTTGATCTATTAGCGGATTACATTGAAAAAAAACACCACAGGTATGTGGAAGGCCGTATTCCGGAAATAAAGCCATTTCTTGATAAGCTGTGCAAAGTACATGGTGATCGCCATCCGGAGCTGTTTGAAATCAAAAAGCACTTTTTTGCCTCTGCAGATGAGCTTACCAAACACATGAAAAAGGAAGAGCTCATTCTGTTTCCTTACATAAGGAAGATGGTTGAAGCTAAAGCAGCCGGTACTTCTGCAAATCAACCGCAATTTATTACAGTAAAAAATCCAATTGCGATGATGATGAACGAGCATGATACCGAGGGCGAGCGATTTAGGCAAATTGCCGGATTAAGCAATGACTATAATCCACCAGCGGATGCCTGCAACACTTATCGTGTAACTTTTGCCCTTTTGCAGGAGTTTGAAAATGACCTTCATCTGCACATTCATCTCGAAAATAATATCCTGTTCCCCAAAGCTGTAGAACTGGAAAAGGAAATGCACGGATAAGATGGCCACACCCCAAAAAAGACATACAGCCCTTATTCCACTTAGCCACGACCATCACCATGGTTTAATGCTTTGCAGGAAAATTCAAAAGGGATTGTTGCTCGGGGTAGAGCCAAATCGCATTATAGCTTATGCACGCCATTTCTTTTCAGCTCAGCTGGAAGAACATTTCAGGGAAGAGGAGCAAATCCTCTTCCCGGTTTTAGGCGACAGGCATGATAGCATACGCAGAGCACTTGCTGAGCACAAACATTTAAAACACTTATTTTTTGAGGAAACAGATCATCTAAAAGCCTCCTGTCAGATTGTTAGGGAGCTCGATATCCATATTCGGTTTGAGGAGCGTATCCTTTTTAATGAAATTCAGGATAATGCCACCACCGCTCAGCTTCAAATTATAGCCAGGCAACTTGATGTGGAAAAAAAGACTCATCATAAGGAAACCTGGCATGATCAGTTTTGGGTATCATCAGCTTAAGCTAAAAGAGGTTTACTACTATTAAAACCAGGCTCAATATTAAATTTATGATGAAGGTCCAAACCACCCAGCGCATAGGGCTGTGAGAGATAGAGGCTGCATTGGATGCCATGGCTACGCAACAAATAAGGTATAGTTGCCACATAGATGCGTCATTGGTTAAAATGGCCATTACCGCACCCGAGGCTACACATGAGCCAAGAAGGATGCTACCCGACTTTACCCCATAATAGTTAAAACGATTTTCATCAATCTTTCTGTTGATCTTACTAATTACACTCATTGTTAATGCTTTATTGCAAAATCAAAGGTATATTCCTACAAATCTGAATTTTATGACCTCAATCATCACTTTTATATGATACCAGCTGACCTTCTACAGAAGTACGGAGCCAGGAAAATGACTTTCCTCAAATATGCCTTTATCTTCCGTGAGGGCGAGGTGGCACGTTACTATTACCAGATAGAACTTGGGGAAGTGAAAATGTGTAATTACAGTGAAAACGGTAAGGAGTTTATTCAGAGAATATTTTCAACAGGCCGGTGTTTTGGTGAACCGCCTCTTTTTGGAGATTTTAATTATCCATCCAATGCCATTGCCATTACCGATTCTGCTATTTGGCAATTACCCAAAGAAGCCTTTCACAAGCTTATTAAGGATCACCCTGACGTTCATTTTTCAATTACAGCAAGTATATCTGCCCGCCTGCATTACAAGGCTATTATGGCGCAGGAAATAAGTCATGAAGATCCGCGCCATCGGATATTGCGGCTTTTAAACTACCTGAAAACCGACATTTACAACCTCCGCCAAAAGTTTAGCTACAAGGTAGAACTTACCCGCCAACAAATAGCCGACCTCACGGGCCTGCGTGTTGAGACTGCCATCCGGGCTATAAAAAAGCTGGAAAAGGAAGGCCATATAAAAATCGAAAGGCGGAAAATCCTAATATGAATATTTCTATTGGCAGTGCTAAAAATCAGGCTAAAAGATGACCAAAGTCATAGATTTCGTCATCCGCCTACTACATCTTGCAACCAAATTGCAAATGCCAATATGCACAAATTTCATATCCCCGTTTTAGGTCTTTCTTTCAGTATTGACACCCCCCTTAAGGTGGCTCAATATGGTATTTCATCTGTTGTTTCACTTAGCAGTGATGCCTTGCTGGAAGACATGCGAGCGCATTATTCAAAGGAATATGGCTTAGACTATAATCCGATTTTAAAAACTGAGGACGACTACCGGGCAAAACGCATTACCGCCTATTTGGATATGGCTGATGTCATTGTAAATCAACAGGTGGAGGAAATCAGAAAAGACAGTTTGAACCAACCCAGCAGCCTCACTAATTATTTGGAGATGCTGCCAAACGAAAGCCAAATGAAACATTGGTATCGTGGGTATCAGCAATCATCTGACATTGGTGTAAAAAGTGTTTTAGAATCGTTTATCAGAAACGGTATTACGGCAGGTTCTATTGATGTAAACATTATGACCAAGGTTAATAAAACCAACTTTGACAGAGATAAAAATGCTTTACCTCCTGAGTATAATGATGCATTGGCTGCACTGCGCGGTTATGCCCTTAGTACCTTAAGCAGCTCCGTGGTATTTTCCGCAGGCTTCAACCCTCGCTTGTACAGCTACATTGAGCAATATGATGATTTCTATCCCGATGAAGTTGGAGCCATAAAAAAGAAGGTCATCCTAAAAGTAAGTGATTACAGATCCGCAGAAATACAAGGTAAGTTTTTAGCTAAAAAAGGTATTTGGGTTTCTGAATTCCGAATTGAATCCGGACTGAACTGTGGCGGGCACGCCTTCCCTACCGAGGGCTTACTGATAGGGCCAATCCTCAACGAGTTTAAGAACAAGCGTGAAACCCTTAGAAATGAACTATTTGACCTGTGTAAAGCGGTATGGGTTAAACGAGGTATTTCTTGCATTGAAACTGCTCCAAACCTGAGTGTTACGGTACAAGGCGGCATTGGCACTCCTGAAGAACAAAAGTTTTTGATAGACAAATACGACCTGCAAAGCACCGGTTGGGGCACTCCGTTTTTACTTGTGCCTGAGGCCACTACTGTGGATGATACCACTCTCGAAAAACTGGCGGCCGCAAAAAGTGAAGACCTCTACTTAAGCAAAAGCTCACCTTTAGGTGTTCCTTTTAATAATCTTAAGAACACCGAAAGCGAGAATGTACGTGAAACACGTATAATCAAAGGCAAACCCGGGAGCCCTTGTTTAAAGCAATATCTGGTGTCAAACACCGAGTTTACTAAAGAGCCAATCTGCACCGCATCAAGACAATATCAGCACCTTAAAATACAGGAGCTTGAATCTAAAAACCTTAGTAAAGAACTACACAGCAAAGCTTTTGAAGACATAGTTGTAAAAGCATGCTTATGCGAAGATTTGGCGGCACCTGCTTACCTCAACAATAAACTAACTCCAAAAATAAAGGCAGCTACAGCGATATGCCCGGGACCCAATTTGGCTTTCTTCTCGCGCAAATATTCTCTCAAGGAGATGGTGGATCATATTTACGGAAACGGAACATTGCTAAACAGCACATCAAGACCGCATGTGTTTATAAATGAGCTTAAACTTTACATTGATTATTTAGAAAGTGAAGGCAGGGAAATGATTCAAAATTTCAATGCCAAACAGCATAAATACCTTAAGTCTTTTAAGGATAACCTGGAAAATAGCGTGAACTATTATGAGTCTCTGATCCCGGAAATAAACCGGGACTCCTTTAAAGGTGATTTGCAAAAACTTGGTTCGAGGTTGTCTCAAATGCTTTTTCCCGAACCCGCTCTTTAAGCCACGTTTAATCAAAGAGAATCAGGCATGCCATTCGGCATAGGATGTATCCGTTTCATACAGCTTCAGGCGATTTAGCCTTACATCCAGCGGCAATGCAGTAACCAACCGTTTGGCGAAATTCAAAATCAGGTTTTCGCAGGTGGGCTGAAAGGGTACCGCCATTATTCTTTCAAATGGTAGTTTTTGAATTTCGTTTATAAATGGTGATTTTGAGTTTACCACTAAAGCATGGTTAAAATGGTTGAGAATTTTCTCTTTTACGATGGCTTTTAAATCACCAAAGTCCATCAACATTCCATCATCCGATGCACCGGATTCATTTTTAACTTCCCCCGTAAGGGTAACATGTAAATGGTAGGAATGTCCATGAATATTTTTGCACAGCCCACGGTGGTTATGCAGTACATGTGCCATTTCAAACCTGAATATTTTAGTGATAGTAATGTAATTGGTAAGGGCGTAATGCTCCATTTTAATGAGGATTGCTAAAAGCCGGGTTAGAGATAAATGTTGAATCCGTAAGAGTTCTTAAAAAAGCTGCCAGTTGAGATTTTTCTGTTGGCGTTAAATCCAGTTTTGTGCTACCACTTCCTTTTACCATTACAGGATCCAAGGATGCGCTTCGCCTTACATCGCCATTGTAAAAATCAATAACCTCCTCTATGGTGGAAAACCTTCCGTCATGCATAAATCTGTTTCGCAATGACAAGTTCCGAAGATTGGCTGTACGCATGGCGCCCAGCATACTCGAATCTCCATTTACCGTAAAATAACCCTGATTGGCCGGATTGTCAAAAACACTGTCAAGACCAATGTTGTGCAATTGATTATCGGCAAAAAAGGGAGGTGTATGGCAGTGAAAGCAACTCCCCTTTTCACTATTAAAAATATCAAAACCTTTGGCCTCATCCGCTGTAAACGCAGCTTCACTGCGCTGTACCTCATCGTATTTACTGTCTGCTGATATGAGTACCCTAAAGAATTGCGCCAGTGCCTTGGCTACATCTTTGGAAGTAATATTTTCAACGCCATAGGCTTTTGCAAAAAGATCGGGATAGTTGGGGTGCTTGTTTAATTTGGAAATATCAGTTCCAAAAAACTCCTCCACTTCAAATAACATGACATCCTCTAAACTCCCCTGTTTGCGGCCATCCCACATAAATTTATCCTTCCACCCAAGATTTGCGTGATGGAGAACGGGCATTCCCTGTTGTCCATTAACCGTAAACCCCAATCTCTGAAAGTGACATGAGGAACATGACAGTCCGTTATTGCTCAAAATAGGATCATAGTATAGTTTCCTGCCTAAAGCAATGCGTTCGGCAAACGGCCTGTTGCTTTCAGGTATCGGCATTTTCGGAAAACCTTTGGGTAGTTTAATTTCATGAGGTGTTAAACCGCTGCCGGACTTATCGTCATCCTTACAGCCACTAATAAGCAGCATAAATGGAAGCGCCATCAACATCAGTAAGCTGAATTGATTTGTCTGCAGGCTTACTGAAAGTTTTGAGGTTCGCACTGCTTTCATAACGCTAATCTTTAATGCTGAATACATTATGGCCATTTTGAACCAGCATATTCATTTTGATGGTATCGCCCATGGTGTACCCACTTTCTACCTTAAGGTCATACAAATGAGGGTTTTCAAACCATTCATTGAGGTTCATTTCAATACCAATATTACTACTCTGATTTTCTTCAATGATTAACGAAATTCCAAATCCCACTGTAATGAGATTTTCATTTTGCCCTAAATGGAAGGCGTAGCCACCATAGTCAGCTCCATCTTTCCAATGTCCTTCAAACCGCATAAAATGGTAGCCTCCACCCATAGATGTTGGCCAGTACATCCCCAGGTCATCATATCCCAACTCAAAGGCATTGTCATAATTAAATTCAGGAACCACTCCCAGTGAAAATGAAACACTATCGTAATTGCCGGTTGGAATACTTTTCAAAAGCATCATTTGTGTATCCTCATACTTTCCGCTGATAACCTTGGGAGCAGTAGTTTGTCTAAAAGCCCGCTTTCCTTCCCTGTAAAGGCTCACTCCGCTAATCATATACTTGAGCATTAGAACCCTATATTGGTTTGCGGCAGCATTGCTATAATAGGTGTCTTCAAAAGACAAGGCCTGCCCATCTACATGGTGATCAAATTTGATGCTTAGATTTCCGGCAGCAGGATCGAGTGAATCTTCACTCTTACAGCCCAAAAGGAGCGCAATTAACAATACTGAAGTATTAATAAGGTGTTTCAACGGACTTTACTTTCAAGTAAAATTAGCCATGAACAAAGGTTGATTTTATGACCTCAATCACATTCACCAAGCCTTACTACAACTGACTTTTATCATAAATGGGCTGTAGCCTAATAATTATGTTTGAGGCCTAATTTCAATAATGTAATCACCGTTGAAAAAATGAAACACAACAACGAGCAATTGAAACGGGAAATCTCAAGGCTGCGGATAGAACAAAACGCTGTTATCCTTGCGCATTATTATCAGGTTGCGGAAATACAGGATATAGCCGATTTTGTGGGGGATAGCTTGGCGCTGGCGCAGGAAGCCGCCAATACAAACGCTGATACCATTGTATTTGCCGGAGTACATTTTATGGCGGAAACAGCCAAAATCCTCAACCCTGAAAAGAAGGTGCTTTTGCCGGATTTGGCCGCTGGATGTTCGCTGGCCGATTCATGTCCACCGGCAGACTTCAAAAAATTTATTGATCAACATCCTGACCATATCGTGGTGAGTTACATCAATTGCACGGCAGAGGTAAAAACTCTGAGTGATATCGTATGTACAAGCTCCAATGCAGTAAAAATCATAAATTCTATTCCTGAAAATACTCCCATCATTTTTGCTCCTGATGTAAACCTGGGCCGCTACCTTATTAAGGAAACCGGACGCAACATGAAACTGTGGAATGGTGCATGTATAGTACACGAAGCCTTTGATTTGGAAAAAATAGTAAAGCTCAAAACCCAACATCCAAACGCAAAAATCATTGCTCATCCCGAATCGGAAGAACACATACTTAAGGTGGCCAACTTTATTGGCTCCACCGCTGCTCTTTTAAAGTTTGCCCAACAAGATGACGCTCAAACCTATATAGTTGCCACAGAGCATGGTATCATCCATAAAATGTCTCAACGAATTCCGCATAAATTGCTGATACCGGCACCCAGTGTGGAAGACAATACCTGCGCTTGTAGCGAATGTGCCTTTATGAAGATGAACACTCTTCAAAAATTGCATGACTGCCTAAAACTGGGTACTCCCGAAATTAAGCTTGATGCAGAAATTATAAAACAGGCCAGCTTGCCTATCTACAGAATGTTCGAAATCACAAATCAAACATCCAAAAACCAATGCGAACAGAGAACCATGACATCCTTGTAATTGGGTCAGGTATAGCCGGACTGAGTTTCGCTTTGCACTGCGCTACCTTTCTAAAAGACAAAAAGGTATTGGTATTAAGTAAGGGGCCTCTTGAGGAATCCAATACCAGATACGCACAGGGAGGTATAGCGGCCGTGATGGATTTGCTCCAGGATTCCTACTATAAGCATATTGAAGATACTTTGATTGCCGGAGATGGACGCTGCAACACTGAGGTGGTGGAGATGGTGGTGAAAAATGCCCCTGCCCGAATTGAAGAAATGATAGCCTGGGGAGTAGATTTTGATGGTGACAAAAACCACTTTGATCTGGCACGGGAAGGAGGACATAGCAGCAATAGAATTTTACATTGTAAAGATCATACCGGGGCAAGCATTACTTCGGTACTCTTAAAGCGCTGTATGGAAATGCCCAATATTGAACTTCGCGAAAATCACTTCATACTTGAGCTTTTGCAATCTGCATCAACGCAGGAAACCATGGGCGCCATGGTTTGTGGAAACCAGGAAATCTATAATATCAAAGCTCATTATACCATGCTGGCCACGGGCGGTGCAGGGATGGTTTACGATTATACCTCAAACCCCCAATTGGCCACTGGCGATGGAATGGCCCTTGCCATAAATGCCGGAGCCAGAATGAAAAACATGAGTTTTGTTCAGTTCCACCCTACAGTGCTTGTTGATAACAGTGCTAAACCATTTTTAATTTCAGAAGCCGTACGTGGGTTTGGAGCTGTATTGAAAAACAGCTCAGATCAGGAGTTTATGTTTCAATATGACTCCCGGGGCTCACTCGCCACCCGCGACATAGTTTCAAGGGCCATCTATTTTGAGATGCAAAAACATGGAGAAAACAATGTATGGCTTGACCTGAGACACCTCGATATTGACAATTTTAAAAATAAATTCCCCACCATTAACCAACGGCTCGAACAGGTTGGAATTGATGTGGCAAGAGATATGATTCCTGTAAAACCAGCCGCTCATTATTTTTGTGGCGGAGTTGCTACAAACCGCTTTGGTCAAACATCAATACCCAGATTGCTGGCATGCGGTGAGACTACCCACACAGGACTTCATGGTGCCAACAGGCTTGCATCAAACTCCCTTTTGGAAGCTCTGGTTTTTGCACATAATGCAGCATCAAGAATAAAGGATACTTTTGAAGTCTCAACTACAACCCTTGATGAAAATCAAAAGGTTTACTGCCAGTGTGATTATGCAAAATATTCCGGCTTCTTAAGGCGAGTACAACAATTAATGACAGAAAATGCAGGGATTGTCCGTTCTGAAGAAGGACTTATTAATGCGCGTAATATGATTAAGGATTTACTTAATCTCCTACCAAAGCGAAATTTTTCCATTCAAATTAAAGAGCTGCAAAACATACTAATTGTAGCTTTGGCTGTAGTTGATGACTCTTTGCTTCAAAAAGAAAATAAAGGAGCCTTTTACCGAATGGATTTTGCCGAATTAAAACACGCTTACTAAACTTATTACTTATGAAAAAACTATTGATCTTCTCCTTTACCATTTTATTGGCAGCTTGCCAACCTACCGGTGAAAATGCTCACAATCATGAATCTCATGACCATACTGAACACATTGACGAAACCCCATCTGTAAGCCTCAATAATGATGAACTATGGAAGGCAAATCCAGAAACAAATGAAGGGATACAGAACATGATAAATCTTGTGGCTGATTTTGATCAACAAAATGGAGACTATGAGGCCCTTCAAACTAATCTCCAATCTGAGTTTAGAGATATCTTTAAGAAATGTACCATGACGGGTGAAGCGCATGATCAACTTCACAACTACCTCCTTCCACTAAAGGGAAAAATCGAAAAGGTTTCCCAGGAAAACATTAAGGAAATTTTGAGCTATCTGCACACGTATAAGAATTACTTCGAGTAATAATTCAGAATAAACTCTTTGAGAACCACAGCCTGATTGTGGTTCTCATCTTTTGCTCCATATAGGAGAACGAGCTTTTTTGTGAGATCCAAACTTTCAAGAAAACTTACAACCTCATCGCTTTTATCTTCCAGTTCTGCCAGATAGCGCCTTCTAAATTCCGGCCATTTGGCTTCTTCATGGTTAAACCATTTGCGCAGCTCAGTTGTGGGAGCTACTTCTTTCCACCAATGGTCCAGCCGAGCCCTTTCCTTACTTATGCCTCTGGGCCATAGCCTATCCACCATCAGGCGCATAGCATCATCATCAGAGGTCTCATCATAAATACGTTTTATACAAACCATCATCTTATTGGGCCTTAATTTGAATTAATCTTAAGCCCACAATAGCTTTTATACCTAGTAAAACCCACACAAACACCAGCCCTGCGTAAAGGCAAAAGGTGATTATTGGCCAGTAAGTGAAACCTTCAACATGGTATAGAGAAGGCACAACAAGCACAGCCTCTGTGGCAAAGAATAAGAGCCAGTAGAATAGCATTAGCCTCGAATACCCCTGTATGTGATGCTTTAAGTTTTCCCAAATAAATGGAGTGAAAATTCCCAGAAAAACGAAATGTAGCCACGCAATAAGATAAAACCTGTTTTCAACTGCAGCATCCGCAATAGCGGGAATAGAGCCAAAAAGCTGAAAGGTGAGTTTTGCCGCCAGCATACCTGAAATCAATAAAGTAAAGCCCTTCAACTTGTTGGTATGCATGTTTTTAAAGAGCATCCACCCGGCAATCAACTGTAGAACAGAACCTAAGCCACCCACAGCATTCAGCCATATAAAATCAAAGGAAAAATCCAGAGTGTGGCACCATGTTAAGATGGCTCCAGTTGTCATTAACCACACAAAAGTATTTTCGTTCAGGTTGCTGTTAGACTTGAGCCATTTTTCTACAATAAATGCCAACATAAAAAAGAAGAATGCACCATTATATTGAAAGTGGAGATAGACAAAAATAGCCTGAGTGTACCAGGGAGAATCATGCATATTGTTAGCCATCATGGGGCCCAGAGAATACGGCCCGATGGTGGATAAAAAGAAAAACACTATCCCTGCTTTAACCAGCTTTCCAGGCAATCCCTTGTTAAAGGTCAGCTTCCAAATTTTGAAAAGCAAAACATAACTAACCCATAAATGAAGGGTTGAAAATAAAATAGAGAACAAGGCATATCCCTGAAAAGGAAATGACAACAACATACCCAAAACACAAAAGCCCAAACCTAAAAACAGCTTCCTATGAACAGATGGCATTTCGATGTTCCACTGCCTGTATATCAATAACAATAAGGCATTAAACAACCACCCCAATAGCATCAGGTGAGAATGAGCGTGTAAAACAAACTGAAAATTGAAGGATAAGGGTGAAACAAAGAAGTAACGCAGGCTAAGCCCA
Organism: Owenweeksia sp.; assembly: GCA_048267305.1. Lineage (GTDB taxonomy): Bacteria > Bacteroidota > Bacteroidia > Flavobacteriales > Schleiferiaceae > Owenweeksia. The sequence goes on along the minus strand of JBLWXT010000020.1, from coordinate 20,927 downwards.
ATCAGAGCTGCTATTAATCCGAAGCCAATCGCTATCGTCCACAAAGATTCAACTCTTGCCAATGGACGGAAATTTGAGTTGGCTTTCATAAATCAAAAAAATCTGGTATCAAACGGAAAATCACGAGACTCCACAATTTTAACCTTGGGAAAGTCAGGATGCACAGGATTGAGCAAAAAATTATAATCTCCCGGCACCACTACAGAAGGCACTTTTAAACAGCAGGATTTACCTTCCCTCACAAACTGATCACCTATCCTTTGAGTTACAAATACCTTAGAGAATGAGTTCCATTCCGAGGGAAGAAGCTCCTCATCCAAATCCTGAATAAGTACATCATCCGGCACTAGAATAGACAGCATTTCAAAATCATCGGGAATCAAATCCGTACTAAGATGAACCAACACTTCCGCCATGGCCAGAGCCCTGCCGGAAGCAGTATAAACCATCTCCACAGCACGACTATTCCAGCGGGCGCCACGTATAGCCGCTCCCCTTCCCGAAAGCCCGTCAGCATACTTCTTCCTATTAAGTCGAAATACCTCCATCTACACAAAAATCCCTTGATCAATGTGTATCAATTCATCCATAACAAGCTCCTTCCCATAAGAACTTTTGATAAGCTCGGAGGGCTTGTAGCCTGCCAATGCAACATTGGGAATACCTAACCACTGGTGAAATTTTTCGCTATCATCAAAAACCTCCTTACCCAACTCCGTTACCTCTGCCACTTCAAGTATTTTTTCTGAATGTATTGGCTTAAACACGTAGCTCTTATCTGCTTTATAACGCTGCAAGGATTTGGTACTCACATTTAAAAAATCCGCCCAATCTTCTTCGGTAAAAGATGTTTGATGTTGGATTTCTTCGAAAAGATACTGAGGAAGCCCATGCTGTATGGATTGAGCCACCAGCATTTTATTTTTGAGGAAGCTTTTATAAGTAACGCCATAAAATGCACTGCTTTCCTCTACTTGATTTTTTTTTGAAGCGTTTTTTTCATTTAGGCTTTCTAAAAACCTTAAAACTGCTCCGTCAATTGATTTGGAATCTCTCATCACCCAGACATTTGTCCCCAAATTTACGACTTTTTTACGGGCTTAAAAATCCCTTCCAAAATTTTAACAGCCATCATCAAAAAGAATATCCCAAAGGTTAATACCTGAAAAAGCCCTATCCACTTTCGCAATTCCCAATTTCCTGAATAATCAGCATATAACCGTATCAAAAGTAATATGTGGGTTAACACCACAGGTATATAAAACAGCTTGCTAAACGGACGTTCATTAATTTTCAGTAAGGCAGGGAAAATAACAGGCGCATGAGCGAATAACATGGAAAAAACAAAACCTATGAAAAAGCTATGAAGCACCGCATCGTAGTGGTAAAAGCTAGCAAGGGGCATCGCCATCAACACACCACTTAGTATCAACCAAATATATCCGGCAAAGAGAGTACTTCCCGTGTAAAAAAAGAAACCGTCTTTTTTGAGGTTTATTTTTACAATGTCAAATTGAACCAGCCAAAATCCAACTCCGGCAATTAGAACCCCACTAATGTGATTAGAACCCCAATGAAAGGGAATGCCCTGTACCAAAATCAGAAGTGCAAACAAGGCCAGCAACAAATTATGCGCCCATACAGGCGTATAAATAAACTTGCTTAACTCCAATCTTTCGGAAGCTATCGTGAATAACAGAAACAATATATACCACACACTGGCAGCAGGAAATCCATTGCCCAAGAGAAGTATTGCTCCCGAAACCATCCAGGAAACCGCCCCCAACAAAAGCCCTAAAAGAAATACCTCTTTATACTGAACCCATTGTTTGGCATAAAGCAAACAAAGAAGTAAAGCCGATAAAATTTGTAACGAAAATCCAAAAACACTTTGCCCCGCCAACACCATCATAACCGAAAGCGCACTAAGAACAGGAATGCTCAGCCACCATTTCTCCTTCAGTATTAATGTACGCTCAAGGCTGATTAAGGTACCCAGCAGGCCGGATACCATAAGATAACCATGCTTGGCCGAAATAACAGGTATCGGCATTTCCCAGCCTACCCTACCTACCGCTGACCAAAGAGCCAATACTAAAAGTATAGGAACAAGTAAAAGTATGTATGCTTTCTTCATCTACTGAAATACCTCTAAACCATTTTCTGTTTCCCATAATCACAGGGAAACCAGCCCGCTTAAAAATCTTTAATTCTGGCTTTTCTAAGCAAAAACATCAATGGAATTCCAATCCAGGCAACATAGGCCGCTCCGATAATTAAACTGCCACTGGTAGTTCCAAAAAATTTCTCAAATACCGCTCCCGTGTACCCCATCAGTGCGCTATAGTCTAATTGAAAAATAAGCAGCACGCGGCCCATATCAACAGGATTGGCTAGTGTTAAACCCAATGCAAGATTCTCTAAGGGGAACCCCTCAAAAGCAATAAGTAAGACTAAAAATACCCCATCATAAATGACGGCCAGGAACAACCATATAAACAGGCCAAGGCCAAAACCCTTTAAACGGTTTTCGTGAACCAACACCAACCATGTAGCCAATACAGAAAAAATCACCGTAAGTAGAACAGCGATTAAAGTTAGCATAAGCCAATGTGCAGTGAAAATTTGATTGAAGTCATAAATGGCAAGAGGAATGAGAATACCCAATGAAACACTTACGCTTAGCGCAGCGCTCAATCCCAGTACATATCCACCAAAAATGCTCTTCCTCGAAATTGGTTGAGCCAGTAATATCTCTACATAATCCCGCACCTGATACATATACATCATACCGTAAATCATGCTGATGAGCGGCACAAGCAAAATAATCACGTTCATAAGGCTAACTACCACCTTTGTGCTATCTCCGCTTAAGTAAAGCAGGCCACCGCATGTAAGCATAAAAAACAGCAAATAGACAATGGTCCAGCGGCTTCTCATTAAATCCAGAAAACAATATTGAAATACCTTTTTCATAACTAGCTTACTTTTTTAAGAGTTAGTAGTTGTGCAATAGCATGCTCGGTATTTTCAGTGGCCGTTTTAGCTATAAGCTCAGATTGGGTACCGCGGTAATACACCTTGCCATCCAGTAAAAAAATAATCTCATCGGCCAACTCTTCCACTATATTCATAATGTGGGTGGTGAGTAAGATGGTTTTCCCGGCATTTCGCTCAGCCTTAATCCAGTCTTTTAAAGCAATCAAAGCCACAGGATCAAGCCCTATGGTGGGCTCATCCAGCACTATAACTTTAGTATCATACATCAGTGCACTTACAAGGTTTACTTTTTGGCGCATACCTCCCGAAAGGGTTCGTAATTTCTTTTTAAGAAACACCTCAACACCAAAAATTTCAATCAGCTGATCTTTGCGATTAGCCTTGCCTCTTATGTTTTCAATAAAATCAAAAAACTCAGCTACAGTAAGGTTTTCAGGAAAGCGCGCAATTTGTGGCAAATAGGAAATATGCCTCCTGTAATCATTGCCTAACTTGGTTTTACCCATAAAGGATATTTCACCCGAAGTGGGATGTACCATTCCCATCAGCGATTTTATAATGGTGGTTTTACCCGAGCCATTAGGGCCCAGTATGGCAAAAATTCCGGGAGCGTCAAACTTAAGGTCAATGCCGTACAACACCTGCTGTTTGCCGAATTTTTTCTGAAGGTTCTTAAATTCTATCATGGGTGTGGGTTGTTGTGGTTTTATAATAGCCTCTCAGGAGTTGTAGGGTTTCATGAGTGGGTGTTCATCAATAAGATTGGTAGGCGTTACTGCCGGGGCTACCTTTTCAGTGAAATTAAGCACTTCAATAAATGAGCTCCTCAAAAGAATGATACTTTCATCAATACGGGAAACAAGGTAGCTAAAGAGGTTTACAGGCCTGTGAGGTATATCTCCCACTCCATCCTTATCCAAATCATAGCCCTCGTAATCATCCCAATAATTGTGATGGTATGTGTTGTGATCCGTTTTGGCATCAGTAGCAATGTTAAAGCTGTTGCCTAAAAAATCATTCTGCGAAAGCTCATTATCCATAGAGCTGCCTCGCATTTTTATGGCCCAGCCGTTAGCACTAAAAACGTTGGCCTGCATCGCCACTCTACTGCTCCCTTCACTAAAAATACCTATAGTGTTTTTGGTAAAGTGATTTCCTTCTATTTTACTGTCGTAAATTTCCTTTAGCAGTAATCCATAAGCTGCCCTTCCCCAGTTTTCTATAAAATTATTATTCAGCATGGTAATGTGATCGCTAAACATCACCGCCACACCTGCGCCATTGTTGGTAAAGGTATTGCCCTTATATAGGTCATCATTGCTAAACATAAAGTGCAAACCATAGCGGAGATTGTTGCGACTCATATTTCCCTGTATAATAGAGTTATCGGTAAACTCCAGATAGATACCATCCCGGTGATGCTCCACCACATTATCCTGTATAAGCATGCTATCGCAATACCACAGGTGTATGGCGTTTGCCGAAGAATGCTCCTGTACTGCATTTCCGGTAACATTGTTATTGGTGATAATTCCATTTTTTGCCTTGGTACAAAATATCGCAAAAAAGCAATCCTGAATAGTATTATCACTTATGGTAAAATACTCGGAGAAATCCACCCAAATGGCCGCCAGGTCTTTGGTGTAGCTTTTGGGTACATCCCGTAGGGTAAATCCGGAAATGGAAACGGAATCTGAACGAATTTCAAATATGCCACTCTTTTCAGCGGCTTTGATGGTTACATCTCCACAAGCCAAAAGGGTAATGGGTTTATCAATTATAATAGCTTGGGCTTCGGCATACGTCCCTGAATTTACACAGATGGTATCAAAAGCGCTGGCCTCTAGTATGGCCTGGGATATGGAGGCGACCGCTCGAGAGGAACCCACTTCCAACTCTTTGCAAGGAGCGGTCACGCTCCAACCCACAACTATGATGAGAACAACCAAATATCTGTTCATAGTGCCGGTAAATTATCCAGGCCTTTGGCTAGTTCGGGGTATGGGTATAGTTCCCCTTTGTTTTTTTGTAAAAGCTTCTCAGCCTCAGTTTTATTGGCTACCGCTGTAAGGTACATGCCCATTGGGCTTGGTAATTGCCTGCTTCTTACAATTACGGCACCTTCGGCAGGTATTAGCTTTCGCGGATTGTTATAATCCGTTACCACCTCCATTGTCCACTCACTTTCAGGATTTTCGTGCTTATAGTTTATCATGCACTCAATAGCATCAAAGCTGTAAGCCTTACCGGTATTTGTTACAAGCTGAGCTGCATAGCGCTCATCCACTATACTCATACGGCAGAAGTCGCAGGCCTGCTGGCCATACTCTATGGGTTTTACTTTTGGTTTGCAGCCAAATGCCACAATTAGTACAACACTGACCAATACTGTTTTTACTTTATTCATGATGTTGTGGGTTTTTAATCTCGCTCATCTCACGAGAAGTTATCATTTTTAGAGGTATCCATTTTTGTGGGTTAAGAACACCTCTCTTTAATGGAAATCATCCAACAGGCTCAGCCTTCAAAAATGCGCTGTTTGATTTTTTTTGGATAATCCTTATTTGCTAAACCTTTTTCTAATCCAAAAGGCAATGATGGACAAAAGCATGGCTACGCCTGCAAATATTCCACCTTTACCGGGATAAGAAAGAGCATTGAAATTGAGCAACATTTTAGAGCCAAAAAGCGGTGGTTGATAACTCTGTCCCGGAACTTTAATGGGCGCAGTTTCGCTCAGGTTATGGCCATAATCATACTCCCAGAGATAAAAATCGTAGATACCCAGCGTACCCAGTACAACAAAGGTTAATGTGAAAATAAAATAGAACCAGGGCTTGTTTACCACAGCCGCCACCAGGCCAAATACAGCCAATCCAGCAACTACCCATGGAAAATATACCAACTCAGGAATACTGTCCGGCTCAATCATTTTCATCCCCACATAGTGGTTTAATATATTAATGTTTTGGAGGGTACCGGGAGTATCTCCCGTTATCTGATTAATCCAGATATACATTCTAATACCATCAGGGTATTGAGGTGCAATCAAAGTAATCTCCCATAAAGGGAACATGAAAAGCATTAACAGACATACTACTGCAATTACTGAGAGTAATCTGGGCGCCATTTTCATAATTATATATTTTATTTTTTATAGAAAAAGGGCTGTTCCTGTTTCACACTTCTGTTTCTCTCGGCAGCAGAAACAGCCCTTTATTGACTTGAAATATCACTCTCCTGTGGTTCCTTTTACAGGAATGTTAGCTCCTTTTGGAGATACCCTCAGGTATCCCTGCATTTCCTGGTGCAACGCAGAACAGAAATCGGTACAGTAGAATGGGAATACGCCTGTTTTCTTAGGCTCCCAAAGAAGGGTTTCTGTTTGGCCGGGCATGATTAACAACTCGGCATTTTGTGCTCCCATCATGGCAAAGCCGTGAGGTACATCCCAATCCTGCTCGAGGTTGGTTACGTGAAAGTACACCTTATCGCCTATTTCAACACCTTCCACATTGTCCGGTGCAAAGTGGCTACGAATAGTGGTCATATAAATATGTACCTCGTTGCCTTTGCGCTCTACCCTGGTGTCCTTTTCACTTTTAGTGGCATGTGGGTGTTCATTCTCATCAAGAGCATAAATTTTCTTACTCTTACTTACTATCAAATCAGCAGGGATGGCCTGTGCGTAGTGTGGCTCACCAATAGTTGGGAAATCCAGAATTAATTCCATTTTATCTCCACTGATATCATATAGCTGAGCAGAATGACACAACTCCGGACCTGTAGGCAGATAACGGTCTTTGGTAATCTTGTTAAGAGCAACCATATACTTACCCCATGGCTTTTTAGAATCTCCACCAGGTATCATAAGGTGACCAACAGAGTAGTAAGTAGGAATACGATCCAATACTTCCCAGGTACCTAACTTCCACTTCACTACTTCACTGGAGATAAAGAAGGTGGTATAGGCATTTCCCTTGCCATCAAATTCGGTGTGGAGTGGTCCTAAGCCTCCACTTTCTACAGTACCGGCAACTACATCTTCAAAGTTCAATACAGGTATTCCAAAAGCATCTCCTGCAAAAGATTCATTTTCGATGGCTTTTATCATCTTGTCAAAACTGTGTACCGTAAGATTGGCATTTAGCTTACCATTACCAATGATGTAAGATCCTGTTGGGTCAACATCTACTCCGTGTGGAGATTTTGGTGTAGGAAGGAAGTAAACCAATCCCGGACATTCAGAAGGAATCAGCACACGGACCTTGTTCTTTTTGATGGTAGTAGCCATGTGAGTTTTCTCATCATATCTGTTGATCACATACTGAGCTGGCATTTCCTTAGCCTTTCCGGCTTTAATGTACTCCTGGGCTTTTTTCCAGTTAATGGCAGCAATGTAGTCCTTGTCATTCTGAGAAGCGTTTACCTCTTTCAAAGTGTGGCTTTGCTCAGTATTATAAGTGGTAAAGAACATCCAACCATGAGATTTTCCCTTACCGGCATGAGCAAGATCATAATCATACCCCGGAAGTAAAACTTGGAAATCAATATCCATATGGCCTTCTTCAGGATCTACAGAAATAAAGGATAAGGCTCCCTTAAAATTCTCTTTATAAGTAGAGATGCTTACATCCTGCTGAGGAATAGGCACACTAAAACGTGTTCCAGCCACTACATACTCACTGTTTTCGGTAGTAAACGGAGAACTGTGATTACCTCCAGAGTTGGGTAGCTCAATAATTTCGGCCGTTTCAAAAGTGGTAAGATCAATACGAGCTACACGTGGGGTGTTATTTCCATTAATGAAAAGATATTTCCCATCGGGTACGCCATCGGTTTGAGAAAGCTCAGGGTGGTGAGCATCATCCCAAGGCACAAAACCATGAGTGGTTTCCAATAAGGGTTTGGTTTCTTCATTGTAGCCATACCCTTTTTCTCCATCCACGGAAAATACCGGGATTACCTTTAACAGACGGCCAGAGGGCAATCCATATACACTTACCTGCCCGCTGAAACCACCGGACATGAAAGAGTAAAATTCATCGTATTCACCTGGTGCCACATATACTTTTTCAGCGGCACTACTGCGATTAATGGCTCCACTTTTATTGGTGTTACCATCATTGTTGTTTGAGCAGCCCTGCGGCACTGTAAATGCCAGTGCGGCAATGGCCATAATTTTTGTTAAGCGATTCATAGTCATACCTGTTTAATTTGGCTTGTATTAAAGTGTGCGGAAATATTCAAGAATTTTACGGGCATCTTCCTCGCTGATGTTTTGATCGGCCATGATGGCACCATTGGCTTCGGCAAGCACCTGTTTTGCCACAGGATCTTTCTGCACCATTTCTGTAGGGTTCATAATCATGTTCATTACCCATTCAGGAGTTCTTCTTTCCAGTATACCCTTGGGTGCCGGTCCGATGTACTTCTTATCAGTTTTATGACAAGCGGTACAGTTTTTCTCATAAATGGCCATACCTTCATCTGCCATCCCCTGATCTATAGTTTCGGATAAGGTTACAGAAGTTACAGGGCCAATACCTTTGGAAGTCATTGGATCAATGGTTTCCGGTTCAGCTGGTGTTGCCGCCTCTACGGCATCTGGTGTTTTCATAGTGGCTGCTTCCTCGGTGCCACCACCTCCACATGCTGCAAATAAAGTAGTTAGAACTACAAGTGCTATGGGCTTTAATTTTCTCATGGGTAATATTGCTTGTTAATTAATAGGACGAAGGTAGAGGCACCCCCATCCCCAAAAAATGACGAAAGTCATATAGAGGATGATTTTGTCCTTTATTAAAAAAAAAAGAAAACCCGGCACAGAAATATGACGGGCACAAGCTTAATTACTCACCTTCAGTTTGAAAACTATGTTTCGCCCCATACTCGGGATTCCGCCCCAGTTTAGGTGATCCCTATAGTAGGTGTCCAACAGGTTGTTAGCTGCGATTTCCAGCGCCAATTTCACCTTTTTAAAAGGTAAATTGTAGCCAACAGAGATGTCTACCAAGGCATATCCCGGGGTGAATCTATCTCCGTATTCAGTATTATAATGACTTTGGTCAGCGGCAAGACGACTTTGGCCTGCAACAGAAAACTGCTTTTTGGTATAGCTCACACCAAAAGTTCCCTGTAAAGGTGGAACTAGAGGTAAATCTTCACTTTGGCGAAAACCCCGCAAGTACTCCCCTTTCGCGAAAGCGGAGAAAGAAGTTGAAAAGGTGTAGCTAGCATCAACCTCAACTCCCCAAAAGGTAGCTTCATCAACATTGGCATACTCACGTACTCCGTTTGCACCCCAGGTCATGGCGTCATACACGGTGGTTAACCCAAATATGTAATTGTAATACTGCTGTAAAAATACAGTTGATGTCAACTGCAACTTATCGGAGGTGAGCTTATGCCCTACTTCTGCGCTTAGCAGTTGCTCCGCCTCCAAATCAGGGTTACCCATATAGTCAAAACCATCATGGGCATTAAAGAGGTAAAAACCATACATCTCAGAGGTGGTTGGCCCACGCTTACCATAGCCAATACCCGCTGTTGCAGCATGCTTTTTATTAAAAACATGCGTGATGGCCGTTTTAATTTGCGGCAATATAAATCTGTTATTACCTACCACATCATAGCCCATTCCCTCCCATTGTAACTGCCCAAAATCATTAATCACCCCGGAGGTTTCATAATCCAAACGCACTGTGGTATTAACATGGTTTTTACCAAACATCCAGTTATCAGTAATTCCCAAAGCCATGCCGTGCACTCGTGCATCAGGCCAGGTGAGCATAAACATTGGGGGTTCATTACCCTCGTTGGGATACATGGTCATTTCGGCCCTGCGGTAGTTGGTGTAGTATTCTGCGGAAGCATTTACCTTATGCATACCCATAGCCCAATCAAAAGCATCCAGATTTATACCAGTGGTTTGGCTCCATCCCGGCATGTCCATGTGCATAAACACATTTTCACGCTTGGTATCGTCCATCTCATGGTAAATATCATTATGATACACCTTTAGGTTGAATCGCTGAAAAGGCCCAAGGCGATGATAGCTGGTATAGGTAAGCCCGGCAATAATGGCACGTGCCCTGCTCACATCCATTGGCAAAGCGGGATATCCTACATCTGTTGCCAAATCGTAAATAAAATCCAATTGAATAAACCGTTTTGGCGTAAGCCTGTAAACGGAGTTTAGCGCCCAGTTTTGCTTTTGATTTTGGGAATATTGTACCTCACGTCCACCACCAGCGGAATAATTAGCGTTTTGCTGCCAGGCGCCATTAAGCCGCCATGCCAATCGTTCGGTATTATGTTCCAGATTTAAAGCTGTATTAAAACCATTGGTATTAGTTTGGTACTGTTGTATAAAACCATACCGCCAGGGTTTAGTGGTACTAAAGGTGGGCTTTTTTGTTTCCAGATTTAAACTGCCCGCCAAGCCGCTGTTGGCACAATGGCTTTCGCAGGCCGAGGCTACCTCGGCAGTACTCAAATTATTGGCTACTATATAGGATGTTGAAGGATCCATCCTATCTGTACAGGCGCTATACACACGCATTCCGTTTAGCTTTACCTGTATTCTGCCATCGGCCTGACCTCTAAAAACAACTTCCTGAGCAAAGGATCCCCTTGAAATCAGGTTGATACCTTTAAGCTGTTTTAGCTGAAGCTCCAGCTGATGGTCTACCGGTGATTTCTCCACACCATGTTCCTCCCATTGGTCAATTACGATCACGTTTTCAAGCTCAACATGATCCAACGTAATATTAACCGTATCCGGAGGTGCTGTTTGGCCATAGCCCAAATATCCTATGGCCAATAGCAGACTTAGTGATAATTTTTTCATATCAATGATATAGAGATGTAGGGGGAGTAAATCCGCTGATCTAAGCACCGCCTTTATTTTCACACAAAAGGGTGTTCAATCAGAATTACTGTTTTAGCGAAAGCTCAGATCAGCGGAAGTAGGATGCTGTTTTACTGAAAGGTAATATCAAAATAACCGTTGCTTTTTACCACGGCATCATTTTCATCCATAATCTTGATGTTCACCTTCCAATAGCCACTCATGGTGAAGTTTACCTTACCTCGGTAAAGGCCATCAGCGATATGAATAGGGTTTACATTGTTTGGTGAGCCATGGCCCATGCTTGGCATTTCTGGCTCAATCTCCACCTTTAGGTTGGTAGCGGCAGGAAAACTCATCATATTGTCCCTTTTGTAGATCATTATCTCAAAATCGTTTAAACCGATTTTTGGAGAACTTGGCTCCTTAAGAGCTACAAAGTAGGTGGTGGTAGAGTCTGCTGCGGATAGGAAGTTAAAAAGACGAGCTTCTGGCTTAGTACCTACTTCAATACTAAAAGTAGCTGTATCTACAGGCTTGCCATTCATTTCCACTATTACACCAAAGGTCCAGCTGCCCATTGCACCACCGGGCATAATAAAGGTGGAAGACCCCATGTAGGCATCCATATCCACATCAAAGGCAGGATTTGAAAATGGGGCACTATGCATATGACTACCCATATCCATCATGGGTAAAAAGCGAACTGTGGCATTCTCCACCATTGTGGAAGTGCCTTTTTCCATAACTCTAACAGCCACAGTATTGTAACCAACAAAGGGAGCTTCCTGAAAATACAACTTGGCATCCACTCCGGCCATATCCAAAGTTTGAGTACCTATTAGCTCGTAAGATTTTAGAGCATCATTATTTACTGGCGGGGTTACTTTTTCGTCATCATCGCAAGAGCTGAGATTAAACGCCATACCTATTGCCAGGGCCATTGCGGCCATTTTTCTTAAAGTTTTCATTTACTATAATTTAAATCGACTGATAATAAAAAAAGGGGGGAACCATTTTACCCAACAAGGCAAATGGCTTTGGAAGTCGGATTTAAACCTGAGGCGGATGCTCAATAGTACTAAGAAATGGTGCTTTGGGAAAAAGGTTAGCAGCTTCGCTAAAAATATCAGCTTCTGTTGCAATTGCTGGCTGAGCGGTAAATTCAAAATCTGAAGGAGAAAACAATCTTAGGGTTGGGAGTAATTGGGGTGGTTCAGTCTCATTGTGCGACTCCTCACCCAAAGCTAATTGCTTTGCGAAGTAACATTTACCATCACAATGCAACTCGGGCCTGTCTTTGTTTTCGCAAAGCTCATTAACATAGTAATCATAGTTCACCTCATATACAGCGGTTACAAAGCTGTTGTACATCTGTGAAAACATGATGACTAGAATAAGGGTTGTATTTGCCAGGAGTTTTACCATTTACAGTGCAAATGTACACAGCAATGCCTTTGAAAATAATGAGATTTATCAGTAAGTACACATTAACTATCCAACGGAAGAAAATCAAAAATGCACTTACTGAAGATGTGGCCCGAAGAATCCGCTAAAGAGACTATACCCTGAAAAGCTCAGATGGCTTAGATTTGGAAATAATAATCAATCACACACCAATGAACCCTATTGTAAGAAACATTCTGGCTGTTATTGCCGGAGTAATTGTAGGCAGCGTAGTAAATATGGGCATCATCACCCTAAGTGGAATGGTCATTCCCCCACCGGAAGGTGTAGATGTTACAACCACTGAAAGTCTCAAAGCATCCATGCACTTGTTTGAACCCAAGCATTACATCATGCCGTTTTTGGCCCATGCGCTGGGAACACTTGTTGGAGCTATAATAGCAGCGTCTATTGCCGTGAATCGCAAAATGATCGTAGCTCTGATTATTGGTGCCGTTTTTTTAATTGGCGGGACAATGATGGTTTTGCAACTTCCCTCCCCCATGTGGTTTAATGCACTGGACTTGATTGTTGCTTATATTCCCATGGCGTATTTGGGTGGTAAACTGATTAGCAGGAAAAAATAACTATGAACGATATTTCGCTACAAGAATTTATTGAGGGCATCCCTAAGGCTGAATTACACCTGCACATTGAGGGTACTTTTGAGCCTGAACTGATGTTTGAGATCGCCAGGCGCAATGGAAAGCAAATTCCGTATTCTTCTGTTGAACAACTGAAGAGCGCCTATAGATTTAGTAACCTTCAGGAGTTTTTAGACATTTACTATGCGGGCGCCAATGTGCTTATTGAGGAACAGGATTTTTATGACCTTACCTGGGCCTACCTCACTAAGGTTCACTCTCAAAGTGTTCGCCATGTAGAGATTTTCTTTGATCCACAAACCCACACCGATCGCGGTGTTCCATTCCCTACCGTAATTGACGGAATTTGGAAGGCACTGAAACATGGAGAAGAAAAACTGGGGATATCCAGTAAACTGATTATGTCATTTTTACGGCATTTGGATGAGGCTTCTGCTTTTAAAACGCTGGAGCAGGCGTTGCCATATAAAGACCGGATTGCAGGTTTGGGTTTAGATTCATCAGAGCTTGGCAACCCACCTTCTAAATTTGAACGGGTATTTGCCAAAGCCCGTGAAGAAGGTTTTTTAACAGTTGCCCATGCCGGAGAAGAAGGCCCCTCTGAATACATTCATGAAGCCCTAAACCTATTGAAGGTAGATCGTATAGACCATGGAAACCGCTGTTTAGGCGATGAGACTTTGGTAGAGCAATTGGCCGGTAAGCAAATGCCACTTACGCTTTGCCCACTCTCTAACCTTGAGTTAAAAGTGATTAAAAACCTTAAAGATTATCCTTTAAGGGAAATGATGGAAAAGGGATTACTGGTAACGCTCAACTCTGATGACCCGGCTTATTTTGGGGGCTATCTCAATGAAAATTATCTGGCTGTAGCCGCGAGCATCCATCTCTCCAAAAAGGAAATTACACAGTTGGCCAAAAACAGTTTTAAGGGCAGTTGGCTCAACAATGAGCAAAAAGATTTAATGATGGCAGAGATAGATCGATATTATCAAGAGAACCATACTGATGACCAACAAACTATTGGGGACGAAGAAGATTTCTCCACTTTTGAAAAATTTCATTCTATAGAGCTGGCACAGGAAACCGCCCTCCTGCTAAAGGAGCATGGCATTGAAGTTTTGCTGGAAGATATTTCCCCGGCTGTGGATATCACCTTTACAGGCAATCCGCATGAAAAGGAGGTTGAATTGAAAATCCCTCAAAATGACTTTGAAAAGGCGCATTCCCTTTTGGAGAAAGAGGTGGAAATAGATATTGAGAATGTGGAAAAAGACCATTATCTGTTTGAGTTTACAGATGAAGAATTAATTGACATTCAGGCTAAGCCCGATGAATGGGGAGAGTTTGATTTGATTTTATCCCGAAAAATACTCGCCTCAAGGGGAAAGGATATTTCGGACGAAAGGATTGCTGAATTACGAAATAAACGTCTGGCAGAACTGGCTAAACCTGAACCAAAGCAAACAGGATGGATTGTAGTGGGATACATCACTTCCCTTTTAGGTGGCATACTTGGAATGACCATTGGCTATGTGCTTTGGAAACAAAAGAAAACCCTGCCCAACGGCCAAAAGGTGTACACTTATCGTGAAGAAGACAGAAGCCACGGAAAGCTTATGCTGATTATAGGTGCTGTGGTTTTTCCAATTTTGTTTGTGTTTTGGCGGTTAAACTGACGTTTTTATTTAATGCCTATTTACAGTATAGAAATCTTGCCGCTAGCAAAGCTGTGCTAAACTACCTTTGGAAAATGGATTTTCAACAATTGCATATTCTACCCTCCAGTCTTCTTGATGACTACCATCGGGCAGTTACATTTGATCCACTTTTTGGGATTGAAAGATTGGAGGATTTTGAAATGTCTGTTGACTATTTCAAATTTTACAAATCTGTTTCGTCCGTTTATTCTTCAAAGATTGAAGGCGAAGATATTGACTTTGACAGCTTCTTCAAGCACAAATTCTTAAATGTGCCTTTCCAGCCAGATTATACCAAAAAGGCCGATGATCTTCTTGAGGCCTATGAATTTATTGAGGAGCATGAGCTAAGTCTGGAAAATGTTAGAAAAGCACATGCTATACTAAGTAAAAACCTACTCCCAAAAAGCCAGCAAGGACTTATACGCACCAACCCGATGTTTGTAATGAACAGCGAGGATAAAATTGAATATGTGGCCGCTCCACCAACTATTATAAAGGCTGAACTATCTCGCCTTTTTAAGGATATTCAATATTTAACCTCCTCAACTTTATCGGTTAAGGAAATTTTTTACTTCGCTTCACTCATTCATTTGGTATTTGTCAAAATCCATCCATTTCAGGATGGCAATGGCAGAACTGCTCGGCTTATTGAAAAATGGTTTTTGCACACTAAACTTGGGGATATTGCCACCGGAATTTCCCTTGAGAAAAACTATTACATCAACCTCAGCGGCTATTACAGTAATATCCGAGTAATTGGTTTGGAATATGAAGAACTGGATTACTCCAAGGCCTTGGATTTTTTATTGATGACAGTAAATGGGTTAAGGAAAAGTTAATCATGGAAGACATACCCCAATACAAAATCCCCGCAGCCACTCGCATTGGCCATGTGCACTTAAAAGTGAGCGATATTCAAAAGGCGCTTGATTTTTATGTGGATTTACTCGGCTTTGAAGTAACCACCCTATATGGTGAGGATGCAGCGTTTATTTCAGCCGGAGGCTATCACCACCATATTGGGCTAAATACATGGTTTAGCAAGGACGGCCCGCAGCCAGTTCAAAACGCTACTGGGCTTTTCCATACGGCCATAGTTTACCCCACCCGAAAAGACCTCGCCATTATATTCAAAAGACTACGAGACGCCAACTACCCCCTTACCGGAGCAGCCGACCATGGCGTTTCTGAAGCCCTTTATTTGGATGATCCCGATGGTAACGGTGTAGAACTATATTGGGACAGACCACCCAATGAATGGCCTAAAAAGGAAGATGGTAGTTTGGAAATGTACACCAGGAGGTTGGATTTGGAGGGGTTGGTTATAGAAGAATAAATCATATTTTTCAAAATTCTCCAACTTATTTGAGAAATAATAAGATGATACAAATAGGAAAATTGTATGAAGTACTAATCTTAGTAATTCTAGTTACGTTAATTAGCTCCGCTTGTAATCATGGCTCTGATATACAAATTGATGAGAACAGTGACACCACATTAGATGTTCTAATTGAGGACTCGACAAAGAGAGTTAAAATCACTGCAGTGTTACATCCAATTTTCAATGTTCAAAAATTTGTTTTGCTTACCGATTCCTTCCTATCAGAGCTTGAGGGTAAGCCTATTAAACTAAATTTTCAAACTGACACTTTATTAAAAGACACCTCTGTATTCCAAAGTTTTTATTCTGCATTGTTTACTTCTAATAAAGCGCAAATCACACGCTATACATTTGATCCTCCTAAAAGGAGTAAAGCCTTAAGGTTTTGGTATATTGAAGCTGTATACGGGGATAAGCTCGCTACAAATGAAGCATTCGAAAAACTAATTCGGCAATCCGGAAAAGTTGAAATCGAGAAGGACAATTTACCCGGCCTTACCTACACCAATGATTTTGTGATAAAAGCTGAAAATAAAATCTTGTGGTTAAATACAGGTTGCGCTTATTCCTTTGCTAATCACAAGAAAATGAAAGAAATTATGATGCATTCACTTCCTACTATCAATATACAAGACTCAATATGGTGCAGATGCGGACAGGTAGAATGCAGCTTTGAAAATTAACTTTCCCATGTCTCTTCTAAAGAAAATAAAACGGCCCAAAATTTTCATTTTGAGTCTTGCGGTTTCTTATAGTTTAAGTTCTTTTCAGTTTTATCAGGACTACTCCTTATATGAAAACTTAACACAGTCAGGTATTGTCGTAAATACCAACGCTGAGTTCGTTCCAAAAAAATTTGATGTTGACTATTACAAATTCACATTTAAAACTTTGAACGGTCAGATTATATCAAAATCAGGAAAATGCGGAGGCAAAGAGCATTTTGATGAATACTATAAAAACCTTCAGGTAGTGTACAATCCGAAGAACCCAGAAGACTATTTAGAAAAGCCAAACTTTGACAACTACTCTTTAGGTTATAAAATATTTTTCTACTTCGGCTTATATGGATTTTGTGGCACCTTAATAACCTACGGCTTCTTAAATATAATCATCATATTTTCCAAAAGAGAAGTCAGAGCTCGATTTCTGGAAAACCTACCTAAATCACTAAAACAATAAATGGACAAAACCACTGAGATTTATAAATCCATCCGTTGGTGGGAACGAAAGAGGTTGCTTTACAACGTATTCCCTTTACTGGGAGGTTTATTAGTACCCTTCTTACGCAGTGATGTGCCAAATGGGATTTCAACCCTCAGTCCGTTTCTCATAATTCTGTTTTTCTTATTTGGAGCAAACATTTTCTACACTTTAGGCTGGGCCACAGAACTGCTCCTTCAGTACTATTTTAAAATTCCCTTGTGGGGAAATGGCATTAGGCGGATCCTTTTTGTTTTAGGAACTTTATTCTCCTTTTTGTGGATGTTCATTTTAATACGTGAAATCCCTTAAAACCAAACCTATGACACTTGAAGATTTAGGCTACACCCCCGAATTAGAACAATACCGAAAAGATAACGGCCTTGAGGATTTTGAGGTTGGCCGTATAATCTCCGAGCACAAAGACAGATATGAAGTAAAAACTTCAACCAATGAATTTGATGCAGAGCTTATCGGCAACCTCAGATTTACGGCCGAAAGCCGGTATGACTTCCCTGCTGTGGGCGATTGGGTGGCTATATCCGAATATGAGAAGAATAAGGCGCTGATTCATCACGTTTACCCACGGCACTCCACTTTAGAGAGACAGGCGGTGGGTAAGTCGGCCCAAGTGCAGATAATTGCCACCAATGTTGATTTTGGATTGATTGTACAATCCGTAAACCGGGATTTTAACATCAACCGATTAGAGCGGTATTTAACCATTTGTAACACCTCCAAAGTTGCGCCCATTATCATTTTGAGTAAAATTGACTTGATTGATGAGGCAGAGCTACAAACGCTTCTCACCCAAATAGAACAACGCATTAAGGATGTACCTGTAGTTGCGTTGAGCAATCAATCTCAAACCGGTCTGAATCAAATAAAGGAACTCATCACCAAAGGTAAAACCTATTGCCTGCTAGGTTCTTCAGGTGTGGGGAAATCTACACTCATCAATATCCTTACAGGTACCGCTGTAATGGAAACCGGCACCATTAGCGAAAGTGTGGATAGAGGAAAGCATGTTACCAGTCACAGAGAGTTGATTGTTTTGGAAGATGGTGGAGTATTAATTGATAACCCTGGAATGCGCGAAGTGGGCATCACCAGCACTTCAGAAGGCCTCGAAGCCACCTTTGATGAAATTCTGCAATTGGCAAGTGATTGCCGGTTTAAGGATTGTACTCACACCAATGAAAAGGGCTGCGCCATACTGGCAGCCGTTGAAAGCGGTGAAATTGATGCCGACTCCTACACCAACTTCCGCAAGATGGAACGCGAAAGATCCCATTTTGAAACCTCTGTGGAAGACCGGAAGAAGAAAGAAAAAACCTTTGGCAAGATGATTAAGCAAGTGAAAAAACAGCGGAGAGATAGTAAGTATTGATTGTTAAATAACACGGCAGGAAACAACACTGTAGAACTTAGTATTACCTCAATATTCTTAGCATGTAAAACCTACGCACCACCCATTTCCGCTAAATTAAAACAAAATAGGTTAGATTTAGGCGATAATTATCACCCCTATTTGTGGTGAATGTAGCTCCGGTAATCCAAATGAAATTACGCTAAACCAATGAAAATAATAGAAAGTATACGAATTAAGTATTTTCGTTCAATTTTGAATACTACAAGAGGAAATCTTGTTCATTTACCTACATCCGATTTAAACGTAATCGTAGGAAGCAATGATGCTGGCAAGTCCAACTACCTAAAAGCTTTAAGCCTATTCTTCAATAATTCAAGCGAACCAAATTCTCAGTTTAGTTTTTGGAACGATTACTCAAATCAAAGGCACGGGGTTAAAAAGGAAGAAAATAGAATTGAAATAGAATTGATCATTAACCCCCCTAGGAAACAGAACTTTAAGAATTCCGCTCCTGTTAGATGGTCAAAAATATGGAAAGGTCAATCCATGAGACCCGAAGAAACCATCACTTATTTGGACGGGAAACTATTGTCAACTGACAAGAGAAGTGCCTACTACAAATGGCTTAAAAAGATAAAGTTCAAATATGTCCCTGCGATCAAAAGTGATTTATATTTCAGCAATTTGATGTATGACCTTTATGATGTGCTCCAGGAAGATACTTATGAATTAGAGCAGGCTTTTAACCAACAAATAAGAGAAAAGACAAACCTAATAAGCCAACAACTCAATTCAAGGCTAAGTATTGATAGTATTCTACAGTTCAAGGGTAGTTTTAGAAATTTGTTCCACTCCCTTGAATTTGGCTCAAATGATGGAAGGACAATGCTCTCACAAAAAGGAGATGGTGTTAAGGTTAGGCATATTCCTATAATCCTGCAGAACATTGCAGAGGCCGAACTAAGAGAAAATCGACATCGAGAACCCATAGCCAGCACAATCTGGGGATTTGAAGAACCCGAAAATAACCTTGAATTTGATTCAGCAAAGCGCCTTGCAGATACTTTTTTAGAATATATTGACCGTGTACATTTCGAGGATGAAGACTACTCAAAATTTGATGAAGGAATTCAAATTTTTCTGACTACACACTCTCCAATTTTTTATACTCTGGGAAATCAAAATAATAATAGAATAAGTTCATTCTTCGTAAAAAAGCATTCAGATGAGAGTTCTAATATCCGACCTATAACAAATGAAGAAAGCATTGTCATAGAAACTGAAATGAAACTTCAGCCTCTCTTTGAACTTTCCAAACATTGGCAGACAATAAATGTTAAAATTGACAACTTAGAAAAGAAGAAGCTGGCCCTGGAAAAAGAAATCGAATCATTCTCGAATAAGTACAAATGCATCTTCCTCACTGAGGATAAAAACCAAGAATTATTAAAAACACTCCTAATATCCAACGGATTTCACTTGGACGAAGTTGACATACGTTCGTACAATGGCTGTACCAGCATCGGCTCGACCCAAGTACTTTATCAATACCTAAAGGATAAATTCAAGGATACCTGCCCTGCTGTAGTTGTTCATCGAGATAAGGACTATTTGACCCCAATCGAAGTTCAAGAGGAAATAAAAAAATTTGAAAAAATCGGCATCACTTTATTTGTCACTGAGGGGACAGACATTGAATCCTATTATGTAAGAATCGAACATCTTAAGTTCTGCTACCCGGCTATTGAAGAAGTTGATATTGATAAAATTGTTAAAACGGCAAAAGAAGAGAATAAAGAAATGGCAATAAATGCCCTGCGCACTAAAGAATATGGAACAAAGCATAAACACAAGAACACTCATTTGGGTGACGCCCTAGTGAGATACTATGAAGCCAACGAAACTCTATTATTCCATGGAAAAAAAGTCTTGGGGAAAGTTAAATCACTTCTTCAGGAATTTACTAGAGTAAATGCAAATATTGACATAGAATCGCCCAAACTGTCAGACCCTGTGCTAGATAAAATTTCTCTCGAACTATGGAAAAAGTAAGTCAACAGATACATTGGCAATTCTTGTCAGTTATATTGAATGTAATTACTAAACTATGAATTCCAATTCCTCAAGAACCTTCGGGGCGACTATAATTCTCTGTTTATCGCCCCCTTAGAACCAGTAAACGCCAAGGCAGCTTTCCCTCCCCCTCAGCGTTTTTTAATTCTCAACTCCTTGTCGTACTAAGCATTTCGTCTGGCTCGATACAGGTTTTGGCCGAAATGTCCTGCCATCGGGTCACCTAAATTTTATGGGGAGAAGTCAGTATAAAGTACTTTGGCCGGCAAAAAATAATGGAAATAGATAAGCA
>JBLWXT010000019.1:0-72301 GCA_048267305.1 Owenweeksia sp. | reverse complement strand
TATACTACGGGTTTTAACTCCCGCAACCTTTTTAAAGATTTTATTTTTAACCGACTTTTCAGTGTAACACCCCATACCTCTGTAAGGGGCGGCAAATATAATATGAGTTTTGGAAACCAAACATGCTTTTCATAAAGTTTTTAAAGAAAAATATTCAACTTCCTTTATTTCAGCTTATTAAAATCAACTTAGGGGTTCGTTCGACTAACAGAAATGGTCTTTCCCCGAATAATATCGGGTGCAGTAAAGGCAAAATTAACTATGAATTTCGCCATTTGAGACGGAGAAACGGGTGCTTGATATCCTGGAAATGCCTGAGAAAGCATCATTGTTTGGACAGAACCGAGAGCCAAACTATTAAAAACAAGTTCAGAATCCTCAAATTCTGCCTGCAGACATTCCGCCAAACAAGAAATTGCTGCCTTACTACTACTATATGATGTGAGTCCGGGGAACTTTTGCGTACCATTAACACCACCTATACTTCCTATATTAATAATATGTGCCTTAGGACTAAAATGCGGGATCAGCTTTTGAGTCAATTTAAATGGCGCAAAAACATTTATATCATAAACACTCTTTAATTCATCAGGAGTAATTGCTACAAATGGCTTGTTGACTAATGCCCCTGCATTATTTATAAGCACATCTATATGACTAAAGGTATTCATCAGTTGGCTGACATCATAATCATCAACAAGATCAAGAGCTAATATCTGCACATTGGCAGGGGCCTCCGATTCGTCCTTCAACTTCCTGAGCAATTCCTCATTTCTGGCTATGGCCAGCACTTTATGCCCCTGCTTAGCAAACTCCAATGCCGTATAATAGCCAATACCTTTGCTGGCTCCGGTAACAATTACATTTTTCATGAATCAAATTTTCTAAAATTAAAAAAGCTCCCTCGACTTAGTCGAGAGAGCTTTGCAATATATAATAGGAGTACTTATTATTACAACAGCAAGCTCAGAGGGTTTTCCAGGATACCTTTTACAGTTTGTAAAAATGCCGAACCTGTAGCTCCATCCACCACACGGTGATCACAACTCAAGGTTACACGCATTACATTACCAGGAACTACTGCTCCATTTTTAACAACGGGCACCTGTTTAATGGCACCAATGGCAAGAATGCAACTATCCGGTGGGTTAATGATAGCCGTAAATTCCTCTATACCGAACATACCCAGATTTGAAATGGTGAACGTATTCCCTTCCCAGTCTGACGGCTGTAGTTTCTTGTTTCGAGCCTTTTCGGCAAAATCCTTCACCTCGGCATTGATGGTGTTAAGTCCTTTTAAATCGGCATTTCGGATCACGGGCACTAAAAGTCCCTCATCCACGGCCACGGCCACACCAACATGTACATGATGATTATAGCGAATTTTATCTCCCAGCCAACTTGAATTTACCTTAGGATGCTTTTTGAGAGCCACTGCAGTTGCCTTTAACACCAAATCGTTAAAACTAACTTTGGTTTCGGCAACTTCATTAATAGACTTTCTTGCTGCGATTGCCGCATCCATATCTATATCGAGGGTGAGGTAGAAATGTGGTGCGCTAAACTTAGACTCTGCCAAACGCTTGGCAATAGTTTTCCGCATTTGAGATACAGCCACTTCTTCGTAGCTATCCTCAGCACCCATTATAGTTTGTACAGATGAAGATGCACTTTCCTTATAATTTTCGATATCCGTTTTAACGATACGGCCTCCTTCTCCCGTACCTTTTACCTTTTTAATATCTATGCCTTTATCTTCAGCAAGCTTTTTGGCCAAAGGTGAAGCCTTAATACGCCCGGAGCTATCTGACACGGGTTTGTCATCTTTTGCATCCGTGCCTGTATCTTTTGTTGAATCTTCCTTTTTATCGGCTTCTGAAGATTCTGGCTCTTCCACCACATCTTCCTTATCCGCTGAGGCAGTTTCGTTATTTAAGTAACTACTTATATCCTCGCCTTTTTCGCCAAGAATGGCCAAAATGGAATCAACAGCTGCCGTTGCTCCTTCCTCAACTCCTATATGTAAAAGCACTCCTTCCTGAAATGCCTCAAAGTCCATAGTAGCTTTGTCGGTTTCAATTTCTGCCAGTAAATCTCCTTCACTTACTTTATCCCCTACCTTTTTGTGCCATTTGGCCACGGTACCTTCTTCCATGGTATCGCTAAGGCGGGGCATATTTACTACTTCAGCCATGTTGGTCTGTATTTTCTTTAATGATTTTTGATAAATGGATAGTTTTCCTCAGAGTAAACACTCTTGTAGAGGTCCTGTGGTTCCGGGAAATCTGACTCTTCACCAAATTTCACACATTCATTAACCAAATCCTTTACTTTTTGATTTATCTCTTCCAACTCTTTTTTGGAAGCGTACTTTTTGTCTTCAATAACCTTTAGCACCATGGAGATCGGATCGCGATCCTGATACTGAGCCACCTCATCCTTGGTACGGTAATGCTGGGCATCACTCATTGAGTGGCCTTTGTAACGATATGTTCTAACCTCAAGCAAGGTTGGTCCGCCACCACTACGGGCACGGTCCACAGCTTCCTGCATGGCTTCATATACTTTTACAGGATCCATACCTTCTACCGGAGCGCAGGGCATTTCATATCCCAATCCGAGTTTCCAGATATCCTCGTGATTAGCGGTACGCTTTACAGAGGTTCCCATGGCGTAACCATTGTTTTCAATAACAAAGACAACCGGTAAGTTCCAAAGCATGGCCAAGTTTAGTGTTTCATGAAAAGCACCTTGCCTAACCGCACCATCACCCATATAACAAAGAGTAACGTGCTTATCGCCTTTATACTTATCACCAAAAGCCAAACCAGCACCTAATGGAATTTGACCACCTACTATGCCATGTCCACCATAAAAGTGATGTTCTTTAGAAAACATGTGCATAGAGCCTCCATTACCATTTGAGGTTCCGGTCTTTTTCCCCATCATCTCGGCCATTATTCTCCTGGGGTCTTCACCCAAGCCAATTGGCTGCACATGGTTACGATATGCGGTAATCATCTTATCGCCTTTTTCCATGGCGAATAGAGATCCGGCCAACACCGCTTCCTGTCCATTATATAAATGAAGAAATCCTCTGATCTTTTGCTGAATGTATAAAGCTGAACATTTGTCTTCAAACTTTCTCCAAAGCAACATATCCTCATACCATTTTAGATAAACGGCTTTGGTAATTTTCTTTTTGGGCATTTACTCTTTAATTAAAATAGAACGGCCACAAATTTATAACAATAGGTAACAAGTAGAGAGTTTGGTTAACAGAATTGGTCAACCAATGTAAAACCTTGACAACAAATGCCCTAAGTCCTATTCTTTAACAAAAGACTCCGCAAAGTCAACCGCTTAATACCTATTTACTAAGGTGAGATTTCTTAAATGCGTAGGGTAACAGATTTTCGATACCCTTGCTAACAAGTACTTCTCCGGTATTAGGGTGTACCATCAAAACGTCATAGGGTATTTTTTGTTTTTCCTGAAACTCAGACATCACCTGTAAACATGATCCACATGGAAATGGGAAACGGCCAATTGGATTTTGGACAACAACAGCAATGGCCTTAATTTTTGCCTTGGGGCGAGATGCTCCTGTAAAGAAAAGTGCGGTGCGCTCGGCACAAAGCCCCGAGGGATAGGCGGCATTCTCCTGATTAGAACCTATTATTATTTCGCCATCCTCCAAAAGCACAGCCGCTCCAACCGGGAAATTACTATAAGGTGCATAGCTGCCTGCCAGTGCATCCTGAGAATGCTGAATAAGATTTTGATATTCTTCTGAAATCTCCCCTGAATCATATCGGGTGAGTTCAACCTGATTTTTAAGAACCTCCATTAAACTACTTGTCCTGAGAGGAGAAGTTTTCGAAATCAAACAGAAGTGAAAAGCGCAGCGTGTTTTCCAAAGGACTTTTTACTGTGGCAGATGCAGGAATAAGGTAAGCGAAATCCAAACCAAAAACATTGAACTTAATACCAAGCCCTAAAGTAAAATACTGGCGTCCGCCTTTTTGTGCATCTTCATACTGATATCCTCCACGCAATGCAAAACGGTTATCATACCAAAACTCTGCACCAACATTCACAAGCACTTCTTCCAACTCCTCGCTTCCACCTCCCGGTGCATCGCTAAATGACTGGAATATTCCCTGAAAGGAATTCACCTCATCATCTTTTCCAAACAGTACGCTTCTATCATTATTCTGTCCATTGTTGTTCGGGTCTCCTGTATAGTTTTCATCTCCTTCGCGAATAGGCGGTGTTGGCACCAACAGCTTGTTAAGATCAACATAGAATGAGATTCTATTGTACTCATCCATACGCAGGTGATAACCTCCACCAACTCTCAGGTTGGTTGGAATAAAATCGGCATCGGCATCATTGCCATAGGATATTTTACCACCAACGTTAGAAATATTTATTCCAAAGGAAGCTGCCTGTTTCATACCACCTTCCATATTGTACTCACGACTCTTATAATAATAGCCAAGATCCGCGGCAAAGGATTTTCCAGGATTTGTTTCTGCACCATTCACCATTACCCCCTGGGTAAGGTCACTAAAGATGTAGCGAAGCCCAACGGCCAATCCCATATTGTCGTTCAGCTTTAGGGCATACGCACCATTAATGGCAAGTTCATAGGGTTTTTTATCACCAAGACTTTGATTCTGCTCATCCCTGAAATTGATAGTTCCCAATGAAAAATAGCGCATAGCGATACCCATACCCTGATTATCTCCCATCTTAAATACATAAGACAGGTATGCGAGGTTAATATCATTCACCAGTTTATTCAACCATGGTGTATAGGAGAGAGAAAGGGTTCTTGTTCCGTCTTCCAAAAAGGCCAATTTAGCCGGGTTCCAAAACAATGAAGCCGCATCTGGCGAAGTAGCAACACCTACATCACCCATGGCCCCAGAGCGGGAATCGGGTGAAATGGAAATAATAGGAACAGCAGTAGATATGGTACGAAGAGCTTCATAGTAAGCATTATCAGGATTCAAGGAAGTTGCCTGAGCTATTATGGTGCTTGCTGAAAACAGAGTCAAAATGATCAGCGCGAAACCTTTTTTCATAAGAAAATAATTAGGGGGGCAAAAATAGTACTATTAGTTATAACGATTGGGCTAACGCAAAATAACAAGCTTTTCGTATTTGTCTGCTGTGGAATTGTCTAATTGAGAACGGATTTTAACGCGATATACGTAAACTCCTTTTCCAATCTTATCTCCATAATCATCCAATCCATTCCATGTAACCTTGGATTGCACGCGGTTACCTTCTGACACCACCAGCTGATTTATGGTTTTCACCAACTTTCCGGAAACGGTAAATATCTGTACCTGCACCTCCAGAGGTTGGTCTGCTCTATTGTGTTCAAACTGAAAATCAGTATAGGTAGTAAACGGATTTGGATAATTCAACACCCGCTTTAGTGCCAAATCAGCTGACTCTGCCACCACAAACTCTGTTTCAGCCTCTGAGGCATTGTTGTAAACATCAAATACCTTAATCTTCAATGTGTGTTCTCCTTCCTCTAAATCATAAAATGGATAGCGCACGGTGCCACTTTGGTAACTATTAAGGTCAGACTCGTAATACTCGTTAATAATATAGGAGTCACTAGTATTGTTATCAAGGATGGCTACGAGATTATGACCAATGCCATTACCAACGGTATTAATACCGGATGAATCGGAGATTACAGCATAGAGCTCGGGATTTTCATTGGTTATACCACCACGCACAAAAGACTCATCATTTACATATAGTTGAACAACAGGACCCACATCATCTGAGGCAGCATTATCATTAAACCCTCCAATAACAATGGTATCAAAATACCCGGCAGCATCCGTTTCGCTATTGGTGGCATACATACTAAACTTACCGAAGCCAAACTGATAGGCGATATCCTTGGGCACAAGAAACTCAAATTGAAAGTCGCCATCCTTCACCTCTACCTTTCCTTTATAAATAAGGCTTTTTCTTTCGGTAAACGGTATTGGCGAACCTACACCGTCATTCACCTTAGTTTTCTGATTTGAGGCTTTATCATAAACAGAGATATCTGCCACGCCATTAAATGTGCTGATCTTATTATTGCCAAAATCATTTACCTGCCCGGTGATTTTAACCTTGGATAAGGCCTGTAACGTATCCAGCCCACCCAGACTAACAGGTTTTTCGTTAACATCATTAATAACCATGTTATAGTAAGGCAGAGCCAATTTAATAGCCGGATCTCCGAATAGAGAGAATTTGAGTCGCGTACTTCCAGCAGCCTCCGCATTTTTGGCATCCTTAACAACGCTTCCGAGGGTTTTAGGCTCGTTATTAGGTCTTTTAAAAATTGTATTAAAGATAGCCCTGTTTAAGGATATGGCCGTTGTAGCCCCTACCACGCGGGTAGTTGAAATTAAGGCAATGGCTCCCCCATCAGGATTTAAGCAAAGCTGCTCTCCGGCAGATAGCCTCTTTGGATCATCAAGCCTTGTAAACTCACAGGTGATAGTCATAAACACCGGCATAGCATCAATATTGGTCCAGCCGTTTACATCTTTAAGTCCAAGGAGTTTTTCCGATGAAAGACCAATTTCTCCTCCATGCCCTATGTAATTAGTGATTAAATTACCCTGCTGTACCTTTCTGAACATATCATTACTGGCCTCCGGGTAAGTTTCACCTCCGGTAGTACTTGCTTGCTCGTAGGCGTCCATGTATATCTTTTCAATATTAAAAGATTTACTGACGGCTGAAATCTTATTGGCAAATTCCTCAGAACTCGTAACAAACATTCTCTCCCAGCCTTCGTCTGAATCATCAGCCATCAGCAATACGCGATTTCTCCAATCGCCAAAGCGCTGAGAGCCGCTGGAGTAGTGCAGAACCTTATCAACATAACCCTGTGCCTGACTCAGCGAAGAACATGGAATCCTGCCCACCGAGACATCCATGATCTGATTTGAAAAGGAACCGGAGCCCTCTGCAGAATCCAGAAAACCGTAAAAATCATCCGTAATAGCCGACACTTCAAGGTTCAATGAGCTTTGCGACTCCCATACGGGAACATAATTACTGTTGCTGGCAATAATGTCTTTGTAATCATAGGAGGCATCACCCATTAAAAGAAGGTAATTAAACTCGGTACCTGCAGCACTGGCCTTCTCATAGTTGTGCCTGGCAAAGTCACGAATGGCAGCAATATCCTGCCCGCCACTACTATACTCATTATACACCTGATCGGTAGTAACCACTATAGTAGATATCCCATCTTCATTAATATGAAAATCCCTTAGCCTTTCTGCTGCAGCCATAAACTTTGGATGAGTAACTATAATCATCTCATTGGCTTCGAGGGCATGTAAGTTTTGAGGAGCCACCTTTCCTATAAATTCAGGTTCAGGAAAAGCATTACCTCTAAAGGCTACATACTCCCTAAGCTCATCGGCATTAGCTTTAAATGTTAGTTGATTATTGGCAAAAGTGGTTGCCATGGCTCTAATATTGTTTTGATCCGTAACATCCCAAACCACCATATCGTTGCTGGCATTGGCAATAGTATATTCAGCAATTTGCCCGGGATTTGTAATTGATCCATCCCTAAAAAACAACACTCCACCACCATAGGTAAGCTTTCGCACTACTTGCATTTCGATAAAATCAAGCCAAGCCACACCGGAAGGGTTAGCGGCATTGTTGTATTCAAGCAAAATACTGAACCCGCCCGAAGAGCCCGGGGTGAAATACTTTACAGAGTCTGTAATCTGCACATAAGACGCTGTTTCATGCGTTCCATAGGCATCAAAATCCATCCTCTGCAAAAGGCTTATACCGTTTTTAACATTCAAGAAAGTATTTGACGATGAAGCACGTGCACCGGCACTCACCCTAAGCCTCACAGGTTCTGTAGTTTCAATATTAGGAAAACTGAAGCTATAGCTATACTGCAATGTAAAATCAAACACATCACCAAACCACTGCCTGCCCGTACCTACCAGGTTGTACTTTTCATCTTCCACAAACTGATAATCATCATAAGTATCTACCTGAACAGTAGCTGGCTGAGATATAGCCGGCATTGCCACTACAGGAGCTGTATTGCCATTACTTATTGTTAAGAAATAAAAATTCTTATCGCGATAAGTATTAATGGTATGAGCGTAAACATCAGTTGCGCTATTATACTTCCAGGTGTGAGGGCCACGGGCGAAGAAAACGGCATAATCACTACCATTAAATACCCCGTCATTATTCTGGTCAAAAACGCGGACAGGCACCTCTTGCAGGTCATCTGGTCGCGAATCACCAACTTTCTCGGGCAACATTCCCACTCCATTTCCCACAATCCTGATTTTATCAATATTTACAGTAGTGGATGTAATTCCATTCTGCAAGAGAAAATCAGGAGTGATTTTATACAAACCTGTATTCTCAATGGCAATTTTATTCCATCCCTCTGCATCCAAAACAGATGAGCTTGCCGTGGTAGTGGCCTTTTTCGATTTCAGCACTGCATCCGCACGAGCAGCTGCCGCTGGATTTTCATTGATGGTAAGCGTGTAAGACTTTACTTTTAGGAACTGGCCATTTTGTTTTACATAGGGGTAAAAGCAAACAGAAAGCACATTGCCATTTCTCGATTGCCCAAATCCTCGTACAAGCACCGGAGTGCTGCTTAAAGACAATGCCTTTAACGCATTAACCTCTGCTTTGGGCACCGAAACGTACTGAATATTGGTAAGATTAACATCATAGGCAACAGCTGCCGCCTGGCCAATTTCAAAATTTTCACATTTTTTGGGTAGAGAAGGATTTTCCAAATCATAAGCTCCTTGATCAAACGCAGGGTAAGCTCCTCCCTGAGAAGAATTTTCAGCATCCTTCCAAAAAATCTCGCCTGAAACACTCTGCTGAGCATTGGAAACGTAAAATACTGATAACAAAAGAAGTACAGTCAGCCTCAAACTAATGGTCGGTTTTATTTTCATGTAAATAGGTGATGAGCAGATGAAACGTGAAAAAAGCAAATGTATTACTATCAATTAGTGAACGTTAAATATTTCAGGTTCAGCGACAAATTTCAGCGAGAATAGTGATTATATTTAGAAAAATACCATATTTGTCATCTTGAACGAACATTATAAATGTAAGCAGATACTCTATACTTTTTGTATTATTGTCATTTGAAACTCCTTCCTAGGATGAAAGAAATTAAACTAACTCTCTTATCATTTGTCTTTATCAGCTTGGGTTTTTCTGCCTCTGGGCAGGATGCGCACTTTACTCAGTACTATGCTAACCCATTGTATCTGAACCCTGCCTTTGCTGGTGTGAGCAAGTGTCCAAGAGTAACCCTCAATTACAGAAACCAATATCCTGTACTCAATAATGTTTACCAAACATTTTCCGGGTCCTACGATCAATACGTAGATAACCTCAATGGTGGATTAGGTTTACTAATAATGCGTGATGAAGCTGGTGGTGGAGCACTTAGTGCCACTGAAATCAGCGGGATATACTCCTATCACCTTAAAGTAACGCGAAAGTTTACAGTGCTTGCGGGATTTCAGGCAACACTGCGTCAGAGAGCATTAAATTTTGATGGATTCACCTTCCCAGATCAAATTGAACCTTTTTACGGTTTTGTAAAATCAACTAATGAGGTACCTCCCGGCAACAACACCAATACCCATTTGGATGTAAGCGTTGGCATGCTCGGTTTTACTGAGAAATTTTACATCGGAGCCTCTGTACACCACCTTACTCAACCTGATGAAAGTTTTTACCGCACCTCCAAACTACCTATGAAAATCACTGCCGAGGCAGGATTTACCATTCCTTTGGGGAGACAGCGTCTGCACAACGAGCTACAAAACTATCTTCTTCCAAACATTGTTTACCAATTGCAAGGTCCTTATGACCAACTTACCATTAGCACTGCATTTAATCGCGGACCTGTCAGTGGTGGTTTAGGCCTTAGAACAAGTACCGTTAATCCCGATGCCATTGTAGTTCTGCTGGGCTATGCTCCTACCGGAAATGCCTGGAAAATAGGCTATAGCTACGACATTACTATCTCTTCCATTGCCAACAATCTTGGAGGGGCTCACGAAATCTCATTATCCTACCAATTCCCATGTAGGACAAAAAGACCTGTGAATAAGGCAATAACTTGTCCTAAATTTTAGTTTGATACTTGCTCAATCTGATTATTTCAATCATTATGAAAAAAACAATCTTTAATAAGCTTTTTGTTCTTGGGCTCTCTGTAGGAGCCATTGCAGCAACAACATCGTGTAATAAAACCTCCAGCAACACTACTGGATGGGCGTATAATGATAAGGACAACGGTGGCTTTAGTATTGCTAAAGACTTTGATGGCCAGGAAACTGGTCCGGGGTTAGTATTTGTAGAAGGAGGAACCTTCACCATGGGTCGTGTAGAGGAGGATTTTTACAAAGACTGGAACAATGTTCCGCGTCAGGTAACCGTAAACTCCTTTTACATTGATGAAAACGAGGTAACCAATGTGGATTACCTGGAATACCTCTACTGGATTGGAAGAGTTTTTGACCTGGACTACTATCCCGAAATTTACACAAGTGCACTTCCAGACACATTGGTGTGGAGAGATGAGCTTTCGTATAACGAAACCATGGTGGAAAACTACCTGCGCTACCCAGCCTACCGCTATTACCCGGTTGTGGGTGTTAGCTGGATACAGGCAATGAAATATTGCTCATGGCGTACGGATCGTGTAAATGAGCAGATCCTGATTAATGAGGGTATTTTCAACGAATTTCCAGATCAACGTGATGCCGATCACTTTAATACTGAAGTGTATTTGTATCGTCCAATGGACTACACCCAACAAAACCGCGGTGGTTTAAAAGACAACAATCCAAATAGCATGTACGGCAAAGAAGGTCGTCCTGTAAATCGTACCGATGGTATCCTATTGCCAAAATACAGACTACCAACAGAAGCCGAGTGGGAATATGCGGCCTATGGAAATGGTGGAAATCGTATTTACAACAGAACTGTAGATGGCAATAAGTACACTTGGAGTGGAGCATCTACCCGAAATCCTGATAAAAAGGAAAGAGGTGATATGCTAGCTAACTTTAAGCGTGGACGTGGAGATTATGCCGGTCTTGGTGGTTGGTTAAATGACCAGGCTGCTTACACCATGCAAGTTAAATTTTACCCACCCAACGACTTTGGATTATATGATATGGCAGGTAATGTAGCCGAATGGGTATTGGATGTTTACCGACCTCTTTCTCCTGAAGATGTTACCGATTTAAATCCGTTTAGGGGTAACCAATTCATGAGTTTTGATGACAACTATCAAGATCTTGGAGCTTTGGAAGTACTACAGGAACCACAGTTAGACACCGATAGCAATATCGTTAAGTTGCCTGGAGAATATCCTGTTCGCCCTGTAACTGAAGAGGAAAACCTCAATAGAAGAAATTATAAAAAATCTGATTATAGAGACTTTCAGGATGGTGATAAGGAATCTTCCATATACTATGACAAGGAACCACAGGAAGGCGATGCTCTGATGTATGACTACGCTCAAACCACCCTTATTGGCAACACCACACGTGTTTACAAAGGTGGCAGCTGGAAAGATCGCGCCTACTGGTTGAGCCCAGGCACACGCAGATATCTTGAGGAAGATCAGGCCACTGACTTTATCGGCTTCCGATGCGCAATGGACAGACTAGGTTTCCAAAACCCCAATCCAAAAAGGCAAAAGGATCCTACCAAACCTAAGCGTGATAAGTTTGAACGATACAAGTACAACTAAAAAAAATTAATTTAGCCCCCTCGGCTCAGCCGAGGGGGCTTTTTTTATGACAATACCTAAACTTCATCAAACCTTCCTGTCCTCTACGGGAGTTTCCACAGACAGCCGAAATATCCAAAAAGGCAATATATATTTTGCCCTAAAGGGAGATAATTTTGATGGCAACAAGTTCACTGAGGAGGCCTTAACAGCCGGAGCAGCCTGGGCCGTAATCGATAATCCGGAATATGAAGGCGCAAAAACTATTTTGGTTTCTGATGTTTTGCAAACTCTTCAGGAATTAAGCAAGTATCATCGCCAGCACCTTACAATACCAGTTATTGGCCTTACGGGAAGCAATGGCAAGACAACCACCAAAGAGCTGATTGCTGCCGCCCTTAGTACGCAATTTAAAGTGGCCTTCACGGAAGGAAATCTAAACAACCATATTGGAGTGCCTCTTACTCTACTTTCAATTACCGAAGAGCATGAAATGGCTATTGTAGAAATGGGCGCCAATCACCAAAAGGAGATAGAGTTTTTGTGTTCTCTTTGTATGCCTGACTATGGCTACATCACCAACTTTGGGAAAGCCCACCTAGAGGGCTTTGGAGGAACAGAAGGCGTAATAAAGGGTAAAAGTGAACTTTATGCTTTTTTGCAAGAGCACAACAAAAAGGCCTTTGTGAATGCCGATGACAATCTGCAGATTGAGAAAACCGCAAACCTGGACAATATCACATTTGGCAGTTCCCAAAATGCCAAATACAAAACTGAATTGGTGAAAGGAACCTCCGAAGCCATTGCACTAAAGTTTGAGGATTTAACTATTCAAACTCACCTTACGGGAAACTACAACTTCAGTAATGTAGGTGCCGCCATCGCCATTGGTAAATATTTTAAGATTTCAACCACCAACATCAAAAAGGGGCTGGAGAATTATGTCCCACAAAACAATCGCTCGCAAGTGCAGCGCACGGAAAAGAACCTTTTGGTGGTAGACACTTACAATGCCAACCCAAGTAGTATGGAACAGGCTCTGCTAAACTTCCACGACTTTCCCGGAGAGGACAAGTGGGCGGTGTTGGGCGATATGTTTGAGATGGGTGCGTATGAGGCTGAAGAACATCAAAAAATTGCAACACAGGCCATTCTTCAAGGTTTTGAAAAAACCATTTTTGTAGGAAAAGCATTTCACCAAAGTTTAGCAGGAGATGATAGTTCAGTAGAAAAATTTGAAACTACTGACGAACTTCTCTCCTATCTCAAACGACAAAGCCCAAAGGATAAAACGATTTTATTAAAAGGCAGCCGAGGAATGCGTATTGAAAGAGCGATTGAATTTTTGTAGAAGAGTTGTACATCATACTTCTCTAATGGAAATTAAGACACTATAAAGAGCAAAAAAAAGCCATCCCGTTTCCGAGATGGCTTTTCACATTTTATAAATCAGTATTGTTAGTCCTTCAAGATATCTCTTGAGATTACAATCTTTTGAATTTCAGAGGTACCTTCATAAATCTGGGTAATCTTAGCATCGCGCATCAGGCGCTCTACATGGTACTCTTTCACAAAACCATAACCACCGTGAATTTGAACTGCCTCAACGGTAGTTTTCATAGCAACAGACGAAGCAAACAATTTGGCCTGTGCACCCTCGCGATCAAAGTTCAACTTTTGATCCTTTAGCCATGCAGCCTTTAAGCAAAGTAAACGGGCCGCTTCAATCTCCGTAGCCATATCCGCCAATTTAAATGCAATAGCCTGGTGTTTGCCTATTTCCTTACCAAAGGTTTTACGCTCTTTAGAATACTTCAATGCAAGTTCATAAGCTCCTGAGGCAATACCCAAAGCTTGAGAGGCAATACCTATACGGCCACCGCTCAATACCTTCATGGCGAATTTAAATCCAAATCCTTCCTCACCAATCCTGTTTTCCTTTGGAACTTTCACATCCTGAAACATCAGTGAGTGTGTATCCGAACCGCGGATTCCAAGTTTATCCTCTTTTTTACCAACCACAAATCCTTCCTGACCTTTTTCCACAATAAGGCAATTGATACCCCTGTGCTTTGCCTCAGCATCAGTTTGAGCAATCACCAAATAAACAGAGGCAGTACCTCCATTGGTTATCCAGTTTTTGGTACCATTTAAAAGGTAATGATCACCTTTATCAATGGCAGTGGTTTTTTGAGAAGTGGCATCAGAACCAGCCTCAGGCTCACTCAAACAGAATGCGCCAATAATTTCTCCGGAAGCCAACGGCTTCAAATATTTTTCCTTTTGCTCTTCTGTACCAAACTTCTCCAGTCCCCAGCAAACAAGGCTATTGTTTACAGACATTACAACCGATGCCGATGCATCAATCTTGGATATTTCCTCCATAGCCAAAACGTATGAAATAGTATCTAAACCACTACCTCCATATTTTGGATCCACCATCATTCCTAAAAAGCCCAGCTCACCCATTTTCTTGATCTGCTCAGCGGGAAACCGTTGCTCATTATCACGCTCAATAACACCTGGAAGCAATTCGTTTTGGGCAAAATCTCTTGCCGCTTGCTGTATCATCAGATGCTCTTCTGTCAATTCAAATTTCATGTCGTTGCAAATTTATTTAGCACATTATCTTTGGAAGGATGGCAAATGTAAGGTATAGACACGAAAAAATGGAGCAAAACAACTGGACAACTATCGGAATAATGAGTGGCACATCGCTGGATGGCGTGGACTTATGCCTCTGTAATTTTTCAAAAAAAAATGAAAAATGGCGTTTTAAAATTCTTCATTCTCACACTTACCCCTACCCCAAAGAACTTGAAGATAAACTCACATTTAATGAAAATTTAAGTGCTACTGAACTCATCAATCTGGATCATGAATTGGGGCTGTACTTTGGGAGCTTAGTGTTGAAGTTTCTCAGAGACTTCAAATTCGCGAAGCAGGATGTTGACCTTATTTCCTCCCATGGGCATACGCTTTACCACCGCCCAAACGAGGGTGTAACATTGCAAATAGGAAATGGCCCGGAAATATTTACCGCCACAGGAGTACCCGTTGTTTGTGATTTCAGAAAACAGGATGTGGCATTGGGCGGACAAGGAGCGCCCCTGGTTCCTGTTGGTGATAAATTCCTTTTTGGAGAATATGACGCCTGTATGAACCTCGGTGGGTTTGCCAATATCTCTTTTGAAAAAAATGGAAAACGATTGGCTTTTGACATCGCCCCTGTAAATTTTGTTATGAACCGACTGGCCCAAAAGCTGGGCAGCCCGTATGACGAAAGTGGAGCCTTCGCCCGCAAGGGAAGTGTTAACACCGATTTGTTAAATGACCTGAACAACATTGTATACTACAAACAACCCATTCCTAAATCGCTTGGCGCAGAATGGGTTTGGGAGGTGTTTAACCCTCTTTTATGGCAATATCTGGAAGAACCGAAAAACCTGTTAAGAACCATAGTTGAACACATAAGTACTCAAATAGCCAATACCCTTAATTCTCAGAACCTAAAGCAATGCCTGATAACAGGAGGAGGAGCTTACAATCGTTTTCTTGTAGAACAGGTTGAGGCTAAAACTCAGTGCAACATGCTTCTTCCCAAGAAGGAGATAATAGAAAATAAGGAGGCGCTGATATTTGCTTTTATGGGCCTTTTGCGAACAAGAGGTGAAAACAACGTACTGCAATCCGTTACTGGCGCCAGCACCGACCACAGCTCAGGCATTGTTTACGGCTTGTAAGGCTTTAATATTATTGCACAATTAACCCCCTATTGGGCTTTCATCACAACCTTGTTTTGTTATTTTTGCGCGCACAAAATCACCGCTATGAAAGACCTCCTGAAGATTTATGAGACGAAAGCCCCCGAAATTGTATTTCACTGGCATGATAGTGAAACCATAGCCGAAGGCTGGGTAGTAATAAACTCGCTACGTGGCGGAGCCGCTGGTGGCGGTACGCGTATGCGCGAAGGTCTTAATGAGCACGAGGTACTTTCATTGGCCAAAACCATGGAAATTAAGTTTACCGTTGCCGGCCCTCCTATTGGTGGTGCAAAATCCGGAATAAACTTTAACCCAAACGACCCTCGTAAGAGTGGCGTACTGGAAAGATGGTATAAGGCGGTAAAGCCATTACTTAAAAACTATTACGGTACGGGTGGCGATCTTAATGTAGATGAAATCCACGAGGTTATTCCAATCACCAATGAATTAGGGATACGTCATCCGCAGGAAGGAGTTTTGACAGGACACTACAACCCTAATGAAGCGGATAAGGACAGAAAGATAAAACAGCTACAGCAAGGTGTACTCTTCCCCGTTACCCAAAAGAACCTAACTCCCGTAGCCCATAAGGAGTATACAGTTGCGGACATGATTACCGGATACGGCACCGCAGAATCTGTACGTCACTTTTATGATATATACGGAGGAAAACTTAGTGGCAAACGCGTAATTATACAAGGATGGGGAAATGTAGCTGCAGCAGCCGCTTATTACCTTACACAAAGTGGAGCCAAAGTGGTGGGTATTATTGACCGCGTAGGTGGATTGCTCAATGAGGAAGGATTTAGCTTTGAAGAAATCACAAAACTATTTAATGCCAAAACCGGCAATTACCTTGTGGCAGATAACCTCATCAAATTTGAGGAGGCCAATGAGCGCATTTGGAGTATGGGTGCAGAGATTTTCATTCCTGCCGCAGCCTCCAGATTGGTAAGTAAAGACAACCTTGACCAAATGATTGCCAATGGCCTTGAAGTGATTTCTTCTGGTGCAAACGTACCGTTTGCCGACAACGAGATTTTTTACGGACCTATTTCCGAATATGCTGACCAAAAGGTAAGCTGTATTCCTGATTTTATTTCCAACTGTGGTATGGCACGTGTTTTTGGCTACCTGATGGAAGATAATATCGAACTTTCGGATACCGCCATATTTGGAGACACTTCCAACACCATAAAAAAGGCTTTGGAAAATTGCCACAATCGCAACAGCGATAAAAAGCACATTACCAAAACAGCCTACGAAATCGCTTTAAAACAACTTGTTTAATCCCACCGCCCCATGTATATCTTAATGGTTGTAATTTTTGTTCTGGGTTATGCTGCCATAGCCTTTGAGCACAGTATTCGTATAGACAAAGCCGCTTCTGCCCTTATCACCGGGGTGCTGTGCTGGACCATATATGTTTTGGGAGCCCAGGGCATTGTTGATTTTGAAACCATACCCACCTACATTTCCGAAATATTTTTCCACAACCCCGACCATAGCAGCTCACCTAGCCTTTTAGAGCAATCAGAGATCATCACCCATTACGTTACTGAATTTCAAATTCTGGAGCATCTTGGTGAAATTGCCTCCATCCTTTTCTTTCTTTTGGGAGCCATGACGATAGTTGAGCTGGTGGATAGCCACGAAGGTTTTTCTGTAATCACTGATCGTATTAAGGCTACCAAAAAATCAAAATTGATCTGGATTGTAGGTCTTATTACCTTCTTCTTTTCAGCTGCGCTGGATAACCTTACCACTTCCATTGTGATGATATCCCTTCTGAGGAAGCTTATTGACGATAAAAACGATCGATGGATGTTTGCCGGCCTGGTAATTATTGCAGCTAATGCCGGAGGTGCGTGGTCGCCCATTGGAGACGTTACCACCACCATGTTGTGGATTGGCTCTCAGGTAACAGCCGGAGCTATTATTGTTAAGTTGATTATTCCTAGTTTAATCTGTCTTGCAGTACCTCTTATTGTTCTTTCATTTACCCTCAAGGGCGATGTAAAACGCCCAATAAAGGCTGAAGGACTAGAACACTATACCAACCCCACCACCCCAAAAGAGCGAAACATCGTTTTTGTAGCTGGTATTGCCGGGCTTTTGTTTGTACCCGTGTTTAAAACCTATACCCACCTTCCTCCATTTATGGGGATGATGTTGAGCTTGGGGGTACTATGGGTAATTACCGAAATCATGCATCGCAGCAAAAACAACGAAGAAAAAACCCACTTAAGCGTGATTGGCGTACTCCGTAAGATTGACACCGCCAGCGTACTATTTTTCCTTGGGATACTTTTGGCTGTGGCCAGTTTACAATCTGCAGGTCAGCTGCGCACCATGGCTACCGCCTTAGATGCAGGTATTGGCACAAGTGAAGAATCAGGAATTTATGCCATCAGTATGATCA
Source organism: Owenweeksia sp. (assembly GCA_048267305.1). Lineage (GTDB taxonomy): Bacteria > Bacteroidota > Bacteroidia > Flavobacteriales > Schleiferiaceae > Owenweeksia. The sequence goes on along the minus strand of JBLWXT010000019.1, from coordinate 54,297 downwards.
TCGGTTTGCTATCGGCCATTGTTGATAACGTGCCATTAGTAGCTGCTTCTATGGGTATGTATGATATCAGTCCCGTGGCTGGTACCTTCTTCGCACAGGATGGCTTGTTCTGGGAATTTTTAGCCTATTGTGCCGGTACTGGTGGTAGCGCCCTTATCATTGGCTCTGCGGCTGGTGTAGCAGTTATGGGCCTAGAGGGCATCCCGTTTGGATGGTATCTTAAAAAGATTTCACTCCTAGCGCTGATCGGCTATTTTGCCGGAGCCTTCACTTATATCATTCAGGAGAGCATCTTTCATCTGTAAACTATCAATTGTTAATTTTTCTTTTCAGGCTTATAATCTGTGGGTAGGTAAGCCGTTATCTTTGGAGGTAAAATAATAACCTTCATGAACATACCCTTTTTGCAGATATCCATGCCTGACACAACTGGTGCTGTAGGTGCGGAAGACATACAGCCGGTAGAGAAAACCCTGAGCATCATTGATCTTATTACCAGTGGCGGTATAGGCGGTCAGCTTATTATGGCGGCCCTGTTTATCCTCTCCATTGTAGCCGTTTACATTTTCATTGAAAGATTCAATGCCATAAAACGCGCCAATAAGGTAGATGCCAACTTTATCAACAACATTAAAGATCACGTAAGCCATGGCCGCCTGGATGCTGCCCGTGCCTTATGCGAAAGTCAGGATACTCCCGTAGCCCGAATGATTCAGAAAGGGATATCCCGTATTGGTAAACCTCTAAAGGATATTACCTCAGCCATTGAAAACACTGGTAAGTTGGAAATTAGCAGTCTGGAAAAAAACCTGGCAAGTTTGGCCACCATTGCCGGTGCCGCACCCATGATAGGTTTCCTGGGCACCGTAATCGGGATGATTTTAGCATTTCACGATATGGCTTCTGCCGGAGGGCAAATTGACATTGAAATGCTTGCCGAAGGTATTTATACCGCAATGACCACCACCGTGGCCGGATTAATTGTTGGAATTATCGCTTACATCGGTTACAACCTTTTGGTAACACGTGTAGATAAAGTAGTTTACAAGATGGAAGCCAACACCGTTGAATTCCTAGACCTGCTAAACGAACCAGCATAAGATGGACTTAAAAAGAAGAAATAGAGTTAGTGCAGAGTTCAGTATGTCCAGTATGACGGACATCGTATTTCTGTTGCTGATATTTTTTATGATTGCTTCTACGTTAGTAACCAGCTCGGCATTGGATTTACAGCTACCAAGCAGTAAAGTACAAACCGTAAAAAAACCTACCGTTACGGTAAACATTGGCCCTGACCTACGCATATCTGTTGGAAAACAGTTAGTGAGTGAGTCAGAACTTGAAAGTGCTGTTTTAGCGGAGACTAAAGGCGATCCGGAAGCGGTTGTTATGCTTCGCGCAGATAAATCAGTACCTTACGAAAAGGTGGTGATGGTTATGGATATTGCTTACCGCAATAAGCTAAAAATGATTGCGGCAACTGACCCAAAAAAGTAGTATGAAAGAAATATGGAACGATAAAGACCGTAGAAAGGGGCTGATTGGCTCCATAGTTTTTCATGCTTTACTGCTAGTATTGTTTCTGCTTGTAGGCTTAAAGTATACCGAACCCAAGCCTGAAGAGGGAATCGTTATAAATTTTGGAAACTCGGCAACAGGCATGGGCGACCAGGCCGATGGTGCCCAATCTGCCATTTCAGAGCCCACACCTCAGCAAACCAATCCCGACCCGGTAGAAAACCCTATGGAGGCGGAGACTCCCGTGCAAACGCAGGATGTTACCGATGCTCCATCAGTGGAATCTAAAAGAACAAATAAGCCCAAAACTGAGGAAAAACCTAAGGTACAGGAGCCTGAAAAACCTAAACCCAGCAGCGAACTGGAGAAAATGCTGCAAAGCGTAAAAACCTCTAAAGCTGGTGGTGAAGGTGAAAAGGAAGGTCCCGGTGATCAGGGTGACCCTGATGGAGACCCCAACAGTAAAAGCCGAACCGGAGGAAGTACCGGTGGCGGTGGCATAGGTGGAACCGGAAACTACCTGTTAGCCGGCCGTCAGGCGCTTAGCAAACCCAAGCCCGACTACCCCTGTACGGATGAAGGCCGGGTTGTGGTGAAAATATATGTAGATCAAAACGGTAAAGTAACCAATGCCATACCTGGGGAAAGAGTTCCAGGAGGAGCTGCAACTACAACAGCCAGTGGCTGCCTCTTTGACAAGGCCAAGGCCGCTGCCCTAAAAACCACTTGGCAGCCCGATAGTGACGCCCCCAGTCAGCAAATCGGCTTCATCATCTACAACTTCTCAAAAAACTAACATGACGTACCAGGAGTGCCTCGATTGGCTCTTCGAGCAATTACCCATGTACCAGCGCGTGGGTGGCGTGGCTTATAAAGCCCACCTCAACAACACCCTCCAGTTAATGGAAATACTGGACCACCCCGAGCACAAGTTTAAAAGCGTACATGTGGCGGGCACCAATGGCAAAGGCTCCGTATCGCACATGTTGGCAGCCGTATTTCAAAAGGCTGGTTACAAAACGGGGCTTTACACCTCCCCTCACCTAAAGGACTTTAGAGAGCGCATCCGTATAAACGGAGAAATGATTCCCAAAGAAAAGGTTACCGCATTTGTAGAGCAGCATCAAGCACATTTTACTTCCATCGGACTGTCCTTTTTTGAAATGACGGTAGGCATGGCATTTCAATATTTTGCAGATGAACAGGTAGACATTGCCATACTGGAGGTTGGCATGGGTGGCCGATTAGACAGTACTAATGTGGTTAAACCAGAATTAAGCGTAATCACAAATATCAGTTTAGATCATACTCAGTTTTTAGGAAATACCAAAGCCCTTATTGCAGCTGAAAAAGGTGGTATTATAAAAACTGGTATTCCTGTAGTGATAGGTGAACGCGATAACGAAAGCAGCCCTGTATTTGAAGAAATTGCCAAAGAGCGCAAATCTCCCATTTCCTTTGCAGAAGACCTTATTCCATGGCGAGCGGTAGATGCGCTTGACTTAAAAGGCATTTATCAGGAAAAAAATATTCGGACTGTTTTAGCAGCTGTTAAAGTGCTGAAAGAACAAGGCCATGATTTAAATGCAAACCTTGAAGAGGCCTTACAGCATGCCGCTCAACTTACCGGTCTTCGTGGACGTTGGGAGCAAATCGGCACTAAGCCTAAAATAATTTGTGATACCGCCCACAACGAAGCCGGAGTGCAGATGGTACTGGATCAGTTAAAGCGCGAATCGTACCGCCAACTCCATATTGTATGGGGCATGGTAGGCGATAAAGATATTTCCACAATACTGCGAATGCTGCCCAAAAATGCCATTTATTACTTCTGTAAACCAGAAATCCCGCGTGGTAAAAATGCCGAAGAACTGGGCCGTGAAGCTGTTCGCTATGGCCTTTCGGGCAAAAGCTATCCATCCGTTACTAAGGCACTTGGAGCCGCCAAAGCCCACACCCTCTCGGATGACTTGATTTTTGTGGGTGGAAGCACGTTTGTAGTTGGGGAGGTGATTTAAGCTGTTTCGGCATCTTTGGTATTCAAATTTGAATAAAAATGGAAGTAAAGGTTGACATGAACTTTAAAGGTATTCTGGAATTGATATCTCAGTTACCTGATGAAAAGGCAAGAGAACTATTTTCAATTTTAAAAGCCAGACTTACCTCAAAAAAGCCAAACCAAAACAACGACTTAAAAAGGCTAATTCTGGACGCTCCTACCTGGGACGATACTCAAATTAACACATTTCAAGAAGCACGTGATTCTATTAATAGCTCTCTGCTTGCATGATACTCCTAGACTCTTCCATTCTAATCGATTTATTCCGAAAAGAAAAAGGAGAATTCCTATTTCTATAAAAGTCTTCAGGAATTTGATGATTTTGCTATTTCTACCGTTACCCACTAAGAAATAGGCATTTGTAATAGCTCATCATTCCCAGATTACTGGAAGGCACTCACAGATAATTTGACAGTGCTGCCATTAGACAAGAAGTGTGCAGAAGCTGCCATTGATATCTATTTGGAGTTGAAACGCAAAAGCCAACTAATAGACCTTGCGGATATTTTAATAGCGGCAACTTCCATGACTAACTCCATTCCATTGGGCACATTAAACAGAAAGCAATTCGGGCGCATTTCAGACCTTAAAATGGTCTGACCTCACATTTTCTGTATAAGTCTCATTACCTGCTGCCCGCCAACATCCACCTTGAGTAAATACACCCCACTCGAAAATTCCGAAACATCGATTTCTGATTTGGTTGAAATTGGTTTGATGGATTTCAGTTCCCTTCCCTGCATATCAATCAGAGTTATCCTTTCGGGAAGATATTCACCTGTTTGCAAAGTGAACTTATTATCGGTTGGGTTGGGGTAAATAAAGACTTTATTGTATAAATTCTTTTCGTTTATAGCGATAGTATGAGATGTATCTACAATTAAGTAGACCACATCACTCAGGTAAATATTTCCACACCAGTTATACAAACTCCAACCCTTAAAATGCAGTACATATACCCCAGAATCACTTGCAGCCCGATGTAGTTTTATTGTAATGGAATCTGAAAGCAAAGCCGGGTTTGCACTGGTTGACGCCCCTGTTAAAGGCCTTATCACGGAATTGGGCCCCACTAACCTAAACCCTGCCCCATCATACCACAATCCGGATACATTAAAGACGTTGGTTTTAATTGTAAACACGGTATCTCCAATGCTTAAACCCCTAATGGTATCCTTGGGTATTAGCCCACCGGCATAGGAAGTATATAGATAATCCGGGCAACTATCCCTTACTGTATAATTAATCTCACGAATCGTTTTACCGATAGATATCCAAGAAGCCACTGTACTATCGTATCTATACTCCAATAATTCATAAACTACAGTATAGATGCCCGCCTCTTTAGGGTTAAAAATAAAATTGCCATTGAGGGAAGTCCAGGAGGTATCTAAAGGATGGTTAAAGCTGTAGCCAGCCAAATAATTTACCGGGTTGCCATAGGTAAAGTGGGCCGCTTTAAAACGAAATGCTAAGGAATCAACATCTGGCTCAAAAGCATACATCAACGATAAAGCTGGCTGACCCTTGCAGAATTTATAGCGGGGTTGGCGTTCAAGTACAGGTGATGTGTTTGGGCCATGCACATTGTTTAAAATGGCTGTAAGCAACATAGGAGCCGACTCTGGAAGATTGATATTTGAAATAGCAGAATCTCTGCAACACTCACTGTAAGCGAACTTAAAATTGGTGCAAACTCCTCCGAGAACAACTGTATCTGCATAGTAGTACGCAAATAAATCTAAACTATCCGGCCCTAAGGTATCTCCACAATTTACCCCTTCTTTTATAGGCACCCCACCATGGTTTTCAGCCATGTTTGGAATATATGGTTTCAAACTCAAAGTTTTACTGGAGAAACAAGAAGACGACAAAAGCCCGGACAATGGCACTCGGACTGAGCTATCAGCCCGTCTGTAGATTTTTAGCAATACCGCGTAGTGGTGAGGAATACCGCTAGAATCACCTATATACTCATATGTCAGTTCTCCACCGGAAGGAGGAATGGCTTGAGCATTTACTTTATTGAAATAAATAAAAAGGGCAGCGATTACTGAGATAAAGATGCGGTTTGACATATTGATGGCTTGCGGTTTCTTAAAATGAATTACCGCAATTCACCTCACGGGTACAACTTCAAATTTGTAAAGAATGACTTTCACATATTGGCCGCGAGATATAAGAGTAAATTTACAGAAGCTCCGATAAATCCATCAGCCGTTGTGGTAAAAAAACATTTACCCTAATGCGCTTTCCCTACCCCTCTTCCAAATCCTTTTCAAAATCCAGTTTCCTCAATTTCGGTACTAATGCTCCGGTACCAATAACCGTAATCAGGGTTAGTGTCCCTCCAAGCACTACCGCCCTTACTGTACCAAACAGTCGTGCCGTTAATCCGCTTTCAAAAGCGCCCAGCTCATTAGATGAACCAACAAACATGGAGTTTACCGAGGCTACACGTCCACGCATGTGATCAGGGGTTTTTAGTTGTAAAATAGTTTGGCGGATAACCACGCTCACACCATCCGTTACTCCGCTCAGGAAGAGAGCTATCAGTGAAATCCAAAATATTTCGGAAATACCAAACACGATAATACATATCCCAAAACCGAAAATGGCCGCCAGCAGTTTCATACCCGCATTTTTGTTTAATGGAAAATAAGCTACCGTCATCATGGTAAGAAAGGAACCTACGGCAGGTGCAGCGCGTAAAATGCCGAAGCCGGTTGATCCTACCTTAAGAATATCTGTAGCAAACACGGGGAGCAGCGCTATAGCGCCACCAAACAATACGGCAAACATATCCAGCGAAATGGCTCCTAAAACCACTTTGGTTTTAAATACAAACTCCAAACCTTCACGCAAGCTTTTACCAATTGGCTCACCTTTTTTGGTATTGAGAATAGGCTTAACGGAAATACGCAACAAAGCCAAAATGGCCACTAAAGCCACACCTACAATTATAAGCATTGACCAATGCACACCGATTAACCCAATGGCCAAGCCACCCACTGCAGGCCCAATTACAGAACCCATTTGCCATGCACTACTGCTCCATGTGGCGCCATTGGCGTACACAGATTTTGGAACAACCAAAGAAAACAGTGAGAATACTGTAGGCCCAATAAAGGCACGGATAAAGCCACCAACGAAAACAAGAGCATAAATAGACCAAACTATGGTTTGGGTTTCCATACTTTCGGTAATAACGGGCCAGGTGAGCAAAAAGAGCCCGGTGCTAATAACCAGAAAACCCAGGAGGCATTTTATGAGGAGATTCCGTTTTTCAACCTGATCAACATAATGACCTGCAAAAAGCGCCATAGAAACGGCAGGAATCACTTCCATCAGGCCTATCATCCCCAAAGACAAGGGATCTTTGGTAAGCTGATAAATTTCCCACTCTATTACCACAAATTGCATAGACCATGCAAATACTGAGGCAAAGCGCAATACCATAAAAATCCTGAATTCGGGAAAGCGGAGAGCAGCGTAAGGATCGTTTCTTGCCATGGCTTGTTTGTAGCCGCAAAAGTAAATCTTCGCCTAAACGAAACATCTAATTACCTACTTAAAAACCTCTTCTTTTTCCTCTTCCCTCCTTATGGGAACAGTGCCATTTTTCAGCTTCCACTCCCTCTGCTTTTTAAAGGGATGGATCAGCAGCATCCAAAATTTATTGTCGTCCTTTTCGCGATAGGCGGGTACTCCAATAACTATATCCTCTTGCTTAATATTCAAACGCTTGGTGCCGTGCAGCCTGTCCCACCAATTGAGCACTGTGGAATAATTGCTGTCGGTTTCATCCTTAACTATAGAGTGATGAATGCCGTGCATACGAGGGGTGACAATAAACTTTACCAAAGTCCCTTCCAGCCATAAGGGGAGCTTTATATTGCTATGATGAAAAAGCGTGGCGGATTCAAACACCACTTCAAATAATAATAACATCATTGGTGAAACCCCGGAAATAGCAATAATCACAAGGCGAAAGGGAATAGACATCAATAACTCACCAAAGTGAAAGCGGATGGCTGTTGAAATATCCATTTCTGTATCAGCATGATGAACATTATGAAAACGCCACAAAAATGGAATTTTATGATTAAGTCTGTGCCAGATGTAAATCGCATAGTCAAGTACCAGTAAACCCAATGTCCACTCCAACCAAGTTGGAAGTTCAACCCAGTTTAAAATACCAATATTGTGTTCGCCAAAATAGTAAGCCGAATACACTGTAACCGGCAAAAGGAACAAGCGAGCCAGTGGTAATCCCGTAACAGAAAGCAGGCTGTTGTGAATCCATCTTGGTAATCGTTTTGCTTTCCATGGTCTTAGCACAAAGAAAAACTCCAATAGTGCAAAGAAGGCAAAAACCCCTACAAGAATGGGGAATGCCACATTATCCATAAAGGGGAGATCGAAGATGTTGTCTTTATTCATAGCGCTTTAAGAAGATGGCCAAAAGTAAAATAAACCACAGAGGTTGTTGGTGATGAATGTTACCGTCATTGCCCCACCACCGATACCATTAATTGGCTTCAAGAAATGATTTTAGCTCAAGCTCACATTCTTCCCTCCTCAACTTCCAAAAGGAATAAGCAAGAGGAAAAACAGAAACACCGGCCCTTCCCAATATCTTAAAACGCTCTACAGTAAGGGCTTCACGATATTGACCCGGATAACCGATTAAATCTATTCCCTTAAGACCATTCCTGGTTTTCACCAAGAGGTCAATGGGAACTCCCGCAATGGAGAAGTAGGTCCAGCTTTCTAATTGGTGCTCACTTAAAAAAGCAAGAACCTCTGCCAGAAAAAAGTCATGTGATTGTTGTGCCTGATTCGGTATGAAAGTTTCCCTGTCCATATCTTCCAGATACATGCGGAGGTAATGGTCTGCGGCTAGCTTTTTAGGCTCCACAGAGTGCAGCACATATTGCCGGCTTTTAGCACGAGTGATGGATACATTAAACACATCCGGTTTATTGATGTGAACAAAGGATGAATGGTGACTATCCATATCTACTGCAAAAGACAAAAACATAACGTCACGCTCCTCTCCCTGAAAGGAGTAGGCAGTGCCTGCTGTAATACGATGCTCCGCCATCTGATTTAAATCGAGCCGGGAGCTCAACAAAGACGATATGTAATCCGCCTGATCCCGAAGGGGAGACAAAACACCTATGCTACTTTTTAGTGGCAGGTCTAAATCATGTTCCTCTAAAATTATCTGCTCAATACGGCTCAGCACTTCCTCGGCCTCCATTTCATTGATGCCTTTCGCACTTCTTCTGCCGTTTACTCGTATTTCAAAATGTCCCAGACCCTCTGTTTTTTATTGGCCGCTCATTCATTACACGAAGTGAGTTGCTATAAAATTCCTTGTTGGAAAACCGGATAATTTCAGGTACAGAACGATAATGTTCATCTAAAAATGAAACCTGATTTTGACTTTTCAGCTGTCGGCTAATCATATCCAGCAAACTGGTTTCCCTGAAATTGAAATTCACCAGATAGCTTTGATCCAGACCTTCCTTTTGCAGCAATTGTAGCATTTTCGGTTTAGAGAGAAATGAAGAATGGCGCAGTTGATTAGGATCACCACAAATCACCACCCGCTTTGCCCGCTGAATGGCCGCCATGCTGGTAGCCATATCACATTGGCTGGCTTCATCAATAATCACTAAATCAAAAAGCTCTTTTTGCTGTGGCAGTACCCGGTATAAATCGGAGAGCTTACAAAGCCATATTGGAAAGGCTTTAAGTATTACATTATGATCTAATCTATCAAAAATGGCATCCCTATCACTGCTTCTGTTTTTTTTCAGCATTTGATTCAAGCCCTCCAAAGTTCTCCGATGCCAGAGTAACATCTCCTCAAAACCCATCCTATAGTTGTTATATATAGCATCTCTCCCTGTTTCAATGCGCTCATTTATCAATACCTCCAGCTCATTCAATATTTTCCAGTGTGGCTCATACCAGCCATGTATGGTTTTTATTATCAGAGATTTAACTTTGTCACTAATTTTATTCCCCAGCAGTTTTTCCGACCAATCCAACTCAAGTTCAATCCGCTTTTTTAACTTGGTTTCAAGTTCAAGGATTTGTGAGTTTATATTAACGAGATCAGAAATGGTAAACCTGTTTCTTTTGGCCCCGATAGGTTTATTTAATTGATTCCTCAGTGTGGCTTTTACTTTTCTGAGATTACTTTTGGCTCCGCCACGCATCATCACCTCATCCGTGTGCAGCAACTCCTCAATTTTACGAGCCACTACATCCACTGCCTCATCCTGCTTTGAGGTAATTAAAACAGACTCTCCACGCATTAAGTGATCCAAGGCCATGCAGGCTATGGTGTATGATTTGCCCGTTCCCGGTGGACCCACAACCAGAGATAAGGTTTCAGACCTTGCGTTTAGGAGTGCCCGTTTTTGGGCCTCATTTAACACTGTTGGCAAATAGGGTGGAGTGGTATCTCTTGCCTTCTTAAAAACTGATTGACCAAAAACAGCTCTTAAGGTTTGGGAATAGGCATTGGTCTTGCCCAGCTCTTCCAGCTCAGAAAGAATACCATAGGTGTCTGCTGACTTTGTAACTATTCCTAAACCCGATGCAGGTATCAATTTAAAAAATGGAATTTCCGATCGCTGCTTAGGCTGTAACTGTCGTTTGATTTTATTCTCTCCCCAAAGTTCGGGGTACATCAACAAAGCTTCGGTATCCAAATCAGGGAAATACCTTTTAAGCAAGCGGCCAATATTTCCCACTTCGCCATACCCAAAGGGAAACTCAGGCATCTCCTTTCCTATTTCCTCTATAGCCGTAGTTCCATCTGCCTCGCTACTCAACAACCTCAGGGCGGAAGTATTCAGTTTCCAGTTCTCCTTTTCTATATAAACAAAGTGGTAGCCTTTTTCAAACTGTATGGTGGCGGGAAACAATAACAGAGGTGCACATAACTTTTGAGCTTTACCCAAAACCGTTTCAGTTCCCAATAAAAACATAGATCCATAGATCAGTTCTTTCTCCTTTTGATACAACTGCACCATTTTAGATACCTCTGTAGCATACTTTTCGGGCAGAGCCACCTTAGGCGAAAGGTCGTTGAGAAGCTCCTCCTCACCATCAAACAAAAGGAGGTGCTCCACCTTACTGGGATTCAGAAAATTGGAAAGCCTCAGCTGACGATTATCGGCAACATAGCATTGATGTAAATAGGAAAGAAGGGCACTTATTTGAGTATTGTTCACCTCCCAAATATGTGTGAATTACTTTGATCAAGCATATAATTTGGTCAATTATTAATGAAGCTTTTTCCACAATCGCTCAAATTCCTTTTTATAGGATTTGAAAATTTCCGGATTTTTCAGCACTGCTATATTCTCATAATTATGAGTAGCTGCAGAGCGTGTCCAGTTATAGCTACCTGTCAATACAGTATCATCATCAAACAATGCAAATTTGTGATGCATGTGTACCGGAGATCTGTCGGTAATTATATCCAAACCCGATTTTTCCAATCTCTGAATATCGGAGCCCTTATCAAAAGCCTTATCATCATCGGTGATGATGGATACAGAAACACCTCTTCGGTGAGCTGCGAGTAGCTCCTCTGTAATTTCATCATCACTTATCGTAAAAACACAAATCCGAATGCGCTTATTTGTAAATCGTATCTGGCTGCAAATGGCTTCCTGGCATGCCGTGCCAGGGCTGAAGTAGACGTGCGGTTTTGACTGCCTCAGCTCACCACTATCATTGAGTATTTTAAAAACTTCATAAAGCCAATCCAAAAGCAATACGCCTTTGTGGGAATCGGCATTCTCCACAGCCATGGCCCTCGCCTCGCTTAAAAGCACCTTGCGCTGATGCTCCGTAATGTAGTTAGCTGTTACTATTCTCCTCAATTCACCTCGCTCCTTTCTTGAGACTATAAAATCCTCAAAAGAGCTTTTAAGCCCATTTCTGATGGTGCTAATATTTTCATCCATATTTAATGATTCAAACTCATCCGCGCCTTAAGCAGGCCCAATTCATTTTCAATATCTCTAACTTTAGTCCTCAATGAATTCTCAGAGCCAATATTTTTAGTAATTATACGATCTACCTGCCAAATACCCTGCACATCCTTAAAATTCAAAACCTTTTGATATACATTCAGGCTGCTTCCCTTAAGTGTTAGCTGACTTAATGACTTTGCCACAACCCTCCTCATCAGTACTTCTCTTGAAGTTTCAAACAAGTAAACCTTATCTGTTTCTATATTGGCTATTTCAAATTTATCAGGCTGCACCCCTATCACCAAATCTCCGGCCTCAGGCCCCAAACCGTTATAGTGCATAGCGTTATCCACTATTTCAAAGGCTCTGTATTTTCGTCCCTTCATCAATGGAATACTGATAAACGGCAAGCCTGATACAATATTATTGTCCGACAGATAAGCTTCAACATCACCTAAGCCAACTAAAGGAACGGGCACAATATCCACCGGAGCCGACTTAGGAATCAGGTTGTGCATAGCCTGATCATTTAGGTCGTTTCTAAAAATGTCAAATCGATAAAGATCGTTTACACTTAGCTCCTTTGTAATCAGATCGTCAAGACTAATGCTAAAGTAATTAGCAATCTCTACAACGGTTTCGATTTTAGGTTCAGCTCTACCCTCCTCATAAGCACCAATCGCGCCTCTCTTCAAATTAAAGAGATCTGCAAAATCACTCTGACTAAGCTTTTTAACGCCTCTTATTTTCCTGATGTTATTTCCTATGAAAGACATATCGCTTATTTTTTATGCTAATATAATTGGTATTGCCAAATATTTTAGTATATTCGTTCCGTAAAGCTAACTAAATTAACATGAATCTTACTATTAAAGTATTTCCCATACCTCCACCTCGTGAAAAAAATCACATATATTGGTCTGGCTTTACGAAGAAGAAACCAAGCTTAAAAATTATTCCCATTAAACTAATACCCTTAAAAAATGAGCGACCATTTTAACAAAGTACGAGACTACCTACTTGAACTGGACTACGACATCAAGACAGAAAACACCACTGATGAAGTATTTGTGATAGAAAACGAATCTGCCGGAGTACGCAATCTGGTAATAGCCTGCGCTGACCCCATCTTGATTTTAGAACAGTACATGTTTGAGTTGAAATCTTCATCCGAAGAAATTCTCAGAAGTCTGTTGATCAAAAACAGGGATATTGTACACGGGGCCTTTGCCCTTGACGAAGGAGGCAAGAAAGTAGTATTTCGAGACACCTTACAGCTGGAGAACCTCGATCTCAATGAACTCGAAGGCTCCATCAACTCCCTCAGCCTTTTGCTAAGCGAGTATTCCGACAAACTAATTGAATTTTCAAAACATTAAAAAAACAAAACGATGAACATATTAAAAAGACTTTTTAGCATAGGAAAAGCCGAAACTCATTCGGCCATAGATAAACTGGAAGACCCCATTAAGATGACCGAGCAAGGTATTCGCGAATTAAAGGAGGATCTAGACAAGGCACTTCACGCATTGGCAGAAATCAAGGCACTCAGCATTCGTGCACGCAATGATGCTGAAACCTATGGAAATAAGGCCCGTGATTATGAAAAGAAAGCTGTTCTCCTTTTGCAACAAGCAGAAAAGGGAGAACTGGACAGCAGTGAAGCCGATCGACTGGCACAGGAAGCCCTCACCAAAAAAGAGGAAAATCTTGAGCAAATGACCAGAAGCAAGGCTGACCGCGAGAAATTTGAAGGCAACATCTCCTCTATGGACACCAATATCAAAAGACTCAGAAGCCAGATCAGCCAGTACGAAAATGAACTAAAAACGCTTAAAGCCCGCGTAAAGGTGAGCTCTGCCACCAAGAATATCAACAAGCAGATGGCGCAAATAGATTCATCCAGCACCGTAGGTATGCTTGAGCGCATGAAGGAAAAAGTAGCCCAGGAGGAAGCACTTGCTGAAAGCTATGGCGAAATCGCCAACGAAAGCCGTAGTGTAGACGAGGAAATCGACAAGGCTATCGCCAATGCCGATAAAGCCAAAGCCTCTGACCAACTGGCAGAGCTAAAGAAAAAACTGGGAATGAACAAAGATGATAATGTTCAAAACCAGGGATGAACGAGTTTATCAACTTAATCTTTAGTGGGGCCAACGCCCTTCCCACGGCACTGCTCCTGTTTATATTCCTCTATTGGATCATTGTAATACTTGGCTTTGTAGGTACCGATTTTCTCGATATCGACATTGACATGGATAGTGACAATGATATAGATATGGACGGTGCCTCCAGCGCAGACTTGTCATGGCTAAACAAAGCCCTGCTTTTCTTCAACCTGGGCAAAATCCCGCTTATGATATGGCTCACATTTGTAGCCTTCCCACTTTGGTTTATCTGTGTAAACGTAAACGGGATGTTGGGAATTCAAAATTTCTTTCTCGGGTTGATCGTATTTGTACCTGCGTTTATCGTCAGTGTTTTTCTGGCCAAATTCCTCACCTGGCCATTCGTGAAGTTTTTTATGAAAATTGAAGAAGACAGTAAAGAGAAGGAAATAATAGGCAAAATAGGAACAGTAATCCTGGCTGCCGATCATCTGCGAAGAGGACAGGCCGAAGTAAACTACCGGGGCAGCTTTTTAACTTTTTACATAAAAACCCACGAGGGTGATACTGTGAAAAAAGGCGATAAAGTGCTCTTTATTAAAAACCTGGACCAAGAAGGCTTTTACCTGATAGAGCCTTACCGGGAAATCATTTAACAACTTAAAAACAAAAAATGGACTCAATTTTTCAAAATACGTGGTTTGTAGGCATAGCAATATTTATTGTTCTGCTATTAGGTGTAGCCACAATTGTTTCGAGGTGGTACAAGAAAGCTACCCAAGGACAGGCCCTTGTCAAAACAGGTGCTGGAGGCATTAGGGTGTCGTTTAACGGGATGGTTATAATCCCCGTACTCCATCGTCTTGAGGTGATGGACATTTCCCTGAACACCATTACTATTGACCGCAGAGGAAAAGATGGATTGGTATGTAAGGACAACCTGCGGGCCGACATTAATGTGGCTTTTTACGTAAGGGTAAACCAAATGGTGGATGACGTGAAAAAAGTGGCACAATCAGTAGGATGCAACCGGGCTTCATCCAAAGAAGCTTTACGCCTGCTATTTGATGCTAAGTTTTCCGAAGCTTTAAAAACCGTTGGGAAGAAGTTTGATTTTGTAGATCTATACAATCAACGCGATGAATTCCGCAAGGAGATTATAGACATTATCGGTACCGACCTTAACGGCTATATTCTGGATGATGCTGCGATTGACTTTTTGGAACAAACACCACTTGATTCCCTGGACCCCAATAACATTCTGGATGCAGAAGGCATCAAGAAGATCACGGAAATTACTGCCAAGGAACTGGTGAAAGCCAACTTCATTCAGCGTGATAAGGAAAAAACCATTAAACAACAGGATGTAGAGGCTCGGGAAGCAATTCTGGTCTTAGAAAGACAACTTGCCGAAAGTGAGCAGAAACAGCAACGTGAAATTGCAAACGTAACCGCAAGGGAGCGTGCTGAAATTGAAAAGGTAAATCAGGAAGAACTTCTAAAATCAGAAAAGGCGCGTATTGCTACTGAAGAAGAAGTACTGGTTGCCGAAGAAAACAAACTGCGCCAAATTATTGTAGCCGCGAAGAGCAAAGAGCGCACCGAAGCCGTGGAAACAGAACGTGTAACCAAAGATCGTGACCTGGAAGCAACCGAGCGCGAGAAGATTGTAACACTTGCTCAGATTGAAAAAGAGAAATCTGTAGAAGTTGAGAAGAAAAACATCCAGGAGGTAATCCGTGACCGTATAGCCATAGAGAAAACCGTGGTGGATGAAGAAGAGAAAATTAAGGATACCCGTGCTTTTGCTGAGGCAGACCGAATGAAAAAAGTTGCTATCACCAAGGCAGAAGAAGATGCCGAAGCTTCACTGGTGCAGGAAATCAAAAAGGCAGAAGCAGGCAAGCAAGCCGCTGAATTTATAGCCAAGCAGCGCATTATTGATGCTGACGCAGAAAAGCAAGCGTCAACCCAAAAAGCAGAAGCCATAAAAGTATTGGCGGAAGCAGAAGCAGCACGTTTTGCAGCTTCAGGTTTGGCGGAAGCCAAAGTAATGGAAGCCAAAGCCGAAGCCCGTGAGAAAGAGGGTGAAGCCGAAGCCTCTGTGTTGGAAGACCAGGCCATGGCCGAGGCCAAAGGCATTGAAGCTAAATCTCATGCACAAGCTGAAGCGGATCTTAAACTGGGTAACGCTGCCGCGGAAGTAGAACGTTCTAAAGGATTGGCTCAAGCCGATGTTATCCTTAAAAAAGCAAATGCCGATAAGGAAAAAGGATTGGCAGAAGCAGAGGTAAGTCTGCAGAAATACAACTCCGAAGCTGAAGGTATTGACAGGAAAGCCGCAGCTATGAAAAAGCTGGATGGTGTGGGTAAAGATCACGAAGAGTTTAAACTTCGTTTGGAAAAAGACAAAGAGGTGGAACTTGCCCAAATCAATATTCAGAAGGCAATTGCCGATGCTCAGGCCGAAGTGTTAAGCAGCGCATTGAAATCTGCGAAGATTGACATTGTAGGTGGTGAAAATGTGTTCTTTGATAAGATCATAAGTTCCATCACTCAAGGCAAAGCCTTTGACCGTGCCGTTAATAACAGCGAAACTTTTTCGATGGTGCGCAGGCAACTGCTGGAAAACCCCAACGGAAAGGGCCTTATGGAACAGGTTAAAGATCTGATTAAGGATTCTGATGTGGATAGCGAGGATATTAAAAACCTCTCTATTACGGCACTTATCGTAAAAATGATGAGCCAAACCCAAAACAAGGAGAAGAAGAATATGCTGCAGCAAATGCTGGACATGGCTCGGGGCTCTGGATTTGGAGATAGTTCAGCTGAGGATTTAGGGCTGATTGAGTAACTGTTTTGATTTTGGCCACAAAGGCGCTAAGACACAAAGTACCTGGCATAAACCTTTGCGGTAAAAATTTTATCAAGACTCGGAGCAGGCGGTTTGTCGCCTAAGCGGTCTGCTCTGGTTTTGGTTGTTAAGAACATGGAACGCGGATGACTCGGATTAAGCAGATAAGTACTGATATTTCCGTTGCGTGCCTTGCGAAACCCTTGCGCGCACTTTGCGGTAAAAATTTTATCAAGGCTCGGAGCAGGCGGTTTGTCGCCTAAGCGGTCTGCTTTGGTTTTGGTTGTTAAGAAATGGAACGCGGATGACGCGGATTAAACTGACTAGTACTGATATTTCCGTTGCGTCCCTTGCGAAACCCTTGCGCGCACTTTGCGGTAAAAATTTTATCAAGGCTCGGAGCAGGCGGTTTGTCGCCTAAGCGGTCTGCTCTGGTTTTGGTTATTAAGAAATGGAGCGCGGATGACGCGGATTAAACTGATTTAGAGGATTTGAATCCGTTACGGATTTGATAAAATGATTTTTTGGCCGCTGACTTAAAGTTTTCAACTCGGCTCGAACATGATAACCAGGGAGGTTCGTCTTTTGAGCAGGTTGATAACTTTTCAAACTTGACACTAAGCAGGCTGCTTAGCCAGGCTGAGCGGAGTCGAAGCCTATAATAACATTGAATGAAACTAATCTTAAACATATTATTTATTGGAGTTCTTCTGCCCTTGGGTATGTATGGGCAGGATTATGATGGCGTTTGGCGTATGGGTTATGAAAAAAGCCCTACCAACCTGAGTGTTAGATTATATAGGGATTACCAAGTTAAGAATGTGATTTTTCAATTTCAAACTTCGGACACATCGCTTACAAAAAGCTTTGTTGATGAGAAGAATAATTGTTTTTACTACCAACAGACCAGTGAGGGCATTATAATAGAAATTGACAGCTTGACTTATCTAAAGGGTCAGCTCTCAAATAATTTGTTAATCCTAAAGAAGATTTATAAAAATAGAGAGTACAATCACTCCGTTTGGGAAAAGCTCCCTCCTAATTCCTTCAAGCTGGATGAAGTTCCCTTTCAAAACTCAATCTTAAAGATTCATTCGGATTCTTCCGCTATTTTCGATGGTCTCAACATTCATCTTACTAAAGATAGCACTGCATACTTTACCTACAATGCTCCTTTATATAAGGTTACGAATACAGGTGGGATCTGGGCCAAGGCAACAGCAGCAGGCACAGTTTTAACCCTTTGGGACAATAGGATAAGCGAACGGTTTTGTTTTCTGCTTCAAAAATCAATTAAGGATACAATTTATGCTGATACGTATATAAATATTGAAAATCCAGAAGCTCCCCCAAAAAAAGTTACTGTCAAAATTGTTTCATTACCACTCCCGAAAAAGGATTTTCTAAAAAGAATTGAAAAAAAGCTGGTGGGAACCTTTAAAGCAACTAACCAAGAAATGCTCGATTTAGGAGGATTTATGGGTCATGATAGTTTAAGAAATCTGTCGATCGAGTTAGAACTTTCGGCAAATGGTCGGTTCAGCATTAAGGAAGCTGGGGATGTATTGATCAATAAATCATGGGAGAGTAAAGAAGGGTCTCGAAAAGGAAAATGGTCGCTGAGTAAATCTGGATACTATCTCATTTTAACGGAGAAAGGCTATTTACCTCGTTATGTCACAATCAATGTAATAAATCCACAGCGGTTAACTCTAAGCGGTGAATTTATGGAGACTCTTTCGCCATTTGGTTTTGCTAATACATTGTTTTTTTTGAGATAAAGAGCAACTCCTATTATGATTAAAAACACTTTATAAGTTTAATGGCAAAAGAAGAAAACAACCAAAATATAACCCTCGAATCCGGCACTTACGAAATCATTCGTGATCGGCTGCTGAAGCACGGGGAAGATCTGCGAAAACGCATCGGTAAGCTCAATAATTCCCGCAAGGAAGTGTTTGGCTCCATAGAAACTCAACTGGTTTCCACCGAGCGTATTTCCACCGAAAACAACTGCATAGCCCGCGATATTGTACCTCTTGGACAAAACCGCTTTTTGTTTGGCTACAACGTACACATGGGTCTTAAAACCGAAACTCTTTTTTCGGATGTCTTTAGCCTCTACACCCATAATCCTGAAGACCACACCTTTCAAAAGGAAGCTGAAATTCCGTTTTTTGATAATGAGAATTTCAGGATAGACTTTGCCAACCTCTACAAATATTACCGCGACACCCGCTTTGCCAAGTTTGCGGAAATAGGGCAATACATTTTTATGGTTTTTCAGGTGGGAAAAACGCCTAACGATATAAAAACCTTTAAGTGGGCCAAAACCGATGGTGGCCTGCAATACCTTGATAGCCGCAGCGATCACGAGTACGTTTTTCCGGATCAGCACGAATTCCGCTGGAAAAAAGTAACGCGCGACATGCAGCGCAAAGGCCTGCACCCACATGTTAGTATTGAAGACAAGGTGTTTGTGGAAACCGTGGGTGGCGACCTCACCATAAAGGTGGAAAACAATACGGAAAGTGGCCGCGGTATTTATGCCGAGGAGGTGGATGACCCGGATCAAACGCTGGACGATGCCGAGATTTTTTATGCTGTGATCGGCAATTTGGTGGTGATGAAAATTCTCCCCTACAAGGAAACAAAATACCGCTACATCGTTTTTAATCAAAAAATTCAGGAGGCCATACGTGTGGATGCGCTGGAAGACTCATGCGTACTGCTTCCCGATAGCCAGGGGATTATTTTTGCCAAGGGCTACTATATACAAACCGGGGAGTTTAAGCTGTTTGACAACCAGTTGGAGAATATGCTTTTTGAAAAGCGCATTGCCTCCCCCAATGGCGAGGATTTTCTATATGTTTTTTACCAAAAGAAAACCGGAATTTACGCCCTCCTCCCCTACAACATTATTAATCAGGAGGTGGCTACCCCCATTATCTGTAGTGGTTATTCCATTTTTGAAGATGGCGAACTGATTTACTTCCGGGCAGAGGAAGAGCAGAAGCGTCACCACAGCATACAGATTTGGCAAACGCCTTTTTACTCGCCCAACAAAACGGTGGAGGTTACCAACAGTTCTTACCTGTTTAAAATTGGGAATAAGGAGGTGGTGCGCGCCATGGCGGAAGCCAGTGAGTTGGTTAAGCTTATCAACAAAGAAGACAACTACGCCAATCTGTACGTGGATTTGGTAAAGATGGCTACCGACCTGATGGATGCCTACCATTGGCTAAATCACGCGGAAGCGCAACAGTTAAAAGAACCTTTACAGGAGATAAAGAAATCGGCCGGTACTGCCATTGATGAGTATGAAAAGGTTATAAGAATAAAGAGAAACACCAGCGAAAAGAGCGCTGAAATAACCGGCCGTGCCGATGATATTATTTCCCGCGCCAAGCGTGGAACCGCAGCTACCATTGACGAGTTTGTAGAAAGACTATCACAATTACGAACCTCTAAGGGTGAAATTATTTCCCTTAAGGATTTGCGCTACATGGACGCGGAGGTAATAACCAAATATGAGAAGGAGCTTTCGGAGATTACTGATTTGGTTTCACAGCGCACAGTAAGCTTTTTATTAAAAAAAGAAGCCTTGCAACCTTATCGGGATAAGGTGGAAAAGCTGAACAAACAGCTTGAGAAGGTTAAGAAAGTGGTGGAAGCCAATGAGCTGGAAAAGGAAATCATAAAAGTTTCTGGTGAGCTGGAGCTGCTGATTGACATTGTGAGCAATCTTAAAATTGAAGACGCCACCCAAACCACGCGCATCATTGATGGTATTTCGGCCATTTACTCCCAGTTTAACCGGATAAATGCCGGGTTAAAGAAAAGGAGGAAGGAACTGATTGGGCAGGAAGGCGAAGCAGAATTCAACTCTCAGCTAAAGCTTATAAACCAGGGCTTGACCAACTATCTGGACATTTGTGATACACCCCAAAAGTGCGAGGAGTATCTTAATAAACTGATGGTTCAGCTGGAAGAGCTGGAAGGGAAGTTTGCGGAATTTGACAAGTTTTTAAGCAAAATAACAGAAAAGCGAGAGGAAGTTTACAATGCCTTTGAGTCTAAAAAGGTATACCTCATAGAAGCGCGCAACAAGAAGAGTCTGGCGCTATTACAATCTGCCGAGCGGATTGTTAGCGGCATCCAAAAGAGGCTTTCGGGCATGAGCTCCATACAGGATATTAACTCCTACTACGCCTCTGACTTGATGGTGGATAAGGTGCGTGACCTCTCCGCTCAGCTTCTGGAAATGGGCGATTCTGTAAAAGCCGATGACATTCAGAGCAAACTGAAAACGGCTTATGAAGAAGCCACCCGCCAGTTAAAAGATAAAAAGGAACTGTTTGTAAATGGCGAAGATGTGATACGCCTGGGCAAGCACACCTTTAATGTAAACACCCAAAATGTAGATCTTTCGCTGGTAACCAGAGATGGGCAGATGTACTTCCACATTACCGGCACCAACTTTTTTGAGAAGGTATTGTCAGATGAGTTTTTGGCCACTAAAGACGTGTGGAGTCAATCACTGGTAAGTGAGAATAAAAATGTTTACAGAGCCGAATACCTGGCCTACAAGCTTTTCAGGGAAAGCCTGAATTACCGCAAAAACGGAGATGATGAGCTGAAGTCTGCTGAAGAGCTCCACCAAATGAGCGATCAGGCGTTGCAAGGCTATGTGCAGCGAAGGATGGCCCTTCGCTATGAGGAGGGATACATTAAAGGTGTGCATGATAAGGATGGAATGTTGATCCTGAAAAATCTAAACAACCTGTACCACGGTATTGGCCTTTTAAGGTACCCCGCACACAGTAGGGTTTTGGCCTATTTATTTTGGCAATATCTGATAGATGCCGAATCTAAAAAAGAGTGGACAGAACATTTTAAAAGTATAAAGAGCATCCTCAAGGTTTTTCCGAATAGCAGGAGTTTTGAAACTACCATAAGAGAATTGCATGAAGACATGGAAGGAACGCTGGCAGAAAATGGCGTTGCACATGAACCGCATGCAGCCGAAGCTGCGGAGTATCTTTTCCATTTCCTTTCGGAGGAAAATGAGTTTGTATTTTCAATGGAAGCCTGGGAACTTTCAGAACATTTTCAAACCTATTTAAAGAAAAACCGCTCGCTGAAGGATTTTGACAATAGCCTTAGAAGCACCAGTGGACGGCCGCTCGAAAAACTGGAAATCATACAAAACTGGCTGAAGAGTTATGTTATTTATTCAGAGACTGAAAACGAAGAAGAATTACAGGACACCGAAGAGGCGGCCTTGATTTTGATGGATAGAACTGCGCAAAACCCAACAGAACACCGCGTAGTGTTGCACACCGAAATCAGTGGATTACAGGGCGACCACTCAGTGATCAAGGATGGAAAGTACAGCCTGCATTACAATCATTTTATGCAAAAGCTGCAGCGATTTGATAAGCAGCAGGTGGTTGCCTACCGCAGGTTTACGGAAATGAAAAAACAATTGCTGGAAGGCGCACGCCAGGAAATGCGATTGAATGAATTTAAGCCCCGGGTGATGAGTTCATTTGTTAGAAATCAACTTTTGGATGAAGTTTATCTTCCGCTAATTGGTGATAACCTTGCCAAGCAAATTGGAGCAGCCGGCAACAGCAAGCGTACCGACCTTATGGGAATGCTACTCCTGATCTCTCCTCCCGGCTACGGTAAAACCACATTAATGGAATACGTGGCCAATCGTTTGGGGCTGGTGTTTATGAAAATCAATGGCCCGGCCATTGGGCACGATGTTACCAATTTGGATCCTGAATCAGCTACGAACTCTGCAGCACGTGAAGAACTGGAAAAGCTGAATCTGGCTTTTGAAATGGGCGACAACGTAATGATTTATGTGGACGACATTCAGCATTGTAACCCCGAGTTTTTACAGAAGTTTATTTCGCTGTGCGATGCTCAGCGGAAGGTGGAAGGCGTGTATAAGGGCGTGAGCAAAACTTACGACCTGCGAGGTAAAAAGGTGGCCGTAGTAATGGCCGGTAACCCCTATACCGAAAGTGGAGAGAAATTTCAGGTGCCGGATATGCTGGCAAACCGTGCAGACATTTATAACCTTGGAGATATTATTGGCGGTAAAGTACGGGCCTTTGAATTGAGTTATCTCGAAAACAGCATCACATCGAACTCTACCATGGCACGCCTTAGCGGCAAAAGCCAAAAAGACATTATTACGCTTATCAAGGTAGCGGAAACCGGTGATCAGGAGGGAATTGAATTTGAAGCCAACCACAATCCAGAGGAAATTCGGGAATATGTAGACTTGCTACAGAAGATGATTCGCGTGCGTGACATTATCCTGAAAGTAAATGAGCAGTACATACACTCGGCAGGTACGGCTCCTGAATTCAGAACTGAACCTTCCTTCCGACTGCAAGGCTCGTATCGCGATATGAATAAGATTGTGGAAAAGCTTAGTCCGGTAATGAATGACAAGGAACTAAACACTATTTTACTATCTCATTATGAAAATGAATCTCAAACACTAACGAGTGGCGCAGAATTCAACTTTCTGAAATTTAAAGAGATGTTTGGGGCCATTACCAAAGAGGAGGCCGAACGCAAGGCCGAAATCATTGAAACCTTTCAGCGAAATCAAAAATTAAAGGGACTTGGCGGCAACCAAATGGGCCACGTATTGGAGCAAATGGAACTCATAAGCCGTGGGCTGCAGGATATTGTAAATGTTTTCCAGATGCCGGCACCTAAGGAGAAAGCGGAGGGTAAGGCTAAGGAATAAGGTTTTAAACCAATGAAGCACCCGAGATCCGAAGATTTATAATATTGAAAACTTATACATACAAAACATGATTTTCAACAAACTTTTTAACCGAAACAAGAAAGCCGGACCAAATCCCTTTGGCCGCACTGTACGTGACCTGGACCTGGGCTACATCTTTGAATACAACCTGGAAACATGGGAAGTAAAAGAGGTGTATGAGTACGACTGGGGAAACAACGACTTTACCCGTGAATACAAAATATCAGACGGTAAGTCTACCAAATTTCTGGCAGTGGAAGAAGACGACACACTGGAGTTGGTTGTTTCAGAAAAAGTGAATATTCGCAAAGTTCAGACGGATTTGCAGAAGCTTATTTTAGAAAATGAAGTACCTCCAGAAACCCTCAGGTATGATAATAAGGAGTTTTATCTGGATGATGAGTCTCCGGGCTATTTCAGGAAACTACCCTCAGAAGACGATGAAGACTGGGAGGAGTTTATTGCCTGGGACTATTACGATGAAGATGAAAAATACAATCTTACAATTGAGCAATGGGGAGATCGCTCCTTTGAAGCCTCCTATGGCAAGAGGATTATGGAATTTGAAATTTCGGACATCCTGCCAAGAGAACAGAAAAAGTAAATACTCAGCAGATGTGTGGGAGATAAACAATAAGGTTCGTTTGGAATTTGCCCCCTGTCTGTAACACCCTACTTTCGCAACATGCAATCGATCTCAACCAAATAAATCGCAAATGCACTTTTTACTAAAAAATAAAATATGGTTCTTAGTAGTGGCAGCACTAATAACAAGCTGTGGACCAGAATCAGCCAGCTTTCAAAAAGAACCTATTGACGACATCATCCGTGACCTTTCTGGCGTAAACAACTTCACCATTTTGCTTTACGACATGGATTATGTGGAAGATAAGGATACCTACCGCCACCAATATCAAATAATCAAGGAGCCTTCAGGGCAAGACACGCTTATATCTGAAACCACCGATTGGAAGCAGGTAAGCGCGAAATATTTCAACGCACATGTGGAGGATATGGGAATGGCCCTGGCAAGCAAGGAAAATGGCAAGTTGGATAAAAAGGTTTCTCCACCCGGATACAACAGCTATGTGGGAAATGAAAAATATGGAGAGTGGCGACAAAATTCAAGCGGAGGAAGCTTTTGGGCCTTTTACGGACAGTACGCTTTTATGCGCAGCCTCTTTGGTTACGGCTACTCACCTATTTACCGCAGCGGATGGAACGACTACCGAAGAAACTACTACCCCCAGGGACGCACTTACTATGGCCGCTCTGACAATGGAGGCACGCGATTTGGCACCAATGGTGCCCACACCGCCCAACGAAGCACTACCTCGCGCTGGAACAGCAAAAGCACATCCTTTAAGCAAAGGGTGCGAAGCAAAGTGAAACAAAGCGCCAGCCGCACACGCTCCTCATCCCGCTATCGCAGTGGCTCCAACTCTCGCTCACGAGGCTTTGGAGGAGGCAAATAACACTTACGCCAAATGGCTTTGAAAAACTATAACCGCATACCATGACAACAATACTTGTAGAAAACGAATGGTTTAACTCCTTCCTCCTTTTCCTTATCTACCTCTTAGCATCACTCCTGCTACTTTGGATTGGGAAACTGGTTTTTAAAATTTCCAAACCCAGGATAAAAGTAGACCATGAATTGGTGGAAAAAGACAATCTCGCCTTTAGCTTTGCCTATGTGGGTTACTTTTCCGGACTTATACTGGCAGTGGGAAGCGTGCTGTATGGTGAGTCATACGGATTGGTTACCGATCTTATTGAAATGGGAATCTTTGGTCTGCTGGCCATTATTCTACTCCATCTTTCATCGGTAATTATGGACAAAGTAGTATTGCGTAGTTTTTCTGTATGGAAGGAAATTGTGGAAGACCGCAATGCCGGCATGGGCATTATTGAAGGAGCAAACTATCTGGCTGCGGGGCTCATCATTTTTGGTGCCATTACTGGCGAAAGCGGAAACCTCACCTTTGGTATTTTTACGGCCCTGGCCTATTGGGCTATCGGTCAGATTTTAATCATAATCACAGCCTGGCTTTACAACAAAATGGTTTCATACAATATTCACGAGCACATTGAGAATGACAATGTAGCCGTGGGTGTAGGTTTTGCCGGGGCACTTATTGCCATTGCCAACCTGCTCCGCAATTCCCTCATGGGGGATTTTGAAAGCTGGAATGACACATTGATGGAGGTGGGCTATGAAGCAGGGCTGGGATTGCTTTTCCTCCCCGTTATCCGCACTTTGGTTGATAAAATCCTACTGCCGGGCCGCAACCTCAGCGATGAAATTGCCAATCAGGAAAAACCCAATGTAGGAGCTTCACTTATTGAGATGATGGGATATGTAGGTGGCTCTATTTTAATTGTTTGGTGTATATAACTGATTTTGAAAAAATCAAAATCCCCCATACTAAAACTGGCATTATTCGCCACGGGCCTCTCTGGTATTGTGGCCGAATATATCCTTTCCACTCTTGCCACCTATTTTATTGGTGACTCAGCCGTGCAGTGGTCGCTCATTGTTTCGGTGATGCTGTTTAGCATGGGGGTAGGAAGCAGACTAAGCCAGTACGTTTCGGGTAACCTTATTGTTAAATTTATTGCTGTTGAGTTTCTACTCAGCATATTGGTGTCCTTTTCCTCACTATTTACCTACACCATGTCCGGGTTTACAGAATATACCGGATTTTTCATCTATGGCCTCAGCATTTTTATTGGTGTGCTGATTGGTTTAGAAATTCCATTGGTTATCCGCCTCAATGAAAAGTTTGAATCCCTGCGTGTAAACGTGGCCAGCGTGATGGAAAAAGACTATCTCGGCAGTCTGGTAGGAGGATTGTTTTTTGCCTTTGTAGGACTTCCGATTATAGGACTTACCTACACCCCATTTATTTTGGGGAGCATCAACCTCATTGTGGCCATTCTGCTTTTTATCACAGTTAGAAATGAAATAAAACCCCAAAAAAGAACAGGTATTGCCATTTCGGGAGGCCTGGTTGCCACACTTATAATTGTAGGTTTCTTTCTGGCCAAGCCCATTATCCTGTTTGGAGAACAGGCACGTTACAAAGACAAAGTCATTTATAGCAATCAAAGCCGTTATCAGCGCATAGTGATGACTCAATGGAAAAACGAATACTGGCTATACATCAATGGCAATCAACAACTGAGCACCCTTGACGAAGACAAGTATCACGAGCCTTTAGTGCATCCTGCCATGCAGCTTGCAAAACAGAAGAAACACATTTTAGTACTGGGCGGTGGTGATGGCTGTGCAGTTCGTGAAATACTGAAATACCCGGAAGTGAAGAAAATCACACTTATAGACCTGGATTCAGTAATGACAGGCATTGGACAGCGCCATCCTATCCTAACCGAATTAAACCAAAATGCCCTCAACAATCCCAAAGTAGAAATAATCAATACCGATGGCTACAACTATTTGGAAAGCACCAAGGATTTTTACGATTTAATATTTGTGGATTTACCCGATCCACGCTCCATAGAACTAAACCGATTGTACACACTTCAATTTTACAGCTTGTGTCATCGCAGCCTTAAACCACAGGGCATAATGATTACTCAGGCAGGCAGTCCTTATTATGCCACGCAAGCCTTTTTATGCATCAACAAAACCATGTCTGCAGCCGGATTTGAAACGGCCAAAATGCACAACCAGGTAATTACCCTTGGAGAATGGGGCTGGATATTGGGCGCTAAAAATTTTCCTGAAAAGGCGAGCCTAAAAAAGGAACTTCAAAAATTGAAATTTGAAGATATAGACACCAAATGGCTGAACAATGAGGCGATGCAGCTAATGACTTCCTTTGGCAAGGATATTTATCTGGAAAGTGCAGACAGCGTGGAGGTAAACCAAATTCAGCACCCGGTGCTTTACAACTATTATCTTAAAGGAAATTGGGATCTTTACTAAGGAACTATGAAAGCTACAGCAACCCAAATATATAATCACAGAACCTGGATAAGGCTTACTGATCCAGATGAACTCGTGCCTCTTTTTAAAGAAATGCTGGATCATGCCGGATATGGGGTAGTTAACTTTACCGAGCACCATTTCAGCCCTCAGGGCTACACCTGCATCTGGCTCCTAAGCGAAAGCCATCTCGCACTTCACACCTTCCCCGAGGAGCAAAAAACCTATGTGGAATTAAGCGGTTGCTCTAAAGAAATGAACGATCGTTTTGTGAGTGCTTTTAAAAATAAGGCCGGAGACTTTCAATTGATCGAGAAAACCTGATATTCCCTCTCATACACTGAAAGTGCTTTAGCTTCTTTCAACGTATGTAGCTATGAGCTAAAAATCAAGACCTTCGCTATATCCATTGAGTTTTGGTTATCACAAAACCACACTGACAGTCAAAGAATCTACTGCATCTTTTTATTGCAGTCTGTAGCTCAGGAGTAAAACACCTACCTCAGCGCGCATCTAAACAATGTATGCCCTCCCATACCAATATCATCGGTATCCTTTTCTACAATCAGCCCGGCTTCCTGCACCAGGCGAATCATATCCTTGGAATGATACATGCGGCTATTGCCATTGGCAATGGCGGTAAAGTAAAGTGAAGTGGCATTAAGGCTATAGCTGGCGGCATCAAAGCGCTGGCGATCCCAATAGGTTTCCAATATGTAGAGTTTCGCATCAACATCCATACTGGCAGCTGCTCTTTTCAGGATACTCAATATTTCCTCTTCAGAGAAACAATCCAAAAACTGACTCATCCAAATAACATCAGCTCCTTTCGGAAAAGCCTGAGAGTCATCCAGCATATTGATTTGAAAGCCCTTGATACGGTCTTCAAAACCCTTGGCTTTTGCGTTGGCCATGGCATCTCTCAGCTGACCCGGCAGATCGAGTATAGTAACTTCCACATCCGGATCGTGCGCAGCACACAGCATGGCCCATTTTCCGGTATTACCACCTGCATCAAAAAGCTTTTTGGGCTTATTCTCACCAAACACAATTTCCAACAGAGTTGGAAATGAACCGTCAGAATAGAAATGATCAAACTCAAACCAGCTTTTACGCAGTTTGGCCGGCAATTCTGCAAGGCCCTCATATACGGTAGACCAATCTCCAAGTTCCTTCAATCCTGCGGGTTTTACCTCGCGAATGGCCTCCTCAAGATGAAACATCCCTTTATAACACACATCATGAGTAAAATCCATATTTACCTGTGTCATACGGTCATTCAAAATAAAATGCCCTGTATTTAGCAGATAAAACTGACTATCTTCTTCCTTCACCAGCCCCATACTTGCTCCCATATCAAGCAGCACCTTTACCCCATATTTAGAAATTCCGGTTTTTTCGCTTATGGTTTCAACGCAAACGCCTTTGGGATCCGCATCGGCCACAGCCCTTAGTATACCAGTATTTCTGAGGGAAAGAGCACATTGAAAGGTAATGGGCGCAAAGGCAATTTTCTGAGCTTCAAACTTGGCTTCAAAGGCCGAAATATCTCTGGAAGGCGAGGTTTTTTTCATGGGCGCAAAATAGCACTAAAGGCTTTGTATAAAAACAGCATTTAACAAAATTCAAATGTTTTAAACGGATACCACACTTTATGAAGGAAGTTTAAACTTAATGATTATTGGCTTTTCCGTTATGGTGAGTATCACCGATGGCCCCTTGGCCTTTTGTGATTTAGGCGAATAACTATCCAACACAAAGTCAATAACTTCAATCTCCATCGCTCCTGATGGCAATTTTACTTCAAAGTTCTCGGTTTTAAGATTTTTGGCTGTTGCCTTAAAAACTACCAGCGCATAGTACTTACCCTTTTCATTGTATGTGAGGTAGGATTTAATTTTTTGCTCCTCATTCAGATACTGACGATTTACAGCCACATTATCACCCAGGATTTTCTTCATAGTATGAAAAGCATAGGCGGATGTTTTTGGGGGATATCCTCCATGTCCAAATCTCGGATTGCCATAAAGTCCACAGCCCAAAAATGTAGTATAGTCATTTTTGGATTCTACCAGCCACTTCTTTTGGTGGTCGGGCATGTATCGTTTCAGACTATCATCATACGTAAAAATGTCGTAATAGCTTCCCTTGTCAGAAAGCCAGTATTGGGCAAGATTATCAAGCCCCGAAAACCAAATTTCCAAACTTCCCCTTATCAGCCAATTGGCCTGTTGATAAAACATACCTGCCTCTTTGGGCATCGACAGGGGCTCTGCACTTTTTAACTTGGCTATATCCTTATCCAGTTTGGCAATCGCTCCTTTATCCGGTACGGCAGTTGCCCTTAATTTTTCCTTTTGTTTTTCAAGGATGTCCACAAGGCTATCCTGAACCCTATCCATCCGGGAGCTCTTCACACCAAAGTCCTCCTTAAGGGGAGAAAACTTCCCTCCGGTATGAGTGCCATAGCCCCACTCGGTTATAGTTGTTTTCACCTGAGGGTAAAAGGATTTAAGCCATGCCGTTTGGGCTCTTATACTTTCATAGATATTGTCATCTGTAGCTGTAAGTCCCTTTTCATCCTTTTCATCAGGAAAACGAATATGCTGACCACTTCGTTGCCCACCACTGGTACCTGAGTAATGGTGCCAGTTTGCCCAAAAGTTGGGAGGCAAAATATACAGAGGCATTCCATTACCTGGATGTGTGGTTATTCCCTGTTCATTGAGTTCTTTTTTGCGCTTAGTGCGAATAGCCACCAGAGCATCCAGCGCAAGCTTAATATCGAAACAACCATCTTTGGTAGTACCCTGATACAAAAAATCCAGTAGAGGAGCCGCACACATATAACCCGTAATGTTATTGTTATGCGGCCCCGGAATCTGCCCCATATTACCATCCATTATAGCACTCATATAAGCAGCAGCCCACTGGGGCCACATATGGGCAAGAGGGCCATGCCAATCCTGGTCTGTTTCATTTTCCCACTCCAGCATATCCATCACTCCATGGCCGGTACGCTTTACCTGCCCCGGCTGTACCCAAAGGGTTTTTATATCCACCTCATTAGGACCATGAACAGCGGTTAGATTATAAAAAAAAGTGGCATCATAGGCATAGGTGCGGGGGTCAGAGAGCACACTATCTCTTTTTGCCGGATCGGCCAGGGCCCTGTGCTTATCCCAGGGAATTCGCATACCCCGATTATAAATTTGGGTATGGGGGTTTTGAGGATCTGTAACATCAAAGTATCCCGCTATCCAGGGCGATACTTTTCCATCCTTGGTCCAGTAGTCTAAAACCTCCTGCGATTTTTCATATCCCTTTGGATTAATCCTGTATTCGGTCACTATCTCGCTAACATCTTCCTTTCTCTGCCGATTAGGGTAAGTTCCTGCTTCTCCGGGAACGAGATAGGAGGTGGTGGAAAATGGCAGGAATTCCTCCGGATAATCCACTTTTTTATTTCCGTTTTCATCCCTATAATAATACCAGCCCGCCTCTGCTGTGGCCTTTTGATTTACATACCAATTAGCCCCTTGCTGTATGCAGTACAATATTTTGATATCGGGATTGATGGCCTTCACTCTCTTGTTGCGATATATAATGTCGTTCTTCAACCAACGCACCGCATAGCCATCCTCGCCCTTATCCATAATAGTAGAATAATGCGTTTGGGTTTGGCCATTGGTATTTTGATTTATGAAAAACTTCCCGCCAATTTCATTGCTAAAATCCCCATAACTCATATAGGTTCTGAAAAAATTAAACTGTGCCCTAAGCGTATCGGGGTCAGAATTAAATCCATTGGTGCCAAAAAAATCATTGAAGGTATTCTTCTTTTCTGCTGCCGTGGGCAGGTCATCTGGTTCCATAAAACCAGTAATATACCCTCCGCGATAATCACCCGAAGCCACTATTTTTATGAGCGCAGAATTGGTTTGACAATCGTTATACATGTTCGGGTCGCTGCTCACAATCCGCAATCGCAAATAGCAGTAGTAATTTGGATCTTTGGTTACATAGCCTTTCCACCTGCCAGAACGGTCAAAGGCAAGGCTATCCAAAATTTTGGTCCACGTGAAATTATCGGTACTGCCATACAGTGCATACCAAAAATTACAAGTAGCCTCGGGCAATATAGGTCTGTTATCGAGTTGATAAAAAACAATAGTATCAAGCCTCGTCTCCCGGTTCAAATAATAATAAGTGGACAGATCCTTCCAGGGCTGCTTCACATAATGAAACTTCTGCTTAAAATAATATTGGGGCTTTGAAGTAGAAAGCCCATCCAGTTTGCCATCCGTCCATTTTACGTCTTGCAGCTTCCACGCAGCCTCAGGGCCGTGAATATTGGCCGTTGCCGGTGTTTTGTTATCACTATCGGGCCAATCCACCTCATAACCTCCGTACATTTCAATGGCGTGATTGTATGGATTAGGGTCCGGATGCACAAGTCTTTTTTTACTAATTCGCGCTTCCCTGTTTACTAATACACTATTGTAATACGCCTTATTATTTTTGGGAGGTGTGGAGCGAGAAGCTCTTTTTACAGGCTCTGTTGAGCTCTGCCTGTAGAGGACTATTTCCTTACCCGAGTATACCTCTGGTGCGAAGTAATTATCCGCAGCATCCTCCACCACCAAAGCCGCCAAACTACTTAAGCTGCCATCCACATTAGTGGCCTTTACTACAATATCTCCCTTTCCATTGCTTTTTACACTCACCTTTAAAGTAGCAGATGTATTTTCCGCAACTCCTTTGTACAGCACTGAAATCCCATTTATTTCATAATTTATCTCATTGCCCTCATAACTTAACTGAGAGGCAAAAAAGGTAAGGGTGTAGGTGTAGTTTGGGATCAAACCAGCCAACCTAAAACTCCACGGAGCTTTGCTGCCCCATCCGCGCCACAAAACTTTATCAGGAAAAACTCCTTCAACTGTTTTCTGATCATTCGGGGTTTTTGAAAATGGATAGGAGGTGGGCGTCTCCATATAAATATCCACTTTAGTGGGATTGCCATTTTCATCTTTTAAGTTCTCCGCCATAAGTCCTGCCTTGCCAGGATCCGCGGTAATATTATTCCATGGCTTATCTGCACCATCAGTAAAGCGAACAGGGTTTATGTAAATGGCAGGCTCTTTAGCTGCTATAGCCACCTCTTCTGGAGATGATTTAAATGCACCAATAAGCATTAAAAAAAGCATGGCTGAGGAAGTGACAAATAATTTTACATAGGGAATGGTCATCTAAAAAAAGTAATTGAGGTTGGGTAAAGGTGAGAAACGAAAAGGGAGGCTGCAAAGTTTGAGTTGGGAGAAATAATATAGACTAAAGACTAATACCACTTTATTTCTACATGAGATGAGCAAAATCCTGACAACCGGCAACTGATATCAACCACTACTTCATCTTCATAGTCGGGTAAATCCCATCGACTTATAACAAGAGACAGTGCATCTTGAACATCTTCAACCGATACTTTTCCCCTGTAGTTTTTTACTAAATCAACCAACTGCCCATAGTCTGTTTGCAAATCACGGGATAAGTCATTATCCAAAAGAGATTTAACCTTATCAGCTATTTCAGTTATAACATCCATTTGTGAGACATACTGGATTCGAACCAGTGACCCCTACCCTGTCAAGGTAGTGCTCTGAACCAACTGAGCTAATGTCCCTAAACCTTTAATAAGACAAAAGGATTTTGAGTTCTCAAAAGTAAACCCAAAATCCCTTGTCCTTTTATTTAGTTTGTACCTGTGGTTTCTGTATTGGCTTCACGGTTTTTAACGTATTTCTCCAACCACTGATCCTGCTCCCAGAGCAGGTGCAAAATACTTTCCTTAGCACTATAGCCATGACTTTCCTTTGGCAATAACACCAAGCGAGCCGGGGCACCCAAACCTTTCAGTGCATTAAAATACCTTTCGCTTTGCAGCGGATAAGTACCACTATTGTTATCGGCTTCACCATGAATAAGCAAAAGCGGAGTTTTCATTTTATCGGCATGCATAAAGGGCGACATGGTATTGTAAACCTCTGGTGCTTCCCAGTAAGAACGTTCTTCACTTTGAAAACCAAAAGGAGTAAGCGTACGGTTATAAGCTCCGCTGCGCGCAATGCCCGCTGCAAACAAATCAGAATGGCTTAAAAGATTAGCTACCATAAAGGCTCCATAGGAATGTCCGCCCACTGCAACACGGTTTCTATCTATATATCCCAATTTATCCACAGCATCAATAGCCGCCTTGGCATTGGCCACTAATTGTTTTCTGAAAGAGTCGTTAGGTTCAGTATCTCCCTCGCCCACAATCGGGAAGGCAGCATCATCTAAAACAACATACCCTCTGCTGACCCAATAAATTGGTGAACCATAATAGGGATAGGTAAAGTCATTGGGGTTGGATGTGTTTTGCGAAGCACTGTTTTTATCCTTAAACTCACGGGGATAGGCCCACATTACCATAGGTAATTTTTCCTTTTTCTTCATATCATATCCCACAGGTAAATAGAGCGTAGCTTCCAGCTCCAACCCATCTTCGCGCGTGTACTTTATAACCTCTTTATGCACATCCTGTATGCTTTTAAAAGGATTTTCAAAACTCGTGATAGCGCTTAGCTTATCCTTTTTAGTAATATCGCGGAAATAATAATTGGGATATTCACTTGAAGATTCGATCCGCACCAAAACCTTTCCTTTTGCAGGATCAATAATATCTCTGATATCTTCTTTCTTATCTGTGTATTTCGACTGATAAAGGCGCCTTGTGTTTTTAGCTGTCAGGTCGTATTCATCCACAAATGGAAACTGACCTTTATCCGAAAACCCGTCTCCCAAAAGATAAGCTTTGCCGGCATTTACCATCAGCACACTTTCATTAAACTGATTTCGATGTGTAGCAAAATTTCCCGGATCGCTATATCGATCCTGATAACTGCGATCGTAAATAATGGCTGGCTCCTCGGCAGCGTTGGAAGGATTAAACAAGTATGTTTTTGTGTTACGATTGTTCCACCAATAGTCATACGCCACGGCAATTTCATCATTGCCCCAGGTAATGCCGCCAAAGCGGTTTCTTGTTTTTATGATGGACTTTGGCGTTCCATTAAATGGAGCTTCCAACTGAAAAACCTCATCCCTG
Organism: Owenweeksia sp.; assembly: GCA_048267305.1. Classification (GTDB taxonomy): domain Bacteria; phylum Bacteroidota; class Bacteroidia; order Flavobacteriales; family Schleiferiaceae; genus Owenweeksia. The sequence continues at coordinate 19,854 of JBLWXT010000019.1, read as the reverse complement.
AAATCCACTTCCTTTTCGGGATCACCACCATCAAGGGCTTGTACCCAAAACAAGGTGGAGGGCTTATCAGCACGCCATCCAAGACCACGCCTTCCCTCTCTTACCGACATAAAACCCTTTGGCAATACCTCCGTAAGCGGGGTTGTATTTACCACCTGCACCACATTTCCGTTTTTATCATAGATGGTAGTTTCGCTTGGAAAGCGATAATAAGGCACCAAATAAGAAAATGGCCTGCTCACCTTGCTCACCATCACATAATTTCCATCCGGTGAAAAGCTCATATCATCATACATACCTGAAACAGGTATCCACTGATTAGAGGTGCCGTCCATATTTACCTTATGCAATTCTGAATATGCCAACTGTTCAAAATTGGATTCATCAGCAGGGTTTTTCAGTAAATCCTGATAAGTACGATTTTGAGCCTTTTCTCCATTGCTCTCTGAAACCACAGGGCCGGCAGGAACTGACTCAGCCGTATTGATAAGTTCTTTTCTATTGAGGGGAAGCATTCGTACCAAAAGTGCGCTGCCATCCTTAAACCACTCTATAGGGTTACCCATATTGGCATTTACAGCAGCATTGGTAAGTCTTCTGGCGCTGGCCTTTTCTATGTCCATCACCCACACTTCTGCCCTATCTGCCGTGGTATGTGTAAATGCCATCATTTTTTGATTGGGAGACCACCTGAAATTAGATAATCGTGCGTTTGCAGGAAGCCCCTGCACTTTGCGCACAGCCTTGGCGGTAGCCTTCTTTATTTTTAGGTCATTGTAATAGCGGGTTCTGCTACCAATATTGGTTTTAGGATTAATCCGAAGCCCTGCAAGACGCATTTCCGTTTCTGATAATTCAGCAATAGACTTATAAGGGTCCCTAAAAAAGAGTACCACGTTTTCTCCCTTACTATCAAGGTTTACCCCGGGAGCCATTGGCGCATCCACAAGATCCAGAATTTCCTTTGGAGGTTTTTGATAGCGCAATTCAGTTTGGGCGATAAGTGGCAAACAAAACACCACAGCAAGCAATACAATAATCTTTTTCATTGATTTGGATTTAGATAGCTGTAACAGATATAGGGGTAAGCTATTTGGAAGCCCGAAGATATGAAAACCACAATTTGGTAAAGTGCTCAAATCCACCCAAAAGTTGATACCTGCCACGAGGTTTTAAGAAAAGATCCATCCCCCCAACGTAGGAATAAACTGCAAATAATACTCGCGCTTGTTTACAAGGGCCTCTGCTTTTCCCGAATATCAATTATGACAAAATCTCTTCTGAAACAAATACAAATCGGTCGCTCAAATCAATTGGACTCTAACTTTTTCCACAAAAGCACATCTCTCCTAAAACATAGTAATTCACTAATTATCAGTTAATAAATATAAAAATACTCTTCTTATTCCTACATCAGTAATCTTTGATCTTCCTATATTCAGGAAGTATAATCAACTCTACTCATGAAACAAATTATAACTCAACTAGAAAACGTAAAGCGGGACATTGCCACAACAAGCAACCCCTCTCCGGTTTCTTTACTAAAGCAAGCCGCAGTAGCTTATTCATTGCTCAATGTATTTTATACACAAAGCAGCCTGGCTGGATTTGAACCTGGAGAATTTCAGAAAAAATCCCTCAGTAAAATGGAACAACTGATAAACAATGCTGAGCAACTAATTGATGTAAAGGGTCTCGATTTTTTGAAGTCTGAACTACTTACACTTCTTAGTTTTATGATTGTAATGGCTGATAGTGATTCTGACTCCCTAAAAGACACTGACCTTGGAATGACTGGCTAAATGCCGCGATCACACAAATATCAACTGCCCTGCAATCTTCTTATTGGCAGAAACAGGATTCACTCTACCCCCTACCGGAAAGGATGACAAGAACGCCTAAGTATATAAAGAATACAGAAGTAAGGCAGGCGTGATAGTCAAAAGGATTATGCCCAATAAATAAAATGGATGATGACAGAAATATCGAAATTTCCTTAACCAAAAAAGGCCTCAACTTTCGCTGAGGCCTTTTTTTATGAAGGTGGGAGTTGAGGGATTCGAACCCCCGACCCCCTCGGTGTAAACGAGATGCTCTGAACCAACTGAGCTAAACTCCCTTCATTTTTGGGACGGCAAATATACGTGATATTTTATTTCTCCAAACAAATTTTACAGCTAAATTTTTACTTGAATTTTAAAATTCTGAATTCCGTTCGTCTATTATACTGGTGATCAAGCTCTGAACAAACAACACCATCTTCACATTGATTGGTTAATTGTGTTTCACCATACCCCTTTCCACTAATTCTACTCGAACTAATGCCATGGTTAATAATGTACTTCATGCTGCTTTGTGCCCTGCGTTGAGATAAATCCTGATTGTAGCCATATTGTCCACGGCTGTCGGTATGGCTGGCCACCTCTATTACCATTCCTGGATTTTCCTTCATTATCTTCACTATCTTATCCAGTTCGCGAGCTGCATCCGGCCTGATATTATCCCGGTTATAATCAAAATATATTGGATTGATGTTAAGCATCTTCCCCAAATCCTTTACCATAGGTATCTTCACCACAGCACCTGTAGGTGGCAAATCCTTCATTTCCACCAAAACACGGTTACTGCTGTAATCCTGGTAAAAAGCTATAAAACGCAATTCACCACTGGGATAATTATGACTGATCCTGTTTGTACCATCGGCCTTCATCTGAACTGCATTGAGCAGTACTCCTCTTTTGTCAAAAACATTAATGGTAGCATTGGGCAATCCCTTTCCTGATATCTGATCGTAAACCTTTAGTTGTATACCACCGGCAGGCACAACCGTAATCCGGCCCGGCCCTTTGGCTTCCTCAGGATTGGCAATTGCAGCTATGGCATCACTTACAGCAGACGTGGCTGAGGAGTCGTATGGAAGCCCGGCACTTTCCTTCACATCAAATCCGTAGATATCATCTCGCCCCATTCCTCCCTTACGATTGGATGAAAAATAACCCCTCTTTCCCTTACTGTCGATAATAAAGCCAAAGTCGTCCATCGCATCATTAATCGGATAGCCGAGGTTATAAGGATAGGTATAATTTGTTGCCGATGTTACAAAAACATCAAGCCCACCAAGCCCGAGATGCCCATTGCTTGAGAAGTACAGCAAGCTGTCTTTAAAAATAAAAGGAAATACTTCATCACCGCTGGTATTTACATTGTTTCCAAGATTTCTGGGCTGCCCCCATCCCCAACCTTTCTTTTCACACATATAAAGATCCATTCCACCAACTCCCCCGGGCATATCGCTGGCGAAGTACAACTTGTTTCCATCCTCACTTAAGGTTGGATGCTGACAACTATATCCGCTGATGTTAAACGACAATTCCCGGGGCTCTGACCACGTGGTTGAGCTACCCTTACTTACTTTTTGACTGCTAAAAACAGAAAGCCGAACAGTACTCTTATCATCTGATATCAGCTTCCCTTTGGGATTGGATGTATTTCTGGTAAATATCACCACTTCTCCATTTTCACTAAACGTTAGCGGCCCATCGTGGTATGGTGAATTCAGCAGAGGATAAGACTTCACACCCTTTAACTGACCATCAGTTTCCTTTTCGGCAATAAAATAGTCCAGAAAATACGTATCATTCCAGCTATGCTTTCTTTTTACCAGTTCCTGATCTGGGCGATTTGAGGTAAACACCAGGTAATCTCCATACCATGCCGGACTAAATTCATCAAACTCGGTGTTCAGGCTCAACTCAAAAAGCTCGTAGGTATTTTTATTTTCATACAATTCAGATACCTTTTCTACAGAATAATCGCTATAGGTAAGTGCACGAGAATCCGAAGGCACTTCAGAGCTATATTTTTCAAACCACTGCCGTGCTTCTTCAAAATTCTTTTCAGACTGTAAAACCCTGGCGTAATAGAAGTATTCCACAGGTTCTACCCTTTCAAACTGCACTAACTTTTCGTACCACACCGAGGCATTGCCGTAATCTCCCTGAAGGCGGTAGGCATTGGCCAAACGTTTTATAAGGTATTGCTGGTTTTCGTAACCATGCTTTAGCGCGTACTTATATCGCGATATGGCATCGGGATAATTGTAATTATCATAAAAGCTATCGGCACGGGTGATCACGGCCGTTTTTGAACAGCCGCCTGTGGCGATAATGGCCATACAAAAAAACGAGAGTTGGAGTAGCTTTTTCATCAGAAATATCGTGGTGATTGAATTCTTTTTTCCTTGAATATGAAATCGTAGGTAATTCCGATTTCGTGAGAACCTGTATTATAATTCTGCAGCTCCGTAAGAGTATAATCGTAGGAATAGCCTACTTTTAGCTGGGGAGTGAAGTTGTAATCCAATAAAAGCCCTACTGATTCACTCAGCCGGTAATATCCTCCAATCCAAAATCTATCATCAAAAATAAGGCTGGCTGTAGCGTCAAATGACATTGGAGAACCACCTACCATCCGCGCCATAATGGTGGGCCGGAATTTTACCAAGGGCGACATTTCCAAAACCAAACCTGAGTTTACAAAAAAGTGTCTCTTTTCAGAAACCGCTCCCTCTAAACTGCCGTTATCATAAAGTTCATTTTTCATGATTTTGGGCATGGAAAACCCTAAATAAAACTTCTCAGAATAATAGTAAACGCCTACACCAACGTTGAGCATGGATTTACTCACGTTCTCTGCAAAATTTCCGTCATTACCATTGGCCAATACAAGCTCTGTGAGGTTAGAGTTAAAAAAGTTAGCTCCAATTTTAACACCTCCTGCCAAATAGCCCTTGTCATTAACCTTTACCCTTCCGGAGATATCTCCGTAGATACCGGTTTGTTTTGTTGGCCCAACTCTATCATGAATCACGGAGAGCCCAAAACCCAGCTTATCAGATGCCAGTGGCCCATGCACAGCTATAGATTGCGTAGTGGGAGCGCCTTCTATCCCAACCCATTGGCTACGATGAAGCAGATTAAGGGTTAGCGCCTCACGACTTCCCGCGTAAGCGGGGTTTATCGTAAGCATATTGCTTCGATATTGTGTAAACAGCGGATCCTGTTGCGCCATCACGGCACAACAAATCACGCTGAAGGTTAGAGTAGAGAGTAATTTTTTCATCGTTTCAAGTAGATATAACCAGTGAGTGGTTTAGAGCCATCCCCTAAATCTAAAATATAGTAGTAGGTGCCGGCTGGCAGGTATTGATCTCCATTGACCACTCCCGATTCCGAAGCTTTTCCATTCCAGCTATTGTCATAAGGCGTTTTAGCGAAAACCTTACTTCCCCAGCGGTTGAAAATCATTAAATTATTGTTGGGATACTTATAGAGTTGGGGCACCACGAGGTAGTCATTCAACCCGTCTCCATCCGGTGAAATTCCCTGTGGCACAAATACCGCGCAGCTATCAAAGTCGAGCCAGTTTGGAATTCCGTCTTCATCGCAATCCTCATCTGTTTCAACATTATCGGCTATACCATCCCCGTCACTATCCAAATCCCGAAAGTCTGGTACACCATCTCCATCTGTATCCCTTGGTTTATCAGGGTCTGCCCCACGCTCCTCAGAGTCCGGCCTCCCATCATTATCGGAGTCCAAATCCCTGAAATCCGGCCAACCATCGCCATCAGTATCTATGGGATTACTTTCCAGATATCCGCCAAAGTCAGAGTCGTACGCATCATCAACGCCATCTCCATCAGCATCCACACCAGAAGGAAGTACAATATTTAAAGAACGTTCTATATAATCCGGAATTCCATCGTTATCCGAATCCATATCCCGGAAGTCGGGAATTCCATCGCCATCAAAATCCATAGCTGTTGGAAAACATATATCGCGTATAGGTGACGCCTCGGTCATATCAAAAATTCCATCATTGTCTGAATCCAGATCTTCATAGTCATTTTTGACATCTCCATCGGTATTGATGGTCAGCGTTTCAAAACTATCGGAAAGACTATCCTGATCTGTATCTGCTGGCTTCACAAACATGTAAACCCAAGCGGTGGCGCATCGCGGAGGGAAACCTTTATCACATATTTCATATTGAAGAGAATCAGGCCCACAGTAGGCTAAATTTGCCTTGTAGCTTATGGTACTATCCTTTGCCAGGGCTTGCCCATGCACTGGCTGGGTAATTATTGAAATAGTAAGTGATTCGCCCTCAGGATCATAGTCATTAAGTAACACAAGAGCATCCACCAATTGATTACTGAAAAGACCTAAAGTGTCATTTATCGCAATTGGAGGGTCATTGTTAGGATCAACAAACACATAAACCCAGGCTGTGGCACATAACGGTGGCACCGGCACACCTGCATCACAAATATTGTACTGCAAACTATCATACCCCACAAAGCCGTTGGCCGGAGTATAAGTCAACACTCCGTTCGCATAGGAAACTGTTCCATTAGCCGAAGGGCTAAGAATTTGAAAGGAGCTGGTATCCAGGGGTGACGAGTCGAGACTATCACTATCATTAGCAAGCACCATAATATTCACCGTGGAATTTATTCCGGTAGTGGCCGAGTCATTTCTGGCAACTGGAGCGTCATTTACAGGAAGTATGGCAACATACAGCATAAGGGTATCGCACCCCGCAGGATTGGTATTATCGCAAACTACCACCTGAATAGAATCTAAACCGTTATAGTTTGGATTTGGGGTGTAGGTAAAGCAGGTGTCCGTTCCTGCCAAGCCACTCACCTGGCCACGGCCACCAAACACATTAGCATAATTTACTGATAATGAATCTCCATCAGGATCTGAAGCGCTAACGCAATACTTCAAAAAAGCATCTTCAAAAACCACAATACTATCTCTGTCAATAGGATTGCCCGATCCATCATCAATAATAGGATTATCCGGACCTGGAATCACTGAAATGTAAACTACGGCAGTATCACACAGAGGTGTTGGTGCTGTGGTGTCGCACACTTGGTAAACCAGAGTATCAAATCCATTGTAATTGAAAAATGGAGTATAGGTTAAAATACCATTGGCAATAGAAACCACCCCATGTTTCACATTACTTACTACGCTATAGTTTAATGGATCATAATTAGGGTCGTAGTCATTACTTCCGATATTATACATTAACGTTACATCCTCCAAAGTGGATACGGTATCATTCTCGGCAATCGGAGGCAGATTGGTTTTTGGGAACACAATCACATAATGTCCGATAGCACACAATACTGGCATACCAGTATCGCAAACACTGTAAGTAACAGTATCTATTCCGTAAGGATAAAGGGAATTTGAAATATACCTGATACTATCACCCACCACTTTGGCAGTGCCAAAGCTTGGCCCTTTCACAATGGTGAAAGTCAGATTTGTGCTTTCGAGATCAAAGTCGTTGCCCATCACCAACCTGGCAACAGAATCGCCCGGATCAACAGTACTTACATCAATCACCGCTACTGGCGGATCATTAACAGGAAGTATATTAATAACAATTGTTACCGTATCACAGCCGGAAGGTGAGCCAGTATCACAGTAAACAAGTGTTAAGGTATCAGCGCCAAAAAAGTTTGGATTGGGATGATACACAAAGCAGCTGTCGCCAGAGTTAATACCAGCAGTATATCCTGAAATCGGGGAACTAACAACCATACTGATGTCTCCGGAGTCAAAATCAACATCACTCACGTTAAGGCAAACCATTAGGCTATCGTCCTCATTTGTAGTAAGTGTAGCAATTGTATCATTTACGGATAGCACTCCGTTTCCTGATATTATTACTGGAGGATCATTTACCGGCAATACATTTATTGGAATAAAAAGAGTATCACAAGCGGCAGGTGACTGGTTGTCACATATCTCTACAACAAGTGTATCAGGGCCGAAATAATCCGGTGTGGGGGTATAGATAAAACATGAATCCCCATCAAAAACATTAGTCAGCACTCCATGAGATGGCCCACTGAAAACGCCAGCTATGGAAACGCTATCGCCATCATACTCTATCCACGAAAGACAAATGTTTAATACGCTATCCTCAAATACGTCAAGCACCGCAGAAGTATCATTGATAACAGCAAGCCCATTTACAGAAACAACATTGGGTGCGAGATTAGCATCATACACTGTAATATAAATACAGGCACTATCGCATCTGGGGGGTGAAAACGTATCACAAACCTGATAGCAGATTACATCCACTCCCTTGAAACCCAGGTTTGGAGTATAAATGAATGTACTGCTGGCTGTATCAAATACAACTGTTCCATTATTGGGGCCTCCTTTAATGTTTAATGAAACCGGGTTTAGCTCATTGAGCACGGCAATATCATTAAGCAATGGAAGTATGGCTACAGATTGACCCTCATATACAAATGCTGAATCATTCATAGCCTCAGGCGGGCAAAACTCAAAACTGATGTTGCTAAACGTTATCGTTTGATCAAATGCTGCTGCCCAGGTATTTATAAACCTTTCGTTTCCATAGTTATTGATAAAATCCCGACATGGCAAAGTAGTACAGCCAGTAAGATTTACATTGCTCGAAAAATCGGAATCATCCCAATACAGCGCAAGGGTATCCTTTTGAGCAGGTCCTTTGTAAAGTGAAAACACATAGCCATTTGGGTGGTTCTCCGCATCATAAATGGGGATGTGTATTAAACCGGCCTGATAGTGAAGATCAATTGTAATATTAGCACTTAGGGCAGTATCGCCAAAACCATCAAAACCATCCCAGGGAATGCAATTTGCACCCTGAACCACCCTGCTAAACAAAATCCGATCCTTGCCGCCTGCCTGATAGCCTGGTGTATTATCCATATCAAGACTTACCGAAACCTGCCCTTCCTTTGTAACATTGAGGTTAAAGCAATAGCCGGTAACAATACAGCCGGTAATCACGTCTTGCCCGGCTATTGAGAGGTTGACTGAAGGTTGTACTGTAGGATAAGGATACACCAAGGGGTCAGGAGGGTTAACAAAAATCTTATGCCTTGGCTTGTAGGGAACCGTTCCCTGAGTATACAGGTTGTCATTACTTTTTCGATCTTCAAGATAATTGCTACTGGAATCTATACCGAAAGAGTTGGATACGATCCCAAAACCGTAAGGATCAATACCGTTGTAATCAACTTCAAAGCGAATACTATCGTTCCGCAAAACATACATCCTGGCATCAAACGGCACCCCCCCACTACTGGTAAGTGCCCATTTATAGGCCCACAACCTACCCTTAATAGGTGTATTGGTAGTAACATTAGCCACCGTAACATCAAAATGATTGTAACGATGCCCTCCTGTAAAACCAGTGGGAGGCACCGTCTTTACCGTAGGACTATCCCTGTTGAGTTCTATATAGTAATCCCCATTCATATGAGGTGTGAATACGTAAGGGGTATAACCCTGAGCATTAAAGTTTACAGGGCCTGCAACGGCTTCTGCATAGTTTGCAATAAAACCCGGATTACCAAACGACTTGAGAAGAACCGGCCCAAACACAATACTATCATTTGCATCTTTTATTCGCAGATAAGTATTTCCTCCATACTGGGCATTAAAACCAAGGTAGGTTCTCTCAAACTGATAATTGCTGATGGTAAAGTAGAGTCTGTCTGTAGGTGCTGCATCATAAGTGGCAAACTCACCTCCCCAATCCCAGGGATTCAGGTTGCCGCCCGAGGCGCTGGTGGGTCGTAATTCCTTGGTACCTTCGGCAAATAAGGAAAAAGCAACACACAGAAAAAGTAGTGGAGTAACTAGAGTTTTCAAAGTGATTTTTTTGTTGAATCTGATCAAGTGCTAATCAGTTGCCAAAGTAATTTTTTAGCCCTTACAAATCAACTTTAACTTACTGTATTTTAAATACTTATGAATTTATCATACTGCAAAAGCTTGTTTATCAAACATCTATAGAAAGCTTTTTTTCAAATGATTGTAGAGTATATTCCTATACAATTTTGAGCCCCCACACAGCTTCTTAGGAGCCTTCATTTTCTTTTCATAAAAATGTCAGTTAATTGATCTTCCGAATTCCACATTATCAAAAAGCCCTTTACTTTGTATTCAAATAATTCAACATTGGACATCCCTCAAAAATTTAACAATAGCCTAACCGAACACCCCTTTGAGCACTGCAAAATGTGCAAGAAGGAACTTTTGGAGAGTGAAAGTGAATACATTATTGAAAAAGCCTATCGCAAATTTGTAGACGATAAAGGTGAACAACTGCTGTTTGAAGTTGCCATTTGCCTGGAGTGTGCCTCCGGCATGAGGTCCACTCTATCCAAGGAGTCTGTATCCAACATTCAGGGCTTCTTTTTCAAAAAGGCAATGGAACGAAAAGTTACAAGAAGCAATTCTGAAAACTTTACAGAAGACCCACTTGGCGAATGCCTCCTTAACGGAAAGCTTATAGAGGACATGGAAGAATATCAGATTTACGCACACTGTAAAGGCCGCAAGATAGCAGCACAGGGCGGTTACTATTTACTGAGTGATGATATCATAGAAACGATTCAATCCTTACTTTCCAAAGAAACCAAAGATGAGCTTCAGCGTTTTTCTGATGAAAATTTCGGCATTCCCCCGGAGTTGCAAGAGCTTTTCAGCCGGGGCGACTTAATAGCCCTCTAAAATTTATAGGATATGCCGTTTGTCCATTTCATTGTAAGCTGCGGTATATCCTCATCTACTACAGGAAAGGCATCATATGCCATGCTGATTATGGAGTTGAAATAAAAATTTCTAAAAAGCTTAATAGCCAGCTTACCTTGTAAAGAGACCCTGAAATCCTCCCAATAATCGAGACGAGGCTGATAGTAGGCTACCGTAGACCAAACCATTCTTTTGTCCAAATGGAGGTTATAGGATAGGTATGAACTCAATCTGACATCATTATGAACCCTGGTGTTTTCGGCTTCATCATCGTACTCATACAAAAAAAGAGTGCCCAGATATATGCTGTTTTTTTTCTTTTCAAGCAGGGTAAAGCGAGATCCCATTCCGGCTAAAAACCTGTTTTGTATGCGCAACGGAGCATTGGTTTGATATTGAGCCAGCGCTTCGTAGGTAAGCCAGCCGTTTAGCTTATAATTGTACCTAAGGTGGAAAAAGCCATTTTGCTCCAACACTTCATCATTAGCCAGAGAAACATCAAAGGTGTTGAGAAACATCAAAAGGTTTCTATTCCTTTTATACTGAAGGCTTAAATTGTTAGTTAATGTTAAAAGTTCCTTAGTATTGCGGACATAGTCAATGTTGAAGTTTTCCACTCCGTGAAATCCATTGCTATCCTGTGTGGCGCGAAGAGACTCCACATTTACAATTTGGGAGAAGGCAGAGAGGGAACATATAAGCAGAGAGAGTATGACGAAGAATTTGCAAACCATGAAGAAAAAAGAATATTTAGAATTAGGTGCAAAAATAAAAAGCCCCGCTTGTGGCGGGGCTTGATAAACCTAAAAGGTCAAGTCATGAAACATTTGAAAACTCTACTCTGCGTCAAATATAAAGCAAAATACTTTCACTAAACAAATATATCTGAATCTTTATCCTCAATAACTTACGAATTATCATGTTGAAAAAGTTAGAATCCAATTTTAGAGCATTATCCCTTCTTAATGGCATCGCGGCCTGCGGCCTATTTGTACTCACTGTTATGCCATCAATAATTTTTGCGCAGGATGGTGAAATGAAGCAAAAAATTTCTGCTTTCAAGAGCGATCAGAACGACAAATACGATATGAAGTACCTCAATATTGCCGATCGCAACCTCGGATCTATTGATGATACCGACCCCGCCTGGAAAGATCAGTTTCTTTTAAAGGCCAAGGAACGTCAAAAGGATGCCATAGGAAACAACAGCTACTTCAAATTTTACTTTTCCATTTATGGATATGAAGACATTGACGACCGCCAATACGCCCTAAAAGACTGGATGGCAGACTTTATAGAAGGCAAAAGCATAAGAGCCGGACGCGATGTGCGCACCTATGAGTACGCCAAACCCACCATCATCCTTATTAACGACAAGGAAATCATCATTTGCAATTTTGACTGTAGCGACTATACCGAAGAAATTTTTAAAGATTGGAAAAAACAACTCCTAACCTACTTTGGACATGACAACACCATGGTAATTGAACTCATGTGTGACGGCCCGTTAGAATGGACCAAAAATGCCCCTGACCCTAAGTCAAAACAAAAGATGTTTTAAGCATAAATTTCCGGCACTAAAGAGTGGTAAACGCTAAAATCCTGAATAGTATAGATAAAAGACCATTTATCCTACTAATATAATTCTTACATTGTGCCCGCTCATTTTAAAAATCAACTTAAAACCAACTTTTTTTATGCGCGTGCAACACTACTTCGCTGGGCTACTAATGCTCCTTACATTAGTTAGCTTTGGACAAGATAAATTCCCATATGTATACTCCACAGACTCCATCAATAAAGGAATAAGCCTTCATGATGAAGAAAAATATGAGGAAGCCATTAAACTGTACAACTATGTGTTGCCGGGAGACACCAATTACGAATGGGCTGTATACGAGAAGTGCCTGAGTCTTGTTTCAAACGAACAATACGAACAAGGCATTGAGATTGCCCAAAGAGAGCTTCAGCTAAAGAATGAAAACGAAGGGCTGTTTTACAACCTGCTTGGAACCAGCTATGATGAACTGGACAAAACGGAAAAAGCCATAGAAGTATATACTGCTGCCATAGAGCGTTTCCCTATGGATTATAACCTCTACTACAATCGGGCCTTGGTTTATGACAAAATGGATCAAATCGACAATGCTTATGCAGATTTTAAAAGGGCCGTTGAAATAAACCCCTACCACCCTTCTTCGCACCTTGCTCTTGCAAATCTTGCACTAAACGAAGAACAATATGCACAGGCTCTTTTGGCCTTTGGCTTTTACCTTACCCTCGAACCTACCGGAGATCGCGCCAATTCCAACCTTGTGCAGTTCAACAATGCTGTATCTGATAAAATTGAATTAAAACCCAGAGAATTCACCTTTGAGAGTGAAAATGATTTTAAGAAGATAAATCTTCTGATCACCAGCTATGCCTCTCTGAGAAAAGACTACAAAACTCCAAGCGACATTGACCTCCCGATTATAAAACAGCTGCACCTGGCTATTGATCAATCAGTGAAAATCAAAAAAAGAAAAGGTTTTTGGGAAAACTACTACCTGCCATTTTATGATGTCATTATTGACAGGGATCTGTTTGAACCTTTCAGCTACAGGCTACTTGCTTCAAGTGGAAGCGACAAACATCAAAAAATACTGAAGAAAAACCTTAAGGATATAAAGGCCTACATCGGTGTTCTTGGCCCTAAGATCAAGGAAATCTACGGTGTTCACCATGAAAATTATGATGAGACTAAACCCGAAATAAAGTATTGGTTCAGAGACGGCAGCGAATCCGTGGAAGCTGTTGGAAAGGTGAATGATGACAACAATCCTGTTGGACCATATAAGTTCTATTACAACTCAGGATCACTGTCTTCCGAAGGGGTGTTTAACGACAATGGGGAAAGAAATGACAAATGGACCTATTATCATACAAACGGAAGTATTGCCGGCACCAACATCTACAAGGACGGTAAACTCGATGGGGCTGATATTGACTATTTCGAGAATGGACAGAAATCTTTAGAATCTGCTTTTAAGGACGATCTGCGTCACGGAGTAACATCTGTTTACAACCAAACCGGAGACCTCAACCGAAGCATGTACCACAACAATGGTAAAATAGATGACAGCCTGGTATACTACTACACCAATCAACAGGTGGATTACAAACTACCCATGAAAGAGGGTATCATAGATGGCAAAGTGAATTACTACAGGGCAGATGGTTCCATTTCTTCCTACTACACCTGGAAGGAAGACCAAAGAGACGGTCCCTTTGAAGGCTATTTTCTGGATGCTAAGGTTTCTGAAAAGGGAAACTACAAGAATGGTAAAGTGGATGGAGATTACGTATCCTATTACCCCAATGGCAAAATTGAAAAACAGGGCAAATATGTTGAAGGAACCCGTGTTGGCAAGTGGGAAGAGTTTTACTATGACGGAAAGCCTCTGGAAACTGCCGTGTATGACGAAAGAGGAAAAACTACAGGAATACGCGAAACCTACGACTATAACGGGCACAAAACAACCACATTTGACTACCTGAAAGGCGAGGTGATTTCTTACCGCCATTACGATAGAAATGGTGAGGTAATGCACGAAGACAAACGCAAAAAAGGACAGTTTCTATACAAGAATTACACACTTGACGGAGTATTGAATACATCGGGCTATTATGCCGGAGATCACAAGGAAGGTGAGTGGAAATATTACACTGATAATGGCGTGTTAACATTAGTTGAAAACTATAACACAGACGGACAACTGCACGGTGAACTAAAGTCCTATCACATCAATGGCCAATTGAAAAGACATACCACTTACAAAAACGACACACTACAGGGGTATGATGTGGAATACTACGACAATGGCACAATCCGCGAACATGGATACAATTGGAATGGCAAGTCTTATGGTACATGGAAAAAATACTATAAAGATGGCACCCCATCCTCGGTAGTGTTTTATGTAAATGGAAGATATAACGGACCACAATATTGGTATAACGAAGCCGGGGAACTCTACATGATTGAGTACTACGACATGAGCCTGCTTTTAAAATCAGAAAACTTCAACAGCGATAGTGTGATTTACAAAACCCACATTGTTGAAAGACCCAACGGAGCAGCTGTACGACACTACCCCAATGGACAAAAAAAGTATGAGATACCGCTTGCTGGTGATGAATTTCAGGGTAAAGCGAAGTGGTGGTACGGCACCGGGCAAATCGAAACTGAAGGCGAATACCTTACAGATCAAAGACACGGTGAATGGAAATGGTATTATCCGAACGGAAAGCTAAGAACCGTGGGAACCTATGCCTTTGGAGTAAGAACCGGAGAGTGGAAAGGCCTTCATGAAAATGGAAAACCGCGTTCGATAGACAGATATGAAAATGGTGAATTGCATGGTGAGGCCCTCACTTATGATGGCGATGGAAACCTGGATACTAAAACCGAATATTTTCAGGGAGAGAAAAATGGTAAGCGTTACTTTTATGACTACCACGGAACTGTAGACCACATTCGCTTTTATGATCAGGGGCGCATTATAGGCTACTCCTACCTCGGCAGTGATGGAAAGGAAGTAGAAATGATACCCATCGCAAAGGAAACAGGAGAGATTACAAGCTATTTTCCAAATGGAAAGGTTTCAAGGAAATATGAGCTTAAAAATGGAATGTTTGTAGGCGACTATTATGAGTACAACCCCGATGGAAGCAAGCGTTATTTCGCCAATTATGAAAACAATAACCGCAACGGAAAAAGCTCCATGTACTACTCTACCGGAAAAATCAGGAATGAGTATACCTATAAAGACGGTGACCTTCATGGAGAATTTACTGAGTACCACAAAAACGGAAAAGTAAAGAGAAAGGGAACTTACCTAAATGACGATCTTCATGGTATTGTGGAGGAATATGATGTAAACGGAAAACTAATGAACAAGTATGAATATAATGGAGGCTCGTTATATGAAAAAAAATAAATCCCTATTTCTGTTTATCGCATTTCTGTCCTGCTCAACTCTTATAAGTCAGGAAACTCCGGATTATTATACCAACAAGTATAAGGGAGAATACACTGTTAAGCTAAAGGATCATTGCTATACCAACATAGAGATAAAGAAAGGTGAACTAAAAATAGAGCGCCACTTTGTACAAAAGAATGTTTACCTGGATAAGTTTGTAAGCGGCATGGGCAACATCAGCCTAAAGTACACTCCGCCCTTTACCGAAGTTGTAGATGTTGATGCCTATACTCTGGTGCCAAAAGCCGGGCTCAATGAATATGAAAAACAAAAAGTGCGCAGCATTACAGATAAGGAAGTAATGAGCGATAACATTTTTTACGGTGGAGACAGAGCCAAAATATTCAGCTACTCAGGCCTGCAGAAGGGTGCCATAAGCAGCCTTGAGTACACCGAGAAAGTTTATGAACCCAAGCTAATAGGCAGTGAGATATTTCGTGGATTTGCCCTCACAGAAGATCAGCTGCTGGAATTGCGTTACGATGAAGAGGTAGATGTTGACATCAAGTATTTCAATTGTAGCGAAGAAGATTTCACCTACACCAAGGAGCTTAAAGGTGGGCAGATTATCCACCGCTGGAGCCCCAAAGATCACGGTAAAATAAAAGATGAGGACGGTATGCCTGAATACCTCAGCATTATGCCCCACATCGTTTACCGCATAAACTCCTACACCTACAAGGGGGAAACCATACCTATATTGCGAAATACCGCAGATTTACACAACTGGTACAAAAGTCTGCTTAAGGAGGTTAATGCTGATCAGGATGAAAACATAAAACATCTTACTGATAGTATTATAGCCGGAGCCACAACACAAGAGGAGAAAACAGAAAGGATTTTTAAGTGGATACAGTCCAATATAAAGTATATCGCTTTTGAAGATGGGCTCGGTGGCTTTAAACCCAGGCTCCCTTCGCATGTTTTTGACAAACGATATGGCGACTGCAAGGACATGAGCTGTCTTACTGTAAACATGCTCAACCATGCCGGTGTATCGGCCTATCCCACCTGGATAGGAACCCGAAGCAAACCCTACTCCTATGCCGATGTTCCCTCTCCCCTTGCCGATAATCATATGATTGTGGCAGCATCACTAAACGATCAAATTATCTTTTTAGACCCCACCAATTCTGATTTACCATTTCCACTGCCCTCCTCCTTCATTCAAGGTAAGGAAGCCCTGATTGGCGTTAGTAATGACAGCTTTGCGATCAAAACGGTACCCATTGTTCCCTCCAGCCAAACGATAACTTATGATTCCGTTTTTGCTCATTTGGAAGGATTGAATTTGAAGGGAGCAGGACTGAAGAAATATCGAGGTTATTATGCCGACAATTTAAATCGCAACCTTAATAACAACGATAAGAAACAGTTAAATGAAATGCTGAAGTACCACGTGCGTAAAGGCAATAACAAATGTATTTCCAGCGGACATAAAGTAGTCCGCAATAATAGCCACACCTCCGTGGAATACTCTTTTGATGTGCCCCAATACGCTTACGCTGATGGTGACCAGTTGTTCATAAACCTCAACCTCGAAAAGGTGATGGATGACTTCAAAATAAAAGACGACCGCGAACACCCTTTCGAATACAGATACGCCTATAAGATAATACGAAAGTACAGCCTGCAAATACCCGAAGGATACACAGCTACATATATTCCTGAGGATGCCAGCCAGACTTTTGACGATTTCAGTTTCCACTTGAAATACAAACAAGTGAAAAATCAAATTGACTATTATCTGGAAATCGATGTAAATACCCTGCTGATAGAAAACAAGGATTTTGACGCATGGAACTCCATGATAAAAGACCTGAACAGAAACTACAACGAAACCATCGTTCTCAAAAAATCATAAGCCTTCTTTTTTCAAATTGAATAACCAATAGCATGAAATACTTCCTTACAATCCTAGCCTCAATTGCTTTTATTGCTACCAATGCCCAATTCTTTAACCCTAAGGAATATGATTGGGAGAAAGCTCAGTACGAAAATGTAACTGTAGATGACAGTACTGATATGTACATTTTGCTCAACAAACAACTCTTTAATTACTATTACGAAGACAATGGCCTGATGGAACACTACCTCTTCCACAAAAAAATACACATCAACAGCAGCGATGCAATTGAAGGGCTAAACAAAATTTATGTTTCACAATCTGAAGACAATCTCATCCAATTTAAGGCTCGCTCCATAAGTCCGGGAGGGAAGATCACTGAAATTAAGGAAGACAAAATATTAAAAGGTGTGGATGAAGACTCTGAACAGGAGTATCTGTATTTTGCCTTTGAGGGTCTGGAAATAGGTAGTCAGATAGAATTCTTTTACATCAAGAATATTTCTCCCAGAATAAACGGAGTAACGTTTGAAGTGCAGGGAGGATACCCCACCAAACGCGTGGAAATTGATGTTATAAGCCCCTGGAACCTCGTTATGGCCTCGAAGGTGTATAACATGGATCAGCAGTTTGAAAAAGACACGGCAATTGAAGAGCAGCGAATCTTTTTTCACACGGATAGCCTCGCCCCTCTAAAAAAGGAATCAACCGCCTTTAGAGACGCCAACTATGTAAGGGTTATTTACAAACTTGATGAAAACCTGTATAACCATAAAAAGAACATTGTAGCCTATAGCCACATCAGCCAAAATGTAGTAGACAACGTTAACCGCGAACTCTCTAAAAAGGAAATAAAGGCTCTGTCCAAAATAGAAAAGGAAATAGACAAATTTGAACCCGAAAATCAGGTGAGCGACATCCGGAGGATTGAAAACTATCTTAAAACCAACTACCAGTATATTGATGTTAGCAATGAGATACTTACCAACATAGCTTCCATTTACAACAATAAGGCCTTCAATCAATATGGTGGACTACTGGTTTACAATCACCTCCTAAAAAACAAGGGCATTGACTATAAGCTGGTTTACACCACCGACCGTTCTGAGGAGCCTTTTGACCCGGATTTTGAAAGCAATGCTTATATGGACAATCTCCTTCTTTACATTCCTGATGAAGACAGTTATCTCGATTTTACAAGTCCCCTATCACGCATGGGGTATACTGATGCCATGAACACTTCCAACTATGGTCTTTTTATAGAAGAGGTAAAACTTAACGAGAGCCCTGTGGCGGTTGCCACAACCGAGTTCATCCCGGCAAGGCCGGCTTCTTTTACCACAGACTCCATGGATGTAAGGGTGGAATTTGGAGAAGATCTTTATGAAAATTCATTATTCTTAAAACGAGTTCTTACAGGATATACAGCCGGTATATACCAGCCTTTATTTTCTTTTATCCGTGATGAAGATTCTAAAAAGGAATTCCAGGAATCCATACTTACATACATCAACAGCGAGGCTGAAGTAAAGGATATGGAAATATTAAACGGCAGCGCCAATATGCTTGGAGTAAAGCCTCTTGTGGTTAGTGGAAAACTGGAAGGAGCCAACTACATGGAAAAAGCCGGACCCAATTTTCTTTTTAAGATAGGCAGCCTTATTGGCCCTCAAAGTGAAATGTACGATGAAAATGAAGAAAGGGTAATGGACATTGAAAGTGACCATACCAGAACGTATATCCGCAAAATCACCTTTACCATTCCTGATGGATATGAGATTTCAGGCCTGGAGGATTTGAAAATGGACGTAAAACTTGCGTATAAAGACGATAGCTCTTCCTCCCGCTTTGCGTCTGATTACACTAAGGATGGAAATACCATAACAGTGAGTATTGTTGAGTATTACAATGAGGTTAAATATCCCAAAGCCCTTTTTGAGGATTACAAAAAGGTTATAAATGCCGCTGCCGATTTTAATAAAAAGACATTATTATTGAAAAAGGCTAGCTAAAAAAAACTTAGCCCTGGGTAAATGACACACTTTGTGTCACAACCTTTTTACAGGCTAAACAAGCATGTGTTCACCACCTAAAATGATGATTTAAAATCTGGCAAACACTCCTCAAATCATTAACTAAATGGCACTCACCAAACGAGTTCTCATTTTGTGAGTAGCCAGATTTTAGCGCCAAGATGGAATAGCTCATTAAACCTGAGATTATCTTCCGGTACCACACCATATATGATGGATTGGGCCTGTCTTCTCTTTTGAGCAGGCTTAGGGTCACCTAAATTTTATGGGGAGAAGTCAGTATAAAGTACTTTGGCCGGCAAAAAATAATGGAAATAGATAAGCAG
>JBLWXT010000018.1:0-73364 GCA_048267305.1 Owenweeksia sp. | reverse complement strand
ATGTTTCTTTGTTCCTCTTTAGAATGGAAAAAATATTTGCCTGAAATTAGCTTCTCCCCATAAAATTACGCTGATCCGTGGTGTCTTTGTGCCAAGGAGCTACTTTTCCATCTGGAGAATAAGTAACTGCATCGAATAGTCGATCGTACAAACTCTCTAGAACTTGTTTTTCTTTTTCGGGTGTCATAATTGGTATAATTGGTTGTTTCTTACTCTTAAGGCTTTTCAGATTATCGCCCCGTTTATTATTGTGGTTTCTGGACTCCACAGGTAAATTTCATCACACAATGTGATGCTTAAATTCTGCTTCTAAAATTGCTTTATAGAGCATAACAAGGATGTTACATCAATTGACGATGTATCCGTTGTAAATAATAATATGGGAGATTTTTCGGTTTGGTGTTGCGTTAGATATATTAAGGATGATAATACCTTTCGCTTATAGGTTTTATTTGGTGAATAATTGGTTACGGCTAATGTATTAAATAAAATTAATATTTAAAATTTTCGTGTTTTTTTGCCTTTCTCATCTGATCTACTAATTTTTTTGGGATACAGTGATATTTCCCACATCTCACTTTTCTGCCTGGCCAATCGTAACCGTAACGAGCAGTACTTTCCCATTGTCATAGAATTTTATTTACCCTACCGGAGGTAGATTATAAACTGGATCAGCGCTCAAGCATGGTAAAATATATGTCGGGGTGGTATCTCCAGCTACTTATAAAACTATTATTGATGTTACCGATGCGGAAGTAAGCTTTAGTATGAATAGGGTTCCGGAAGCGGTTTTTGATCCCTTGGGAGATTGTGGCCGTTTTCTTCCTGAAATGAAATTCGTTGACATGCTAAAGGAAATGATGCAGGGTTTTAATTTGAGGATGGATCTGGATCGGATCAATAAAGTAGTGTCATTTAATTTTAGGAATAAGATACTGAGCCATCAAAGTACTCAGGATTTATCCCCTTATTTTGAAAAGAAGGAAGTGGCCTATGAAGAAAGGAAAAGATACCTGGTGAGCTACGATTCCTTTTCGTCAGAAGAACAGGATTTGAAAGATCCTTTACATCAAAACTGTTTACTGGTTTCTGAAACTGGCCAAGCCACATTTTTGTTAGAGCCTCCTGAAGATTTTAAATATGAGAGCATAGACCTTAAAACGCATCCTATGCTTACAGGTGAAGTAGATAATGGTGGTACAAAGGCTGTTACCTGCATGTTTTATGGCAAGGCATTCTCATCGATTTACGATACGGGAGCCACAAAAATGAAAAAGCTTAGAATCGGATTTTTCAATGGTACAGCGAATACTTTGCCTACAGCAGATCACAAATATATTGAAGGTGCTGAGGGTTTGGATATGCGTATTTCTGCAGATCCTCTTTCCATAGGAACTCTTTGGAGTCAATGGCTGGTTTGGTTAGTGCGCGACAATAGAACGTACATAGCCATTTGTAATATCCCTAAAGCCTTCCTCTCCCGGATGAACATTGAAGAGCCCTTTCACATCAATAATGTAAAGTTTCTCGTTGATGAAGTAGAGAGTATAATTGATGGTGAAGACACTGTGAGAGCTGAGTTCAGGTTAAAATTAATTTGATATTTTCGGGTACACTAAATCTCATATTTATGAAAAATAAGAATATTCAGGATTTGAGTGACAGAAGACTTTTAGAACTCAATTACATCCATCAAAGATCAATAGATAAGAGTTTGAAATTTGTAGTTAATGTGCTGGCATTTTATCTGGCATTGACTATTATCGGGGTGGTGATTGGCGTAATCATTTCCTTGAATTAGACTTTCCTCCATAACGCATTCCCCTTAGTAATTACTCCCATTTTTTCCCCAAAGGCTTTATCAAATAGCTTTAGGTCATGAGCCTCCATGCGTTTGGCTAGCTTCACATATTCCATGGTTGTGTCGATATGTGAATGAGCCATTATTTGTTGTAAGTTGGTAATGTCTCCTCCCAGATAAATATACAGCGAACCAAACGTGTGCCGTGCGCAATGGAAGGTAATATGTTTATTAATGTTTAGCATAACGAATATCCTTTTCAGATGCCTATTAATAACCTGACCTGTCTTCATGTCAAATAGTCTACCCATTCGATTAGGTATTAATACTCTAGCTATGTCAGGCAAAGGAGCTTGCACTACCTTATTAAATCGGGCTGTTTTTACGGCTACATATTCGAGTAATTCACCAACTATATTGCGATGGGTAAGCTGTTTCATGTCGCTATAGCGGCAACCTGTAAAGCAGCTGAATAGAAATTGTGCCAGTGTGGACTGTAAGTTTTTTGGTAGCTGTCTGTCATTAAATAGATCAATGGTATTTTGAAGTTCCATAAGATTTAAATAATTGCGATGGCCTTTGATAATGCCTATGGGGTCTTCGTAAGGATCATCAAGTAGGTATCCAGCTTTTCTGGCCCGCTTGAGCATACTCTTAATTTGTTTATGCCTCTTAATGATGGTATTAGGAGAGTCACCTTTCTGGCTAAGGTACTTCTGCATCTTATTCCTTATATCAGGGATTTCGGTAGCAGTAATGTTTGATTTGTAAGCTTGCGCAAGAATGGTGCATAGTCCCTCATAGCTGTGAACTGTCGCTCGGGACCAGGAGAGCGGGTTCTCTGCTATGAAATCGCGGGTAAACTGTATGAGATCAAAAGTTCTTCCGGAAGACTTTAGTTCCCTGACGAAAGATTCGTGGGTAAGACTGTGGTTATCGGTCATTTTGGCCTGCCTGATAATATTTCTGCAGGTATCCAAAATTTTTTCATGAACGATAGCTTGTTCTAATAAACTGGCTTTGTTCTTACTGGTAATTTTCAGGCAACGCTTTTTGAAATCCCAAAGCTTACGTTGTACGTGTTCTCCTGTGTTGATTTGCTTTTCGACACCATCAATTCTAAGGTATAAGTACAGGAGGGATGTGCCGTCTGTCCGTTTATCAGAACGAGGCTTCAGGTAATAAGTGATCTTTTGCATAGTTCGTCCATTTTAAATTTTGCTTCGTCCACTTTTCGTCTATTTTTTTAGACAAAACGCGGACATTTAAAACGGACCTTCCAGTAAGAGTGAGCTTTAATAATAAAGGCCCGGATTGCTCCAGGCCTTTATAACCGCTCACGAAAGTGAGATTCTAGTGGTGCCTCCAGGAATCGAACCAGGGACACATGGATTTTCAGTCCATTGCTCTACCGACTGAGCTAAGGCACCATTTTTTTTTCCTTAGCGGGGCGCAAATGTAATAACATTTCTGTTTAAACAAAGCTTTTTTTAATGTTCAAGTTTACATTTGCAAGCATCTTATTGAAACACAGTGAATCTAATTATCGATCAAGGCAACACATTTACCAAAATAGCGCTCTTCAAAGAGGGTGTTATGATGAAATCCGCAACGTTGGAGGTGCCGGCTGTGGAGCAAATAATAAGATGGCTGGATGGGGAAGAGGTGGAGCGGGCCATAATCTCTTCTGTAGTGGGTGATCAACTTTTTAGTGAAATGAAGCAGGCCAGTGCATTTTTTGTAATGCAATTAACCCACGAAACCCAGGTTCCCTTTATTAACAAGTATGCCACACCAGCCACGCTGGGGCTGGATAGGATAGCTTTGGTTGCAGGAGCTGTGGATGCTTATCCGCACAAGAACTGTTTGATAATAGATGCGGGAACTTGTATTACGTATGATTTTGTAAACAATAAAGGCGAGTATTTGGGGGGGGCTATTTCACCCGGAATACAGATGCGGCTGAAGGCGATGAATCACTTTACAGCAAGGTTGCCAATGGCTAAAGTTTCTGATTTGCATGATTTTATAGGAGGCACTACCCATGAGTCGTTAAGTTCAGGTGCGGTGCATGGAGCAATTAATGAGGTGGTGGGTACAATTAAAAAATACAAGAGTCGTTTTCCTGAAATGATAACAATCCTTACGGGGGGTGATTTAGAGGTGTTTGATGGGTTGCTAAAAAATACCATCTTTGCAGCCCCTGAAATACTGCTTAGGGGACTCAATAATATTCTGGACCAACATGCAGAAGTGCTTTAATGGGATTTTTCTAATCCCTTTTTTTCTTATCTCATTTTCAGTTTTTGCGCAGCAAAGTTCTGTATCTCCCTATTCGCGTTTAGGGTTTGGTGATTTACAGCCTCAGATATATGCCCGCGCTTTGGGCATGGGAGGTGCGAATCTGGCTCTTAATGAGCCTTTCAACATTAACAATAGCAACCCTGCGAGTTATGGAGCCTTGGCGCTTACAACTTTTGAGCTGGGTTTGCAATTTGGACTACTGGAACAAAAGCAACTGAATCCTGATGTTACACTCAATAACAACATCAGTGGGATACGATATTTTTCATTTGGCGTGCCGGTGAAAAAGTGGTGGGGAAGTGCCTTTGGACTGCAGCCCTATTCATTTAAAGGGTATAACATTGCGACCCAACGCACAGGGCCGGATGATATTTTGATTAATGATCAGTTTACAGGTAGTGGTGGTTTGAGTAAGGTATATTGGGGAAATGGCTTTACGGTAGCAGAGGGGTTATCTATCGGGGTGAATGCCGCATACCTTTTTGGAAGTCTGGAGGAAGAAAATATTATTAATTGGAGCAACGGTATTTATAGCAGCCAGATAAGTGAAAATGCCAAGGTAAGAGGATTGCGATTTGATTTCGGGGCACGCTATACCTATGATATTGATGAAAACCGTGATTTTTCTGTAGGGCTGACTTTTGCGAATAAAACAAAGCTAAGTGCAGATGTTGATCAGTACGCTTATGTAACAAGCAGCAACGGAACATCAATTGATAGCCTGGAAAATATAAAGGGTTATCAGTCGGATTTGGTATTGCCCAATGAGTTTGGCATTGGATTTACCTATGGCCGGAAAACGGATAAGTCCTATAACTATGCATGGGCAATAAGCGGTGATGTACACCTCTATAAGGGGAGCGAGTACGAAGGATTTAATGGTGATATGAACCTCCAGGATGGACTTAGATTTGAGGCCGGAGGATTGTTTGTACCCTGGTATATCTCCCGAAAGGATAACAGGCCAAGCTATTTTGACAAAATAGAATACCGCCTTGGTGGCTTTTACGAAAACACTCCTTATTCCGTTGCTGGCACTCAGCTTAACGATTATGGCATAACTATTGGTTTTGGACTACCAATCATCCCTAAGAACCTACCTCCAGGCGAAACAAAAATCACCACCATTAATTTAGGGGCAGTACTTGGGCGAAGAGGCACTCTGGATAATGGATTAATTCAGGAAAGCTATTTGAACTTTTATTTAGGGCTAACACTTAATGATAAGTGGTTCAATAAAATTAAATATCGTTAATCAATAATCAGGAAAAATGAGAAAGTTACTTTGGGTATTAATAGCTGCATTAGGGGTGAACACTGTTGCCCAGGCACAACCCAAATGGGGAGAGGACAGTGTTAAATGTCGCGAAAACCTCTATATATACTATGAACTGGCCAAGGCTAAAAATTATCTTGAAGCCTATGATAGCTGGATTTATGTATTTGAAAACTGTCCTGCTTCCAGTAAAAATAACGTGATATTCGGCCCTTACATCGTTGAGGCAAAAATTAAGGCAACTACAGATCCTGCCAAGAAAGAGGAGTTTAAAAACCTGCTTTTTAAGGTTTATGATAAAAGGACAGAGCTTTATCCCAACGATGAAGCTTATGTGCTGGAAAGAAAAGGCCTGGATGTTTTACAACATTGGCCAGACAGTACCGAAATGGCTTATAATCTGTTTAAGCAGGCTCTTGAAATGAGTAATGAGCACAGTGCCGCCTTTTATGATAAGTATTTTATCGCTGCTGCCATGTTGTTTAATGAAAAGGTATTTGAAATTACAGATGTATTTCAGGCATATAACGTAGTACAGGAGGGGTTGGAGTACAACAACAACGTGCTTAACCGTGAAATCAAGGAACTGAATAAGAAGGTAGAGGATAGCACCATTACCAATAAGGAAAAATCGCAGTTGGAAAAAGCTAAGCGTGAGTTGGAGCGTTTTGATGCCGTGGTTACCAACAACGAAAAGATACTTGGGCCAATAGCCACATGTGATAAGTTGAAGCTTATTTATAATGAAGAGACTTTTGAAGCGAATAAAACCGATGCGGTTTGGTTGAGAAGGGCTGCTAAAATGTTATCTCGCGAAAGAGAAGATGATAACGGAGAAACTACTGATTGTACGGATGATCCTATTTTCTTTAAGGTAGCAGAGGCTCTTTACAAACTAGAGCCGTCACCAACTTCAGCCCGTGCGGTGGGTATTATTGCTCTTAAAAATAATAATAACTCCAAAGCGATGGAGTATTTTAAGGAGGCTGCAAATCTTGAGGTGGATCCTAAGAAGCAGGCTACTGACTACTTGCGTATTGCAAGCATTTCCCTTAAAGTAGGACGATTGGCAGATGCCAAGGCTTATGCCTTGAAGGCTGCGAATGCAAGAAGTGGATGGGGTACTCCATATATCATTATAGCCAGTGCCTATGCTCAAGCGGATGGACAGTGTGGAGATAACATCTTTGAAAAGAAGGCTGTTTATTGGGCGGCAATTGATAAATTAAAGTATGCTAAAAGTATTGATCCATCTGTATCTTCAAAGGCCAATCAGTTGATCAATAGCTATAAGAAGCAACTTCCGGACAAAGCCACAATTTTTCAGTTGGGTATTAAGGAAGGTGATAAACACTCAATTGGTTGCACCGTAAATGAAACCATTATTGTGGATTATAATTTATGATCGTAAAAAACATCATTACAAAAAGCATTGCAGTCTTGGCTGCAATGCTTTTTTTATTTTCCTGCACCAATGATCCCAAGGAGGTAAAGCAATTTACCAAGGCGGAGGAGTTGCCATTAGAGGTGCAGGAAGATCTGGTGTTATTGTATTCTGACAGTACGTTTATAAGACTGGAGCTAAAAGCAGCCCTTGCCGAAAACTATCCTCAAATAGAGGAACCCCAACGTAGATTTCCGGAGGGCATTGACGTAAAGTTTTTTGATAGCTTTGGAAAGGAAAACACCAGATTAAAAGCGAATAAGGCTACCCAGTATGTAAATACCAGCCTATGGCATGCCAGGGGAGATGTAGTGGTGGTAAATAAAAAGGGGGAGCAATTAAATACCGAAGAGTTATATTGGGATCAGAATAAGGAAAAGATATACTCTGATGTACAGGTAAAGATTACCACCAATAAAGAAATTATTTGGGGAGAAGGCTTTGAGGCCGATCAGAATTTTAACAACTATACAATAAACAAAATAACAGGGCAAATAGCCATTGAAGATGAATAGAATGCTGAAAGTTGTGGAGATAGCATGGATTGTCGTTGCTGTAATCTCACTTATCGAAATTATTAGGCTATGGGGAACTTTTGATACTACATTTTTTATGTTTGTTGGAAGCCTTAGCGTTGGTATATTCATGTTTTATTTTAGGAGAAGACAACGGCTGAAGTACGAGAATTACCAGAAAAATCAAACTCAGGAGTAGGTGACTATACTGGCCATAATACTTGCTTCCATCATATTTTCTGCTTTCTTTTCGGGTATTGAGATTGCGTTTGTATCATCCAACAAGTTTCATATTGAAGTAGAAAACAAGAAGGGCAACTTTGCCTACCAATTGCTTAGCGGATTGGTGAGTAAACCATCAAGGTTTATAGCAGCCATGCTGGTGGGTAATAACATTGCTTTGGTTGTATACGGTATGTTTATGCCGGATGTGCTGAACCCTTATTTGGCTTTTGTGGGAGACAATCCCTTTTTGCTCCTGCTCCTTCAAACTGTAATTTCCACCATTTTCATTTTGGTGATTGCAGAGTTTTTGCCCAAGGCTATTTTCAACACCCATTCCACTCGCCTGCTGGAAGTTTTTGCCGTGCCAAGTTTCATCTTCTTCTGGCTTTTTTCACCCATCGTATGGTTAATGATAGGGATTAGCAACTTTGTGATGAAGTATATTTTACGATCAACTGCCGAGCAGGGAAAAATGGCTTTTGATAAGGTGGATCTCGACAACTATGTGCGCGAACGTACTGAGTCTTCTCAAAGAGAAGAAGAGGAGGATACCGAAATCCAGATTTTTAGAAATGCCCTGGAGTTTAACGAGCAAAAGGCACGTGAGTTTATGGTTCCCCGCACAGAGATTGTGGCGATGGATGTAAGTGAGGATATCAAAACCCTGAAGGAAAAATTTATCTCATCCAATCTCTCAAAAATACTCATCTATAAAGATACCATCGACAATATTATTGGCTATACCCATAGCTATGAGATTTTTAAAAGACCTGATAATATCAGAGCCATTCTTCGCCCGGTAAGTTTTATACCAGAGAGTATGCCGGCCAACGAGATTTTAAATTCCCTGATGTCTAATCGCAGAAGTATAGCCGTGGTGTTGGATGAATTTGGAGGAACCTCAGGGCTCATTACTGTAGAGGATGTAGTGGAAGAGCTTTTTGGTGAGATCGATGATGAGCACGATACAGAAGACCTGGTGGAGAAGGAACTCGGTGAAAACGAATATCTCTTTTCTGCCCGTCAGGAGATTGACTACATCAACGAGAAGTACAACCTGGAGCTTCCCGAATCGGATAACTATTCTACTCTAAGTGGTATGGTGCTTAACTACCTGGAGAGTATTCCCGAAAAGGGAGAGGTGATTTTTGTGGATCCCTATATTATAAAGGTGGAAGAGGTTTCCAACTCCAAGATTGAACTACTACACATAAAGATAACACAGGATTAGGAACAAAACTGCAGGCCTGTAATGTGCCTGTGTTTCATCCGTTAACATGCCTGTGTTGAAACTCCTTTTTCGTTCGTCTATTTTCCGCTATGTAATTGAACCTACAATTGTATATTCGCAACCTTAATTTTTAAAGTGTAAATACATGGCGACTTTAGAGCGCATACGTCAACGTTCAGGTTTGTTGATAGGTATCATAGGGGTAGCAATGCTTGCTTTTATCCTTACCGATTTGTTAGGTTCAGGTAATTCAATATTACGTGCCGATGCCAATATTGTTGGTGTTGTAAATGGCCGAAATATTGAGGTTCAGGAATTTGGCCGTAAAATGGAGGAGTTGCGCAATCGCATACTTCAACAAAATCCTCAGCAAGCTCAGTTTCTTACCAACAAGCAATTAGCTGATGGAGTATGGAATGAGTTGGTACGTGAGCAACTTATGCAGGATCAGTATGATGAGCTGGGTATTAAAGTCACCAGTGCTGAACTTTTGATGCGCTTAAAGTCAAACCCAAGTATTCAGTCGGCACCTGTATTTCAGGATCAGGTAACAGGACAGTTTAGCGAAGGGCTTTTTCAACAATATATCAATAACATTGAGGCCAATCGCGGATTGGAGGAGCAGGCCACTGAAGCCTATGCCCAATGGATTGAATTTGAGAAAAGCGAAAAAACAAATACACTACAAACAAAATACAATAAGGCCGTTGAAAAGGGACTTTATGTACCTAAGTCTCTTGCCAAGGATTTGTATGTGCGCAACAGTACTACAGTAAATGCCAAGGTTATTGCCATGGAATACTCTTCAGTGGCTGACAGCACCGTTGAAGTTACTGATGCTGATTTCAAAAAGTATTACAACGAAAACAAGGAGCAGTTTAAAGCTGAAAAGGCAGCAAGCATTGAGTTTGTAACTTTTGATGTGCAGGCATCTCAGGAAGATCGCAACGAAATTATAGCAGAGCTTACAAGTTATATCGGTGATTCTGTGCCTAAACTGGATGCTAATGGCGATACCATCGAAACTTTTAAAACCACTAAAAATGATTCGGCTTACGCTGCCAGTTATGCAGATAACAGAAGAGCTCCGGATTATTACTCCAAGGCAAACCTTCCACAAGGAATTGATTCTACAATTTTTACCAAGTCTATTGGTACTGTTGTAGGTCCTTATGAAGTGGGTGGCTTTTATCAAATCACTAAAGTGGTGGATAAAAAGAATCTTCCAGACTCTGTTAAGGCACGTCATATTCTAATTTCCTTTCAGGGATTGGAAAGAGGAAATCCGGATCGCACCGGGCAACAGGCTAAAGAACTTGCAGACAGTTTGCTGAAAGTTGTAAAAGCGGATACTTCCAGGTTCCGTCAGTTGGCCATGCAGGTTTCTGATGATCAAGGATCAGGAGCTCAGGGTGGAAGCCTTGGCTGGTTTGGCCCTCAGGCCATGGTTAGACCGTTTAGCAACTTTAGCTTTAGAGGTAAAAAAGGAGAAATAGGACTTGTACCTTCTCGTTTTGGATTCCACATTATCGAAATCCTTGATCAAAAAGGAAGTTCACCTTCTGTAAAACTTGTGAGTATTGATCGTGAGATTACCGCTAGTGAAACCACACTCAATAATATCTACAGCAAGGCAGGTGAGTTTGCCGGGCAGGTAAATAGTGCTGATGAGTTTTCAGCGAAAGCAGAGGAGCTAGGATATGCACCAAGAGTAGCTACCAACCTCAAGGCTTTTGATGAATCTATACCAGGGCTTGGCGCTAATCGCGATATTGTGAAATGGGCAAATGGAGTAGGAGTAGGTAATGAGGAAACTAAGATTGGAGATATTCAATTGTTTACAAGCACTACTCCTTATGTAGTGGCTATACTTACTGATCGTAATGAAGAAGGATACCGTGAGCTTAGCAGCATTAAAGAGCAAATTAAGCCACAGGTTATTAATGAGAAGAAAGCTGAAGACTTTATCAAGAAGTTTGATGAAGCGATGAAAGCTGGTGAGAGCCTTAGCGCAATAGCATTGAAACTAGGTTTGACTGAAAATACCCTTAACATTAATTTCCAAAGCCCCAGCATAGGTGTTTATGGAAATGAGCCTAAGGTTGTTGGAGCAATCACAGCCTTGGAAACAGGTAAGAAAACCAAGCCCATAAAAGGTTTAAGAGGTGTTTATGTTGCCGAAGCTGTATCCGTTACTCCGGCTCAGGAACTACCTGATTACACTCAGCAAAAGAATCAGCAGGAACAAGCTATGCGTGGCAGAGTTCAGGGTGCCGTATTCCAGGCATTGAAAGATGGAGCTAAACTTGACGATCGCAGATCCAAGTTCTACTAGAACATAGTTTCCCTATAAAACTTAAGCCCCTTTTGGTTATACCAGAAGGGGCTTTTTTAATGCTGTTAATTGCTTTTTGAATGCTTGCGCCCAAAGCCAAAGTAGCTACTGAAAATGTGGGCATATAACCCGTCACTTCGCTTATAGTAGGAGTATCTAAATGACCAGCCACCAAATTTATACTTACGTCCATGTTCGGTTCTTCTGGTAAGGTTTAGGTTTAAGCCCACATTGGCGGACCAAAACGAGGAAAGGTCATAATCAGAAGTGTAGAAAATTTGTGAAGCAGAATGCTCCTTATACGGCTTAAAGAAGCGACTGCCATTTTGGTTTACATATCGGATAAAGGGACTAAGGCTCCATTTTGGAGTAATCTTTACAGGAAGTTCAAGTTTTACCATATTGCTGGACAGGCCAAAGTCATCTGTATAAAACTGGTAAAAAGAGCGAAGTACCACTCTCTTGGTGGCAAAGGAATTTAGCTGTACTCCCAGAGCGGTTTGCTTTCGCTTTTGCGGAAGGTTTTCTACGCGGGGTAGGAATTCATCCGTAAAATATACCCGATGGAAAGGAGTGGAGAGCAATCCCTCCTGATAGGTATAGGTTGGGTATAGACTTAAGCTCATTCGTTTATTGAGATCTTTACGGATGCTAAACGAAAAGTTATAGGAATAGCGATTGTGTGTATCAAACCATTCGGTACCTCTCAGTTCTTGTGGGTACAACAGCTTCTGTGCTTCAATAATGTATGGCTTCTTCAATCGTCCCCATCTCAGGTCATCAAAGTAGGCCTGAAAGCTGCCAGTAATTTCTGTGGTTTGATCAGCACTTAATTGGCTTCCCCAAATTTCCCCGCCAAGGGATGTGTAATCTGATTCAATGGAGAAGATAATATTACCCCCTGATTCCTGATTTGGATTTTTTAGTTTCTGGCTATAGCCAAAGCCCAAAGTGGTGTGCTGATCTACCCTGGAGGCTGACGACATAACAAAATCAATACGATCGGTAGAAGCAGAGGAGATTACATCAGCACCCGCATGAAAGGTGTATGTTTTTTTATCATCCACCACCTGGGTGTAGTTTAGGTTGGTACTGTAAACCTGCAAAAATTCCGTTCCCTCACCTCCGGTAACTGCCGAGTGCTGGCCATCCTGAGTGTAGTAGGAGAGGAGGAGTTCTACATCACTTTTCTTTAATTTCTTTTTAGTGAAGAGTGAATCCTGAGCAATTATCTGAGGGCTATTTGCGATAAGGAAAAGGGCCAGCATTGGCCTCCAAAGAACCATCGCTTTCAGTTTAGTTACAACCACAGCCACCCTTGCCTTTTTTTCCTCCGGATTGCATGGCGCCCTCCCGATAGTTGAAAACACTTTGTTCAAAGCCTTCGGCCTTCATAGTGCCCTGTTTCATATTGCTGTCATTGAGATAGGCACGTTGGTAGGGCTTCACTGTGCTGCAAGATGCCAGTGTAAGGCTGAGAATTGCGATTATGAAAAGACTAAACTTCATGGGTGAAAGATAGGGGTAGAAGATGGAATGGCGATAAAGATTCAAGGTTGTAGGCGTTATAATTCGGTCTTAGCAATTCAGTTTTCCACCAGTATAAGCTTATTGCTAAAGTGTATTTCATTGTTGATATCAATAATAATACACTCTGCCTGGGGTAGTTGCCTGATCAGATCAAGGCCTGTTTCAATATCGAGCACAAAGAGGGCAGTAGCGAGTGCATCAGAAAGCTCACCGCTGGGGCTGATGACGGTTACACTTTTTTTATCCTTAGTTGGAAAACCTGTTAATGGGTTTATGATATGTGCGTAGCGCTGGCCATTGTATTCGAAATACTTTTCATAACTCCCGGAAGTAGCTACAGCCTGATTCTCTATAGGAATCCAATACAAAACCTTATTGATGTCCTCTGGGTCAGCAATGCCTACCTTCCATGGGCTGCCATCGGCTCGCTTACCCCATGCCACCAAATCTCCGCTGGCATTCACCACTCCTGATTTAACGCCACGTTCCTCCCAGAGTTTTTTTACTTCATCAGCGGCATATCCCTTGCCGGAGGCCCCAAAACCTATAGACATACCAGAGTCGCTTAAAAAGATATGATTATCGCTTTGGAGTTTGATTTTATCAAAGCCCACGGTTTTCAATTTGGCCTCAATAAGGGTAGTATCAGGGAAGGTGTTGACAGTGCTTTTATCAAACTTGTAGATATTCATTCCATTGAATGAAATGTCAAAGGCCCCTTGTGTCATAGATGATAAAGCCAGTGAACGCTGGGTAAGCTGATATACTTCATCGCTCACCCTAACGCTATTTAGCCCTGCGGCATTATTTACAGCAGAAACCTCGGTATCCTTTCTCCATTCCGATAGCAGCTTTTCGAGGCGTTCAACTTCCGCCTGGCCTGCATTAAGTATTGTTTCGGCACCTTCAGGGTTATTGCCAACCACAATAAACTCAAAGCTGCTACCCATTAAAAGTGCCTTTTTGCGATATTCACGGGGCTCGCCAATCAATACATTCTTAAGGTCGTCTAAAAAGTACTCCAAGGTTAAGCCTTCAGACAAGATTCTAGATTTTACATTTCCCTGAGCATCCAATAGCAATAGCAAAGGAAATTCTCCCCCGGGGTTATACCTTTCTGCCAATGCCTCATTTTTTGCCACTAAATCAGGGCTAAGCTTTTTCCTTTGCGGGAAATCAGCTTTAACGACCCTAAGCCTGTTTTTTGTAAACTGCCTAAACTCAGGTTTTGAGAATACTTCCCGCTCCAGACGAATACAGGGCAGACACCAGTCGCTGCCGGAAAAGATAAGCAAGGTGGGGAGTTTAGCTGTATCTGCCGGAGGAGAGGAAACCGTTTGTGCGGAAGGTGAAAAGAAGAAAATCAGGAGTAGAGAGAGAAATAGAAGCCTTTGCATACTACATAACATGTTTCAGTAGTCAAAAGTATTACTTGAGGTTGTAATAGTATGGCTAAAGGGCAAGGGAATGCTTAAATTTAGAAAACATATAGAAATTCGCTTGTACTGATTGGAGCGGAAGGTAGTTCCATTTCTTCAGGACAGGGCGAAACAAATAGGGAAACATCTACATCATCCTGGGGAGTTAAGTCACAGGATTTTGAACCCATACCCAAAAATGCAAAGAGTAAAAGATTTACAGATGAGCTTAAATTTTTCATAGGTGAATGATTTGCATCTTTATGCACTATCGCATAAAAGTCACCCACGGATTCAGAAAAAATGAAGGGAATTTCGGTCTTATTGAGAGGGTAGAATACTGTCCTGAGCCCGGGTAAGTTGAGCCTTATCCCTTTCATGCTCCTTTTCCATTTTTTCCACCAACTCCAGCACCTGCTCGGGAGATATATAGTATTTCCTGATTCTGTCCTTATAAACCATAGGCAATGAGGTATTGTCAAGAATAAAATTTTTGGTGGCTATTATTTCATGGGCCATGCCGTGCTTTAGGGCTTCTATATCTGCCCTTCGCTCAGCCTTCACCTTTGATTTATCAAAGCATAAATAAGTGAATCCAAACCATACCATGCTGGCTCCGCTTTTTTTAGAGTAGTCGGCAATATGTCCCAACTCATGGCCAAGCCATCCCAGCAGTACTTCATAGGGTATTTCCTCAATGGGGATGTCAACGCTGTCAATCTCCATCTTCCTTGTTATTTTGATAATGTAGCCTCTTTTTTTTCTCAATTTGAAAATTGTAGAAACCCTTGGCTGGGCCTGCATAAACGAATTAATAATCTCATCTTCAAACCTGAATTCAATTTCCGTTGTGCTAAGTTCCGGGTAATGAGAAAGGGCCTCAACTGTAGCCAACCTAATGGCTTCGGGGATTATCTTATTGGTAAAGGTGGTGTCGGCAGTTTTAAAATTATAGGAGCTATCCGCTTTTGACGTGCCTGAACAGGAAAAGAGCAATAGTGGAAAAAAAAAGTAGAGAAAGCTAAACTTCATGGGTTCCTAAATTTTACAACAAACATGCCGAGCTACTTATGATTAAGGCAACAATGAGTTAATTGTTGAATTTGGAGTAAAAAATTTGATATACTTTCAGCCTGCGGCCATTCGGAAAACCCTTTTAAGAAACGAATAATGTCATCCGATGGAAATTGAAATGGCTCTAAGTGAAGTGACAGATGATCTACACACCTTATGCAAGAGTATGATAGGTTTTTGAGACAATAAAATTTATTGGTTGACCTGCTGTCTGCAGCAGATCAACTTTTTATTTTCATCCCCTAAAATCAATGCTTTTACTCGGGAAATTCACCCTTAGCAATGGAAGAGCTGTAAGTACCAAAATATCCTAATTGGATATCTCCCCTTAAGTTAGTGGTTGGATTTCCTGGCGCTATGCCGGGAGGGCCTCCTCCGCCAGATATGGCAATAAGGGTATTGTAATATTTGTACACTTCAGCATCAATGGAGCGCAGCTCCGCATAAATACTATCACCAGGCACATAGAAGTCATCGTTATTGAGGTTCAGTTCCACCTGGGTGCCATTGATAAACTTATCATCCAATATATCGAGGTTGTTTACCTCAAAGCCATTTATATAAACAACAAGGCGGTAATAGTTTGTTTCATCAGCTGGATCCTTAAAGGAGATAAAAGGTATTATTCCACCTTCAAAGAAGCCGTTAGGCTCTATGTATTTAAAGTATAGCGAATCAATGGGCACAGCTACAGGCAGGTGAGAAACTGCCGAGCTGAACTTTCCATCAGCGGTAACTTCCAGAGTATACTTTTCTCCGGCAACGGCACCTATACTGTCAACCCAGTATTCACCGGGAGAGGTCATCTGCGCCATTAGTCTGCGCCCATCTTCTGTAAGTAGCTCAACAATGGCATTTTCAACTTTTGGGGATGAGCTGAAATTAAAATAATCCCCGGTTTCGGAAAGTTGTATAAGCAAACTATCTGCGCCTTCCTTTAGGTTGGCTTCCAATACCTTTTGAGGGTCTACTGAATTCAAATCTACCGTAATTACCTTTTGGCAACTAAAAAGGGCGAGTACCGAAACTAATAGTAAAATACTTCTCATGGTTGCTTAAAATCTAAAATTATAACTGATGGCAGGCACTACACTGAATAATGATATTTGCACGGCCTCGGTAACATTGGGGTTGGTTTCGCTCTCCTGAAAGTTGATGATATAGGCATTTTGACGGCCATAGGCATTATACACACTTACATTCCAGCTACTTTCAAACTTTTTTGTTTTTTTCACTACCCATGTAGCGCCAAGGTCTAACCTGTGATAATCAGGAAAGCGGTAACCATTTCTTTCGGTATAGTAGGGTACGGTATTGCCATTTATTGAATATTTACCTGAAGGGAAGGTAACGGCATCTCCTGTATAGAATACAAAGTTTGCAGAAACGGTCCACTTATCATTAAACTTATAGATTCCGGTGACGGATAAGTCGTGTATTCTATCCTGGCGAGACGGAAACTCCTTTCCACCATCAATGTCATCAAACTGCCGAAGAGAGCGGGAGAGGGTATAGCTTATCCATCCGGTAAGTTTGCCCGTACGTTTACGCAGGTACACCTCTATACCATAGGCGCGGCCTTCACCATATACCAGTTCTGTTTCCACACTTCCGTTTAATATCAACTCAGCACCGCTGCGGTAGTCAATGAGGTTTTGCATTTTTTTGTAATACGTTTCTACAGATAGCTCGTATTTATTGTCAAAAAAGTTGCGGAAATAACCCAGTGCAATCTGATCGGCAAGCTGTGGTTTTACATTGTTGCTGCTAGGAACCCAGCGGTCGGTTGGTGAACCTGAGGTGGAGTTTGACAGCAAGTGCAGGTATTGATAATTTCGATCGTAGCCCGCTTTAAATGAACTTTCCTCGTTTATTAAAAACTTGGCCGCGGCCCTGGGTTCAATACCATGAAACTGCTCTATACTTTCGCCCGAATCATACTTTTTCTGACTGATAACGGTACCTGTTTCATCAATCTCATAGGCAGTGCCTTCGCCCATATAGTTGAAGTAGCTGTACCTCAATCCATAGTTTACGCTCCACCTCGTGCCAAGTTGCTGTTCATTTTGCAGATAAATAGCACCTTCCAGCGCAAATTGCTCATCTATATCCTCTATGGAGATACCCGCATCAGCTCCAGTGGAAATCTCACCAGGGGTAAAATTGTGATAGATAAGGTTTCCACCAAATCGAAGGGTGTTTTTTGAGTTTAGGAAATAACTGAAATCCTGCTTTAGGTTGTAATCTCTGATACCAGAGGCCAGACTAAAGCCTTCCTCTCCGGAGCCGATGTCAAAACCATAGTTGTAGTCGCTAAAAATGACCGAAGTATTGCCAAACAGTTTATCGCTAAAGAGGTGGTTCCATCTCAGTGTACCTGTGGCGTTTCCCCAGTCAAAACCAAAGTCATCGCCATAACCAAAATTGTCTCGCCCAAAGTATCCTGAGATAAATATCCGGTCGCGATCAGTAATCTGGTAGTTTGCCTTGAGGTTGAGATCGTAGAAGTAGAGCTTGGATTTTTTTATGGCTTCGTCATTAGACAGAAGGAGGAATAAATCCAGGTAAGTACGTCTTCCGGAAAGGATAAAGGAACCTTTATCCTTTACAATAGGGCCTTCCACGGTAAGTTTCGATGAGATAAGCCCGATGCCCCCTGAAGCACCGAAGTTTTTTGAATTGCCATCATTCATCACAACATCCATAACGGATGAGGCGCGGCCACCATATTGAGCAGGGATACCACCCTTGTATAGGGTAAGGTCTTTAATAGCATCGGAATTAAAAACAGAGAAAAAGCCAAGCAGGTGAGAAGCGTTGTAAACAGGAGCTTCGTCAAGAAGAATGAGGTTTTGATCAAACCCTCCACCACGGACGGAAAAGCCCGAACTACCTTCACCACCGGATTTTACCCCTGGCAGTAACTGCAGGGTTTTTAAAACGTCCTTTTCGCCAAAAAGTACAGGTACAGCCTCAATCTCCTTTGGGTTTATTTTGGCTATACTCATTTGGGTTTTTGTAACATTGGCATTGGCGGCATCGGCCTTTACCACCACTTCTTGCAGGCTTGAGCTTTCTGGTTTCAGTTCAATATTAAACCTTTGGTCTTTGGTAAGTTTCACTTCCATTCTTACCGGTTGATAGCCAATGTACTGTGCCGTAATGTTGTACGTGCCGGCAGCCAGAGTAAGGGAGTAAAAGCCGTAAACATTGGTAACGGCACCCGTTCCGGGTTTTTCATCTACGGTAATGGCAGCGCCAATTAAATCTTCACCAGTGCTGGCATCTTTAATACTACCGCTAATGGTAAATTGTTGAGCATGCATTGCAGGTAGCCATAGGGCCATGCACGCCAAAAGGATAAGTTTTTTCATTTAAGGATGAGGAGGTTTTGAACTGAGGAGGATAGCAAAATTTTGGATAACTATTGGGATAACTTGATTCTGATAAATTTATTCCGTGATGGATGAAAATTTTTAAAGCAGTGCACAAAAATATCTGATTACCTTTTAATTGAGCCTGTCATACATTTTATTATAGTAAAGATATGCTGATGATATCTGTAGCAAGCATCAAAAGAGTGTTTTGATTTATGGTAATGGTTTCTTTAGAGGTTTTTAAACGATTCTTCATATTAAGCGTTAGCTAGCCATCTGATGAATAAAAACCCATACAGGATTTAGATTGACAGATATTATTAAAAAACCAGATAATGGCAGATATGAAAACCTCCCCAGACTTCTCAAACTTAAAAGCACTGTTTATCAATTGCACGCTAAAGCGTAGTCCCGAAACCAGTCATACGAATGGCCTTATGAAGGTTTCTATGGATATCATGCGAAAGCAGGGTGTGACGGTGGAGTATATACGGGCTGTAAATCACAATATAGCATTTGGGGTTTATCCGGATATGACTGAGAAAGGCTGGGATAAGGATGAATGGCCAGAACTGTGGGAAAAGGTAAAGGATGCGGATATATTGGTGCTCGGCACGCCTATTTGGTTAGGCGAAAGATCTTCAGTTTGTACCCAGGTTATAGAAAGGCTGTATGCCCAATCGGGCCAATGGAACGAAAAGGGGCAGTCTGTTTTTTATGGAAAGGCAGGAGGTTGTATAGTAACGGGAAATGAAGACGGAATAAAACATTGCGCTAGTGGAATTTTATTTGCCATGCAACATTTGGGTTATTGTATTCCGCCACAGGCTGATGCGGGTTGGATAGGAGAGGCCGGTCCAGGGCCATCCTATCTGGATGAAAATTCAGGAGGCACTAAAAACGAATTTACACAGCGGAACACCACTTTTATGAGCTGGAATTTGATGCACATGGCCCTGATGCTAAAAAATCAGGGTGGGTTTCCTACACCAGGTAATGAAAGGGATAAATGGCAGGATGGAGAGAATTTTGATCATCCGAATCCTGAGTATCGATAAATCTCCCGGCAGCTGTAATGGGTGAAGTATTATTCCCCTTTACCTTCCTCAAGTAATTTTTTGGAGGCCTTGTTTAGTTCCTTTACAATCATGGCTTGCAGGTTGGATGCCTTTTGCTTTTCGCTGGCGTTGGAGGCCAGTTGCTGGGCTTCTTTTACCAATGCGTCTGCACCTTCATAATCTTCGTTGAGATAGGCCATATAGGCTTCGAGAGCTTTATAGCTAAAGTCTTTTTTGATTTTTCCTGCGGCTTCGGCCAGTTGTCGTGCCGCCCGGTTTGATTCTTTGGAATTAAAGTTATCTGCAATCTCAAAGGCTTCTTCAAAAAGAAATTCAGCCTTGGTGCTATCATCCATCACACTTTTGATTCTTTCAAGGGCTGCCCGTTTCCAAACGGTAAACATCTGAGCCTCAGATGCGAATACCTTGCGCGTTTCAAAGGCCAGTTCTTCCTTACTGGCATTAACATCAGGAGAGTTTGGCGTTAATACCTTTACGATGTTTTCGAGCATTATAGTGTCTTCACTGGCCACGGCTCGGTCAAAATTATAGGAGTAGGCACTTTCATAAAAGGTTTTGTAATCAATCTTATCAGCTAAAGCTTTACGATTTTCAACTATAAACTTGGGATATTTAAATTCGAGATCAATACCATAGGTAGCCATGGTTGGGGCAATCTCCTGCGAAAGCAGTTGTGCATCGTTTAGCCCGTTGAGGAAGCCAATGGCGAGTGTTTTGGTTTCATTAAAACCAGCATTGAGGGATTGTAGTTGAATCAGCTGTAGCCACTCGGCAGAGGTAAGTGTTTTGGCTGCGTATTTTTTCTGTAAAGTGGCGTAGAGCTGTTCGGCCTTTTGGGCTTCGCGCAAGGCAATGTTTAGTTCACCCACATTGAGGTAACCTTCCTTTACTAATACGAGTGCCTCCTCATGAGTGATGTACAGAAATGAAGGTAATTTTTCAATTCCAAAGGCTCCGGCAAGACGAGAACCCATATCGCTGTAAATATCTACAGCCATGGGGATAGTGGCACCATAGGCACCTACGAGCGTAGGGTCTGAAAAAACGTCATCCTTTTGCATGCGGTAAAAGTCATCTCCATTTTCATACACCACCAAAAAGAGAATCTTCTCTTCATTCATGGCCTGCTCCAGTACTTGCTGGTATTGTGTGAAACTTTTCACATCATAAAATCGCAGTTGTGCGTATAGAGATAGGCTGCTAAGAGCCGAAAGAAGTATGGTGTAAAAGAAATTTTTCATAATCTATTTGTATCCAAAGTTCTGTACAAAAGTTACCTGAGGAACATTATCCCTGTTGAAGCTTACGCCAGAAATGGCACAGCCCAGCATGGTGCTTTCACTCATAAGGTTCCTGCGATGCCCTTTGCTGTTCATCCAGCCCTCAACCACCTGATGGGCAAATTCATTATAAGTTTTTAGAGGTAGTTTGTTACCGGCTTTATCCACGGGCTGTCCATCTTTCATATAATAGAGATTGTCCTTAGCCAGTATAACAGGCGAAATGAGCGCCAGGTTCTCTGATACTCCCACAAAGTCATTGCCTCCAAAGGCCAGTATTCTTTTGTAAGGCGTTTCAAATCTTTTTTCCCTGGTGTTTCTGTGATCTATTTTTTTGGCTTTCGCCAGATATACAGCGTGATATCGGGCAGCGTTGTGCAATACTTCGTTATAGGTGAATACAGATTTTCGCTTTTGGGAGCGAACCTCATTGCTGGCATGAAATACTGCGGCCTCCAGTAAATCGGTATCCAGATGAGCTACATCTATGGTTTTGTTTACGGCCTCCAGTTCAAAAAAATCGTCAGGAGTATAGGAATAGTAATCTTGGCCAAGCGGAAGAAGAGATAATAGCAGGTATGTAAACCAGTTTACCATATCAATATTTCTGCTTTGGATTTGGGCCTTTCAGAAAACCGAGGGGAAAGGCCTTCCAACCGTCCGTTTTCACCTCCGGATTCACTAATGGGATAGAGCTTGGCCTCAGGTTTTGTGAGGAAGGTAATGGATTTCACCTGGCTGTCTTTGAGTTTCATAAGTATGTTGCTGCATACGGCTCGGTTCATTCCTATAAATTTCTTTTGATCGTCTTTCGGAAAATAAATCGTTTGGCCATTTCCACTTACAAAAACGCGACTCAACTTATTGTCTGTAAATTTTCCATACATATTGCGGCCCTTTATCTGGTTTGATTTTGAAGCATCAACCTTGCCAAGAATAAATGCATTGGAAAAAACCTTTAAGCTATCCAGTTTTTCGGATCGTATGGTCATAAAAATGGTATCACCGGTAACCTGGCTGCTATCATTCCACACAATAGGATCGCGATACATTCGTATAATCGAATCCTTTTCGGCATAAATCAAAGAGTCACATTTTCCCTGTAAATCCTTTTTATAAAACTTCACTTTATGAAAAACCTTTACCAAACGATATTCTCCCATAAGGGTATCTTTAACCTTGGTGGAGAACAGTGTGTCGCCATGGATATGTAAAGTATCCTGCTCTTGCTTTACACTGTATATGGGGTCTAAAGTTACAAAGGTGCTATCCTTTGCTCCTGTAAACTGTCCGTAGCCACCAGTAATTACATAGTCATCTACAGTATCATGTACCGTTACGTTGCCAAAGGCCTCGCCAAATTCAGTATGCTTTTCGTAGTAGAGGCTATCTCCCGTAAGGTATTTGTTTTCATTGTAGAGATAGGCGTTTTTCTGAAACTGAGCTATGTCGGTAACTGTATTGTAACGTCCATTTTCACAGTAAATAAAGCTGCTATCACTGGTAATGGTTGTTTTTCCTTTAAAGTAGGATATTCTGGAAAGGCTGTTGTAGATAAGTGTATCGGACTCTATAGTGTACTTAGGATTTACGAGTACAACACTATCCTTAAAGTTAAATTCCTTTGATTTTGAGTTGTAGAAACCTTTTTGGCTGGTAAGCTTATTCTCGTCATTGGTAATTACCCCTCCGGTAAAATAATAGGCCAAATTGGTATTTCGGTCATAATCCACCCGGTCTGTTAGCAGTTCCATCTTGGTATCCTTCAGCCGAACCACTTTTCCGGTAACCTTTGCCAGCTTTGTATTTCCGGAGTATTCAAGGTAATCTCCCCAGAGGAAAATAGTATCCCCCTGATTGATCCTTACATTTTGAAAAGCCTGAAGACGGTTTTCTG
Source organism: Owenweeksia sp. (assembly GCA_048267305.1). Classification (GTDB taxonomy): domain Bacteria; phylum Bacteroidota; class Bacteroidia; order Flavobacteriales; family Schleiferiaceae; genus Owenweeksia. Next base: position 50,578 of record JBLWXT010000018.1, on the reverse strand, counting down.
TGGAAAACAGCCAGGCACTATCACAATACATTAGGGCTCCTTCATGCTCAAAAATCACATTACCAATAATGCGTGTTTTGCCTGAGCTCCTCGAAGCATGGGCTTTATCACCATTTTTTATGGTAATCTGTTTTCCTTTTTCAACGGTTGCCGTGGATTTCCCGGGTTGAGCCGCCAGGCCCGTTAGGGCAAGAAGAAAGATGAAAAGTATAGAATGCTTAAGCCGTGGTAGTATCCCCAAGATTAATGGTTTGTTTACGATCGGGCCCCACAGATACAATAGTGATAGGCACTTCCAATTCCTTCTCCAAATACGAAACGTAGTCTTTAAGATTTTTGGGAGCATCTTCAAAATTTTCGAGCTTGGTGATGTCTTCAGCCCAGCCCGGAAGTTCTTTGTAAATGGGTTCAACGAGGTCTTCATCAGTGCGGTACGGCAGGTAATCAATTTCTGTGCCTTTGTAGCGATAAGCGGTACAAACCTTAATGGTGTCCATTCCGCTTAGTACATCACTTTTCATCATAATGAGATTGGTTACTCCGTTGATGTCAATGGCATATTTCAAAGCCGGTAAATCCAACCAGCCACATCTGCGCGGTCGACCTGTGGTAGCACCAAATTCATGTCCGTTTTTGCGGAGTTCATCGCCAGTTTCGTCAAACAATTCAGTAGGGAAGGGGCCGCTACCCACACGGGTACAATAGGCCTTGAAAATTCCGTACACATTGCGAATTTTATTGGGAGCAATTCCCAGTCCTGTGCAGCTTCCTGCGCAGGTAGTGGTAGAAGATGTTACAAATGGATAACTTCCAAAGTCGATATCGAGTAACGAACCCTGTGCACCTTCGGCAAGTATGGATTTTCCATTTCGCAATGCCTGATGAATGTAGTGTTCAGAGTCTATAAGGTTCATCCCTTTTAGGAATTCAATGGCTTCAAACCACGGGCCTTCCAGTTCGTCAAGATTGTACTCAAAATCAGTATACTGACTTAAAATTTGCTTGTGTTTGCTCACCAAATGGTCGTAGCGCTCCTTAAAGTCATCCTGCTCAATATCACCTACACGTAAACCGTTTCTGCCGGTTTTGTCCATATAGGTTGGGCCAATCCCCTTAAGGGTGGATCCGATTTTATTTTTACCCTTTGCAGCTTCAGATGCGGCATCGAGAAGGCGGTGAGATGGTAAAATCAAATGAGCCTTACGGGAAATCATAAGTACCTCATTGACCTTTACCCCGTGAGGCAGTAAATTTTCAATTTCCTTGCGGAAGATCACGGGATCGATAACCACACCGTTTCCGATAATATTGGAACTATCGGCATGAAAAACGCCTGAAGGAATGGTGTGAAGAACATGCTTATGTCCTTCAAACTCTAATGTGTGCCCAGCATTGGGTCCTCCCTGAAAACGGGCGATAATGTCATAGTTTCTGGTAAGAACATCTACAATCTTACCTTTTCCTTCATCGCCCCACTGTAAACCCAATAATACATCTACTGCCATCTGAATAGCCGTTTTTATTTAAATTTTGATTCTGATAAATCCTATGATTTCTTTTGTAATTCTTTGTTGCGCGTACCATATAGGTAAAGAGAATGGGTGGTAATATCAATCCCAAAAACCTCCGCCACAGTATTTTTAATCTGCTGTATGCGCGGATCGCAAAATTCCAATACCTCACCGGTATCGGTAAGTATGATATGATCGTGTTGTTTGTTGTAATAAGACTTTTCGTAGTAACTCTGATTTTGACCAAACTGGTGTTTACGTACCAACTTGCAATCCAAGAGTAGCTCTATGGTATTGTAGAGTGTAGCACGGCTTACACGGTAATTCTTGTTTTTCATCAAGATGTAAAGTGACTCAATGTCAAAGTGTTCATCGTGTTTATAGATCTCCTCAAGAATAGCGTAACGCTCCGGAGTTTTCCGTTGCTTATTCGCCTCAAGATATTCGGTGAACGTCTTCTTTACAATGTCAAAATCCTTGTCTCCTATCATCCCATTTTCAAAGGTGGCGAAGTTACAAATATTTAACCTGCATAACGCCTTTCTACAGAGGTTACACCCTCCACTTGTTTTAGCTTATCAATAACCTTGTTGAGGTGGGTTTGATCGGTAACCACAACAGTTATTTGCCCTTCAAATATTCCTTCATCACCTGAAATGTTGATGCTTCTGATGTTTACATGCAGGTCATTGGAGATTATCTGGGTAACCTTATTTACCAAACCAACAGTATCAATACCCTTAATGATAAGTACCGTGGTAAAGGTAGATTGCTCGGTGCTCACCCATTTGGCCTTTATGAGTCGGCCGGCATGGTTAGACTGAAGGTAAATGGCATTGGGGCAGTTGTTTCGGTGTACCTTGGTTCCTTCGTTGGAGGTAATATATCCAAATACATCATCCCCGGGAATAGGGTTGCAGCACTTGGCCAGTTTGTATTCCAATTCGGTTTCCTCATTGCCAAACACAAGTATTTTTTTTCCTGTGTTTTCGGCTATTTCGGGTTTTTTAACCTCCTTTTTATTCGTTCCTAAAATGCGATTTTTCAGCTTGGAATAGAAGCCCTGCTGTTGGTCACGCATAAATTCCTTCAGCTGGTTATTGTCAATAATCTTCATTCCAACCTTATAGTAAAGTTCGCTGGAATTTTTCAAGCCAAAGTACTTAACCATTTGGTTTATAAGGCTATCAGACACTTTCAGCTTTATGTAATTGAGCTTACGCTTGAGGACCACCTTACCTTCTTCAGCAATTTCCTTTTGCTCTGATTTTAGTTCTGATTTGATATTAGACTTGGCCTTGGCCGTAACCACATAGTTTAGCCAGTCTTCCTTTGGTTTTTGCTTTAAGGAAGTAATTATCTCAATTTGATCTCCACTGCGGAGTTTGTAATTAAGCGGAACCAAACGTCCATTTACCTTGGCACCAAGGGTTTTAAGCCCTACATCGGTATGAATGTCGAAAGCAAAATCAAGAGGAGTGGCACCTGCAGGTAAAATTTTTAAATCTCCTTTTGGAGTAAAGAGGTAAATCTCCTCTCCAAAGAGGTTGAGTTTAAAGTCGTCAACAAACTCCAGGGCAGAACCTTCGTTGTTCTCCAGCATATCGCGGATTTTGGCAATCCACAAATCGAGCTTGTTTGTTCCACTTGCGTCTTCTTTGTATTTCCAGTGGGCGGCATAGCCTTTCTCAGCAATTTCATCCATGCGTTCACTGCGTATTTGCACTTCTACCCAGTGGCCATCCGAGCCCATTACGGTAGTATGCAGTGATTCGTACCCATTGGCTCTGGGTGATGAAATCCAATCCCTAAGTCTGTCAGGACTAGGTCTGTAAAAGTCTGTTACAATAGAGTAAACTCTCCATGCATCGGCTTTTTCACGTTCCGGTTTAGAATCCAGAATTATTCGGATGGCGAATTTGTCATAGATCTCATCAAACCCAATTCCCTGATTTACCATTTTTTTACGAATGCTGAATATGGATTTGGTTCTTTCCTTAATGGTAAATTTAAAGCCCTCTTTCTTCAGCTCTTCCTTTATTTTGGCCGAGAATTTTTTCAGATATTTAATTTCCCCTGCCTTGCTGGTTTTTAGTTTCAGGGCAATGTCTCTATAAACTTCGGGCTCTGTATATTTTAAGGATAAATCCTCAAGCTCGGTTTTGATGTTGTACAAACCTATGCGGTGCGCAAGAGGGGCATATAGGTAGAGTGTTTCGGAGGCAATTTTCAGTTGTTTATGCTGCGGCATGGATTCCATGGTTCGCATGTTGTGGAGCCTGTCTGCCAGCTTAATGATGATCACCCTGATATCGTCAGAAATGGTGAGCAACATTTTACGGAAGTTTTCGGCCTGCATAGATATGTTTTGATCAAAAACACCGGATATCTTTGTGAGGCCATCAATGATACGGGCGATTTCTTCACCAAAAAGTCGCTCTATATCCTCCAGGGTATAATCGCTGTCTTCAACTACATCGTGTATAAGTGCAGATGCTACCGAAACAGGACCCAGGCCAATCTCCTTTGCTACTATGGTTGCCACTTCTATAGGATGAAAAATGTAGGGCTCACCGGATTTGCGTCTTACTTCGGAGTGAGCGTCCTTGGCAAGGTTAAATGCCTTGCGGATCAGTTTTCTGTCATCAGCATCGGTGCTTTCGGGCAAACTCCTCAAAAGCGTACGGTATCTGCTGGTAATCTCTTTGTTTTCGAGTTGTTCCTGTGTTTCTGTACTCATAGGGTGTAATCAATACTAAAGGTAGAGTGGTAATTTAGGCACTGCAAGTATAAGCGTATCCGAAATTACATATTGTATTACGCCTATGCACATATTTTACTTTTTATTTATCACCCCTTTGATTTTTATTAGCAGTTGAAAGCCTTTCTGAGGCCTGTTTAATAATTTCGGGGCAAAGGGCAGTGATTTCGGAATTCATAACAATAAGGCCGCAATATCATAAGTAGAGGATATTCAAAGTTTTCACCAGCAGAGGTCTATGAAAACTAATTTCCTTGCTATGTGCCAACAGCTAATGGATATACTTAAACCGCTTTTATTATTTTAGGCTTTTGTAATACCCTAACTGATAAATGTCTTAAAATTACACAATGAAAAAAGTCTTTTTATTTGCCGCTTCATTACTTTTTGTTGCCGGAATTACTTCCTGTAATCCACCGGCTTCTTCGGGTGGAGAAGGCGATACAACACACGAGCATCATGAGCATGATGCTGAATCCGATGATCACGATCATGAGCACACAGACCACGATCATGATGGTGATTCTACAGAACACAGCCATTAACAGAGCTTTGTTTTAAATACTGCCCTGCCAAAAGTGGGGCAGTATTGATTAAAAGCAGAGGGTGGATTGCTGCTATTTCAATTAGACCTACCTTTGCAGCCACACCCAGAAATGACGTTTTCAAAAAAATTGTCATTTCATCTGTAACATTAATTTTCAATTTCAGGTGGAGCCGCGTACAAATTCATGCCCCGGTGTGCGACATTTCTAAGTCGCGGTTTCTTAAACAATTTATATGTCATTTAACGATTTAGGGCTTTCTGATGCCCTGCTAAAAGCTATTAGCAAAAAAGGATACGATACGCCAACCCCTATTCAGGAAAAGGCGATTCCATACATTTTAGAAAGAAGGGATATTTTAGCTTCTGCTCAAACGGGCACTGGTAAAACAGCGGGATTTACCCTGCCCATGCTTCAGATTTTGAATCAGGGTAAGCAATTGCGCAACCGTCCTATCAGGGCCCTCATATTAACTCCAACCCGCGAACTTGCCGCTCAGGTGCTTGAAGATGTAAAAACTTACAGTGTTTTTATGGATATCAAGTCATTGGTGATTTTTGGAGGAGTAAATCAAAACCCTCAGGTAAATGCGCTTAGAAACGGAGTTGATATACTTGTAGCAACGCCCGGACGTCTTTTGGATTTACACAATCAGCGATTACTTTCATTATCCAATATTGAAATACTGGTTTTGGATGAGGCTGATCGCATGTTGGACATGGGCTTTTTACGTGATATCAGGAAAATTATCAGCCTGATACCTGCCAAGCGCCAAAATCTTTTGTTTTCGGCCACTTTCTCTAAGGATATTAAAAAACTGGCGGGGAGTTTTCTCAACAATCCGGCAACAGTGGAAGCTACTCCGGAAAACACCACAGCCGAAAAGGTGGATCAGCTAGTGTATCACGTGGATAAAGCGCGTAAACCAGCCCTTACGGTAAAGCTTATTTCCGAAGGTAACTGGCAGCAGGTATTAATATTTACCAGAACCAAACACGGAGCCAACCGCCTTAGCGAAAAGCTCGAAAAAAATGGTATTTCCTCGGCTGCAATTCATGGTAATAAAAGTCAAAATCACCGTACTAAAACATTGGATGGTTTTAAGAAGGGAACCATAAGGGTTTTGGTGGCAACCGATATTGCCGCCCGTGGCCTTGATATCCCTTTGCTACCACACGTTATTAACTTTGAACTGCCCAATGTACCGGAAGATTACGTACACCGTATCGGCCGTACAGGCAGGGCAGGAGCCAGTGGTGAGGCCATATCTCTTGTGTCCGAAGATGAGGTGGCATATGTTAGAGGTATTGAACGACTATTGGGACAGCGATTGCCCAACGAGGTTATTGAAGGATTTGAGCCTAGCGAAAAACCCGAAGGTGCAAAGCCCGATTTGAGAAACAATAGATCGGGAAAAGCAAGGCCAAGAACTTCCGGTGGAAACAACAAAAGAAGAAGGTAGGCTGAAGAGTCTTATTACCCATAACATTGATGCCTCTTATTACAACTTGCATTAAGCTGTTTATAAGAGGCATTTTGTTGTAATAAACAAAGGGTTAAATTTTAGATGTAGGGGAACACTTCATTTTTTAAAGTTGTTGAATACCAATATTTTGAATAGTTATTCTAAGGCTATTGCTTGATTGTTAATCAACTGCAGTAAAACGAAACTATAGATTTGCCTATCTATGATACTGATTTTAAACTTCTTAATTATGTAAGGTGTTATGCATGGGATTAAGGATTATTTTTAATTTTTTTGAACACTTTATTTATCACTCCAATTACAGTATAATGACATTAAAGAAAAAAACGTCTTTGGCGGTATCATTTTTTGTGATGCTAGTGGCTCTGGCGGTAATGATTGGTTGGCTCACCCGAGTCGATGCACTCATCAGAATATTGCCAGGCTTCGAAAGCATGAAATGGAATACGGCCTTAGCCTTTCTTTTGGCGGGAGGTGCCTTTGCCACACTTCAGGCAGAAAACCAAAAGGTTTGGGGCATTCCCCAAAAAATTCTGTCATTATTGACTTTTGGCTTGGGCCTGGCAGTTATGATGCAGTACATAACAGGCAATGATTATGGTATTGATGAATTTTTTGTTGAAGACTATGGAGCCAGAATAGACCATGGGCCATATCCCGGAAGGATGTCATTCAGCACAGCTTTATGCTTTAGCCTGATAGGAATTTCATTTATCCTTATTAGAGCCAGGCAGTATGTTTTTCAGTTTATCGGACAGTTCTTTTTTCATTTGATTACGGCTATTACGCTTGTGGCTATTTTAGGATATGCCTATGATATCCCCAGTCTTCATAAACTTTCCTTCATTGTCTCCATGGCTCTTCATACGGCAGTGGCCTTTTTTCTGTTGAGTGCTATAGCTTCCTTTTATAATTACAATATGGGTTTAGGAGGCCTTTTCCTGGGAAAAAGGGTGGGTAATGTGATGGCTCGCAGGTTATTTCCCTATCTGGCGGTAAGCCTTGTTTTCATGGGCTATGTCGGTATATGGTCATTGAGATTAGATTGGTTTGGTGCCCAATTTGGCGTTGCCATTTTTGTGATTACATTTTTATTTATCGGATTGTTTTTGATTTGGATGACGGCCAAAAGCCTTAACATGATTGATAAGCAAAGGCAAAAGGCAGAGGAAAGTATTCATGCCCTTAATAGAAAACTGGAGCTTAAGGTTAAGAGCAGAACAACAGCCCTGGAGGAGGTGAGCAACCGCTTAAAACAGGCTACTTCGGCTACCCGCATTGGTATATGGGAGTATAAGGGTGATGAAAATATCTTGAAGCTGGATGATACTACAAAGGTATTACATGGTTTTGAGGAGGCAGATAGTGAAATGTCGATTCATGATTTTTTGCAATCTGTATGTAGCGAGGATAGGGAGGAAGTATCGTCTATAATTAATGGCGCTATTTCGGAAAATGATAAGTTGGATATCAACTATAGGGTAAGCCATCCCGATACAGGATTGAGGTACCTGAGGAGTAGAGCAGCAGTAAGGAGAGGTACAGGCAATAGTTCAATACAGTTTATTGGAACTGTTTGGGATGTTACTGATGAAAAGTTGGCCGAACTGGAGTTAACTAAAAGTAATGAGCGTAATAAAATATTTGTAGCCCAGGCACCCAATGCTTTGGCCATGTTTGATAAGGATATGCGCTATATGGCTGCTTCAAAAAAGTGGATAGATGACTATGGCCTGGAGGGAAGGGATATTATTGGAAAGTCGCACTATGAAGTATTTCCTGAAATAGGTGAGGATTGGAAAAAAACGCATCAGGAGTGCCTGGCCGGAAGCATAGATAAATGTGACGAAGGAAAGTTTGAAAGAGAGAATGGTACTGTACAATATTTAAAATGGGAAGTGAGGCCATGGTACCTGTCTGAAGATGAGATAGGTGGACTGTTAATGTATACAGAGGATATCACTCATTACAAGGAAAGGGAAATAGCGCAAAGACGTACAGAACAAATTTTGGCTACCACAAGTGAAGCAGCAAGAATAGGTACCTGGGAGGTTAACTTGATCAATCAGGAAGTTACCTGGAGCCCGGTTACCAGGGAAATTCATGGGGTGGATATGGATTACATTCCAGACTTAACAACTGGAATTAACTTTTATAGAGAGGGAGAAAGTAGAGACACCATCACAAGATTGGTGAACAAAAGTATTGAGGATGGTAAAACCTATGATGTAGAGTTACAAATTGTAACGGCTCAGGGTGAACCCAAATGGGTTAGGGTAATTGGTCAGGCTGAACTTGACAATGGTAAATGCGAACGGCTTTATGGTGTTTTTCAGGATATAGATGCGAAAAGGAGGACACAGCAGGAATTACAATCAGTAAACAGGGAACTGAAGGCTATTTTAGATTCTAGTACACATGTATCCATAATCAGTACAGATCTGGAGGGCGTTATTACTCATTTTAATAAGGGAGCTGAAACCTTACTGGGATACAAGCAGGAAGAGCTGGTGAATAAGAGCTCTGCTGGCGTGTTGCACTTAAGGGAAGAAGTTGAGGCCCGTGGTGATGAATTGACTGAAAAATTTGGGAGAGAGATTAGAGGATTTGATGTATTTGTAGAATACGCCAGACAGGGCAGATTTGAAAATCGACAATGGACCTACATCAGAAAGGATGGCACCTCATTTCCTATTCAGTTATCAGTAACGGCTATATGGGGTACCGAAGGTGAATTAACTGGTTTCCTTGGTATAGCCACCGATATTAGCGAGATAAAGGAAAAAGAAAAGAAGATAAATCAGGCCAAGTTCGAGCTGGAAGCGCTTACCGGAAGACTGAGCGGGCAAAATACACAGCTGGCTAATTTCGCCCACATCACTTCACATAATTTGCGCTCACCGGTTAGTAATTTGCTGATGCTCCTTAATATGTATAAGGATAGCGCTTATGATTCTGTAGAGAAGGAAGTTCTTTTTGGTAAATTTGAAGGTGTTATCCATCACCTTTCGGATACTCTCAACGACCTGATGCAGGCTTTGCAAATTCAGGAAGATGTTAATAAGGAAAGAGAATGGGTAAGTTTTGAGTCTGTGTTTAATAAAACAGTATCGATGTTGGAAGGGGATATAATAAATTCTGAAGCCAGTATTAAAGCCGATTTTTCACAAGCCGAAAAGGTGCATTATAACAAGGGCTATCTGGAGAGTATTTTTCTAAACCTTCTTTCTAATACGTTGAAATACCGTTCTCCCGACCGCTTGCCTGAAATCCTTGTAACCACCAAAGTTGAAAATGGCAGCACGGTACTTTCTGTAAAGGATAATGGCTTGGGAATAAACCTAAAAAGACATGGAGCAAAATTATTTGGTCTTCATAAAACTTTCCACAGACATAGCGAGGCCAAGGGAGTTGGCTTATATTTGACAAAAACCCAGGTTGAAACCATGGGTGGCGAAATTACAGCCACAAGTGAAGTAAATAAGGGAACAGAGTTTACAGTTAATTTTAATAAAGCGGTATGAAAAGCGAGAAAATCCTATGCCTGGTTGACGATGATGATATCTATCAATATACTTTTTTAACCCAGCTAAAGGACACCAATCTTGCAAAGGACATTCTTTTGTTTTCGGATGGTGAAATGGCCATGGATTATATTGAGGCTAACCTTAGTGACTTAAGCAGCCTTCCTGATGTGATTTTTCTAGATATAAATATGCCCATAATGGATGGGTGGGAATTTTTAGAGGAATTTGTAAGGCTGAAGCCGGATATTGGTAAAGAGATTGTTATCTACATGGTCAGCTCTTCCATTGATCCTTCGGATCTTGATCGTGCCAAGGCTATCACAGAAGTTTCTGATTATCTCATAAAGCCGATAATCAAAGATCAGGTAAAGACGATACTTGAAGAAAGTACACGTTAGTCCGGTAAAACACTTTTTCCTGATTTGGGATATGAAGTAAAAATAAAAAGCCCGAAACCATTTGGTTTCGGGCTTTTTGATATAGTATAAAATACAGTGGGTTTAGCTAAGTACAGGCAGTACTTTAGCCCTTACTTCACCAAATCCAATTCGGGATCCATCTTTTTCACAATAGCCTCGCATAATTACGGTATCTCCATCATTGAGAAACTTACGCTCGCTGCCATCCTTTAAAGTGATGGGTTTAGATCCGCGCCAGGTGAGCTCCAGCATTGAGCCATAGTTCTTTTCATTTGGCCCGCTAATGGTTCCACTCGCCATTAAATCACCGGCATTGATATTACAGCCATTTACGGTATGGTGGGCAAGTTGCTGCGAAATGTTCCAGTAAAGATATTTGAAGTTAGATTCAGAAACTACATTTTCCTCACCACCTTCAGGTTGAATAATTGCCTGAATATTTATGTCAAATGTTCTTTCTCCTGTGGTTTTAAGGTAATCCATAGGTTCAGGATCCTGCACAGGACTGTTCGTTCTGTAAGGTTCCATAGCGTCAAGGGTAACTACCCAGGGAGACATGGAAGAAGCGAAGTTCTTTCCTAAAAACGGCCCTAAGGGCACATATTCCCAGGCCTGTATGTCGCGGGCACTCCAGTCGTTAAACAGCACCATTCCAAAAATGTAATCTTCGGCTTCATCAACGGTGATGCGCTCTCCAAGATGTTTTCCATCTGAAGTGATGAAACCCATTTCCAATTCAAAGTCCAAAAGTTTGGAAGGACCAAAAACAGGAGCATCAGCATCTGCTGGTTTCATCTGGCCCAAGGGGCGATGTATATCTTCACCGGAAACTATAATACTTGAAGAACGGCCATGATAACCTACAGGAAGATATTTCCAGTTAGGCATCAACGCATTTTCCTTTCCTCTAAACATTATTCCAACGTTTTCTGCATGTTCCATGCTAGAATAAAAATCGGTATAATCCTGAGTAAATACAGGCAATAGCATTTGTACCGAATCTACCGGAAACAATATTTGAGCGCGATGCTCCTCATTATTTTTAAGTTCATCGTTAGTAGCGTCAAATACTTCTGCTATGCGATTTCTAACGCGTCTCCACATAGGGCGCCCCAGTGTTATAAAATCATTTAAGGTATCCTGAAGAAAGATATCATCGGGAAGTTCCTCAATATCCTTAAAGTAACCTAACTGATGAAATGCGGCCAGGTCAATAGCCGTATCACCAATGCGAGTGCCTATTGTGGTGAAATCATCTTCTGGAATAAAAACCCCAAATGGAATATTTTGAATGGGAAAGTCGCTGTCTTTTGGTACATCTAACCAAGTCTTACGAGTCGGATCATTTGCTGTGAGCATATTCTCTTTATTTTTGGACAAATATTAGAAAATTAACACACCCGATCATAAATAGTTAAGAAAATGCAAAGAGATCAACAGATTTTTGACCTGATAGCCGATGAACGTGCTCGCCAAACGGAAGGCATTGAACTAATAGCTTCTGAAAATTTTGTGAGTGAGCAGGTATTGGAGGCCATGGGTTCCGTACTAACAAATAAGTATGCCGAAGGCTTTCCTGGAAAGCGCTACTATGGGGGCTGCGAAGTTGTGGATGAGGTGGAAACTCTCGCCATTGACAGAGCCAAGGCGCTATTTGGAGCGGAATATGCCAACGTACAGCCCCATTCAGGATCTCAGGCCAATGCCGCTGTTTATCTTGCCTGCCTTAATCCGGGAGATAAAATTATGGGCTTTGATCTTTCGCATGGCGGACACCTTACCCATGGCTCACCGGTAAGCTTTAGTGGCAAGCTTTATAAAACTGCATTTTATGGTGTGGAAAAAGAAACCGGCCTTATTGATTATGATAAACTGGAGGCCAATGTACTTTCCGAAAAGCCTAAATTGTTGATTTGTGGCTACTCAGCCTACTCCCGCGAACTTGATTTTGAACGTTTCCGTGCTATAGCCGATAAAGTTGGAGCACTGCTACTTGCCGATATTTCTCACCCGGCAGGCCTTATTGCCAAGGGCTTGTTGAATGACCCCATTCCTCATTGCCATATAGTAACCACTACCACTCATAAAACCCTTCGTGGGCCACGTGGTGGAATGATAATGATGGGTAAGGATTTTGAAAACCCATGGGGTATAAAAACCCCAAAGGGTGTGGTGCGAATGATGAGCTCCTTGCTTGACTCCGCTGTTTTTCCAGGGACCCAGGGTGGGCCCTTAGAGCACGTTATTGCTGCTAAGGCCGTGGCCTTTGGTGAGGCACTTACGGATGAGTTTTTTGAGTACACCCTGCAAGTGCAGAAGAATGCCAAAAGACTGGCCCAGGCACTTGTTGCCAAGGATTATCACATTATTAGTGGTGGAACAGATAACCACTCTATGCTTATTGATCTTAGGAATAAAAACATCAGCGGTAAGCTTGCCGAAAATACACTGGTAAAGGCTGATATTACAGTTAATAAGAACATGGTGCCCTTTGATGATAAATCTCCATTTGTAACCAGTGGAATACGCTTAGGTACTGCAGCCATCACAACTCGTGGCCTTTTGGAGGATGATATGGATAAGATTGCTGATCTATTGGATAGAGTGATTTCTAATCATGAAGATGAAGCCAACATCCAAAGTGTAAAGGAGGATGTAAATGAGATGATGCAGAAGTATCCTTTGTTTGCAACAAAAATTGAGGCCGACTCTTAAATAATCGCATATATTTTTTTAAAGCATCATTGGCTCTTTTGCTGGTGATGCTTTTTTAATACAAATCTAAAAATGGAAATATTCCTAACCTCTGAAGCCTGGATAGCCTTACTCACCTTGTCTTTGTTGGAAATTGTATTGGGTATTGATAACATCATATTTATATCGCTGCTCACCAACAAGCTGCCGGAGGAAAGGCGCAGGCGTGCGCGTATTGCCGGAATTTCGCTGGCACTGATCTTTAGAGTAGTGATGCTGCTCGGTATTACCTGGATAATAGGGTTTACAGAGGTTTTGTTTACCCTTGGTGATTTTGACGTTACCGGCAGAGACATCATTCTCCTAATTGGGGGGTTGTTCCTTATCGGGAAAAGCACCAGTGAGATACATCACAAAATAGATGGCGATGGAAGGGATGATGATAAGGCAGAAGTGAAAAAGCAGGCTCAAAAAGGTTTTGTATCCATCATTATTCAAATCGGGCTTTTGGACATTGTGTTTTCCTTCGACTCTATTTTAACGGCCATTGGAATGACGGATCAATTGCTCATTATGATACTTGCCGTAATTATTTCACTAATTGTGATGTTGATTTTTGCCGGTAAGATTGCCGCATTTATTGAGAGGTACCCAACACTTCAAATTTTGGCTCTGGCCTTTCTTATATTAATAGGCTTTGTGCTTATTGCTGATGGACTACACCAGCACATTTCTAAAGGCTACATTTATTTTGCCGTGGCTTTTTCATTAGCCATAGAGGTTGTTAATATTAGGCTGAGGAAGAAAAGCGACCCGAGTGAATAGAAAATTAACTGAGATTTTTCTCACGAATACTATTTTATAGAGGGATGTTTTATCAGGTTAGGCTAGATTTGCGCCTCATTAAAAAAACAATAAATATGAAAAAAGCACTACTAGCTTTACTTTTAGGTGGGTCTTTGTCCGTTGTTGCTCAAAATGATATTGAGGTAAAAATGACATCTCCATCAGCCAGTGGAACTATTACCGCTGGAACTGCATTCAATCTTGATCTTACCATTAAAAATACCGGTAATGTTGATATTGATGCTAATGATTCAATTATTTTCTATCCAACTATCAATGGTAGCCTTATTGGAACAAGTAATGGTGGAGTAGTTGCTTACTACGAGCCAGGACCACTTTTGCCAACGGCTTCTAAAAATGTAACCAGACAGATGAACATCAGTGGGGGTAGCTCAGGCTCATGGACCTTTTGTGGTGTTGGAGAAATTTGGGGTGCAGGTTGGACCGGTGTTGTAGAATCTAACACAGCAAATAATGAGGAGTGTGTAACACTTACGTATGATGCTGGTACGGTTGGTATTTCTGAACTTAGACTTACCGAGGCTTTTGACTATTCTTATTACTCAAATGGTATTTACTATGTAAGAATGGACAACCAAACTATAGTTTCAACTCCTGAGTTGGTTCTTTACAGCATTACTGGTAAAGAAGTATTGCGTGTTGCTCTTGAAAGCAATAACGTTTCTATCGATCAGCAAGTAGAAATTTCAGGATTGCCTAATGGTGTTTATCTTTCTGAAGTACAAGGTGTGGCTACACGTTTTGTAAGAAAGATTGTAATCCAGTAAGCGATACGTTATTCTTTATATAAAGAGGGGTTGCGCATTTGCGCAACCCCTCTTTTTTTATATGGCTATTCCGGCTCAACTCTTGCCTCCAACCAGTAGTATGTCATTAATAACAATCTCAGTGATATATTTTTTCTCTCCGGTCTTAGATTCATACTGACGGTTTATCAATTTTCCCTCTACGCCAAGCTCTTTGCCTTTGCGCACAAACTTTTCCACCAGTTCGGCCGTTTTGCCCCATGCCACTAAATTGTGCCATTGGGTTTCGGTAACCTTTTCGCCCTTGGCGTTTTTATAGTAATCATTGGTGGCCATACTAAACTTTGCCAGTTTGTTGCCATTTTCAAGGTTTATTACTTCCGGATCCATTCCTGGGTTACCAAATAACTGTACACGGTTTCTTAAACTAGTCATAACTATTGAATTTAAAAGATTACGATTTAACAACGAATTCTCGATAAAGAATACAGGGCAAAGATGTGGTTACCCAAAACAACGAATCGGTAGAATGTCGTTTACTAGTCATTTAGTTTCGTTTGTAACCATTTGTAAATGTTTAATTCACAAAGGTGAAATTTCTTCAATGATGGTGTAAATACTTAGTATATAAGGTTTTGAGTTATATTTGTTCTACTCTACTTCATGAAAAACAACGCTCTAAAATATGCGGCTCAAAAGCTAAATAGCTCAGAGTCCGAAAGGTTACGTTCTCTCAAAGAATACAACATTTCGGATAACTCTATCGATGAAAGCTTCGATATTCTGACTGAAATGGCCCAAAAAGTTACCCAATGTTCGGTAGCGGCAATCTCTTTTTTTGATGGGGATAATCTTTTTTTTAAAGGTTTACGAGGTCTGAATACCGAATGTATGGATCGTGGAATACTACCTTGTGACATAGCCATTACTAAAAGTGAGGTTTACGAAGTGGAGGACCTGAGCAAGCATCCTACACTGAAAGCCAATCTACTAAACAACAATGGCGATGTACTAAAGTATTATGCCGGTGTTCCGCTGATAAGTAGTGAAGGGTATGTGCTAGGTACTTTATGTGTGTTTGACACGAAACCCCAAAAGTTAAGTTTTGAAAAGCGGCAGTTACTCACCTTAATAGGCAAGGAGCTGATGGATAAGTTAGAACTTAGGAGGAGCCAGTTAATGGCTAAGGAGGCACTCGAACTCCGTTCAGAAAAGTTGATTAAAAGGCATATGGATTTGCTCCGCCAAAGCAAGAGGCTTGAAAAGGCCAAGGCCGGTATCAGTAGCAAGGATCAACTCATTCGGGGGATATTAGACAATTCACCACATCTTATTTCATTGTTCGACAGGAATGGACATTACATTATGGTAAATAGTACTGTGTCTCATTTTCTGGAATTGCCTTTAAACCAGATTATAGGTAAACATATATCTGAGATACATAATGACGCTAAGAGTGTAGCGAAAAATCTCGCAATGATTGAGCTTGTTGCGGATACCAGACAAGCTAGTCCATCCTATACCAGTGAACTCATCATAAAGGGGATAAAAAATTACTATCAGGTAGTAATGATACCGGTAGAAGATAGTACAGGCGAGCTCATAATGCTGAGAATTGCAACCAATGTAACCAAACTCAAAACCCTTGAAGTAGACCTGCATCGTAAAAACTCAGAACTGGAAAGTTTGGTTTACAGCCTTTCTCACGATCTCCGCGGACCAATTTCCACAATATTGGGATTACTCAATGTGGAGAAATACGCAAGTTTATCTGACATGCGCCAGTATTTCAACATGATAAAGGAGCAAACCTTAAAGATGGATAGTTCTATCCATGACCTGGTGGAGTTGAAGAATGTAACCAACAGGAAGATTACACCCGAACCTGTTGATATGATAGCTTTGGTAGATAAAGTAGTATGTGCTTTTAAAGATTCACGCGTGGCTATTAACCTTAACCTCCCGGAGGAATTGACGACTAGTACCGATGAATATTTTATTCAGATAGCATTAAATAGAGTATTGGCAAATGCGGTAAATTATCATCGCAAGGATGCTGAAAACCCACAAGTGGAAGTGGTTGTACAATCTATAAAAGACGGTGTTTTAGTGCTTGTAAAAGACAATGGCATGGGTATTACCAAAAGGGCCATGCCCAGGATTTTTGAGATGTTCTATAGAGGCTCAAGTTGTTCCAATGGACATGGATTAGGACTTTATATTGCGCAGAATGCCCTGAACAGAATGAAGGGTACTATTGATGTCAGGAGTTTTGAAAATATGGGTACAGAGGTGGAAATATTTATACCACGTGTAGACGGGCAGGCTTATTTTGAATAAGGTGAGAGGCGTTTGAAAATGGATATTTTTTACATTTGGATAAAACCGAATTATGGACAGACATTGCCCCGAATGCCAAGAAGTAATTAGAGGGAGAGCTGATAAGAAGTTTTGCAGTGATAGCTGCAGAAACAGCCACAATAATCGTCTTTCTCGCCATGTAAACAATCTGGTGAGAAATGTAAACCGACTGCTTTCCAAAAACTATAGAATATTAATGCAGCTTAATCCAAACGGGAAATCCAAAACTACAAGAGAAATTCTTGCCGCCAAGGGTTTTGACTTTAATCATCACACCAGTATTTACGAAACTAAAAAGGGAGGACGCTACTATTTTTGCTACGATCAAGGGTATATTTTACTCGAAGACAACCAGGTGGCTCTCGTTAAAAAGTATGATGATGTTAATAGCCTATAGAGGTCTCTATCATAGCCCTTTTATATAATTTTGCCGCTTCATTGTTTTTGATAGCAACATTTTAAGAAAACTCTATAAAACCAACATTTTTATGAAAGAACTATTTAATCCCTGGCACCACGTATCTCCGGGTGATGAGATTCCTGATTATGTAAACGCAATTATTGAAATTCCGAAAGGAAGCCGTGCCAAATACGAACTGGACAAGGAAACCGGGATCATTAAATTAGACAGGGTACTTTACTCAGCAGTGTATTATCCCGCTAATTATGGCTTTATACCTCAAACCTATGGTGAAGACCGTGATCCGCTGGACATTCTTGTTTTATCACAAGTAGATATGGTACCGCTTTGCCTGGTAAAGGCCAAGGTAATTGGCGTTATGCGTATGATTGACAATGGTGAGGGCGATGATAAAATTATTGCGGTAGCTGATGGCGACCCAAGTGTGGCTCATTACAACAATATTGAGGAGCTGCCGGCTCATCTTATATCCGAAATGAAAAGCTTTTTTGAAGATTATAAAAAGCTGGAGAAAAAGGAAGTACAGGTGGAAGATTTCCAAAACAAGGCTACTGCCACTGAAATCATCTACGAAAGTATAGAGTTTTACAACCGCAAGTTTAGCCACTTGAAGAGGTAAACTTCGTTAGAAGAACAAAAACAAAACAGGTTTGCAACTTCGCGTTGTAAACCTGTTTTACTTTACACTAAGCTTATCCGCTGCCGCTCGCGCCTTGTTTCTCAAATCGTCCATATCAGCATCTATTTTATCGTAAACCAAACTCACACCCATTCTGCGATGAAGTCGGGTAGTAGGTTTTCCGAAAATGCGGATATCTGTGTTTTTATCTTCCAAAGCATTTTCAATACCGTTGTATTCCGGTTGGTTTTGGCTTTCGCCAGATGCCAGTATCACTGCCGAAACACCAGCTCTCTCCAGTTTTAGTTCAGGGATGGGTAATCCTAAAATAGCACGGGCGTGTAGTTCAAACTCACTAAAGGTTTGGGTGCGGGCCAAAGTTACCATACCGGTATCGTGTGGTCTGGGAGATAGTTCGGAGAAGTAAACACCATCATTGGCTATAAAAAATTCAACGCCCCAAATACCTGCTCCGCCAAGGGCTTCAGTTACCTTTCCTGCCATTTGTTGGGCATCGGCCAGATCTTTATTAGAAATGGCGCAAGGTTGCCAGCTTTCCATATAGTCGCCACGTTCTTGCCTGTGGCCTATAGCCGGGCAAAACAGGGTAGGGCCATTGTTTTGGGTAACTGTAAGCAGCGTTATTTCTGTATGGAAATCCACAAAGCCCTCTACTATTACTTCCATTAAATCGCCACGGCTGCCATCCAAAGCATATTGCCAGGCTTTATCAATATCGGCTTCTGTTTTTAAAACAGATTGCCCTTTTCCGCTGGAAGACATTAAAGGTTTAGCTACGCAGGGCATTCCTATTTGCAGTACGGCAGCTCTGAATTCTTCTCCAGAGGTTGCATATAAATAGGGAGCTGTTCTTACGTCTAAATCCTTTGCTGCCAAATCGCGAATAAGCTTGCGGTTCATGGTAAAGTTAGCGGCCCTGGCACTTGGTACAACTTTAAACCCTTGCTTTTCATAATCATAAAAGCGCTCGGTGCGGATGCTCTCAACCTCGGGTACTATGAGTTTGGGGTTGTGCTTTTTAACAACGGCATCCAACTGATCACCATTGAGCATATCTAATACTTCAAACTCATCAGCCACCTGCATGGCTGGTGCTCCGGCATAACTGTCGCAGGCAACTACGTATTGCCCTAATCTCTTTAAGGAAATTACAAGCTCTTTACCTAATTCGCCTGAGCCTAATAGAAGTATTTTGTTTGACATAGCACTTTGTTTTGTGAAGGCGAAAGTAAAAATTAGCTCAATGCTTTTTGGGGTTGTTTTTAAAAGGGAGGAGAATCTCCTGAAAATAACTGTAGTTTTAGATTTTTTAAAACCATGAGCCATGTATAAATGTATTTCCTTTCTCTTCATTTCTGTGTTTTCTGTGGCATTACAAGCCCAGTTTGTACGTCTCGATCCTAGCTCGGTAAACACAATTGAAGGTTTTATAAATGCTCAAAAAACCTCTGAAAAAATGGTGGGCCTTTCGGTGGGTATAATCAGGAATGGTGAAATAGCATACCTCAAGGGTTTTGGTTATGAAGATTCCCTGAAAAATATTGTAGCTACAGAAAACACCTTGTACAGACTGGCCTCTGTGTCAAAATCGCTTACAGGTTTAATGGCGATGCGGCTTATTGAAAAAGGAATGCTTGACTTGGATAAGGATATCAGGGATTATGTGCCGGAATACCCTGTTAAACCCCAGGGAGTAATCACCTCAGAAGACTTGCTTTCCAACGAAAGTGGAATTATCCATTATTCGGGAAGTGGGAGTTGTACTGAGCCATATAATTCCATTTTCAGAGATGCTTATATCTCCAGTCATCCTTCAAGTTATGATCCCATTGGGGCCATTGGTATTTTTAAGGATCAGAAGATTTGCTTTGCTCCCGGAAGCCAATACCAGTACACTACCTGGGGTTTTTGTTTAATGGGCGCTGTATTGCAAAGGGCCGGGGGGAAAAGCTTTGAAGAACTATTGTATGATGAAATAGTATGTCCCTTAAATCTTCCCACCCTTCAAATTGAGTATCAGAGTAAAAGACCTTATCCCAATGAGGCGGCAGGGTATAGAATCAGCAATGGTGCGGTAGCTTTGGAGGATAGTACAGCCACGGATTTTAAGGATATTTCATATAAGGTACCCGGAGGTGGGCTCATATCTTCGGTGGCAGATCTTACCTTACTTATGAAGGGGATTGTGAACCGGGAGTTTATAGCGGATTCTACGGTAAAGCTTTTTGGTACCCGGCACACGCCCACAAGTGGCACGCCATCCTATTATGGCTATGGAACAAGCACAAACTTCAGAAATGGAGATACACTGTTTTGGCATAGCGGTTCGCAAAGCAACACGGCAACCTTGATTTACTATTCTCCGGAAAATAAAAATGGTGTGGCTATAATGTGCAATACAAGAGGGGTGGGGCTTTTCCCTTTGGCTCGCCTTATTTATGACTATTTGCCCAATACCAGTTTACAAGGTGCTGCATATGCTTTACAGGGTACTCAGTCTCCTTGTACTATTAGCCTGAATGAAATTGAGCATACAGGGTTCTCGGTATATCCAAACCCAGGCACAGGGAAATTTTCACTCACTTATGATGGTAGCCTGGCAAATAAGGAACTGAGGGTTGTGAATATACTGGGGCAAACGGTTTTTACCATGTTTTTGGATGGCAGCCTCAGTAGTGAATTGGCGCTGGATTTACCCGCTGGAGCGTATACATTAATGATAAGTGCTCAGCCAAACGGCTGGATTAGTCGCAAGCTTCTCATCGAAAAATAAATGTATAAAGGCGGGTTGTAGAATTTTGAAAATTCAAATTTTGCTGTGTTTTGAATGTTTAGCAGCCCTATTCAATAATACCTTTGTAAAATGAAGAAAGATATACAGATACCTGAGGTTACTGATATAAAAGTGGCTGTGGGAAAAACGATAGATGAAAAGGGCGAAAGCGATTGGTATGTATACATTATTAACAATAAATCAGTACCTCTGGATAATGTAATGGTGGTTAGTAATGCCAATGAAAAAAAGGATGGTACTGGTAAAAAAACCTCCACTCTACGTCACATGATTGAGAATCTGCCGGCCAGCAGTTCTGCCAAGGTTGAAAGGATAGATCCTGCTGTATTTGGCTTCTACAATACCTTTTGGGTAAGCTTTTATATTGGAAGGGAAATTTTTGATAAGAAGTTTCAGATTGCTCCTTTCACTGAATGGGAGTTAGAGCCTATTGCTGAATTGGGAATGGAAGGGAAGTTGGGGGAGTAATATTAGTGATTTCACTTCTGTGTTAGTGAAATTTCTAAATTGAAGTGATTATGAAAAGAGCAGGTATAATAAGTGTTGTGGTACTTTCAATCGTCCTTTCGGCTTTTACTGCTGCAGAGTGTATTGAATTTCAGGATGCTGACTTCATAATCTATACTGTAAACCCCAAAACTCAAGATCTCCGTTTTTTCTGGAAAGATGATAAGGAAAAACCATTAGGAAACTTTAAAACTCTTAAGGCTTGGCTAGGTACCAAAAACCAAAAATTGGTTTTTGCCATGAATGGTGGGATGTACTTGAAGGATCAATCCCCACAAGGGCTGTATATTGAAAATGGTAAACAGTTAGCCAAAATCAATTCTGTGAAGGAGGCTTATGGGAACTTCTATTTACAACCCAATGGAATATTTTACATAACCAAGGCAGATCAGGCCGTGGTAACTCAAACAACAAGCTATAAAGGAAATGAAGGTGTGAGGTATGCCACTCAGTCTGGGCCAATGCTGGTTATAGACGGAGCAATACATTCAGCTTTTAAGGATGGCTCTAAAAATGTTCATATCCGAAATGGAGTTGGCATTTTGCCTAATGGGGAAATTTTGTTTGTAATGTCGAAACAAACTATTAACCTTTATGACTTTGCCCGTTTCTTTAAAAGCAAAGGCTGTAAAAATGCACTATACCTTGATGGCTTTGTTTCTCGTACTTATCTCCCTGAAAAGGGATGGAAGCAGCTGGATGGTAACTTTGGAGTGATGATAGGAGTGGTGGAATAACTAGGATACAAAGGATAATAGATGAATACAATCACCTGGAACGATTTTGAAAAAGTAGATATCCGCACCGGAACAATTATCAGGGTGGAGGAATTTCCGGAGGCGCGTAACCCGGCCTTTAAACTTTATATAGACTTTGGAGATTTGGGTGAAAGGAAAACTTCTGCGCAAATCACAAAGCTTTACAGCAAAGAGGATTTAGTTGGGAAACAGATTATGGCTGTGGTAAACTTTCCGCCAAAGCAAATTGGGAAATTTATGAGTGAGTGCCTGGTACTTGGGGTAATAGGGGCCGATAAGGAAGTAAGTCTCCTTACGGCAGATCACAATTTGGGTAATGGGGTCAGAGTTGGCTAAGGCATTCATTGAGTCTGTAAACATTATGAAAAAGTTGTATGTTGGAACAGTCTTTGACTTTCGTAAATCATGCAAAATAATTTCTCTCCTCAAAATATTTCCAATTGGTTGGCCAGGGCACTATCTGAAGTGCCCGAGCCAAAGCTCATCGGCAAACCCAATGATGAGGTGTATCTCAAAAAAATCATAAAGCATTCTGCACTTAAGAGCAGTTCGGTTTCGGCCTCATTGGCCTTGCCGGGAGGTGTGCTGGGGTATTTATCCATGATACCCGATATGGCGGTGGTTTGGCAAATACAATCTCAATTGATTAGCAATATTGCTGCGGCTTATGGCAAACACTCCCTGGTTACCCGCGAGCAAATGTTGTGGTGTATGTTTCGCCAAATTGGCGTTGGAGCGTTTAAAGAAGTTATCGTACAACAAGGCAGCCAATACATAGTAAAGCAAATTAGTCCGAGGCTTAAGAAGCAGATTTTGGAGAAGATTGGCTACAAAGTTTTAAAAGCTTCCGGGGGTAAAGCCTTTTCCAGGATGGTACCTGTAATAGGAACTGTTTCGGCAGGAGCCTTAACATACTATGACACCTGGCGAGTGGGAAAGAATGCGATGGAGTTTTATTCCAGGGAGGTAATTTTACTTCCGGCCCATAGCTAAGGTGATGGCTGACAATTACCTGCAAACACTTATCCTGCTTTCTCTGGCTGCGGGAGCTACTATTCCTTTGGGTGGATTGCTTGGTGCTGCGAGTAAGTTTTATCCCAAATGGTTAAATCAGGAATGGAAGCACGGTATTATGGCTTTTGGAGGGGGAGCCCTTATTTCTGCCGTGGCCCTTGTTTTAGTTCCCGATGGCGTTCAATACGTTTCTGTGCTTTGGGCGATAGTAGCGTTTATAGCGGGCGGGGTAGTTTTCTTGTTGATTGATGTTTACCTCTCCCGAAAGGGTGGGTCTGCAGCGCAGCTAATGGCCATGTTGCTTGATTTTGTACCGGAAGCCATGGCTCTTGGTGCCGCTCTGGTGATAGGTGAGGGGAGTGCTTTCTTGATCGCTTTTTTAATTGGCATTCAAAATTTACCAGAAGGATTTAATGCCTTTCGGGAGATTAAAAGTACTTCTTCATTCAGCACCATGCGGATATTGCTGGCCTTTTCGGCTATTGCGTTAATCGGCCCTGTAAGCGCATTGGTAGGTTCCGAAATTCTATCACAACATACATTTTGGCTGGGCTTTGTAATGCTCTTCAGTTCGGGAGGTATATTGTTTTTGATGTTTCGCGATATTGCCCCAGATTCCAAACTGGAGAAGCATTGGCTTCCATCACTCGGTGTGGTAATTGGTTTTGCGGTTGGGCTCTTGGGATATTTGATGAGTGAGTAGTTTAAGGAAGCATTCCACTTAAAGCCTTCCTAAACTTCATATCAATCTCACTCTGTTTCCACCCCAGGTGTTTTTCAATGGCGGCATAATAGCTTTCCTTTTCGTTGGTGGTTTCACCTACAAACTCCTTCACCCCATCCCAACATTCATTTTCATAAATCAATTGAATGATGGCCCCACCAAGCACATAGCGGTAATCGGTGTATTCATCCATGGTTTGTAAGTCCAGCATATTGTTCAAATCAATTTCAGGATGTTCACTTAAATACTTGGCAGTTCGGTTTATATGCCATTGAAGAGGTTTTCCACGACTTCCTCCCAAATAAACAGCAAGCCCTTCAGCCGCCCAGTTGTGCATATCAGGGTACATGGGGTTTATAAAAACGTGTACCAGCTCATGTGGGTAATATTCGTCTGTACCGGTTGTGTAAACACTATTGCCTATGGTTTTACCACTGGGCTTTTCCGTACCGCTGCCACCCACGTTAAATTCAAACCCTTTCAGTTTATCCAGCTGTTCTCGCGTTTCCGCGAAAAAGTAGTTCACCGTATCTGGCGTACAGCCAAATATTTCAGGAAGGGTAGAGGTGATAAATGCATTTTGCTTTTTAGCCTTGGACTTATCAAACTTATGGCCTTGGGGGTAGTGGTATTTCAAATATCCTACGGTTCGCATCGACCAATCCTTTTTCAGATTAATGTTACGCGCATTATACAGTTTGAATACTCCGGCAGTATTTTTTCGGGCATAAACATTTAAAATGCACAGCGTCATCAGGGTGTCATGCCTTGGGTAATAAAACTGAGTGGTGATTTTATAAAGTCCATCTTGCTCAGTGATGCTCAGGATTTGGGCGGTATATACTTTTATAAGACGATGAAAACCGGGGTCGTACTCATGGTTAATCAGATTATACTCTTTAATCCCATATTTATCCACTTCCGCTTTGTTCCAGTATTGGGCGCCAGCACTGTCAGTAGGTGCTTGTAGGTACTTGGTCCATACATCAATTACTTCACTAAAGTTTTCCCATTCGGGATTCACATCAAAGTTGAGAATTACTTTTTGAGCTTGTACCATCATACCAAAACCAAGGTAAAATATGATGAGAACTAAAATTCTATACATGTATTATGATTTAGTCAAACTTAAAGAAATCCTTGCTTCCACGAGTGAATACTTGGTGTTGCCTGCTTCTTTTTAGCTGGCAAGTTTTACCTTAGCGCGCCCAAAGAGATTCAATAATTTAAATCATTCAATAATATGAAAATCACCGTAGTAGGCGCTGGAGCCGTAGGTGCCAGTTGTGCTGAGTACATCGCCATTAAAGATTTTGCTTCTGAAGTAGTTTTAGTGGACATCAAGGAAGGTATGGCCGAAGGAAAAGCCATGGATCTTATGCAATGTGCTTCATTAAACGGTTTTGATACCAAAATTACCGGTAGCACAAACGATTACTCAAAATCAGCCAACAGCCACGTTGCCGTGATTACTTCAGGTATTCCGCGTAAGCCGGGTATGACTCGTGAAGAGCTTATTTCTACTAACGCTGGTATTGTAAAGTCTGTAGCCGAAAACCTTATTAAGCATTCGCCAGAGGTTATCATCATTGTGGTTTCTAATCCAATGGATACTATGGCTTATCTGGCCCATAAGGCTACTGGTCTTCCTAAAAACCGTATCATCGGTATGGGTGGTGCCTTGGATTCTGCTCGCTTTAAGTACCGTTTAGCCGAAGCTTTGGATTGCCCGGCTTCTGATGTTGACGGTATGGTAATCGGTGGACATAGCGATACCGGTATGATTCCATTAACCCGCCTGGCAACCCGTAATAGCGTTCCTGTTTCTAAACTCATTTCGGCCGACCGTATGAATGAAGTAGCTGAGGAAACCAAAGTAGGAGGGGCCACACTAACCAAATTGTTGGGTACTTCTGCATGGTATGCTCCGGGAGCTGCTGTATCAGCTATGGTTCAGGCCATTGTTCAGGACAGTAAAAAAATGTTCCCATGCTCTTGCCTGTTGGATGGTGAATATGGCCTAAGCGATATTTCTATAGGTGTACCAGCCATTATTGGTAAAAACGGTATTGAGCAAATCGTGGAGATTGAGCTTGATGCTGCTGAAAAAGCCAAAATGACTGAAAGTGCTGATGCCGTTAGAAAAACCAACGGATTGCTATAGTTAGGTAGTTGAGAGTTTAAGGTTCAAAGTTGTTTGAACTGTATTAAGCATTCAATATTATTATATTTATATAAGACCCTGTTCCGCTGATGCGGGATAGGGTTTTTTTGTTTTAGCTGGTTATTAGCCTCGAAGGCGCAAAGAAATATTCTTAGTGCCTTGGTGGCGACTTTGCAATAATTATCAGTTGTGATTGAGATCTAATCATTTTTAGGATTTACATATGGAGTAGCTTTTTGATATAAATCAAGAAATAGATAGGAGGTATCTTTCTCCTCAATTCTTTGTAATTCACCATCATCATTGTAATAATATTGCTTTGTGCGGATTAGCTCCTCACCATAAATGATAGAATCTGTGTACTTTTCTTGTGTCCATCCTAATTGGAATGCCATTTCTTCCGCTATGGTGCCTTTATATGGTTTGAAATATTCTTCACGCTCAATCTGTCCATCTGGACTGTGATAAACCCATTTCCCTTTTCTCTGTCCGTGTTTTGTAGTTCGATTAGTAGCACAAGCAGTTGACACCAAAATTAAGAGGAAGGCTATTTTGCGTATAATCATGCTAAAGTGGTTTTGATCAGGATATTGTAAAACGGTGATTTTAACTTAGAATTACCCAATGAGCTTCAATAAATAGAACCCTTTTGAGATTTCGTAGTTACTTACTAAAAGCATGAATTATGGAAAACGATAAAATAAAGCATCAGCAGGAAGCTACTCATGGGAAGTTTTACATGGGAGATGAAGACCACAATGAGGCCGAACTTACCTACTCTAAGGCAGGAGGTGATAAGATAATAATAGATCACACCTGGGTTGATCCTAAACTACGAAATCAGGGTATTGGTGAGCAATTAGTAGAGGCCGCAATTGCCTATGCTCGGGAAGCGAACCTCAAAATAATACCACTGTGCACATTTGCTAAAAAAGTGTTTGACAACAATGCAGGTTTTAAAGATGTGCTGATGGAAAGCAACTGAGATAAAGGTATAAACAAACAAGAGCCTCGCTATAAGCAGAGGCTCCTGAGGATTAAGGGGAAGAATTTTTAGTAACTGTTAATTTTATTGAACTTCAATTTTCTTCAAGTTCGCCTTTTCCCCATCTACCGGTTTTTTGGCAATTTCAATGGAGAGCATTCCCTTTTTACACTTGGCTTTTACATCATCTTCATTGGCATTGTCGGGCAAAGCAAATGATCTTGAAAAAGAACCATAGGTAAATTCCTTACGGGTGTAATTTTCATCTTCTTCATCCTTGCTGGTTTCATGTTCTCCTGAAATAAACAGGGTTTGATTTTCAACCTTTACGGATATATCCTCCTTGTCATAGCCAGGTACTGAAAGCTGAATTTTGAAGGATTTATCTGTTTCCTTCACATTGGCTGGCGGCATCCATTCATCGTTAACTTCATTATTCCATAAACTAAGATTTGGAAATGGCCAATCTGTGTTGAACAAATTTTGAAATAGTGATGAGGCTGGAAGCCTGTTTGCTCCGTTAAATTTTACTAATGACATGATGTAAATATTTAAGATTAAACATTAAAACTAGATCAAATGTCATACGATTATGTAAACCTCAAAATGACCTGCATCATTTTTGGCGATTGATTTTTCTCAATTTTATTTAGAGAAGAATAATACCGGACACAGGCAATTATCACCTTGATTAGGCTGGCGGTAATAGGGGGGCTGTTTATATGATTTTACTTATCGTGAAGAACAAGCAGGGGAATGGCGCTGAGCATTGCCATTTCGCTGGAATTGCCACCGTCAAACAATCCGCGTAGGAAAGATCGCTTGTGGTGAACCATGGTGAGCAAGTCAATTTTATTGTCGCTGTTGAAGGTTTGTAAACCTTCCAACAAAGTTTCGGATTGTACATTTTTAACTTCCTGTCCGAGCACTTCATCATTAATGCCACTGCTATCTGAAGCTGTGGCAGATTCGCTTACATCGATGTGAACGGGCATTAAGTTGGCATTGCTAATGCGTACCACTTCGGCAAGTGGCTCCAAAACTTCAGCACTGGGAGTGAAGGTTTCATCCACCGCCAGGGAAATATTTTCGGGTGTTTTTATTTG
Organism: Owenweeksia sp.; assembly: GCA_048267305.1. Lineage (GTDB taxonomy): Bacteria > Bacteroidota > Bacteroidia > Flavobacteriales > Schleiferiaceae > Owenweeksia. Next base: position 22,548 of record JBLWXT010000018.1, on the reverse strand, counting down.
TGTATTATGAGGAACGGTGATAATCGGACACTTAACATTTCGCAACACCTTGGCAGCATTACTGCCCATAAAAAACTTTTTCAGTCCGGAAGCACCTGTGGTGCCCATCACAATTAGCAGCACATCTTTTTGCCTGACCAAATCATTGAGGCAGGTATCTAAATATCCATTGCTGGAGACGTACTCCAGGTGTTTTGATTTCTCAGGATACTGACTGGCGAGAAAATTTCTTTCGGTAAGCAGGTTTTCAATAGAATTTTGACGAAGCACATCGCTAATGGAAATAAGCATTTCTGAGGTAGAAGCGGGGATAATGTAACTATTGATCAGTACAAACTTTACCGGTTCATCACCAAAGAGGTTAATGGCATATTCGCACGCCTTTCTGGCGCTTTCGGAAAAATCTGTTGGCAGTAGTATCTTCTTCATCTTTACTTACTCGGCTTCTGGAAATAATATTAGAGCAAAAATGACAAGACTTACTTCAATGAAAGGTGAGAAGTATCAGTATGAAGAAATGACTTTTGTCAGCTTTCCCCAAACCCCCTTCCGATTTAAAAACAGAGTTCAACTCAGTGGAGGTGTTTCTGGGGCTGGTTGGTTTCCCGAATCCATTACACAGCCTGAAGTAGAAGGTGGATTAGAGGTAAATGCCATTTGATTAAAAGCCCTGAACAATCCGTTTTAAGGCATCTAAATCAATGATATGTATTTCGGTGCCTTCACTTTCTATAAGTCCGTTTTTCTTAAAGTCTGATAATACTCTGATTAAAGACTCTTTTGCAGTGCCCACCATATTGGCTAAATCTTCTCTTGATACTTTGAGTTTATGGCTGTTATTGCCGGCTTCACTTTCCTTCTCAATAAGTTTTACAAGCACATCCGCAGTTCTTTCCCGCACAGGTGTATAAGCCAGTTGTAGCAAGCGTGCTTCCTTTTCCTTTACGCTTCCGCTTAACATTTTTATAAAACGCATGGCCACATCTCGATTTTTGGTAATTAGTGAAAGGAAATCCTGTTTTGGAATTACCGAGAGGCAAACATCCTCCATGGCAATGGCACTTTCGTTGTACTCATCATCTTCAAGTAGGGTCATATATCCAATAAACTCACCTGCCTGATGGACATCTATTACGAGTTCCTTTCCTAATTCATCAAGTTTTACGCTTTTTACCTTACCGGAAACTATGAAATACAGGTAGTTGGCAAAATCTCCCTCGCTGTATATCACTTCCTTTTTGGAGAAGGTTTTTTCCTTTCGATTTTCACTCAATTCATTAAAGTCGGCCAAACCTTTGGCTTCATCCAAAAAGCTGTTGAGGCCTTCCAGGGAAGGTTCTGTTTTTATTCGGGCAAACTCATTTTTCTTTAGCCGTGTTTCTATGGCTTGTAATAAATCATCTTCCTCAAAAGGTTTGGTAATATAGTCGTCAGCACCCAGGTTCATCCCTTTTCGCATATCGCTTTTTTCGGCTTTTGCCGTAAGGAAAATAAAGGGAATAGACGCTGTTTCCGGCTTTTTGCTCAATATTCTAAGAACTCCGTAACCATCCAAATCCGGCATCATAATGTCACAGATAATTAAATCCGGCCTTACGCTTTTTGCCAGTTCCACACCTTGTTTGCCATTTTCGGCCGTGGTAACATCATATTCTGATAGTTCCAGAATTTCCTCCAGATTTTCTCTAACAGATGTATTGTCTTCTACAATCAGGATTTTCTTCATGCTAGGTGTTACTTTGTTTGTTTCGGTTGAACGGGTAAGGTAACGGTACATTCGGTGCCTTTACCTTCCTCGCTTTTAAGCTCAATAGAGCCGCTCAACAAGTCTACATATTTTTTTATGATACTCAATCCAAGACCTGTACCTTCAATGTTAAGTGCATTTTTGGCTCTAAAGAAGCGCTCAAATAAATGTTGTTGTTCTGATTCAGGGATACCCATGCCTTCATCCTTCACTTTAAGTGTTAGGCCTTCATTGGTAGCCATTCCGGTGAGGATAATGTTGGCATTTTCCGGTGAGTATTTAATGGCATTAGAAAGTAAGTTATGTAAAATGTTACGGATAATACTCCTGTCAGAAATAAACTCTGTATTGCCTTTAAATGTATAAATAATAGACTGTCCTTCTTTTGTCATCCCTTCCACGTCTTCGGCAATTTCCCTTAAAAATAGCTCAACATTAAATTCCTGAAGATTGACTTCAACCTTACCTTCCTCCAGTTTGTCGATGGATAGGAAGTCGTTGAGAATGCTGGTAAGATGATGTACCGAACTTCTCATTCTGTTGATATGCTTGTATTGCTTTTCCTTATCGCCATCGCGCTCGATGTATTTTTTGAGCAATGAAAGGGATGACAACACAGTTGTAAGAGGTGTTCGGAATTCATGGGATGCCATGGAAACGAATCTGGATTTTAGTTCACTGAGTTGCCTTTCTTTTTCAAGAGACTCCTTAATGTCACTTTGTGCTTTTTTAAGGGCCGTTATATTTTGCTCTACAACCAGTATCTGATTTATGGTACCATCATCATCGGGCAGTGCCACGGCATTAATCATATAGGTACGTCCCTTGAATACAATTTCGAAATTGGAATTTTCACCTTCAAAAACATGCATGAGCTTGTCTTTGATTTCATCGCGTATTTCGGGGTCGAGCCGTTCGAGGTAACTGGTGCCTACGAGGCGCGAGCTGTCAATACCAATGCGAAACATCTCCATTCCTTCAATGAAGATGTAATTTAAGTTGCGGTCAAAAACATTGATGGTTCCATTGGGGAAATTTCGGGAAATTATACTGTGAAGTTTTTGGCTTTCACGAAGATCCTTGGTGCGCTCGGCTACCATTTGCTCAAGCTCCAGGTTAAGGTCTTTTAGGGCGAGATCGGCTTTTTTACGCTTTGTAACATCAGATACAAGTGCCATTACCATCATTTGCCCGTGAAGTTCAAAGTGGTTGAGCGAAATTTCAATGGGAAACCTGCTGCCATCTTTTCTCTGAGCCACTAAATCAAGACCAATACCCATAGCCCTTTTGGTGGGTTGTTCATTATAGCGCTCCCTGTGTTCAACATGCCGGCTTTTAAAGGCACCAGGCATAAGTACTTCCACCGGTTGGCCAATTAATTCACTTTCGGGGTAACCAAACATTTCCTCTACCCGAGGATTTGTTAATTGTATTTCTCCCTTTGCGTTTGCAACAACCAGCCCTTCAGCCGCTGAGGTAAATAGCAGGTTGCTGATTTCGTTTATCTGTAATTGAGACAACTGCTTGGGCATTGACGCGAATAGTTTAGTTTAAATATTCACGAGACAAAAAAAGAGGAGCCACTCGTGGAGTACAAACATACACAGACCACCACAGAATAGAAAGGTGTAAGTATGGAATAGAATGAACTTTTACCTCCTGCAAATAGTATGAAAGGGAAAATGAACTTATGGAAATAATACTTCTTTAGCTTTTAATGCATTATGGGATTTCAGATTCATCAAGAGAAATATCAATAACTATTGAAGCCCGGGGAATTACCAGTAATGGCAGTTTGGTATAAAGAGCTTCCTCTTGTGGTGTTGTACCAAATATGGCTGCCAGTCCTTTTCGTTTTTTGTTAGACATTGCCAATAAATCCATCTGATGTTGTTGGCTGCAACTTATGGTTCCCTGCCATAAGGTTGGAGCCTTAACTTCCTCTATTTCCACATTTTTGAGGGTAGAATCTTCATTTAGCAGGCGCTGAAAAGTAGCTTTACGCGGATTTTTTTTGTCGTCCGTTTGCACGTGAAGTAGGTGCAGGTTTATTTCAAAAGGGGAGAATAATTCAATAAGCTTGTGGATGGATGGGATACTTCCGCTATGGTAGTTTGTAGAAAAACACACTTCGCGGATGTCCCTGTACTCGTAATCGATGGGAATAAACAAAACGGGAACATCAAGATTTTCCATTACATCAATGGCAGAGCTGCCCATCAACATCCTTTTCAAGGGGTTTTTGCTGTAGGTCCCCATAATAATCAGGTCGGCATCAATCCTTGAAGCCAGTTTTTTGGTTTCAGAGATAAGATGTCCGATTTTACAATTTTGCTGAACAGTAAGGGTGCTATCCTTCAGGAGAGGTTGAAGATCAGCATTCATCTTTTGTTCAAGCTCATATTTTATGGTAAGCAGATTGGTTTGATTTGTAGATATCTCATCCTTTAAGGATTCAAAGGCATGTAGTATATGAACTTCAGCGCCTGTGGCATGGGCTATTTGCAGAGCATATTTAATGGCATTTGCCGAGCATTCCGAAAAATCAAATAGCGCAATGATGTTTTTGATAGGTGATGAATTGTTCATTTTCTTCGTGGGTATTAAAGTTTAAGTAGGTTTTTGAGCTGACTGAGCATGGCCTTTTCACTAAGGTTTGTACCATATTAGGTGATTTGATTACGAAAGTAGTGGTCTGTAAGGCTTTTATACCTGACATAGGTCAGTGTGAAAAGTGACTTTTGTCATTAAATCAAAGTGTATGGGATAAGACCTTTGACAAATATTTCCAGTTTGGATTTGTTGTGAAAAATAACCCACTTATTAGTCTTTTTCCATGCTCATTGTAAACCATAAGGAGGCCGTAGCCAATGTTAAATCCGGTGATCGCATTTTTATTCAGGGAGCGGCCATGACGCCCCAGGTGCTCATACAAGCATTATGCAGTAGAAGCCATGAACTTAAGGATGTAGAACTGGTACATATGCATACCGAAGGGGCAGCACCTTATGCCGAGGATGAGCATAAAATGGCCTTTAAAGTAAACAGCCTGTTTGTGGGCAGCAATGTGCGCAACGATATAAACGCAAGCGATGGCAACTACACACCTATATTTTTGAGTGAGGCTCACCTCTTGTTTACCCGAAATATTTTGCCGCTGGATGTTGCCTTTATACAGGTTTCACCACCCGACAGACATGGATTTTGCTCTTTGGGTACTTCTGTGGATGTAACCCTGCCGGCCCTGAGCTGTGCCAGGCAGGTGGTGGCTCAAATAAATCCTAAGGTGCCAAGAACCCACGGAGACGGGATTATCCATATCAACAATATTGATTTAGCGGTGGAGACTTCTGATTCCATTTTTTGTAAAGAAACAGCGGTACCCACCAGTTTAGAGGAGCGTATAGGAAATCATGTGGCTGGTTTGGTGGAGGATGGTGCTACCTTACAAATGGGTATTGGAGCTATTCCAAATGTGGTTTTGAGCAAGCTCGGCAACCATAAAAATCTGGGAATACATACTGAGATGTTTTCTGATGGCGTAATTCCCCTTATCCAAAATGGCGTAATTAACGGAAGTTGTAAGGCTGTGGATAATGGAAAAATTATTTCCTGTTTTGCCATGGGTTCTCAGCGGCTGTACGATTTTGTAGATGACAATCCACAAGTTTGGATGATGCCAGCTTCCTATACCAACGATACTTCTATTATCAGAAAAAATCCAAAGGTAACAGCCATTAACAGTGCTATAGAAATTGACATTACGGGCCAGGTGTGTGCCGACACTATTGGTAAAAAGCAATATTCGGGTGTGGGCGGCCAAATGGATTTTATCCGTGGCGCATCCTTATCAGAAGGCGGAAAGGCCATTATTGCCTTACCATCTATCACCAGCCGTGGAGAAAGTAAAATTGTGCCTCAGCTGAAACCAGGAGCAGGTGTTACCACTACAAGGGCTCATGTGCATTATGTGGTTACAGAGCAGGGCGTGGTTGACCTCTTCGGGAAAAACCTAAGGGAACGTGCTTTGGCGCTTACCTCAATTGCCCATCCCGATCATCGGGAGGATTTGGAAAGGGAAATTTTTGAGAGGTTTAAGTAGAGTAAGAACTACTATTCAGAGCTTTCAGCCTGGGCCACTCTGCCAGCTGTCAAACCGTTTTTTCCTGTAAAGTTTAAAACCTGAGCTTTGTTGTTTTCTATTTTTGAAAAGAGTACCCCAAACTCCAATAGCGAAAAAACATATTCATATTCAGAGATGGGGAAGAGTTCATGAGGGCTTTGCCCTGTTTCTTTAAGAAACAGTTTGCCGTCAGTTGAGTAGATGTGCAGGGTGTCAAAGTCCTTAATTAAATAGTCCCCGATAACAATACTCACCGTTTCATCTGTAAGTTCATCAAGTATAATGGGCTCTGGTGCTGGCACTTCGTTTCCTTTTATAGTGGACACTAAATCTTCAGTTATATTGTATTTGGGAGTATTGTCGTCATTAGTTAAAATGCAGATGAAGTAGTCTTCTTTTGGGAGCCACGTTATGGAACCGATAAAGCCATTCATCCCTCCATAATGGCCAAAGGCCTTGGTTCCATCAAAATCTCTAATGCCCCAGCCATAGCCATATTTACCATCGTTATTCTCAAAAATTTCGGTGGTTTTCCCTTCCGCTAAGATTTGGCTACTCATTACAGCTTTTGTGAATTTCCATAAGTCAGTTGGCGTAGAGTACATATTGCCAGAGGAAAAAGGCTGATTATAGTTTATGTAGTCAGCTGTTTTGCTTTCTCGGGGATTGGATGTGTAACCCTTGGCTAAGCCAGCTATAGCTTTTTCATTGGTTAAAACTCCAGTGTGGTGAAGTTTTAGCGGAGTTAAAATTTTATCCTGAATAAATTGCTCAAAGCTTTTTCCGCTGATCTGCTCTATAATTAAACCCAGTAAAATATAACCGGTGTTTGAGTATCTGAAATCTGTACCAGGCTCAAAGTCAAATGGCTCTGCCGCCATACGCATTACTGTATACTTTGGAGTAATATCTCGTTGACTGTCCTCTTTCCAATCGGGCAAGGAGTGGTAGTCTCTGATTCCTGAAGTATGAGTAAGCAGGTGGTGAATGGTCACACTATTCCCTTTTGGGAAATCAGGGAAATATTTTGATAAGGAATCGTTTAAAGACAATTTTCCCTCTTTCTCTAAAAGTACAATAGCTAATGCGGTAAAGGGCTTGGTTATGGAACCGATTAAAAATTTGGTAGAATCGGCATTGGCAATATTCGATTCGATGTCGGCTAAACCATACGACTTTTGAAATAGTATGGAGTCCTTTCGGGTAATTAAAACACTGCCCTTGAATTTACCATTAGATACATGGCTTTTAATGTAGCTGTCAATATTTTGAAAGAGCTCGGATTGTTGAGGTATATCTGCTTTAGCGTTTTCCTCTTGGCTGTTACATGACCATAGCAGCGTTATAATGAGCAGAGTGAAAAAGGTTGATTTGTACATAGTTAGTTTTTCACAAACTTTCGGTAGCCCAATGATTTTCCCTTTTCTGTTAGATGGAGGAAGTAAATGCCTGTTGGCAAACTTGTTACATCAAGACTTTGACTTTCCTCTTCCAGGTTCCCTTGCGTCATCTCAATCCCAATGGAATTAAGAATCAAAAAAGAATAATTTGATTTTAATAACTCGTTGATATGTAGCGCTGTGTTTACCGGGTTTGGGAAAATACTCCAGCTCAAATTTTGGTTGTAAAACTCAACAAGGCCAATATTGCAAGGATCAAAAAGTACACGTACCGTATCGTTAGACTTTCCACATTTGCTGGCTGTTAACCTTACTGAAACAGATCCACCCATCTGGTAGGTATGCGAAGGATTTTCAAGCGATGAGAACGTTCCATCACCAAAATCCCAATAATAGGTATCAGCATTTTTAGAGTTATTGGTAAAATGAACTGTACATGCTGTATCGGGTAAGGACATGTAATTAAAACTCGCCACCGGATCATATTCCCCAATGTGCCATTTAGGTAAACTGTCAAACGCCACCACTTTGGCAGCGCTACGTATGCTTATGGCTTCAATGGGTGTTAGTGATGAATTGAATGGAACTAAACTCGGGTCCTTTCTAAAAAAGGTGGAATAAAACGAACAGGCTGCAGCATAGGTTCCCGACACGGATGGATGGCTTTTGTCAGACGAATACAATTCAATATTTGGGTGGTTAGCCCGGATGTAATTCCAAACCGCCCCAACCGGTGAAACAATGGCATCATTGCTGTCAGCCATCATACGGTAGCGTAGGCTGAGTAAGCTATCCATACCTTGATAAGTACAAAGTGGAGGGAAAAAGGCACAGTTGGATGCATCTCCGTTTTTACGTCCCCAGGTCATATAAAAAACCGTTTCAGCACAGGAGTCGTGATGGTTTATCAAACTATCCAGTAATCGGGCATAGGGAAAAACACTTGTCTGTACCTGGCTAATTGGAAAGGATGGACGCTGACTTTGTTCCTGTAAAACCACATAGTCCCAGTTGCTGGCTTTTATTTTGCTTATGGTGGTAGCGTTGGTGCTATGTCCCTGAAGGGTGAAACCTCCCGGTGTACTGCGGTCATATATCAAGGTATCACCTGTGGCAGCGGCCATATCGGCTATCATTTTGGGCAAGTCATTCACGTAAGTGTAACTATTGCCAATAAAGAGTACACGCTTGGTTTGGCTTTGGCCGAAGGCCACAAATGCCATGCATAATAGGAGGAAGGTGATGAGGTTCTTCACGGAGTCAGAATGAGGTATAAAGGTAGGTATTGAAAAAATAAAGTGAATCTATTCCATCTCATTCCTTGCTTGTAATTCTACAGGCAATAAAATATATTCCAGTTTTTGCTTTCGCTTTTTGCCACTACTATCAATGTAGTAGAGTACTGTTTTTAATTTCTTTGGGGTGGTAATTTGCTGGTCTTTCGTTTTGCGGAGAAACTCATCCACCCAAAGCTCAGAGCTTGGTGAGCGACTTACACCATTAATAGTTCTATCCGCTCCAATTTCAATGATGATGGTTTCGTTCCACCATTCATCATATTTTCTGAAATTTGTTTCAAACTCGTAAAGAGTTACTTGATCCAAGATATGATCCTTCAGAGTTTTTGAGTTCACAGTTATTTTATCCTCTAGCATTCCAGAGACTTTCAGTGTAGTGGTGTAAGGTTTTTCAACCACCATTGGACCGCCTTCATAATACATTTCAGGTTCATCAGGCCAAGGGTTCGTAGCTACCGTGTATTCAACATTGTTGTGTTTTTTTACTTTTAGTTGAGATAGCTCTCCAGCTGCATTATAGATAAAGCTTACAGTTTTATACAGAGCGGAATCTTTATCATAATAAACCTGTTTTATCAGCCTTAAGGAGCCAGTCTGACTAGGATACTCATCTGGGTTCAAAATCGACATCTTATGCCTTGCCGTATCACTCGAAGCTAAATACTGATATTCATATTTTACTTCGGCCCCCTGCCATGAGTGATGCTTATTAGCAACCCTATACCTTTCACTTTGAGGTTTTGTGTATAGAACTTCTGTCGTTTTATCTTTTGTATCAATGCTATAGTTTGAATCAGTTCTCTCTGGGAAGTAGGTAACAAATGAAGTTGTATCTCCGTGTGTTATGGTTCTAGTGAGATGTCTCTTAAAATTTATCGAAGATCTATCAGAAAAGTTATTCCAACGAAACCAATGGCCAACGGTATCACCATGTTGAACATCCCACATTCTTGTTGTATCATGGTCACTATTATAATATGAAATCCACCACGGCTCACTAGGGTTAAAAACCCGCATATATTCCTTGCCTTTTTCAATTTTGCTGATTACCTGTTGGTGGGGTGTCCAATCCCAATGGAAGTACATTTCACCATTTTCATCGAGTCTCAACTCTATTCTCCTTACTCTTTTTCCATTCTCATAAGAACTGGTTGCAGAACTTTTATTTCTTGTATAAGCCGCCCGCTCTTCCGTATCCCTCAAAAAATCTACATGCCTTTGGTACAAGGAATCTCCATCCGTCCAAATGGTATCAAAATCATAAGGAGTGGTGCGCCCCACAATTTTGCTGTCTTTTAAATGTAGCGTGTACACGGTGTCCTTTCCGGTTACAAACCAGGCGGACTGAACTTTATCATGCCCAACCTCTGAAATGCTTTGCTCAGCGATAAGCGAAATATGCCATAGCGGCTGCTGGGCCTTAAGGCCTGCAATAAGTAAGGTGAAGACGAAGAGTAAAATTTTAGCTTTTCCCATGGATTGGAAAAATACGGGATTTGTTTTAAACCTAACGAAACTAAAAAACCTGATCGGCTTTTACGGATCAGGTTTTTTTTAACAAATGTAGAGAAGCGGCTATTTTACCACCGGCATCTCACTTACCAATTTCCATTGGCCATCTGCATTTTTAATTAAAGAGGTTAGTGATACAAAAGTCATTTTTGCTCCGGCATAGGTAATCCTGGCCGAAGCGGTGTTACCGTTTATCATCACATTTTCAATGGTCACTTTTCGTGGCTCACCGCCAAACTCCTTGGTACGTATTTTTTCCACATATACCGTTTTGGGCATTATGCTTACTTCCTTACTTCCAAATAGCTGGTTCATTACAATCCTGAAATTGTCATCCAGCATTTCAGCAATAGCATTGGCATCACTATTGTCAGCGGCTTTGGCAAAGGTGTTTATGGCCTGTGTTATGGCCATTTCTTCTGGGTTTTGACTTAGTGCAGGAACGGCTGTAATCACGGCTAACATTCCCGCCAGTAGGGTCTTTTTCATTTTAATTTGGGATTTAGATAATTATTAAAGTTTAATTGATGTGGAGGTGCGCATCATGGAATGATGCTGAAAATCGTCATCGCGGCTAAAGGCCATGAGCATGGTGTATTTTAGTTCAGTGGTTAGTGATTTTTGATATTTTCCATCGGTTTTTACCGGAAGGGAAAAGCGGATGGTGGATGTGTTCCCGCTCTCCTCGCCACTAACATTTGCTACGGCCACTTTGTCTCCCAGACTTTCGATGTCTTTGTAATTTCCCGGAGCCAGGGTGTAATGTTCAACGAGTTCGGCTTCTCCATTTACCACCCGGCCCATTAGCAGGTAGGTTGCTGTAATGCCCTCATCCGGGTTAAACCCGATGGCTACCCAGCCCGTTGTGGGGGCAGTCATTTCAAAGAATACCCGATTGCCTTCATGCTTCCAGCTTACGGTCATTCCATTTTTTTGAATAGTGTTTGGCCACGAGCTATCGGGTGCCGTTGGAGTGTAGCCAATCATAGTAAGCAGTAGGTAAGTGTTTAAATTAAGTATGTTCATTTTGTTGTGGTATCAAATAATGATATATCAATTGATGGGCTAAAAAAACTCAACTCATGTTTTGCTGAATTTTTAGAAGCATTGTTTTTAGTGAATTCAATTCTTCGGAAGTAAAGCCGGCTGTGCTTTGTTGCCTATGAGTATTTACTAGTTCCATGTTGTCTTGCACAAATTTTTCCCCGGCAGGGGTAAGGTTAATGTTGTGCTGCCTTCTGTTGTCTGCAATTGCGGCACGCACTATGTAAGCTTTCTTCTCCAGTAAATCCAGGGTTCTTGTTATGCTTGCCGGGTCGCGCAGCGACTGAATGGCCAGTTCCTTCTGCGAAAGCGGTTGGTGTTTTTCAATGATTTTTAAGAGTACCCACTGATCTACTGTTATTCCCAGGCCAATCCGGTCAAACTCCTTTTGCGAGAATTGCTTGGCCGTTTTATTGGTTCTCTCAATCTGGAAAAGAATTACATCGTTTAGATCCTGACTCATGTTTGTATTTATTGCAGAACAAATATTGTGAATATATTTGATATATCAACAATTGATGTAAAAAAACACTCTAGTCCTTAGTGCCGAATATGTTTCTTTTCAAAAATCCAGCGGGGTCATCAAATAATGATTTGGCCTCATATATAAGGCAATCTATAGCGGCAGCGGAAGAGGCAGGAAGAGTTTTAGCACCCCCATTATCATAGTTGGTGCCCATGTTTCCACTTATTTTTTTAGGGGTAACCTTAAACACATCACAATTTTTACCACAAGGGCAGGCAGTGCCTTTCACCACAACGATGTTGACAGTATCGCCCAAGGCGGGTCTTACTTCTGCCAGCAAAAGCTGTTTGGCTGTGAAATCACCAAAGTCTACAGCACGAAAGGTAACCTGTGCTTTAAAGCTTCCGAGCTTATCAGTTTTTATACAGTAGTTATAGGTGATGGGTTGCGCTGCCGCAGAAAAAGTAATCAGTACAAAAATGGCAACTAATATTCGCAAAGTGTGAGGTTAGCTTTAAGAGGCGAGGAAATTAAAGAATTTAGAGGAATGACGGAGCACAACCGGGCAGTATTTAAAATTTTAACAAAACCACAGCTTGCCAAACTTTGATAATCTTGCCCTCCGTTTTTTAAACAACTACTTTTGCACACTTTTTTACAAACCCCCACGTCATGAGAGAATTCATAAGGAAACGCACCACCAACGCCAAGAATGATATCCTTAGTGGATTGACGGTAGCCCTTGCTTTGGTGCCTGAGGCTGTGGCCTTTGCCTTTGTGGCTGGCGTTGATCCTTTGGTTGGATTATATGCTGCCTTTATGGTTGGTCTTATCACCGCTGTTTTTGGTGGCCGCCCCGGTATGATAAGTGGTGCCACAGGGGCACTGGCTGTAGTTATGGTAAGTCTTGTAGCCGATGGCAATGCCATGGGGGCCGAAGGTGAAAATCTTGGTCTTTATTACCTCTTTGCCACTGTTATTCTTATGGGATGTATTCAGATGTTGGTTGGGGTTTTAAAGCTTGGGAAGTTTGTACGCCTCATTCCTCACCCGGTAATGATGGGCTTTGTAAATGGTTTGGCCATTGTGATTTTCCTTTCGCAACTGGGTATGTTTAAAAAGTTTGTAGGTGGTGAAAAAGTATGGATGGGAGGAACCGAACTTTGGTTGATGATTGGCCTTGTAGGCCTTACCATGGCCATTATGTACTTTTTGCCCAAGCTCAATAAAAAATTACCTGAGGCACTTATTGCCATAGTAGTAGTATCTGGAATAGTGATTTTGGGTAACCTGGATTCGGCCACCGTGGGCAGCTTTATTAAAGATGGTGGGGGAGAAGGTCTTTCGGGCGGACTTCCACAGTTTCAAATGGACATCTTCAGCAAAATTCCATTTACATGGGAAACACTGGTCTTTATTGGGCCTTATGCTGTAATCCTTGCTGCCATTGGATTGATAGAATCCTTAATGACGCTAAACCTTATAGATGAGTTGACTGAAACCCGCGGTAATTCCAATCGTGAGTGTTTGGCTCAGGGTGGTGCTAATATCGTTACCGGATTTTTTGGAGGAATGGGCGGTTGTGCCATGATCGGGCAATCTATCATTAACATTAAAGGAGGAGGTAGAACACGCCTTTCGGGGATTGTAGCTGCCGTTACCCTTTTGATATTTATTCTTTTTGCTTCCGGATTAATTGAGCAGGTTCCTATTGCAGCCCTGGTAGGGGTAATGTTTATGGTGGTTATCGGCACTTTTGCCTGGAGTAGCTTCAGGATATTAAATAAAATTCCGGTTAGTGATGCTATAGTGCTGATTTCCGTTTCGGCCCTCACGGTGATTTTTGATTTGGCCATAGCCGTAATGGCCGGTATAGTAATGAGTGCCCTGGTTTTTGCATGGGAAAACGCCAAGCGCATACGTGCCAAAAAGTACCTTACTGAAGATGGCATCAAGGTATATGAAATCTGGGGTCCCCTTTTCTTTGGTAGTATTCAGGCCTTCAATTCTAAGTTTGATGTAAAGGGTGATCCCGATAAGGTGGTGATTGACTTTATGGAATCACGCGTTGCCGACCACTCTGCCCTTGAGGCATTATTTGTATTGGTGGAGAAATATGAGGCGGCAGGCAAATCACTTAAAATTCAACATTTAAGTGAAGAGTGTCAGGCATTGATGATTAAGGCCTCGCCCAAACTGGCTGGTGTTATTGAGCACAGTGTAGATGACCCCCGCTATCATGTGATGGCGAAGATCATGCAATAAAAAGACTTTTATAAAATCACATCAGGATTTTCCGGTAGGCTTAACCAGTATTTCATTTACGTTAACCTCATTGGGTTGAGTAAGTGCGTACAATATGGCATTGGCAATATGTTGGGGCTTTAGTTTTGCCTCATCACCACCATAGTCTTTGTCTTCTAAAAGTTCTTCATCGGTAATATCTTCTCGCAGGTCAGTTTCTACCGTACCTGGCTCAATGGCTGTTACACGGATATTAAATTCAGGAGAAAGTTCCATGCGCATAGCACGGCTCAAAGCTATTACGGCAGCTTTAGATGCTCCATAAATTGCGCCTCCTTCAAAAAGTTCCTTACCATCTACAGAGGCAATATTTACAATGTGCCCACTGTTTTGCTTTTTCATAGCTGGTAAAACTTCGTAAATGCATCGCAAACATCCCTTTACGTTTACTTCAATGGTTTGTAACCATTCTTCCAAATGGCGGTTTTTGAGGTAGGTGAGGGGCATTACACCGGCACAGTTTACTAAAATGTCAATTTGGTTAAACTTTGCATTTATTTTTTGAAAAGCCTCATCTACACTTTTAGTTTGGCTCACGTCCATTTCCACCACTAAACTCTCGGTAGAGATTTCATCTTGGAGTTCTTTAAGCTTATCTACACTACGGCTGGCAAGTACCAGTTTACACCCTTTTTCAGCTAATGATTTGGCTATTGAACGCCCAATGCCACTGCTGGCTCCGGTTACTACGGCTACTTTATTCTTTAAATCCATTTGTATCGGTTTTTATTAAAGTGAGTTCTTTTTACAAAAACCAATAAGAAAATGTTTACGAATAAATTTTCAATAAGGTGAGGTAGAATTACCTGACTAAACTTATAGCTATGAGGTTTAAAACGATTAAACCAGAGTCATGGAATGGAGTAGTTTACAATGACATTCTTAAACGCTTCGTTGACAATTGAGATAGTATTTGAGTTGCTATCAATAAAGGAGGCGTTAATTAGCTCCACATCTAGCACATAGGTTTGGTTACATTCATTTCTATCTTCTACAATTCTCACATTTACATTTCCCAGTGCCGGTTCATAGGTATTTAAGAGTTCCGAGGCCGGGTTTAGGGCATCCGTACAATAGTTGTGATTGCTGGAGTTAAGTTCTTCAATTCGGGCATTTACAATGGATCTTTGGGTAACGTCAAAAGTTTGGAATTCATCATTCAGGTTTGCCTTGCTTCGTTCAAATTCAATTTTCAAAAACAGCGAGCTTGAATCCGTTTTGCTGATTTCTTTAAAGACCATAAAATCCCCACAACCATTGGTTGCATAATCGCTGATAGTGCGGGTTCTACATTTTTTATCCTCCTTACAGCTAACAATGGTAAATGTGGCTAAAAGCAATATTAAGAGTGTTGATTTTTTCATAGGATAACGATTTAAGGACTCTAAGTAAAAGAATTACAGTCACTTTGTCAAGTCATCTTTTTTTAGCGTTGTTGATTATTCAGTTTCTATTCCATATTTCCCCAGCAGGCCTATTAACCCATCTTTTGAAAAGCGGGCTTTTTTGAGCCTGTTGATTTCAGGATTAATGTAAAAACCGTTGGCTGTTCTAAAATCGGCCTTTTCCAGATTGGAGTTTTCAAATACGGCCCCGCTAAGGCTGCAGTTTATGAAAACGGCTGAAGTAAGGTCGGTTTCTACAAAATCCACTTCCTCTAAGCTGCAACCGGTAAATGCTGTTTTCTTCAACTTTAAGTTGTAAAAAGAACAGTTATTTAGGTTACACCCAAAAAAGGCCAATTCCAAAAGAAACGGATTGCATTCGCTGAAGTTTACCCCCAGTATTTTACAACCCCTAAATTTCACATCCTTAAATGAGGTGTTGCTCACTTGCGTCATGCTGAGGTTGCAGTTTTCAAATACACATTCGGTAAAAATGTAATTAGAGAGATGTGCGCTGGAGAAATCGCAGTTTATGAAAGTGCAATTTTCATATTCGCCTTTCGCGAGCGGAGCTTGGGTATAGTTTTGATTTTTGAATTCCTGAGATTCAATGTAATCTTCTGGCATTGGGTTTTACGTTTGAGAGGGATTTGGCCCGATCAATTTAAAGCTTGCTTGATACTTCTAGTTTACATGCTTCTAAAGCTTTACAAGTAAAGGGCATCAGGCATTTGAAATGGATAAACAACTGAAGGACTTAAACCAGGATTCCTGATGACGTTGATTTTTTAGTTATAAACTCCACAAAGAAAAGTAAAATTTCATCTCCAGAGTTGATGTTTATTTAGCTTGCATAAACTCTAATTTAGATGCTGCTGTAAACCTGGCTCTTACTATTTTATTCATTTCATTTTCAAGAACATCAAAATATTTCACAAAATAATTCTTGATTTGAATGCGCTCCTGTATGGAAATGTCCTTAGAGTATCTTAACCTCAAATTGGTTAACTGTTTTTCCATTTGCTTCAAGGGCACTTTTGTGAAATCCTTGTGGGCGGTAAAAAAGGGGGAACTCAAGATTTTACTATATCCCACAATAAGGGATTCAACATATTGTTTGATGTTTTTGAATGGATATATCATGGCAAGTATTAGGTGTATACGTAACAGTCTTAAATCTGAAATAGCATCATCAAGATTATGTGAATTCATAATAAGTGGGGTTATGTTTACAAGCATATACGTTTATTGATAGATTGAGGATTATGGTTTTAAGGATTCTCCATTAATTTATGACTTGGCAAAACGCAAGCCAGCTAATCTCAATTAATTGGCTTTTAGGGGAAAAGTGCCTTTTTCAAATCGGGAATTGGAGAGCATAGGTTGTGTTAGAAGGAGTTGTAGCTAGCAATAATATTATATAGGTAAATCTAACTTTGGAATCTTTCTAAAGATATTTCGTACAAATATTGATTGTTTTTGCCATAGTGGCGTTAGGGAATGTCCGTTATGGGGTTGTCAATGCAAAGGTGATTAACCGCATAGCTGTAGATTAGGCTAATCCCTATAAGACTTAAAAAGCTAATTGAAACTGGCTGCGTTAGAGTTTGATCACCTCATATACCCGCGCCACTTTAAATCCGTTTTCTACAACTTCTTTATACTGTTTGCTTTGCGGATTAATAATAGGGTTGGTGTGATTAAAATGTATAAAGTGAATTTTAGATTTTTCCTTAGGATCGAGATTTTTGAAAAGCTCCATACTCTCAGAAACAAAGGGGTGGGGGATTTGTGAAATATCACGGTTGTTGATTTCGGCAGCATCGTAAAAGGTACCGTCTATAAAGGCATAGTCCACTTTGGCAATGGCTGCTATAATCTCGGTATCCCACTTTTCCCATTTATCAATATCCGGTATAAAGAGGGCAGACTTGTTTGGGCCATTAATTTTGTAGCCCACGGTTTCAGAGTATTCATCTCGGTGCGGTACTCTAAAAGGAGTAATACCCAATTGTGCGCTAAGTCTGATTTCCTGCCCATCACGTAGCTCCATAATGGAGATATTGCCCGTATTTACCAATTGGCTCCAGGGACCGTTTTCTTCCAGAAAGCCCTTCATTCGGGGCATAACATAAACGGGTATGCCATCCGCATTAATTGCTTCTTTGCCCAAATACATGAGTCCGGTGTAATGCCCAATATGGGCGTGGGTCAACAAAATACCATCGGGTGCTTCCCTTTCAGTAAATGCAGCAAACTTTCGCAGAAGTTTCATTTGCCTTGGCAAATCTGGCGTAGCCTCTAGTATAAAAGTCTTTCTGCCAATGGGATCAATCAAACCTAGGCAAACTACCATTCTATCGGGATCGGGATTTTCAAAGAGTTGTTTGCAACAATCCTTTTTGCAGGCAATGTGTGGAGAGCCTGCATCCTGTATGGTTCCCAGTATAACCAGGGAAGTTTCATTAACGGATCTAACCGTATCGCTTTCATGCTTAATTTCAGATGCGGCAACTGGAGTAATCTCATTACAAGAAGCAATGGTAATCACTAGTATGCTCAACAGAGCCTTCCATGGAAATGATGGAGTTTTCATCTACTTAATAAACCTTGGGTTAAGCGCTTCAAAAGCGGCATAAACCGCCTTGTGCATTATGGTGGCGTGGTTCTCCTCATTAATGGGTTGGTAATACACCTTTAAATAGCTGTTGCCGGATTGCTTGATCGATTGTACCAACTGATCTGCTACCTTATTCATCACTTCGCCTTCATCTCCTCTGGACACAAACACTCTTTTTCTAAGTTCCGGATTTATCTGGAAAATACTGTCCGCCTGATTTACCAATCGTTGTTCATCCCACCACAGTGAGGGACTTACAATAATGTAATCATCAAAGAGCTCAGGTTTTTTCAGGAGGATTTCAGTAGCTAATAATCCGCCAAGCGATTGGCCGATTATGGTTCGTGTACCATCAGTTTTATAATTAGCCTTTATAAATGGTTGCAGTTCTTTTTCAATAAATGCTATAAACTCCGGAGAACCACCATTGGCGGGGTTGGCCTCAATATCAAAAGCTACGTTGCTGGGGTAGGTAAAATCGCGGTAACGGTTTACATTGGCAATGCCCACTACAATGGAGCGCGGCATGAGCTCATACATATTCATAAACTGGACAATGCCAGCTATGTGGGGGTAATCTTCATTCGCGGAGCCATCCAATAAATAAATTACGGGGTAATTTGTAATTGAATCCCTTTCGTAGCCTTCCGGCAGATAAATGTTTAAAATCCGCTCTTCGCCAAGTTCTTTGGAGTGAATTTTTTCTACCACACCAAAAGCTACAACCTGTTTATTATCGCTGTAGCGGGAGTTTGCTTTTTGATTGCTTATAGAGCAGCTTACGTGTGAAAACAGAATCAACAGACCAAAAAGCTTTTTCATAGGATGGTATCAAAATAATGAGGTTCAAAACTAAGAGGCTTTTTGTAAGTAGCCCATATTTTAAGCTTTAAATATGTAAGAAGATGTTTTTTGCATTTAGGTATCTGGCGCTTAATGCAGTTCAATGTCATCATCAGTTTTGAAAATTCCATCGGGGCCTTTAGAGAGTAGTATGTAGCGGTTTGGGGTGGCTATATATACATAGGGATTTCCCCATCTGTCTAACATCCATTCTTTTCTTAGTGGTTTTGTGCCTATTAACTCTGTAATGGAGTGGGGATATTGGCCGTAGGTGGCTTTCCAGTTTATAAGTGCTCTGTTAATTTGCTGAATCTCACCTTTAGCCTGTTTTGGATAAATCACCCTATGTTGGTGAATGAGAATGGCTGTGGATATGAGTAGAATAATCACCAAGGCACTTCCATAAACCTTAGTGCCTGGAGTAAATAGATATTTTTTCAAGTTTTTTTTGCGCCCTTCGATTTGCTCCTCTCTTTTTACCTTTTTCCAATGTTTGATATCAGCCCTTAGCAGGCCGAGATCTATCAATAACTCTATTAAGTATCCAAACATTGGTAAAAAGGTTGTGGAATGGCATGTGCATTCATTTGTAATTTAGTGTTGTTGTTTATCATGAACAAAATAATGGACGGAAGTAAAAACCAATGCTATACAGGTAGCTATAGGCTGCAATAACTGCTAAAACTCCTTTTAGGGAAACCAAGTTACATTTCTTTGGTTTACTTTCACATCAGAGCATCCCGTATGAAAAGAAAAATAAGAATTCCTCGTATAGTAAAACCCTTTGAACACAAGGAGAAGCTTATCCTCAGAGATTACCTCGCCATGCAGCGCACTACGCTTGCCAATGAGCGTACCTTGTTTTCATACATCCGTACCAGCTTGTATTTGGTGGTAGGTGGCATCGGGCTTTTAAAACTTGAAGACTTTGAAAGCCTTGCATGGCTCGGTTATGTAGCACTGATTATTAGTGCACTAATGATTGTTTATGGGATTTTGCGCTATTTAGTGTTAAAGCGCAAGCTCAGTAAGTTTTATAAAGAAGTTGGTGTACCTGAAGATATGTAAGCCTTACTGGGATTGATAATTGTTTAGAACTTACAGATGCTTTTGGTCCGATTCTACGCTACAACCTTAAACCTTATCCATCCCTGTTTAGACTATGCAGAATCAATCTGAATAGGACTTGGTGAAAAATCTTCAAAATATGCGTAATCTTAAGATTACAAGTTAATTAGCCTTTAAAGCACCGCGACAAAGTGTTTAAAAGGTTATGAGTTTGTTAATTTTAATCTTGCCTTATTTCTAAGATATTAACATTGTGAAATTGATTAATAATTAACAGTCAGTGATTTATGATATTCTCTTTCCCGCTTTGGTACATTGGTAATTAACGATGATTTAAAGTTGACAAAAGATAGAGGGTAATTAGTAATGGCAATTTTGTGAGCAGATTAATTCTTACAAAAACCATTTTATGAAAACAATTACAAAGAGTGTATTAATGGCTGCGGCCCTTGGCGTTTCTAGCCTTGCCAGTGCACAGTGCCCTGATGACATTGGATGTTTTACATCTATCAAGCCAACGGCTCAAACCTCAAATCTTATTATTGCTAAGGAGCATCGCTTTCAGATGATCTTTAAGCAGGGAGAAGCTTACACCAACCCTCTTGGTGCTTTAACAAACGTACCCGGCAATCATGACTTTACCGCTTACACTCCTATAAACGGAAGTAGTGAGTTAGGTCACTTGTCAATCAACCACGAAAATACCCCAGGAGGTGTTTCTGTACTTGATCTTCATTTTGATCAACTTTCTATGCTTTGGCAAGTAGACACAAGCCGCCCGGTTGATTTTTACAACAACGACCTTGTAACTACTACCCGTAACTGTTCAGGAGGTATTACACCCTGGGGAACTATTATTACCTCTGAAGAAACCACTAATGGTGGTGATTTAAATAGCGATGGTTACCAGGATGTTGGTTGGTTAGTGGAGATTGACCCTCGTACTGCCAAGGTTATGGATTATAACAATGATGGTGTACAGGATAAGCTTTGGGCCATTGGCCGTAGTGCTAAAGAGAATGCACTTATTATGAATGACAGTGTAACCGTTTATACAGGAGAAGACGGTGGATCTTCGGCTGTATTTAAGTTTGTAGCTGACACCCCGGGAAACCTAAGTGAAGGAAAGCTTTACGTTTTGAAATTGGACGGAGCTTTGGTTGGAAATGAGCCAACCTCATCTACCGGCCAGTGGGTTTTAATTCCCAATGCAACACAGGCAGACCGCAATAATGCCAGAGGACTAGCCCAAGCAGCAGGTGCTACCAACTTTAATGGTGTTGAAGATATAGAAGTAGGAACCATTGATGGTAAAATTTATTTTGCTGCAAAGGGTAAAAGCAGGGTTTACCGTTTTGATGAAAACGGCACAACAGTTTCTGGCTTTGAAACTTTTGTAGGCGGTACTTCTTATTCTATTAACAGTGATGAAGGTGTATTTGTAGAGCCTTGGGGCAGTGGTAATGACAACCTTACTTTTGATGACAAAGGAAATCTTTGGGTACTTCAGGATGGTGGCCGTAACTACATTTGGTTAGTGCGTCCGGGTCATACTCAAGCTAATCCACAAGTTGAATTATTTGCTTCTTTTCCAAGAGGTTCTGAGCCAACTGGTCTTACTTTTTCTCCTGATTATCGCTTTGGTTTTGTAAGTATACAACACCCTAGTGGCTCAAACACTCCACAAATGGATGCTTCAGGTAATATGATCACTTTTAATGGATCTGCAACTGTGGTAATTGCATTAGCTGGTGATTTAGGCCAACAGCCTGATGATACCATGGTAGTTGCCAATGGAGATTGGGCAAAAAGTACTCAGGTAGGTGCTTCAAACTGGTCTGGTTACTGGGCCGGAGCCAATGGTGATTTGCCTGCTGCCGCTACTTATACTGATGTTGCTGAATTAGGCCAACCTTACGGTTATCCATCTATCTTTCAAATTGAAGGTTCTGAAGTAATAAAAACAGGTAACAGTATTACTTATTTCAAAAAGGAGTTTAACCTTAACTCAACTGACTGGAATGTTGAAATACAAACTACTGTTGATGATCAGGCAGACATTTATATCAATGGTGTGCAGGTTGCATTAATCAACACTTTTGGTAGAATGAACTTTAAGGCTGCTCCTCACGATGCGATGTTTGACGGTGGAGATAACACCAATGGTGTAAATGGTGGTGATGCTTATGGATACCTTACCGATGCTAATCTTGATACAGTATTGAAAGCAGGAACCAATGAAATAGTGATTGCTGTGCGTAACCTTGGTAAAACTACCGATATGGGAGGTTTCTCTTTCCGTATGGATTTGAACAAAGGGGCCATAGTTCCTAAGTCAGCTTCCGCAAATGTTGCTTCTTCTGCCATTGAGCTTGGTGTTTATCCAAACCCAACCAGCGGAGAAATTTTGGTAAGCATTCCACAAAACGATGCTGTAGGTAGCCATACCGTTGCTTTGTTTGATATGAACGGACACATGCTTTCTGAGCAAGAAGCTTATACCAATGAAGTAAGAATGGACTTGAGCGAGTATGCCAATGGCGTGTACTTTATCAAAATCAATTCTGGCGAAAATGTGATCACTCAAAAAGTGGTGAAGAACTAAGAGTTCGATTTCCCAATTAAATTTTGAAAGTCCTTACAGGTTTTAAAACCTGTAAGGGCTTTTATTTTTACAGACAATTTGAAAAAGGTCATTACATTGTTGTTATTCAAAATGTGATTGACTTTGTGTGCGA
>JBLWXT010000017.1:0-80044 GCA_048267305.1 Owenweeksia sp. | reverse complement strand
ATGTTTCTTTGTTCCTCTTTAGAATGGAAAAAATATTTGCCTGAAATTAGCTTCTCCCCATAAAATTACGCTGATCCCAGGCTTAGAGCAATGCAATTATGATTAAAGGATAAAATACCTTCTCATAGGAGATGAGTATTAATTGAAGTGTCCTGAAATATCACAACCCCAGTGAATTACCTACAGCTATATTTCCCTACCCCATCCATCCTTCTCTGTCCAAACTCCTGTATTGTATGGCTTCCGCCAGATGTCCGGTTTCAATTTTTTCACTTTGTTCTAAATCGGCAATAGTGCGGGCTACTTTTAGGATACGATCATAGGCACGGGCAGAAAGATTGAGCTTATCTATAGCGTGTCTCAACAAATCCTGACCTTCCTTTTCAATACTACAAACCTGCCGCAGGTGGCGTGTTTGCATTTGGGCATTGTTGTACACGCCATCGGTTTCCCTAAACCTTTCTGTTTGTATATCTCGGGCCACCACTACCCGCTTACGGATATCCGCACTTTTCTCCTCTTTCCTTTCGGAAGACATCTCGTCAAAACCAACAGGTGTAACCTCTACATGCAGATCAATCCTATCCAATAATGGCCCTGATATTTTATTGAGATACTTCTGTACAATGCCCGGAGAGCACACACACTCCTTACTGGGGTGATTAAAATATCCGCAGGGACAAGGATTCATGGAGGCCACGAGCATAAAAGATGCAGGGTAATCAATGGAAAACCGGGCTCTGCTGATATTCACCTTGCGATCTTCCATGGGCTGGCGCATAACCTCAAGCACCGTACGCTGAAATTCGGGCAATTCATCCAAAAACAAAATACCGTGATGGGCCAATGAAATTTCACCCGGTTGTGGAAAACTTCCTCCCCCAACGAGAGCTACATTGGATATAGAATGATGTGGCGATCTAAAAGGTCTTTCGGCCACCAAACTGGCATTATCACCCAATTTACCCGCTACTGAATGGATTTTTGTAGTTTCGAGCGCCTCTACCAATGTCATGGGAGGAAGTATGGTAGGCATGCGCTTGGCCAACATGGTTTTCCCGGCTCCCGGTGGACCAATTAAAATCACGTTATGACCACCTGCTGCTGCAATTTCCAGAGCTCGTTTTATATTCTCCTGACCTTTTACCTCACTAAAATCAAAAGCCGGATTTTCGAGGTGTTGCTGAAATTCCTCACGGGTATTTACAATGGTGGGCTCTATATCTATTTCTCCCGTAAGGAAATCCACAACCTCCCCAAGGTTCTCCACACCTATCACCTCCAAATCATTTACTATAGCCGCCTCTCGTGCATTTACCCTTGGCAGGATAAATCCCTTAAAACCCTCCTTACGCGCTTGTATTGCTATCGGCAAGGCTCCTTTTATAGGCTGTACGCCACCATCCAGCGAAAGCTCACCCATAATAATGTAGCGGTCTATTTCGGGCATATCCTTTTGATTAGAAGCAGATAGGATCCCCACAGCAATGGGAAGATCATAAGCCGACCCCTCTTTTCTAATATCTGCAGGAGCCATATTGATGGTGATTTTTTTCCCTGGCCAGTTAAAGCCATTGTTTTTGAGAGCGGCTACAATACGATGCTGGCTTTCCTTAACAGCGCTATCCGGCAGTCCAACCAGGTAAAAATTTATACCTGTATCAATGTTTACTTCTATGGTAATTGTGGTGGCATCAACTCCAAATACAGCGCTTCCAAAAGTTTTAATCAACATATTCCAAAAAATTGACTATCGAAATGTAATACTTTTAGGTAAAAAAACTAATACTATCCACAGGCCGAAAGTATCAAATCTGTAGTTTTTAAGCCTCCATAAATCAACTCAAATCCGCCATCCATTATCAATGTCATCATCACAGGAGATTGCACTATAATTATACAGATATAAATATTTTAAAAACTTCCCGGGCATTCATTAAAACCAGGAGAGCTGTATCTTCTCCTGTTGTTTCAGGATATCGCCTTAGTGCGAACAATTTCAAGGGCACCTCCTCAAAAACGGGATGGAATGTCCATTTCCAAAAGGCCTTCAAAGGCTTTCGGCTATTTATTAACATGCATTCCCACACCACAATTCATTGTTATATTTGTGCTTCTCTTTATCAGAAATAAAAAATCCAGAATATGAGCGATGATAAAAGCGCTAAACTCAAAGCGCTGAAACTTACCATGGACAAGATGGACAAAACCTATGGTAAGGGTGCTGTGATGCGGATGGGCGACAGCCCTGTGGTTAATGTGGAGGTAATACCCTCTGGCTCTTTGGGTCTTGATATTGCCCTTGGAATTGGCGGCTACCCAAAAGGAAGAGTTGTAGAAATCTACGGCCCCGAATCCTCGGGTAAAACCACCCTTACCCTACACGCAATTGCAGAGGTACAAAAGCAAGGTGGCATTGCCGCTTTTATTGATGCTGAGCATGCCTTTGACCGCACCTATGCCGAAGCCCTTGGTATTGACACTGAAGAGCTTATTATCTCTCAACCCGACAATGGCGAGCAAGCTCTGGAAATTGCCGATAACCTTATCCGCTCCGGAGCTATTGACCTTTGTGTGATTGACTCCGTGGCTGCACTTACTCCCAAAGCCGAAATTGAAGGTGAAATGGGTGATAGCAAAATGGGGCTTCAGGCAAGATTGATGAGCCAGGCACTGCGTAAGCTTACCGGTACCATTAGCAAAACCAACTGCTGTTGTATTTTCATTAACCAGTTGAGGGAGAAAATCGGGGTAATGTTTGGAAACCCAGAAACCACCACCGGTGGTAATGCCCTTAAGTTTTATGCTTCTGTACGTTTGGACATCCGCAGGTCTTCTCAAATAAAGGATGGCGAAGGCGTAATTGGAAACCGCACTAAAGTGAAAGTGGTTAAGAATAAGGTAGCACCTCCCTTCCGCCAGGCTGAGTTTGATATTATGTACGGGCTGGGAATAAGCAAGGTGGGTGAAATTATCGATATAGGCGTTGATCATGAGATTGTCAAAAAATCAGGATCATGGTTTAGCTATGGCGATACCAAGTTAGGTCAGGGACGTGATGCTGTTCGTCAGCTATTGCTGGATAACCCCGAACTAGCGGATGAAATAGAGGCTAAAATTGTAGAAGCCCTGAATAAATAATTGTTTTGATGAAAATTTAAAGTCCGTAGCCGTACAACCGTTACGGACTTTTTTAGTTTTATATAGCATGAGATACATACTTGCACTTTTAGTTTTTACAGCAACCCTTGTTAGCTGCAAACAGGATGGAGAAAGCCCTAAAACCACAGGTGATCAAACCACCACTTCGGGGATTAAACAACCCAGCAGCACCATGGACTCCATCAACAAGCTGTTGGCTAATGACAAGTACAATGCCAGGTTACTGGCCATCCGTGCCAATTTACATCTGGCAGCCCAAAATGTTGATGCCGCCAAAAACGACATTAACCTGGCCAACACCATTGACACCAATGTAGCTATACTCAGAGAGGCACGTGGCGAACTGGCCTACATGATGAACAGAAATCACATAGCCCGCAATGAATGGGAAAAGTGCATTAAACTGGAGCCGGAAAATGCTACTTGCCTGATGCGACTTACCGAACTTTACATTGCCATTCAAAACTATGACCGTGCCCTCGAACTGGTAAACCGCCTTATCGACATCGATTCGGATGATCCGCAGGCTTACTTTATGAAAGGTATAATTGTTCGCGATAAATACAAAGACACCACACTGGCCCTTCAGTATTTTCAAAATGCTGTAGATATAAAGCAAGACTATATTGACGCCCTCGATATGTTAGGGGTATTGCTTGCCTCGCGTGGAGACACGCTCGCAAAATACTATTACCAGAGAATTCTTGACCAACAGCCTGGCCGCGATGATATTTATTACAAACTAGGAGTTTATTATATGAACCGAGGCGAAGTTAATCGTGCACTGGAAACCTTCACCAAGGCCACTAAACTAAACCCACGTGCCTCTGAAGCCTATTACAGCATGGGCTACATCCACATTGAACTCAAAGAATATCAAAAAGCGCGTGATCTCTTTTCGAAATCCATTCAGGCGAGTGACAGAAACTACCGTGCCTACTATGGCCGTGGGTATGCCTTCGAAATGTTGGGTGATGTGATAAACGCCAAAAAAGATTACAATAAAGTACTTGAAATACTGCCTATGCATACACCCTCTGCCGAAGCACTGGCCAGAGTTAACAGGACATTGAACGAAAAGTAATGGAGCAGCTTCTGAAAAACAGTTGGAACGAGAAAGACCATAGTGACTTTTACCAGCAACTAAGAGATTTACCTGAAGACGAGCAATCACAGTTTGTGTTGATGCAAGCCGCCCGGCTTAGCAAAGTGGCAGATCATAGTGACTTGGATATGCTAAAGGCGGCTGAATCTCTCGTAAACTTCTGGATTATTAAATATTCAAACTCTGCCGAAAAGGGGCAGGCCGATTATCTACTTGAAAATATACAAAGTGGGTTGAGGGAATTGGAATAGCTAATTGTCCAATGAATCTGAAATTAAAAAAACTCCTTTCTCAGTGCTGGATAATCAGTAATAACCCCATCCACACCCAGGCCTTTCAACCTCTTAATTTCTTTGAGGTCATTTACAGTCCACGGGATTAGCTTCATCCCTTTTTCCTTACAAAATTTTACCATGGCTTCATCTACCAAAAGGTAATAGCAGCTATAAATATTTGGGGTAAACCCAAGTTGCACGAGATGCTTTTCAGCAGATACAGAATCCTCTACCAAAAGGGCCAGCGTCACATCCGGGTACTTTGCATGCACATATTGTAGTGGCCTGGCATCAAAGCTCTGCACCGTAAGGCGGTATTCAATTTGAGCTTCTGTGACAACTTTCATTAAGAGATCTGCATAAACCTCAACATTGGGGTGGAATTCTCCATCCCATTCCGGCTGGCTTTTAATTTCGATATTGTAAAAAGGTAAAGCCCGTTGTGTTTGGGTTACGTATTCCTCAGCAGCCTGAATTACATCTTTTAATAAAGGCTTGGCAATTGACATTTTGGTTTGTTCTGGAAAACGAGCATTCCCCCGACTGCCACAGTCAATATCAGAAATTTGGGAATAAGTAAGCTTATACAGGTTGTTTGGTAAAGAATCTCTATTCAGGGAATCAATGGCGCAAATTTCCTCATTAAAAAAAGGCTCATGGGAAACCACCACTTGAGAATCCGCAGTAATCACCACATCCATTTCTAGGGTATTCATTCCGTTATCCAAAGCAAAGAAAAATGCTGGAGTGGTATTTTCGGGATAATTTCCCCGTGCTCCACGATGGCCTTCCCAATCAAAATTCTCAGACTCTTCCATTTGGGATGGATTACAGGCACATATTGCTAAACCGAGTATGGCGGCCAGTTTTCTCACTTATTATTCCCTCTGATAGCTTTTTCAATAGCATCCCATTGCTCCTTGCCCACAGATTCCAAAAAGTTCATTTGGCCGGCTCCCTGCAGCCACTCCCCACCATCAATGGTTATAACCTCACCGTTTAGGTAAGCAGCAAAATCAGAAACAAGGTAGGCAGCTAAGTTGGCCAACTCCTGGCGTTCGCCAGATCTTTTTAAAGGAACTTCCGCTTCCAGATTTAATTGGCTGGACATATCTCCAGGCAATAACCTACTCCAGGCTCCTTTGGTAGGAAACGGCCCGGGGGCAATAGCGTTAAAACGGATACCATACTTAGCCCATTCTACCGCCAAAGAGCGCGTCATAGCCAGCACACCGGCCTTAGCCATGGCAGAAGGCACAACATAACCCGAACCAGTAGATGCGTATGTAGTTACAATGCTCAGCACTGTTTTATCTCTTTGGTTATTGGCTATCCAATGTTTTCCAAAAGCTAGGGTACAGTTTTTTGACCCCTTCAACACAATGTCAATAATCGCATCAAAGGCTCCGGGAGAAAGTCTTTCGGTAGGGCTGATAAAGTTTCCTGCCGCGTTATTCAGCAGCACATCTACTTTACCGAATTTATCGAGTATACCTTTTAAAAAGGCTTCTACCTCATCATATTTTCTCACATCACAGCTAGCCGTATAAACTTGTCCGCCAAAGGCTTCCATCATTTCGGCTGCTGTTTTTTCCAGTACATCCTGGCGTCTTCCGCAAATGGCTATGTTTGCGCCAAGTTGCAAAAAGTACTCGCCCATGGATTTGCCCAAACCAGTACCTCCACCGGTTATGGCAATTACTTTTCCTTTCAGGGCATCGTCACGTAGCATTCCGTGTGTGTAGGGTTTATCCATATTCTTACTTTTGGCGGGAAGTTTATCCTTTTAAAATAAAGAGGTGCGAAGGTAATTAATTGCACCATCTATCAATTGTTCTATAAAATTATGCAGAAACCTACTCTCCCCTTTCCTTTTGCTAAAAAAATAAGCAAACAGCTCCTGCTTCACAACGATGTTCGAAATGATGATTATTTCTGGCTAAACGAGAAGGAAAGTCCAAATGTACTGGAATACCTGAATGCCGAAAACGCCTTCCGCGAAAGCGAAATGAAAGAAACGGAAGAGCTGCAAAAACAGCTTTTTGAAGAAATTAAAGGCCGTATTAAGGAAGATGACCAAAGTGTACCGTATCGCAAAAATGGCTACTGGTATTATGTACGCTATGAAACCGGGATGGAACATGCTATCTACTGCCGTAAAAAAGGCAGCCTTGAAGCAGAGGAAGAAGTACTGCTGGATGCCAATAAGGAAGCCGAAAACTTCCCCTATTACCAGATTGGCGGCATGAGTATTAGTAATGACAATAAAATACTCGCTTATGGTGAGGATACAGTGAGCCGTAGAATTTATACCATTCGCTTTAAAAACCTGGAAACTGGCGAAATGCTAAATGACCGCATTGAAAACACCACCGGAGGAGCGGCCTGGGCTCAGGATAACCAAACCGTTTTTTACACTACTAAAGACGAAACCCTTCGCCCGGCACACATCTGGCGTCATAAACTGGGAACCACACCACAGGATGATGTAGAGGTTTATCACGAAAAGGATGAAACCTTTGTGTGCTCAGTATATAAAAGTAAATCTCACAGATTCTTAATGATTGGATGCAGCAGCACTGTTTCCAATGAATACCATTATCTGGATGCCTACAACCCTCAGGGAGAGTTTAAAGTACTGCAGCCAAGGGAGCGCGAACTGGAATATTCTGTGGCTGATTTTGAAGAGAACTGGTACATCCTTACCAACAAGGATAAAGCTACCAATTTTAAGTTGATGAAAACCCCTCTGGCTAAAACCGAAAAGGAAAACTGGGTGGAAGTAATCCCTCATCGCGAAAATGTATACCTCGAAAACGTAGAGATATTTAAAGACTTTTTGGTAACCGAAGAACGTGAAAACGGCCTTACGAGAATCAAAATTGACCGTTGGGACGGAAAAGACACCCACTTCATAAATTTTAATGAGGAAACCTATACCGCAGGTATTGGCAATAATCCTGAATTTGATAGCCAGATCCTTAGATATGGTTATTCATCACTTACCACACCAGCCTCGGTAATTGATTACAACATGACGAGCCGCGAGGAAAAGGTGATGAAACAACAGGAAGTTGTAGGCGGTCATAATCCTGAAGAATATCATGCGGAACGAATTTGGGCCACAGCACCTGATGGTGTTAAAGTGCCCATTTCAATAGTTTACAAAAAGAGCCTCAAACGACCGGAAGGCAATCCGCTATTGCTTTATGGCTATGGATCCTATGGAATTACGGTTGACCCGGGCTTTAGCTCTACCAGACTAAGCTTGCTTGACCGAGGTTTTGTATTTGCCATTGCCCACATACGTGGCGGGCAATATTTAGGCCGTAAGTGGTATGAAGATGGCCGCATGCTCAAAAAGAAAAACACCTTTACCGATTTTATTGCCTGTGCAGAAAAACTGATTGAAGATAATTTCACCAGCCCAGAGCATCTCTATGCCATGGGCGGCAGTGCCGGTGGACTTTTGATAGGTGCTGTAGTCAACATGAGGCCTGAGCTTTTTAAAGGGGTGATAGCTGCAGTTCCTTTTGTGGATGTGGTAACCACTATGCTGGACACAAGCATACCTCTTACTACAGGTGAGTATGACGAGTGGGGAAACCCAAATGACCCTGAGTATTATAAATACATAAAGTCTTATTCACCTTATGATAATGTAGAGGCCAAGGACTATCCTGCCATGCTAATCACTACGGGCCTCCATGACTCGCAGGTACAGTATTGGGAGCCGGCAAAGTGGGCTGCTAAGCTGCGAAATGTAAAAACCGATACCAATCCACTCTTTCTATATGTAAATATGGATACCGGGCATGGAGGGGCTTCGGGACGATTTGAAGCTTATAAGGAAACTGCCATGAATTATGCCTTTTTGTTTATGCTGGAAGGGATTCAGAAGTAGCGGACATACACCACCCCTGCTTTGGTTATATACTCAATTCCCCTTCAGGTTTGAAGAGGAAGCTTTGCACAGAAAATCCTTGGTTTAGTTGTAGCCAGCCCTTCCTGACGGAAGGGCTGGCTACAACTAGCTAAAACGGGATAGTTAAACTATTTCCAGCAATTTTTCAACAGGCCTGCCTATTGCAGCCTTATCGCCATTTACAAGAACGGGACGCTCCATTAATTGCGGGTATTCTATCATACTAAGGATTACCTCATCATAACTGAGCTCCTTATCTGCAAACTCCTCTTTCCATATTTTTTCTTTGGTTCTAACCAATTCTAATGGGTCAATGCCGAGTTTGCCAATTATACCGGATAATTCGGCCGGAGTAAGAGGTTCTTTCATATACTCCACTATTTCGGGCTCTATGCCATTTTCGCGTAATAACTCCAGCCCCTTGCGGCTTGTTGAGCAACGGGTATTATGATAAAATTCCATATGATTTATTAATTTGAATTCATAAGGTGTACAAATCCGTTGTACTCCTTTTGGTTGTTACATCCATCTGTAAGATTGATGATGTAAAAGTACACACCTTCGGCCATTTTTTTGCCCTCAAAAGTACCATCCCAGGGTTCATCAGTTTTTGATGTCTCATACAGAAGAGTACCCCAGCGGTTGTAAAGCCTCATGCTAAACTTTGGAAAAAAGTCTTTGGGAATTTTCGAGGATAGTCCAAAGGTTTCATTTATACCATCACCATTGGGTGTAAATACATTTGGAAATATGGGTTCATAACCCGAAGAGAACACATCTATGGTTGTATCCTTTTCGATAAAACGCTGGCATAGTGTATCTCTTAAAATGAGTTTTACAGAGAATGAACCTGATTTATTAAAATCGTGGGAAACACTTTTACCGGTGCCTGCCTCTCCATCGCCATATTGCCAAATATACTCCTGAAAACCCGTACCTATTGCCGAGAATTTCACACTGGCTCCATCGCGGCAAGGTTCATAGCTTATCTTAAAATCAGCACTATTGATGCGCTTTTTAAACTTTACAGATGCTGAAGTGGAATCCACTAAGTCGCAATAGGAGTTTTTTGTAAAAAGCTTTATGGTATAAGAACCTTCTTTGGTATAGCCGTGAATCGGAGACTTGAGGTTAGAGATATTTCCATCGCCAAAGTCCCATTGGTAAAAATCTGCGTCAAGCGAAGTGTTGATGGTTTTCACCTGAAAGTTGTTGCTGCAACTGTCGTAATCCAGGCCAAAGCTTGCGTGTACCGTATCCTTAAAGCCATAAAACGCCAACTCAACAGTATCTCTAAAACCACAGGTAGTATCAACAGCTACAAGCTTATACATACTCAAACCCTTGTCCGTAACTTGAATAGAAGCCAAATCACCTTGATACATAATATTACCAGGCTGAATCCAGATATATTTATCGGCATTATAGCTCAGATTAGTAAGGTTAGCCGTGTATGGAACACATGAGCTATCCTTATCGGCCTTTACATCAGCAATAACATCCAGAGCATCAAAGTCGATTTTAAGTGCCGCCAGGTTACAGTTGCTGCTGGCATTTAGGCGAGAAAACGCGCCCGAGGTGGTTGGAAAATTACTTCTACCCCCGCAGCCAGCACATATAGCTTGATAAATAGTTCCATCCTTTGCAAATCTGCTCGTTCCTCCATCAACGTGATCCTGATTGGCACCTCCAAAATAGGTGGCGTAGTTTACTTTTTTCCAACTGGCATCCAGTACAAAAAAGTAAAAATCCGAACCATCAGTATTCTTCTGAATTGCATTTACCGTTAGTGGTAAATTAATAGTCTTACCTTGTTTTTTCACAATGTTGCTACCTCCTCCCCACCCGGACACAAAAATATTTTTACATTCATCCACCATAAAGGCCGTGGGTGAAATATTACTCTTGCCGTGAGTGCTGTCGCCAAAAACCATTGCCCGCAACGAGTGTTTCAAATCTGGTGAAAACTTGTTAATGAACTGACTACTGCCAGGGTTGTTATAAAATTCGATGGTATCAACAGGATAAACGCCCTGAGTTTGCCCCATAACGTAAACAGCCCCGCTATCATCAACCTCCACAAAAAAGTTCATATCACGCTGTGCTGTACCATTATAGGTACCGGCAATAAAGCTGCCATCAGTGGCATTAAGGCTAACCAGATAACCATCGGTGCTGTCAATGCCCGTAGCTCTATAGGAGTCATTATTAAATGGCATATTAGGACTTTCAGTACCTCCTGCAACATATACGTTTTCCTGCTTACCCAGTTTTATACTCAGGGCATTATCCGTTCTTCCTCCTCCTAAATAGGTACACCATCTAAGGCTGCTCAAATCTTCATTAAGGCTAACGGCAAAACCATCCTGCCGCGCTCCCCAATTTGGTAAAAAGGCATTGGGAGTGGTTGGCAGATTGTTGCTAAAAGTGGAGGAAACCAAATAAACATTTCCTGAAGTATCCGCAATCACCTCTCCACGAAACCTATCTCCGTAGTTATGATCTAAGTCAAGGTTAAAGCCATCTACCCAACTACCTCCGAAGTAGGTAGAACCAAGTATGCCACCCCCAGTACTATCCAAAATAGCAACAACTAAATCAACTCCATCAGGAAATGTTATCAGATTGCTTTGGGCAAAATAATTGGGCCCTGCCACTCCTGAATTAAAGACCTTTTGATAGGCACTCTGGCTCACCGGAAAGTTAGTAGACCCTGTAGATCCCATAACAACCAAAGAACCATCCTCGCGTTCATAAAGGCTGTAGGGAATTTCATCTCCCGATCCACCTATATAGGTAGAGTAAATAAGACTTGTTCCATCGGATGAAAACTTACTTATGCCCATATCTACATGTCCACCGCGGTTGGCAATTTGAAAAGCCCCACTGGTAACCGGGTAAGTACCTGTAATCAAAAACACAATCCCTCCGGCATATAAACTACCATCCTTGGAGGGAGTAGCTGTAAATCCAAAATTATCAGAAGTAGACCCCGTAAAACTGCTAAACACCAGTTTTGGGTCTATAATTAGGGTTTCATTCTTTTTGTAGCGCCCTAACTTGTAAGTGATTTCGTTTCCGTTGAGCACATAGCTACACTTTACTTTTTCTTTTCCTTTCTCCAGATTTTGAAAGGCATAGGGTGCTGATTCCAAAACATCCTCCACACTCGTGCGCACCATCAGGTTGCCATAAACCAAATCAAGGCCATCAGCACCTTCATAGCGCAATTTAATTACGGATGGATCTGCACCCGGGCGAAGTACAAAATCGTACTTGAGATTTCCCTCCATGGAGAAATAGTAGCGCAAATCGATATTGGGGTAAATATTGTGATAGGTAACCTCTCCAAACAGCGGCACTTTGCTTTGCCACTTAGAAGGGTCGTTGCCCAAAATGTAATTGTGGTACGTCTCCAGTTTTTTGCTACCAGATTTATCACAATTTAAATCTGCCCCAACAAAATAAACCTTGTAGGCATGGTGACGAGTAAAAGTTTCAGGAGCATCCTGTTCGGCAATTTGCCCATGTGGGCTACTTAAATCTTCAGGATTGATAAGGTGTACGGTAAGGCAATTTTCATTGAAAAAAACGGAGCCATTGCCAAAAATATATTTGTAATCAAAGTCTTCAGGCCACTGGCCACGGTTTTCTATAAAGTGCTGCTGCCCCATGGTGAGGCAGGAGATAAATAGAAATAAAATTGTTATGTACCGTTGTTTCAGCAAGTTTGCAAAAGTTACAATCTCCGAATGTATTGATAATCCTCAACCTAAAAAAACCTAACACCCTAAACTAACGCTTTCCCCTTGCCTACCTGCACTTTCAATTTGTTATCGATAAATTATGGTTTCTCAGTTTTCCTGAAGCTCACCACTTTTCCCCTCCTGCATGAGGAAGGCTTTGATAAACTCATCCAGATCGCCATCCATAACATCACTCACATTGCTGGTTTCCACACCTGTGCGCACATCTTTCACCAGCTTGTAGGGGTGCATTACATAATTGCGAATTTGTGACCCCCACTCTATTTTCTTCTTACCGGCTTCTATTTCGGCCCTTGCCTGATTTTTAGCCTCCATCTCAATTTCATACAATTGAGATTTTAATAGCTGAATGGCCTTTTCTTTATTTTGAAGCTGTGAACGGCTTTCGGTGTTTTCTATAATAATGCCCGAAGGCTTGTGTTTAAGGCGAACTCCTGTTTCTACCTTGTTTACGTTTTGCCCACCGGCACCACCACTACGGAAGGTATCCCACTCTATTTCGGATAGATTTACATCAATCTGTATGGTTTCATCCACCAAAGGAAATACATACACAGAAGCAAAGGAAGTATGGCGCTTGGCATTACTGTCGAAAGGTGAAATGCGCACCAGGCGATGGACACCATTTTCTCCCTTAAGGTAACCAAAGGCATAATCACCATCAATCTCGAGAGTTACGGTTTTTATTCCTGCTACATCTCCTTCCTGGTAATTGATTTCTCTAACATCAAATTTTTCGCGTTCGGCCCAGCGCAAATACATACGCATTAGCATGCTTGCCCAATCACAACTTTCGGTACCTCCGGCACCTGCTGTTATTTGAAGCACAGCACTCAGCTTATCCTCCTCACCACTGAGCATATTTTTAAACTCCAGGTCTTCAATTATTTTATTGATACCGTTGTAAAGCTTCTCCACCTCACTGGCTTCCATTTCGCCAAGCTCATGAAACTCTACTGCCAATAATAATTCCTCGCGCTGTTCCATGGCCGTTTCAAAGGTTTCCACCCAATATTTAAGTCCACGGATTTTACGCATTACAGCCTCTGCCGCCTCGTGGTCATTCCAAAACTCCGGGGCAGCGGTTTTCTCCTCCTGATTATGGATTAGGATTTTCTTCTCTTCTATATCAAGATAACCTCGCAGGGCTTCCAGCCGCTGGTCTAATTCCTGTATTTGCTCTTGTGAAATCATGGCGCAAAGGTAAGGAGTGGAATTACAGTTTTTTCAAATAGCTTTTTTGTGTTTATGTAGACAAATCAATTTAGCACAATGACCAAAATTTAATGATGAACTAGTGTAATTCCGAACTATTTACCTTATTTTCATCCCTTTAATTTTTTATCAACCAAAATACCTTCTTTATGAAAAACCTTTGCAGTTTTCAGCAGTTTTCAGCAGTTTTCAGCAGTTTTCAGCAGCGTTAACTGCGCTAATTCTTCTACTCATGTTTGCCATACCTAAATCCCTTTCTGCACAAGGGTGTGAGGTTGATGAGACCAATCGAATCCTAGATTGCTCTACAGGTACTGCAACCTTTCAGATTACAACAGTTGCTGGTCTGACCTCAATTTTTGCTTCATCCCCAACTGGCTTTACGGGCACCTTCACCGCCAGCCTTGGTGCCGGTACCATGACCGTTAGTGCTGTCAACTTCTCAAATTATAAAGGCTTTGGACGTTTTACGCTCAACTTTGAATATTCATCAGGCTTGGTTTGTGCCCTAACCGTAAAGATTGCCGAATGCTGTGCATCCCCTGTTACTTATGATTACCTCTTTATTGATGAAGCCATACCTGCCACCACTTACAGCGGATCAATTTGGTGCTACGGAGATATAAGTATACCGAACAATACAGTTTTTGATGCTGCCGAAATATTAAACGGAGTAGATGCACAATTCCACGTTCAATCCGGAGCTACGGTAGAATTTACCTCTTCCAGCACAATTGATAAACTTTGCGAATACAGGTGGGACGGCATTTATTTGAGCGGAGCTGGTTCTGAGTTAATTATAAATGGCAACACTCTGGTGGGGAATGCTTGCCAGGCCGTTTACGCAGAAAACAATGCTACTGTGGAATTAGTCGGAAGCACCTTTCAGGACAATATCACCTCGCTAAAAATTGAAGATTACACCACCCAAGGCTCCTATTATAATTCACATATTAAAGTAGATGATTGTGATTTTAGTTTTACCGCAGCCCTTACAGGTTTTAACATTCATCCATCCTCTCCGCTTACCACTACCGTAACCGATCATTTTAAATCCGGTTGCTCAGTAGTTTCTGGTGGTTACACAGTTCCTGTTTTTATCCTAAACTCAAACCACGTAAATATTGGGCACCGTGTTTATGGCCCCAATACCTTTAGCTCGCCAAGTGCGGATATTACCTTTATGAGCCTTGAAAATTCCAGAGCATTTATACGTAATAATACCTTTGGGGCTAATGTAGAATATGCCGTATGCTCAAATAGCCAAAGTCTCTTGATGTTTGGTGGTTCTAATCCGGCAGCCGGAAATACTTTTAACTCCAGCGTGGTTTCCTACAACTCTACCGACTATTTTCAGAACAACGACATTAATGCCAATATAACCATTAACACCCCTGAGTTTGACAACATACTTACAGGCGTGTTTGAAGATGCTACTAATTTTATTGATAATAACTTTGATGGGGCAAAACTGACCGTAAATGGCAATAACCAAAACACACAAGTAAGGGTTATAAGTAATGATTTTACAAATTCGCATGTAGAGCTAAGGCAATTGGCTGGAGTTAGCAGCCCGGCACTTAGAGGTATAATTTTTAACGATAATGACATGAACTACACCGGCTCAGCAACCATATACAACCCATTAAA
Source organism: Owenweeksia sp. (assembly GCA_048267305.1). Taxonomy (GTDB): domain Bacteria; phylum Bacteroidota; class Bacteroidia; order Flavobacteriales; family Schleiferiaceae; genus Owenweeksia. The sequence continues at coordinate 64,945 of JBLWXT010000017.1, read as the reverse complement.
GATTTACCAGTGTTATGAAGGAGTAGTTGGAGACAATAATTTCACAAACCTTACCAGCCACACGCCAACCACTAATACGGGGGCCGCAGGAATATATATTGACGGTATGGTAGATGGGCAGGTAACTCTAAACAATATCAACCGCTTTAGCCGCGGCATCTACCTGGCCAATAACTTTGGCACCACTCAGTTTCAATGCAATGTTTTGGATAGGAATTATGAGGGAATTTATATTTATTATGCTGATTTGGATGACCAGGGAGATGCAAGTAACGCCACTATGAACCAATGGACTAATACTGGGGCAACCAATCTGGCAGGGCAGGCACAAAATGCTATTGATTGGTATCACTCAAGCGGTGCTATTTATACTCCAAATTCAGTTACTAATGTTACACCCGTGCCATTTGCCTCCACTCTAATCTGCTCATCTATTACCATCCCTCAAAAAAGCTCTCCTATTAAAAATCCTATTGAGGTTTTTGAAATAAAAACCTACCCCAACCCTGCCACATCATCTATCACAATTAAATTTCCTAAACTTATGATTGGCCAAACTTGCAAAGTTTTTTTACCGAATGGTCAAGTGGTGGCTATTTTTAAAGTTGTCCACTTAGAATCGGAAATAAACATTGCTAGCTGGGCCATAGGACTTTATTTCATAGAAGTAAGCGGTAAGACTGCACGTTTCATAAAACAATAGTTATCTAATGCGCGCTTGGTGTATCTTAATTATAGGAGTATTAGGTTTTGGGCACGCAATGCGTGCTCAAAACTTAGTGCCTAATCATAATTTTTCTCAAAAGAAAGGATGCCCCATTTATTCTTTTAATTTGGAAGATCGTTTGCAAAATTGGTTTGATGCTCCAATAATATCTGCAGACAGTATTTATGGAAGTCGCTACCATATTGCTTTATTTGACAGCTGTCAGCCTTTGTCCCCTAAATTCGGATTTGACTCTGCCTTTACGACTACCAATTGTCTAATTAGATTTGATTATTTTCCATTTCCAAAAGAAGGAGAAGGCTATATTATTTTATCCGTCAGAGATACATTTTATGATAATCGCAGTTGGTATTTCCGGCCAAATTGTACTGGTCCTTGGCAATTAAGACAAAATCCATCTGTAATCAATCTACATCGCAGTTTTGCAGAAGTGGAGCTTAAGCAAGCTCTGATAACTTCGGAGAAATATGTAATAGAATTTTACACCATGCGCTCTTCCACATATAATAATTTTTATACAGACAACATTGCTGCCTTGGTAACTCAAGATACTTTTCGGCATTTTGATTATAAGAAAAATAATCTTGCTCCAACAGTAGAAGCCTCTATTCCGATATTTGAGAATCGTGATTGGGTAAGGATCAAAGGTTCCTTCATTGCCAATGGTAATGAACGGTTTTTAACACTTGGGAATTTCAGAAAAGACAAAAACAGCAATTTCACTAAACTCCCAGCTGACACAAACATTGGAGGTGGGGGTGGTCCTCAATACTACTTCGATGCCGTGTACCTCTACCTCCATACCGATACATTGTTTAATGTAGAGCTGCCACATGATACTACCCTTTGCCCCGGGCAAACCCTGCAACTGCATGCCTGGCATGATGACGGCTTTAAACTGGAGGATACCGTAAAAACCTTTTTATGGAGCACCGGCAGCACGGATAGCAGTATTACTGTAACCCAACCCGGCTTTTATTGGGTAAAGGTGGAATACAACCACCGCTTTTGGCAAAGCGATACGATAGAGGTAAAACGTGCTGTGCCGCCTTACACAAGCGGCCTTACCCCTTTACGGGAAGGCTGCCAGGGCGATGAAGTTACCCTAAGAGCCCAAAGCGACCCCAACCGCCAACTGCTTTGGAGCACGGGCTATGTTGGCCAATCCATAACTGTCAGAGATAGCGGCTACTACTGGCTTTCGGCCCTTTCGGTTTGTGATACTGTAATTGACTCAGTATTGGTAAGCCTGATAGATTGTGATACGGTAAAGCCACTGCCGCCTGTGTATATTCCCAGCGCCTTTACCCCCAATGGTGATGGCCTTAATGATACCTGGGCCATTGGCAATCTGCCCGAAAAAAATGAACTGGTGATATTCAACCGCTGGGGTGAGCTTATATACCGCAAGGTAAACTACCAAAATGACTGGAACGGTACCAACCGTGATGGCAGCAAGCTGCCGCTGGGCATTTACATTTACCAGCTTACCTACACCCACAACCACAGTAAAACCATTATCGATCAAGGCTGGGTTAGTGTGCTGGATAATTAGCGGGATTTAGATTTTGTCATGGTTTTCGCAAAAGCACTGGGGAAAACCCCGCCAAAATCAGCCAAAGTCAATAACGTATAACTCCCTCTAGGCTGAGCCGAGAGGGCTATTAACATATCACCCCCGCCTGAACGGACGGGCAGGCCGCCAGGGTGAATCAGCCCAGCGGATTAATGCAGACTGGCATAGATTGCCATCTGTAACCTGCTTACTACATTTGCATCTATTCTTATTAAACAATACTTCTAAAAAATGACCGAATACGATGTAGCCATTATCGGCTCAGGACCCGGTGGATATGTAGCAGCCATCCGCGCTGCCCAGCTAGGAAAGAAAACCGCAATTATAGAAAAATACAGCGTGCTTGGCGGCACCTGCCTTAATGTGGGCTGTATTCCCTCCAAGGCTTTATTAGATTCATCTGAGCATTTTCACAATGCTAAGGAGAACTTTAAGGATCATGGTATTGAAATCAATGAGCCGAAGGTGAACCTTGAGCAAATGATCTCGCGCAAGCAAAGCGTAGTGGATCAAACCACAGGAGGTATTGCCTTTTTGATGAAAAAAAACAAAATTGATGTTTACGAAGGTATTGGCGCCTTTGAAGATGAGCATACCATCAAAATCACCAAAAAGGATGGTGAGGAAAGCATAAAAGCTAAAAATATAATTATTGCTACAGGTAGCAAACCCACCGAACTGCCCTTTGCCAAGTTTGATAAAAAGAGAATTATTTCCAGCACCGAAGCACTTGTGTTAAAAGAAGTGCCAAAACACCTCATCGTAATTGGTGGCGGGGTAATCGGCCTTGAGTTGGGAAGTGTTTACTCTCGTCTGGGTTCTGAGGTTACTGTAGTGGAATATTTGGATCGTATTATTCCCACCATGGACGGATCTCTATCTAAAGAGCTTATGCGTTCGCTGAAAAAGCAGGGCTTGAAATTTAATGTAAGCCACAAGGTAAGCGAGGTAAAAAGTGACGGCAAAAAGGTAACTGTAAAAGCCGAAAACAAAAAAGGCGAGGAAGTAACCTTTGAGGGGGACTACTGCCTGGTAGCCGTTGGCCGCAGGGCTTACACCGATGGTTTAGGACTGGATAAAATTGGTATTGAAACCGATAAAGCTGGCAGAATTGCGGTAAACGAAAAACTGCAAACCAGCAAAAGCCATATTTACGCCATAGGCGATGTAGTGCGTGGTGCCATGTTGGCTCACAAAGCCAGCGAAGAAGGAGTTTTGGTAGCTGAAATTATTGCCGGTGAAAAACCACATATCGACTACAACCTTATACCGGGCGTGGTTTACACCTGGCCAGAGGTAGCTGCTGTTGGAAAAACAGAGGAGCAGTTGAAGGAAGAGGGAGTGGATTATAAAACCGGACAGTTTCCGTTTAAGGCATTGGGCCGTGCACGCGCCAGCAACGACCTTGACGGTATGGTAAAAATAATTGCCGATAAAAAAACTGATGAGGTTTTAGGCATACATATGATAGGGCCACGTGCCGCAGATCTTATAGCGGAAGCAGTTGTTGCTATGGAATTTAGAGCATCAGCTGAAGATATTTCGCGCATGAGTCATGCCCACCCAACCTTTGCTGAAGCCATTAAGGAAGCTGCATTAGACGCTACAGACAGTAGGCCATTACATATCTGATTCATATATTTACCCCTTGATCACCAAAGAGTTGATCAGGGGGTAATCATTCCAACACGAACTCTAACGGGTTGAACACACGTAGCATAGGTTTTATTCTTTTAGCATACCTCATTACTTCAATAGGGGTATCTTTTGCTGTTTTTACCATTGTAAACAGCACCGAGCAAAGACTCGTAAACAATGCCAGCCGCATAAATGTAGCAGGAAGGCAACGCGCCTATTCACAGCTTATCTCCAAAAACGCTCTTGCCATTTCTCATTTTCAGGAAAATGGCAGCAACCACAATACAGAGGCCTGCTCCAATATTTTGAGAGCCTTTCAAAAATTTCGGGAGGTAAATAACAATTTGCAGTTACAATCGGATTTTGACCAGCTGGATGAAAAGATTCAGATTGGGCTGAAAGGCAACTATAAAGAGATAAACGAGATTGTAGAGGATAGCCAAAAGCACATTGAAACACTAAAAAATTATTGCCAAGGGCAGGCATCTCAAGCTGAAGCTCAGCAGGCATCACTTTTTATTTTACAATTAGATCCGAAACTACTGCAGTACCTTGAGGAAAATGTAACGCTCTATGAGCGAAACAACCAGGTAACCTATAATAATGATAGAATAACCTATATCGTTCTATTGGTTGTGTCAATTGCTGTTTACGGAATCTTCACTTTTATACTGGTACTGCCTGCCATCCGAAAGCTCAATAGACTAAATAAGGAAAGAGAGAGCACCCTGAAGGAATTTAACTCCGAACTGCAGGTTCGCGAAGAAGAGCTCAGCCAAACCATACATCAGCTGGATATCACAAATTCCACCCTCGAAAAAAATGAACATGCCCTGTCGGCTATCATGAATTTCTCCGATCAGGAAATCTGGTCGGTAACCAGAGAGGGAATAGTAATCCGTGGAAACGATTCCTTTCACAGAGAATTTGAAAGGGTATTTGGCAAAAAGCTAATTGAAGGACAATCCAATTTTTTAACGGCAGTAAAAGAAATTGGCTGGGATTTTTGGATAGGTGAGTACAACAAGGTTTTTAGCGGTGAAAAAGTAAAGTTTAGCTATAACCGAGAGCTGGACAACAATATTCTTGAGGTTAACATTCACCCTATATATGACTCGCATGGAGAAATAACCGGGGCCGCAAGCTTTTTGGTGGATAATACCGAAGAAGCCCGTGCCCGGGAAGAACTGAAGATGTCTGATGAACGTTTGAAAATGGCCCTTGAAAACTCTAATCAGGGTATGTGGGACTGGAATTTTCTGAATGACTCTGTTTTAGTAAACGAGCATTTTGCCAAACTGCATGGCCTTGAGTTGAATGAAACAGAAAACAGCTACGACTTTTGGTATCAATATATTGCCAAAGACTGCCTGTTTATTTTTGAAAACAAAATAAAAGATGTAAAAAGTCCACATACACCGGCATCCACACAGTTTGACTACAAGGCCATAAAGAAAGATGGAACGGAAATGTGGGTTTCCTTTGCCGGAAAAATTGTGGAATTTGATGGTGACGAGCCCATTAGGATGATAGGAACCATCACGGATATTACACAACGTAAAGAGGTAGAGTTGAGGATGCTCGAGCTCTTTGAAACCGAGCAAGAACTAAATGAGGAACTTGTAGTACGTGAAGAGGAACTTACCTCAAGAGAAGAAGAGCTTAGTCAGTATGTAGAAAAGCTTGAAATCATTCGCGAGAAACTATCCTCCAGTGAAGCCCGAATGCGCAAGGTTATTGAAAACCTGCCGATTGGAGCAATACACGTTGAAGGCAAGAATGTTTTTCTCAACAAGAAAACCACCGAGATGGTTGGTTATGATAAGGACGATATAAAAACGGTTGATCAGTGGTTTGAAACCCTATACGGAAAAGATGGATGGCGGATTAAAAGGCAGTACGAAAGGGTACTTCGCGATGGCTCTATCGACACTTTCACCTTCCCCATTATCACCAAAGACGGAAGACGCAGATTGGTGGAATTTGGAGGTTATGACTTTGGAGATGGTATAGTATGGACCTTAAACGACATTACTGAAAAGAGGCGCGCTGAAAACAGCCTGATTCAAAACGAACAGGTAATTCGAGACCTCTATAAGGTATCATCAAACCGGCATTTTACATTTGAAGAAAAGATTGACAGAATTCTATCTTTAGGCTGCGACCGCTTTGCACTGCCTTTTGGAATATTAGCAAAAATCAATGATGCCAATAATGAGTATCATATCATTCAATATTATAGTCAAACAGACAATTTCCCTATCAAACTCAACAAGTTTGACCTGGAGAACACCTTCAGTGCCATCATCGCGAAAACCATGGCCCCACTGGCGCTCAAAGATGTAAGATCATCCAGCTACAAAGATCATAAGGCAGCTAAGGCATTACCCCTGCGCGCGTATCTCGGAGCTCCTGTTTTTGTTTCAGGAGAGCTGTATGGAACACTCAACTTCTCCATGCAAAAACCTTATGACCATGAGTTTAGCCAAAACGACATGGATTTAATAAGCCTTATTGCACAATGGGTGGGCTCCGAAATTGAAAGCATAAAATCCAAGGAAGAGTTACTGAAAGCCAAGGAAGCAGCCGAAGAAGCCGCTGTAGCCAAAAGTGACTTCCTGGCCACAATGAGCCATGAAATAAGAACTCCGATGAACGGAGTAATCGGTATGACCAGTTTGCTACTACAAACCAAACTGGGTGAAGAACAGCTGGATTATGTAAATACCATCCGCCTTAGCGGTGATGCCCTGTTATCTGTAATCAACGATATACTTGATTACAGTAAAATAGAAACAGGAAATATGACCCTGGAGGAATTTCCTTTTGAAATTACCAGGTGCGTTGAAGAAGCCATCGAACTGATGTCAACCCGTGTTTCAGAAAAAGGACTTGAACTTCTTTATTTTGTAGACCCTGATGTACCTGCAATCATTGCCGGGGATATCACCCGCCTTCGCCAAATTTTGCTCAACCTTATTAGCAATGCTGCCAAGTTTACCGATGAAGGTGAAATTGTAATTCGGGTAGAACTTGAAGAGCGTATTGGCAATGAAGTGGTTATCCGATTCTCAGTACGCGATACCGGTATTGGGATATCGGCAGAAGCGCAGAAAAAACTCTTTTCGGCCTTTACTCAGGCCGACAGCAGCACTACCAGAAAATACGGTGGCACCGGGTTGGGCCTTGCCATTTGCAAAAAACTCACAGAGCTCATGGGGGGAAACATCTGGCTTACCAGCGAACCCGGAGAAGGTTCCGATTTTCAGTTTACCATTAAACACGAAGTGGTAAAGGAGAAAAAGGACTCTACCATGGATGAAAAAAATGTGGGTATGCTTTATGGCCGCAAGATTCTGGTAATTGACGACAATGAAACCAACCTTAAAATCCTGCAAAGGCAACTTAAAATATGGGGCATACACTGTACGCCCACAAATTCGCCCAATGACGGCTTAAAATTGGCTTTAGATGAAGAGTTTGACCTGATTATTATGGACTTTGAAATGCCTGGTATGGATGGCATTGCATTGGCTGAAAACATCAGAAAGGAAAAATCCAAAGAAGAACTGCCCATAATACTGCTCAGCTCTGCACATCCTAATCTTACCAAAGAGAAAAAAGATATGCTTTTCTCTGCCTACTTTATGAAACCGGCACGTCATAGCCTACTCCAAAAATCATTGGCACGAGTGCTGTCTAACAAGGATTTCTCATCAGAAGATCAACCTCGTGAAAACGGACAGCAAATGTCTGCCTCACATGATCTAGGACAGCGCTATCCGCTTTCCATTTTACTGGCAGAAGACAACGCGGTAAACCAAAAACTGGCTATGCTCACCCTGCAGAAGATGGGCTATGAAATGGATATAGTGGGCAATGGACTTGAAGCACTGGATGCTGTGGCGCAGAAAGACTACGACCTCATTTTTATGGACGTGCAAATGCCTGAAATGGATGGCATTGAAGCCACTCAGGCCATCAGCGAAAAATACGGCAAGGAAAGACCCGTAATTGTAGCCATGACGGCCAATGCCATGGAAGGCGATCGTGAAAAATTCCTTGGTGAAGGAATGGATGAGTATATCAGTAAACCCATTAGTATTGACGCCATCCAAACCATATTGATAAAAATTGGGGCTCAGAAATTATCAAGGAATTGAAACGCCACATCTTTGAGCTTAGCTCCCTAAGCCCGGATTCCATTAAAAATATCCTGATTGATCAATGCGCTCATCAGGAGTACTTCTCCCTTTTAGATTCTAATAACCATACAGATGCTTACAGCCGTTATGACTGGCTTGTGGCTCTTGATGCAGAAATAATTTTCCAACCCTCCGGCAATAGCTTTGAAGAACTAAAGGAGTTTCATCAACTCCATGGCGACTGGCTTTTTGGCCATTTGTGTTATGACCTCAAAGATGAATTGGAGGCCATCTCCACTTCAAACCCCGATACTATTGGTTTTAAACCCATGTTGTTTTTTGTGCCCAAAACGCTGGTGTATTCCCGTGAAGGGAAAATAACTGTAGAAACTACAGAATTTGAAAACGAAACAGACTGGCTGGCTTCTCTTAGCACCATTCATAGTACTGTAGCTAAGGACGCAATAGAACTTGTTGCACAGACCTCTCAACAGGCATACCTCAATAAAGTAGCTTCTTTAAAAGAACATTTGCAATACGGCAACATTTACGAAATCAACTATTGTATTGAGTTTTCAAATTTTGCGAAGAAATTTAATCCTACTTCAATATTCAAACAACTGAATAACTCTGCAAAGGCACCTTTCGCGGCTTTTTATAAAAATGGAGATAAACACCTCCTTTGTGCCTCTCCCGAAAGGTATTTGCATAAAGATGGTGATACCCTTACCTCTCAGCCCATAAAGGGCACTATAAGGCGCGCGCGCGCCTTACAGGAAGATGAACTGCTTAAAAAGGAACTGCTGGCCAGTGAGAAGGAGCGCAGCGAAAACGTTATGATTACCGATCTGGTGCGCAACGACCTTAGCCAAACAGCCGCCAAGGCCTCCGTAAAGGTTACCGAGCTATTTGGTATTTACACCTTTAATACGGTGCACCAAATGATTAGCACCATACAAAGCCGTTTGGCGGAAACGCACCATTTTACCGAAGCACTACAAACCACCTTCCCCATGGGAAGCATGACGGGCGCGCCAAAACCCCGCGCCATGCAACTTATTGAAGAGCACGAAACCTTTGCCAGAAACCTTTACGCAGGTGCCGTAGGCTACATTACCCCCAATGGTGATTTTGACTTTAATGTGGTAATACGCAGTCTGTTTTACAATGCTGAGACCGATTATCTATCTGCCCGTGTGGGCAGCGCCATTACTATACATTGTAATGCAGGAAAGGAATATGAAGAATGTTTGCTGAAGGCTGAGAATTTGTTTAGTTGTTTAAGGTAGGATGGGGCAAATTAGATTGTGGTCGGGGATATTTACCCCCCCCGCACTCACACACGGGAGCTATTGACAAATCACCCCGCTGGGGTGATTAACTCAGGGGTTCTATTGAGAGTAATATTAAAGTTTACCCACCCCATTGGGGTGGCTTGTTAGTAACCCCGTGCTTTAGCGCGGGAATAAATAACAGCAAACCAATTATCCTTTTTGGCGTGGTTTTCCGCTTAGCACAACGGTATTTGGAAAACCATGACAATAATTAAATCCAACACCTTTAACAAATAGATTCATAAATGATGATCCATTTCTCTAAAGGCAAACCCAACCACTAACTCTCCCTATTTTTGCGCTAATGCAAAATCTTCAATCTACCGTTTCCCATTTTTTACAAGAGCATCAAATTGATGGCAACCAACTTTTATTGGCGTGCAGCGGTGGTGTGGATAGCATGGTGCTCCTACATACGCTGGTAGCACTTGGATACAGGCCTCATGTAGCCCATTGCAATTTTCAGCTGCGTGGTGCTGATGCCAATGCCGATCAGCAATTTGTAGAGGAGTATGGCGGAGCTTTAGGCCTTAGCGTTCATGTTAAAAAATTTCAAACCACTGAGTATGCTGCGGAGCAGTCCATTTCCATACAAATGGCAGCGCGTGATCTGCGCTATGCCTTTTTTAATGATTTGGTAAAAACTCATAAACTACAAGGCATTGCCACTGCCCATCACGCAGACGATTCACTTGAAACCATATTGATTAACCTTGGCCGTGGAACGGGCTTCACAGGCATTGCCGGCATCCGTATTAAAACAAAAATGGCCCTGCGCCCACTGCTCTCTTTTACCAAAAAGGAGATTGTGGCCTACGCCAGGAAGCACGGCCTAAACTGGCGCGAAGACGTTTCCAATCAAAAGGAAAATTACCAACGGAATTTTATCCGACTAAAGGTTTTACCCAAGTTGCATGAGGCCTTCCCCAATTTTGAGGCAAGCTCCAAAAGGAGTCTGAAATATTTGGAGGAAGATCGTGATCTTTTTGAAAGTTTAGTTTCATCTAAACTGGAACTTCTTGTAAAAAAGCAGGGAGCAACGGAAAAGCTCAATATCCCCAAACTTATAAGAACGGGCAGCGCCAAAGCTCTTTTGAGACACTGGCTGTTGCCTAAGGGTACTTTTGATATTGACGCCATTTATAATTCACTTAAGGGCGAAAGCGGTTCCTTCTTTCAAACAGAAAAACACAGGCTGCTAAAAGACCGTGAATTTTTAATTCTTAAACCAAATAGTAGTGAAAGTGATTCGGACGAATATTTAATTTATGAAGATGACAGCACTATTTTGAAGCCCATTTCCATGAAAATGGAAAAGGTAAATGCTCAGGACTTTGAGCTTCAATCTTTACCATCCACGGCAGCTTTGGATTTTAACAAGCTTCATTTCCCTTTAAAACTAAGGCATTGGAAAAAAGGCGACAAATTTGTGCCGCTTGGCATGAAAGGTGCTAAGAAGTTGAGCGATTATTTTGTAGACCGAAAATTCTCACGATTCCAAAAAGAGCAGGTTTGGTTACTTTGTTCAGGAGATGACATCGTTTGGATTGTAAATGAACGCATTAATGATCGCTACAAACTTTCTAATATGACTAAAACTGTTTACTTTGCCCGACTATTTTAATTCCATTACGATGAGAAAATTTGCAATATTTACATTATTGCTTTTTGCTTTCGGGCCCCTTTCGGCTCAAATTCTGGATCCTGTAAAGGTTACACACTCCATAAAGGTGATTAGCGATACTGAAGTAGAGCTGCAGGTTACAGCTGTAATGGAAGAAGGATGGCATATCTATTCCGTAAAACCCAATGAAGAGTCGTTTGTGGTTTTCACAGATTTTACCATCCCAAAAAGCGAAAACTACAAACTGATTGGAGGTGTTAATGAACCCAAACCCATCAAGGAATATGACCCCAACTTTGAGGAAACACTGGAATTTCACGAAAACACGGTAACCTTTTCTCAAAGAATAAAGGTATTGAGCTCCAAGGATTTTAAGATTGTTGGTGAGTTTGTATACCAAAGCTGTAACGATCGTACTTGCCTAACACCTGAATACGTTGATTTGGAATTCAGTATAAAAATCCCATCAGGGATTAACGCTACAATTGATGCTGTTCAGCCTTAAGCTCACTTATTGATATTCTCCTGACTTTCCATTGAAATAAAAACTATTTATTTTGTCCCTCTATTTTAATCCATCACCCATGAAAAGATTTTTAGTGCTGATTTTGTTGGCCTTTGCTTTTACGCCACTTACCGCACAGGTTTTAGATCCTGTAAAGGTTAGCCATACCGTAAAAGTAATTAGCGATACAGAGGTGGAGCTTCAGGTTACTGCCATAATGGAAGAAGGCTGGCACATTTACTCGGTAAAGCCGAAAGAAGGATCATTTGTAATATTCACAGAGTTCAATATTCCTAAAAGTAAAAACTACCAAATTGCAGGCCCCCTTAAGGAAACTAAACCTAAGGAAGAATACGACCCACAGTTTGAAGAAACCTTAGCCTATCATGAAAAGAAAGGCGTTTTCACCCAACGAATTAAGGTACTGAGTACCACAGATTTTAAGCTTACCGCAGAATTTGTATACCAGGTTTGCAACGATCGCACCTGTCTTACGCCTGTATATGAAGATTTGGAATTCAATATTAAAGGTGCCCCAAAATCATCTCAGGCCAAAATTGATCCTACCCTAAAAACGGAAGAGGAAAAAGCTGCCGATGATGCGCCTATACAGGCCAGCGATATTGAGCCCGGCACCGATCCTGAAAAGGAAGTAATTGATTATGCCTACGATGGCGAAGACACTACCAGCTATGAAGGTGATGTAGATGAGGCCGATGATGAAGATGTAGTGGCTGCAGTTGGATCTTCCTCTTCAAGGTCATTATTGGGTATTTTTATTCTAAGTTTCCTTGGTGGATTGGCAGCTCTGCTTACCCCCTGTGTATTCCCAATGATACCACTTACGGTAAGCTTTTTTACCAAACAAAGTAAGAGCCGCGCCAAGGGCATCAGCAACGCCATTATTTACGGCTTATCCATCATAGTACTTTATACCCTTTTGGGATATGCCATTACAGCCATATTCGGATCTGATGCGCTGAATGTATTTTCAACCAACCCCTATGTAAACATTGCATTTTTTGTGTTATTAGTGGTTTTTGCTATCAGCTTTTTCGGAGCTTTTGAAATTACACTTCCATCCTCATGGATAAACAAAACCGATCAGGCCAGCGACAAAGGCGGCATCATCGGTATCTTCTTTATGGCCTTTACCCTGGCATTGGTTTCATTCTCATGTACAGGGCCTATTATCGGTACACTGTTGTTTGAGGCTGCCAGTGGTGGCGTGCAAGGTCCGCTGGTAGGTATGTTTGGCTTTTCATTGGCCCTGGCATTGCCCTTTGCGCTTTTTGCCGCTTTCCCGGGATGGCTTAACAGTATGCCCAAAAGTGGTGGCTGGCTAAACTCGGTAAAGGTTGTACTTGGTTTTATCGAATTGGCTTTTGCCTTTAAGTTCCTTAGTACAGCAGATCTTGTATGGCAAGCAGGTATCCTGCAAAGGGAATGGTTTATCGCCATCTGGATCTCAATATTTACCCTACTTACACTTTACCTTTTGGGTAAGTTCCGTATGCCTCATGATAGCCCTCTTGAAAAAATATCTGTTCCAAGATTACTGTTAGCAGTTACCTCCTTATTCTTTGTGGTATACCTGGTACCGGGTATGTGGGGTGCTCCCTTAAAACTTATTAGTGGCTTCCCTCCTCCCGCTTTCTATGCAGAATCTCCCGGTGGTTTTGGAGGTGGTGGCACCACTGTTATGGCCACTACCAATGGCGATATTCCTGATGGGGCTGACCCTGAGCATTGTCCCCTGGGGCTTAACTGTTTCCACGACTTTGAGCAAGGCCTGGCTTACGCCAAAAAGGTAAACAAGCCTGTAATGATTGACTTTACAGGATGGGGCTGTGTAAACTGCCGTAAAATGGAAGAGCAGGTATGGAGTGATCCGAGGGTTTCTGAAATCCTTCGTGAGGATGTAGTGCTGGTTTCTCTTTATGTGGATGATCGTGAAAAATTACCCGAGGCAGAGCAGTTTATGTCTGAAGTTACCGGTAAAAAGGTAAAAACCATTGGCAACAAATGGAGCGAGTTTCAGGTAAAACATTATCAGAATAACAGCCAGCCACAATACCTTATTCTTGGTCACGATAGCATGGAGCCACTTAATGGTTCTACCGCTTATGATCCTGATATCGATCTCTATGTAAGATGGTTGGAGCAAGGCGTAAAGCGCTTCAAAAAACAAGCCGCCAAGAAGTAAACAAACTTTCTGTGACGGGTGTGAGTTAACTTGTAATGAAAAGCCCAGAACCCAGATATCGACTGCGATTTGGTAAGAAAGTAGTTGGCTATATGCGAAAGATGGCCGGCAGCATGATAATGTATTCCCGCGATTCCTTCTGGTGGACCGGCAAAAAACTGGAATATAAGGAGGTGGATGAATGGATTGGCCTGCATGATAAAAATGGCCGTGGCATTTATGAGTGGGATATCCTCTATTACAAAATAGACCCGGACGGGGAAGACCAAACCGGAGTAGTGTTATGGCAAGCCCAGAATGAGGAGTTTGGCATCTGCGATATAAACTCAGAGGTGTTTATTCCCCTTACGGTAAATGGTGTAATGATGTTCAACCCAAGGCAATTCAAGGTATTCTCGTATCTGTTTATCAACCCCGAGTTGCAGAAAAAACTTGGCGTGGAAGAGTGAAGAAATACGAAATTTGAATGACGAAAGAGGTAGCTGTTGGCAATTGGCAAACTGGAAACCACATCACCAATCTTCATTATTAAGTTTACAATATTCAATAGTATGACTAAGGCGGAAAAGATTGATTACCTCATCACCAAACTGGATGAACTTTACCCCGAGGTACCTATTCCTTTGGATCATAAAGACCCTTACACCTTACTTATAGCCGTTCTCCTTTCAGCTCAATGTACCGATGTACGCGTCAATAAAATTACTCCTCTCCTATTTCAGGTAGCGGACAACCCTTATGAAATGGCCAAACTTTCCGTGGAAGACATTGCGGCCATCATTCGTCCATGTGGGCTAACACCAATGAAATCCAAAGGCATTAAAGGCCTCTCCCACATATTAATTGATAAATATAACGGTGAAGTACCAGCCGATTTTGAAGCCCTGGAAAGTTTACCTGCCGTGGGGCATAAAACCGCTTCGGTGGTTATGAGCCAGGCCTTTGGGATTCCCGCCTTCCCGGTAGATACGCATATCCATCGCCTTATGTACCGCTGGGGACTTAGCAATGGAAAATCTGTTGTACAAACCGAAAGAGATGCCAAACGCATTTTCCCTGAGGAAAAGTGGAACAAGCTCCATTTACAGATTATATACTATGCCCGTGAATACTCCCCAGCCCGTGGTTGGGATTTAGAGAAAGACATTATCTCAAAGACAATTGAGAGGAAGAGTTTGGTGGGGAAGTAGGCAGTTGACAAGAACACAGTTTACAATGGGTAATTTGCAAACTGATTAAAAATCCAGTCCCAAACTAAACGTAAACTGATTATCGAGAATAAGGCCATCCTCTACCGGCCATGCCCAGTCAAAGCGGAGATAATAGCCAAACAGGCGGGTGCGGGCACCAATACCATAACTACCAACAATGGGGTTCTTCTGGCTATCTAAAATAACCTTTGAACTACCACCTATTGGGCCAAAAGATACTTCGCGGGTATTAATGGCATTTTGGGTGTCCCAAGGTGAAGAGCCATTCCAAGCGGTACCAAGATCACCAAAACCGACAAGCATAAAGTTTTTAATAAAGTCACTTTTTATAGGCCTGTTCATCAAGTAACTGAACACCGGCAGGCGCAACTCACTATTGATAGCCGCAAAGCTGTTTCCATTTCTGATATTTTGATAAAACCCTCGCATATTGGTAGCCAGCGTTTGAAAAATGTAGTTTTCATCAGCAATGGGCGTGGTGGTATTTACCCTGTTTGCAAAGGAGTTATCCGTTCCACCCATTATGTAAATCAGTTTCTCAGGGCCAAAGGAAGTTCCATACGCCACGCGGTTGGCCCAAATAAAGTTTTTATGAATTACGGTATAGTTTCTTAAATCAAGTCCGGCTGTATAAAGCCCGGTTTCCGATTTATACAGATTGCGGTAGTACTCTCCAAACACTCTGTATCGCAATCCTTCATAAAGGTTTACACCTATTTTTCGGGTATTGTCATACACATAAGCCAAACGGCCCACCAGATAATCCTGATAACGCGTTGGCACTTCCAGCGATGCCGCGTCACGGCTCAATTGAATAATTTCGTCCATCCTGTAACCTGCATGAACCCTAATGGAGCCAACCGGACTTAGCGGCCATGCGTACTTGGCTGTAGCCTGATTTGAAATAGTCCTTGTGTAATCGGTAAAAGAAGACAATAGCACACTACTCTTTCTGGCAAACACATAAGTTTTGTCCAATCTTTTCTTGAAGTTACTCAAGGCTACCATTATCTCCGAATTAGGAATAATGGAGGTTCCTGACAAGGGTTGAAAGGCACTATTGAGACCAAGAGTAACCTTATAATCATGCATTAAATCCATTACCCCCACCATCAGTTGCATGTTAAATGCCTGATTCATAAAATCACTACTCACTTGTCCGGTAAAAGGCTGGTATTGGGGATTTTCAAAGGCATTATCAAAGCCTACCTTAAAGTCATCCTTAAAAAAGGAAAGGGCATAATTTCGTTTACGGGGAATAAGCAGCGTATCCTTTTCAGGTTCAGCAGCAAGGCTATTAGGCATAGGTAAAATTTTCACCTGCTTAGGTTTTGGAGCTTCCTTACGACCGGGCTTAGCTTCTTCCTCTACATCATCAAATTTGTAATCTTCAATATTTATCTCAAAATCCTCTGGTTTTACACCCGGATAGTAAAGAGGTACGATAGAGCTTTTACCATTTGGATTAATCAACTGGGGCTGCTCATCTGCTCCAGGAATTATTGCCTGGGGGTTAATGGATTCCATCAAACCCAACTCTTCCGAAGTTTTATGAGGCACACCATATAGCCTGTACCGCTGATTATAGTAGGTCAATATTAAATCCTTGCCCAGCTCTTGGTTTTGAGCATGATTTATAACGCTCCGCTTATATCGCGATAGTGGATATTCCTTAAACGAATATTCATAATGAGTAGTGGTATCCACAAAGGAAATGGCGCTATCAATCTTAATCAGGTTGCGGCCTATCAGCCCACCACGGTCAGTTAAGAAGCTGAGATAACCATGTTCATACTGTGCCACACGCTGTTCATTTATGTGGGGAGTATTGGTAAGTTGCCAAATGGTAACGGTATCATAATCCGGCTCTGCAGCGGGCATGGCATATAAATCAAACTGCCGCTTTGGAAAGTATGTAGCCTCATTTCGCTTTATCAGCGAATCATTTGGTCGGTTAGAGCTAAAGGCTATTCGCCTGTCATTCATTATCCACGTAGGCTGAAAATCCGTATAGGTATCCTCTGTAAGCTGTTCTATCTTAGTGTTGAGTATGGTGTAAACGAAAATATCCGACTGCCCATCCTTATTGGCGGATAGTACAAAGCGTTTGCCATCTGCGGAATACTCAAAAGAGTTTATCTTATCAAATTTGAAAAACTTCTTTTTCTGCCATTTTTTCTCTTCCCTGTCGTAAAAATTGAGATAGATAAATCCTTCCTCTTCTGTTATCATGGCGAGGATTTTACCATTGGGGTGCCATGCCATGAGAGGAAAGCTGTAGTCGGAATTTTGGGCTATGCGATAACCTTCGGTTAAAATCCGTTTCTTTTTACCCTTTTCAAAATCGTAGTAGTAAACTTTATATCGCGAGAATTTCTGTACGGCATAGGCTAAATATCGCCCATCCCTACTCGTGGTCATCTGGGTTATGCGATGTCCTTTTTTAGCTTTTACAAGTGGCTTTTCAGGAAAATCGTCAAGCCCCACCTCGCCTTCATATTTCTCTTTGAGATAGCCTTTCCAGCCAGCTACTACAGACTCTAAATCCTTACCCAAAATATAAAGGAAGCCACTCTCGATGTTGCGGTTTACAATCGCCATGTACACCACATTTTTCAGCACCTTTCGGCCATATACATCGGCTATATACTCCCACATGGAGTGCCCCACATAACGTGCCTCGTCACCGTAAAGGGCATTTATTTTCTTGAATTTTTTAGAATAGTAGGCATCCCTAACCCACACGTCCACTTCTTCATCCCGTGGATTTCCCACATAGGAAATGAGCCCCTCGGTATACCAGGGAGGTAAATTCAACAGAGCTGAATTTCGGATAGACTCTGTAAAACTTCCATACACCAGATTACTCAGTACCACCTCTGCCATTCCAGACCTAAGGTCTTCCTCCAGCTTTACATAATCGCCATTAAAGTGGAGAAACATACGCCTGCCGCTGATCCGCGTTACCCCAGCCGTATTGTAATCTTCATCGTTGCTGGAGTTTACATTGCTTTGTTTAAGATCAGAAAGGTTGTTGAACACCAGAATTTGTACCCGTTCATCAAGTGGAGCATCCAACAGATTTTCTACTCTGGCCAACTGCACATCGGCCATGCGGGCCACCTGGGCGGCTAATTCATCATTACGGGTATAGAAGTAAACATCGTATCGCTCAAAGCGATAAAACACCCAATCGAACTCGGTGTATTGTACGCGGTTTTTGCCAAAATCCTGGCGATAGCCATAAAAAAACTGGCCTGTAAGCTGACTTGAGATCAGCAATAAAAGGGTACAAACGATTATATTTTTATAGAAAGAGTAAGTTTTCCCCACCTCAGCCTCATTAAAATTCTTGTCCATCAAGCGTTTACGGAAGTATTAACCATAACTGCCAGCATGTTGTTTTAGTATATTAAAACATGCCGTCAGAACCAACGAATATAAATAATATCCTAGCGACTGCGCCACGATTTAATCTTCGATTAAATAGACGGTTGAAATGGAGATCAGTTGCTTTGAAAAAAGAACAACCGTTCGAATTAATTTTTGTCATGGTTTTTCTAAACGTGAAACTGGAAATGAAAAACCACGCCAAAAAAAGATCCCGTTCTTCCCTTGACACCCCACGTATAAACGCGGGGGCTACTAATCTTTCACCCCGCTGGGGTGTGACAACCACCAACACAATTACGTTTGAAACAGGACAGCAGGTGAGATTTACACCAACTCCAGCATGCGCTTCTCTACTTCATCAGAATCCCAACGCTCGGCAATATTGGGCATGGCCATTACTTCGGCCATAATTGCATCCTGTCGCCTGCCTTCTTTTAAAGCCTCGCTGTAGCGAATGTGACTAAATGTAACCATACTATACAATGGCATCCACTTTTCAGGATATTTGGCCGAGAAACGGGCTTCAATTTTCTTGCGCAGTAAAAACTCCGGATTTCCGGTAAGGTCGCGCATCTCCACAAAGTTGCGCATCGCCAAATCAGCAATGGCATCCGCATCGGGCTTGCGTTGTTGTTCAAACTCCTTGAGAATAGTATCCCAATCCTCACCATGCTGCAGCATGAGTTCATTAAGCACTGTGCAATCTTCAAAACCACTGTTCATGCCCTGCCCGTAAAACGGAACAATGGCGTGAGAAGCATCTCCCATCAGGGCCACCTTGCCATTTTTAGTCCAGGGAAAACAACGGATAATCACTAAGGAAGAAACCGGATTTTCCGTCCACTCCTCATCAAAATTTGGCATTAAGTCCAAGGCATCTTTAAAATGCTCCTTAAAAAAGGCTTGTGCTCCTGCCAGTCCATTGATATTTTCAAAAGAGTATTGGCCTTCAAAAGCTAAAAACAAAGTACATGTAAAGCTACCATCAGGGTTGGGCAGTGCTATAAGCATGAAATTTCCTCGCGGCCAAATATGTAACGCTTCACGCTCCATTTTATGGGTACCATCTTCATTGGCCGGAATGCTGAGTTCCTTATAGCCATGCTCAATGTAATGCTGTGAATAATTGAATCTGTCGCTTTTCACCATGGCGTTGCGCACCGCACTAAAAGCGCCATCTGTTCCAAACAGCAAATCGCTTTTTACCTCAGTATTTTCTCCCGTAAGGTAGGAGTTGAAAGTGGCTGCCCCGGTTTCCGTATCCACCTCGTCACACTTTTGGTTGAAGTGAAAATTTACATTTTCATGCTTCTCTGCCTCTTCCATTAAAAGGGCATTTAACCCTCCGCGCGAAACTGAATAAATCGCCTGTCCTTCCTTTCCATAAGGCTGAAAGCTTAACTCACCATCCCTGGCGTGCATCACCCTTCGATACATAGGTATGGCCACTTTGCGTACTTCCTCGCCAATGCCTACTCCATCCAGGGCTTTCCACCCACGGTTGCTTAGCGCAAGATTGATACTGCGTCCACCATCAATGGTAGTTTTGCGCATATCGGGCCTACGCTCATATACATTTACGTGGTAGCCCTTTTTGCCAAAATAGGTCGCCATTAATGATCCTACAAGTCCGGCACCGGCAATGGTTATTTCTTTTGCGCTCATGTATTCAATTTGTTTTGTTATTGGATTTTGTCATGGTTTTATGCCTTTCAGGCAAAAACACATGCCAAAATCCTGTGAACCTTTCTCTTCATTAATCCCATGGCTTGCACCATGGGGTTTTTATATGTCGCCCCGTTGGGGCTTACAAACTTTCACGTAACTTCTGATACCCTTATCAGCATTGACCTTTAAATCTTCTGGCCAATCTCCTTCAGGCTTCTTTCCAAAATCTTTCCGAAGCGGTATATATCTTCAAAGTTATTATACAGAGGCACAGCAGCCATGCGGATTACATCAGGTTCGCGCCAATCAGCTATTACCCCTTGCTCGGTAAGTACATCAAAAACTTTTTTACCAACCTTTGGCACTACCATAGAGAGTTGTGCCCCGCGCTTTTCAGGGTCATGTGGAGTAAGCACCTTTAAGGGCACCCCTGTGCTTTTCCTCACTTCATTAATCACAAACTCCATGTAGCCGGTAAGCTTTACCGATTTCTCACGAAGTCTTTCCATTCCGGCTTCCTCAAACAATTCAAGGCTGGCCAACAATGGAGTCATGGCAAATACAGGGGCATTGCTCAGTTGCCAGGCCTCAGCGGTAGGTATAGGATTAAATTCATCCGGCATTTGAAAGCGAGTGGCCTTATCATGTCCCCACCAGCCTTCAAAACGCGGAATATCGGTTTGCCCGTGATGGCGCTCGTGAATAAACACACCACTCACCCCACCAGGGCCGCTGTTCAAATATTTATAGCCACACCAGGCGGCAAAATCTACGTTCCACTCGTGAAGTTTTAAAGGCACATTTCCGGCAGCGTGTGCCAAATCCCATCCCACTATGGCTCCGGCCTCCTGTCCCTTTCGGGTGATGGCTTCCATATCGAAAAACTGGCCGGTGTAGTAATTCATTCCACCCAGCATCACCAATGCTATTTCATCACCATGCTCTTCAATAGCCTGCAAAACGCGCTCATCACTAATCAGTTCCGTTTCCGGATCGGGCTTTAGTTCTATGAGATCGCTCTCCTCCAAACCATGAAAGCGCAGCTGACTGCGCAAGGCATATTGATCAGATGGGAAGGCCTTTCCCTCACAAAGTATTTTTTTCCGTTTGCCGGAAGGCCTGAAAAAGCTCACCATCATAAGATGTAAATTGGTAGTAAGACCATTCATAGCCACTACTTCCTCCGGTTTAGCTCCTACAATCTTAGCCAAGGGCTTGGTAAAAAACTCATGGTAGTGCAACCACGGCCTGCGGGAATGTACATGACCTTCCACTCCAAATGTGGCCCAGTCATCAAATTCTTCATTAGCGTATTGGCGTGCCTTTTTGGCTTGTAAACCAAGAGAATTTCCTGTAAAGTAAACAGCCTCGCGACCATTATGCTGAGGAAATACAATTTCTTTTCTCAATTCCTTTAGAGGATCCTGCTGGTCTGCTTCAAGGGCAAAATCTTCCGAAAAACGATACTCCATATATAATGTGGTTGATGGATGATAAAATGTTGTGTACCTGCCTGACGGTAGGCAAGGCGAAATTAAGGATTGTAGGTTACAGACCTGACAGCTTTTTGGAAACCTGATAGGTCAAAAATCATAAAATACTCAAACAACCAATTCGTGATATAGACTAAAAGCTTTCTATTCCTTAACGAGTTGAAGTGCATTAACACCTTTTTCGGTGGTAAGCTTAAGAATATATAAACCCGCAGGGCTATCTGAAATATTCAACAGAATTGTGCCTGTGGAATTTGAGTTTTGCTGATAAATTATCTTTCCACTTATATCCATAACCTGAATCTGCACATCTGTATAGGCCTCTGAAAACTCCAGGGTATATAGGCCTGAAGAAGGATTAGGAAAAACATTAATTTTAAAAACATCACCCATTTCAGGCAATCCTACCTGAGTTACATTAACACATTCCGAAGTATCAGTACATCCGTTTTCGGTAATTATTACACTGTAGGAGCTCGGCACCCACGGGCTGAAAATCTGGTTTGTATCTCCCGGCAAGGCAAAGGCATTGGTACAGTCATACCATTGATATTTGGCATTACTTATAGAAGCCGTTAGAGTTTTGTTAGAGGCATTCACAGTTATCTGTGGGTCTATTGGGCTCTGCACATCATAATACACAAGAGAATCGCAAAGGCCAGTTCGGGGAAAGGAAAGCAAGGAAACACCTTGTCTTGTAATGATATTTCCCGCAACACTCAGTGTATCTCCATAACACAACTTGGTCTCAACGGTATCAGATGATGAAGCACCTTCAAAAGCTCCCATATCAACAATACCATTTTGCACTCTAGGTCTTCCAAAAAGATCAACTGGTAAAAGCTCCGTAGTATCTCCATCATAATCTAAATCCAGAAAGTCCTTTGGTAAATACTGGTTACTTCCCTCATCAATATTTGGTGAGCAGTGAGCTGCGATGTAATTTCCATTGGCGGAATCTGTATAGTAAACTGAAGTATCGAGGTTACTTCCGCCATCTATTCCCATTACCGTATCGATACCTCCTATTCTTCCCCAAACACCAATACAATTCGAGAATTTTGGTTGAGAGTATATTGAATTGTGAATTCCGCCTTCAATTATTGAGTTATACACTAAGGGCAATGATGCTAAGGCCTGTGTATTGCTGACATTACGCATTCCCCCTGAAACTGGAAACCCTGGAGCAATATTTCCACTAATAGTGACATTGTGAAGAACCGGAGAGGCATTTCGGCAAGCAATACCACCACCAGCTGCAGGAGATGTGTTTTGTACTATCAAGCAATTAATCAGATTGGGATGTCCTTGCTCAACAAATACTCCACCTCCACTATCATTATTTGTAGATAATATGTTGTTATCATAAATATGGACATTCACTACAGTGGGACTCGAATACTGCATCCCAATACCTCCCCCACAATAGGCTTCATTTTGATGTATTACGAGGTTTGATAGAGTCATGTTGGAATACCTTAGGAATATTCCCCCTCCTCGTATGAGAGAGCTATTACCCTTAGATTTTGTAATATAAAATCCATCTAAACTGGCTGTGGAATCAATACTATCTCCACGGACAACTACTTCAGACTGTTTGGGTCCATGAAAACCAGAAAGTACTGATTTATTGGATCTCCAATTGCGCTGGCTGATACTGGTTTCAGTACCTACAAAGCCGCCATAAATTTTCACCCCCTTGCGTAACGTAAAAGTTGTTTTCTTTAAATCTGAAGGCACATTTCCACTATAGTCTTTTGAAGGAACATAAGTGCCCTTAGCGACCCATATTTGCTGACCAGGCTGAGCAGCCTCTAGTGCCTGTTGAAAGCTTGTGTAAGCAGATGCCCAACTGGAACCGCTACCAGAACTTACATTGGAGCTATCTACATAAATGATAGATTGACCTGATAAAAAGTTGGAGACAATAATGATTGAAAGAACAGTAAAAATTGTTTTCATAGTTGAGCTTTTGATTCATCAATGCAGCGAGCAATTTACTGTATATATATTTTTATGGCCAGCCCCTTTACTTCTGGCTTTTAAAGAAGTACCCTAGCCACCACTACCAGCATTGCACAAAAAATCGGCACCCCTTCTATCCAGAATGAAAAATACTCATCGCTATGTTCTCGATGGGAGTAGCGGATCAGCCAGTAGCCGATTTCCAACCCAATTAATATGGCAATGGTAAACGGCAATGAAGCATCAAAAAAGAAGAACCGCATCACTAGCCAGAATTGGTAAATCAGAACAAAAAACATGGCCAGCTGCCGGGCTCTTTCTGCGCCAAGCACCTGTGGTATAGTGCGCATGTTGGGATCATCATAACTTACGTCTCGGATATCAAAAGGCACTACCAGCCCCAACACCAGCACTGTGCGCATCATGCACTCTAAAACATCTTCAAGCGCAAGCGAACCATAAAGCGCTACGGGAATAAACACGGTAACATAGGACCAGGTGGCAGCTATTAAAAACATTTTTAGCCCTGGTACCATCCTTAAAGAGGTAAAGCCGCTAAAGGATCGCTTAAAACTTAAGGGGTATAAAATGGAAACCAAAGTTGGCAGAAGAAGAAGCCAGACGAGGCGCATTGAAAAAATCTCCAGAAAAAAGAAAAGGGTGAGCAGGCCAAAGACCAGGGTGAGAATCCAAACCTGTCTTCTATGCCCCACAATCCACGCCTTGAAGTTAAAATTATGCCGAAGGTCATAGGCGCTGATATCTACTAAACGCATGTAATTGTAGGAAAACATGCTGGAACAGGTAACAAATAAAAGGAAATAGGCATTTATAGTAACCAAATTCACCATAGTAATAAACGTAAAGGAAGCCACAGCCAGGGACACCCATATATTACTGTAAACTAAAGACTTAAATATTTCTTTCAAAGAATATGGCCTGTTTAAAAAGCGTGACAGATAATCTAACACCCTCTGCTTGGTGAAATGGCTTAAGTAGTTACTTTTGCCGTTCAAAAATCTAAAATAAAACCGTAGATATGACAACAGACTCATTCGCTTACCGACATATTGGACCAAGGGAAGAAGATGTGAAGGATATGTTGAAGGCAGTTGGGGTTGACTCAATGGATGCTTTGATCAATGAAACTGTACCAAAACACATCCGCCTCAAGAAGGATTTAAATCTTACTGAGGCCTATACTGAGCATGAGTTTTTGGGTAGAATCAGGGATATCGGGCGAAAGAACAAGGTTTTCAAAACCTACATTGGCCTGGGATACCATCCTACCATTTTACCTGGTGTTATACAGCGCAACATTTTAGAAAACCCGGGCTGGTACACGGCTTACACGCCTTATCAGGCTGAGATTTCTCAAGGAAGGCTGGAAGCTCTTTTAAACTTCCAAACCATGATTGCCGACCTTACGGGCTTGCCTATTGCCAACGCTAGCTTGTTGGATGAAGCTACCGCTGCTGCAGAGGCCATGAGCATGTTTTACGCAGGCCGCTCTCGCGATAAAAAGAAAGCCGGAGCCAATAAGTTTTTTGTTTCCATGCATTGCCTGCATCAAAATATTGATGTGCTAAAAACCCGCTCTGAGCCCATGGGTATCGAGTTGGTTATTGGCGATCATCGCGATTTCTCCTTTAGTGATGAGTATTTTGGAGCATTGCTGCAATACCCGGCCACTGATGGTGAAATTTTTGACTACACCGATTTTATGGCGGATGCCAAGGCCAATGATGTACAAGTGGCTGTAGCTGCAGATATTTTAAGCCTTGCCTTACTTACACCTCCCGGAGAATGGGGAGCGGATGCCGTGGTAGGAACGACTCAACGCATGGGTATTCCTTTAGGATTTGGAGGTCCGCATGCTGCCTTTTTTGCCACTAAGGATGAGTACAAAAGAGCTATCCCCGGAAGGATAATAGGCGTTACCCTAGATAAGGATGGTAACAATGCCATGCGCATGGCTTTGCAAACCCGCGAACAACATATTAAGAGAGAAAAGGCCACTTCTAACATTTGTACCGCGCAGGTACTGTTGGCTGTTATGGCGGGTATGTATGCCGTTTATCACGGACCAAAAGGGATTGAAAATATTTCTAAGAAGATTCACTTTTCAGCGGTAACGCTTTCGGATGCTTTGCGCAAACTGGGCTATGAGCAATTAAACGAATCGTTTTTTGACACCCTGAAGATAGAAACCGGAGATGTTGATACAGCTGCCATACGTGAAATTGCCGAGGCACGCGAGGTAAACCTTCGTTACATCAGCAATCACGAAGTTGGTATTAGCCTTAATGAAACCACAAACCTTGCTGCTATACGCGAATTGGTAGAGATTTTTGCTGAAGCTAAGGGAGAAAAAGCTGTTGAAGTAGAAAAACTGCTCGACCTTAACATCATCCCACAAACAACACAACGCACATCAGGATATCTGGAGCAAGCTGTATTCAACAGCTATCGCAGCGAAACTGAACTAATGCGCTACATGAAAAAACTGGAGCGTAAGGATCTTTCACTAAACCACTCCATGATTCCATTGGGAAGCTGCACCATGAAGCTAAACGCAGCCACGGAAATGCTGCCATTGAGCTGGCCGTTGTTTGGAAACATCCACCCATTTGCCCCTGGCGACCAAACCGGTGGTTATATGGAAATGATTACGGAACTGGAACGCGACCTTTGTGAAATCACAGGATTTCATTCTGTATCACTGCAGCCAAACTCAGGTGCGCAAGGCGAATACGCTGGTTTGATGGTTATTCGTGCCTATCACAACTCTCGTGGTGATTCTCACAGAAATGTGACGCTAATCCCAAGTTCGGCTCACGGTACCAACCCCGCCAGCGCCATTATGGCCGGCACAAAAGTGGTGGTGGTAAAATGTGATGATTCAGGAAACATTGATGTTGAAGATTTGAAGGCAAAGGCTGAAAAGCACAGCGAAAACCTCTCCTGCCTAATGATCACCTACCCCAGTACCCATGGTGTTTTTGAAGAATCGGTAATGGAAATCACTTCCATTATACATGAGCATGGCGGACAGGTATATATGGATGGTGCCAACATGAACGCTCAGGTTGGATTGACCAGCCCGGGTAATATTGGCGCTGATGTTTGCCACCTCAACCTGCATAAAACCTTTGCTATACCTCATGGTGGCGGTGGCCCCGGAATGGGACCTATCGGAGTAGCCGAGCACCTGGCGCCATTTTTACCAGGACATCGCCTGGTGAAAACCGGAGGTAAAAATGCCATTAACGCTATTTCTGCTGCTCCTTATGGCAGCGGTCTTATTCTTATTATCAGCTATGGCTACATTAAAATGCTTGGCGCGAAAGGACTAAGGCAGGCTACTGAGTTTGCCATCCTTAATGCCAACTACATGAAAAGCCGCCTGGAAAGTGAGTTTAATGTACTGTATACCAACGAAAAAGGCCGCGTGGCGCACGAAATGATTTTGGATTGCCGCCCGTTTAAAAAGAGCGCTTCCATTGAAGTGGTGGATATTGCCAAGCGTCTTATGGACTATGGCTACCATGCACCTACAGTTTCTTTTCCCGTTGCCGGAACCCTTATGATAGAGCCTACTGAAAGCGAAAGCAAACAGGAACTCGATCAGTTTTGCGATGCACTTTTAAGCATTCGTAAGGAAATTTCTGGTATAGAAGACGATACTTTTGACAAGGAAAACAATCCTTTGAGGAATGCACCGCACACCATGCAGCAGCTTACCGCTGATGAATGGAGCCTGCCCTACTCAAGACAAATCGCAGCCTACCCCCTTGATTACGTGAGTCTTAACAAATTCTGGCCTTCTGTAAGAAGGGTGGATGATGCGTATGGCGACAGAAATCTTATTTGCACCTGTGAACCTATGGAGGCTTACGCTGTTGAATAGGGGCGAGTCTTATAATAAGTAGGATAGCTTTGACAGCTGGATTACTTTTTAGTTACGCAATACTTATTTAGATTTGCAATTCTTAATGTTTATATAACACGATTAAAATTTATTATGAAAAAAGTTCTACTAACCCTCAGTTTTTTGGCCAGCATTACTGCTTTTGGTCAAAACATTTCTACGGAAAATCCTATAAAAGCCGAAAGCTTATCTGCCAAAGAAGCTAAAAGTCTAAAAGCTGAAATGGCTGCTAAAGCTGCACAGCGCAACGTTGCTGCTAAAACTCAAGGTGGTTTGGTTAGCCAACGTATGAGTCATGCTGATATCGCAGATGTATTGTATTCAGCTTCTATTCAGGCTGTATTTACTCCATTTGCTCCTGATAGTAACTATGTTCAGGATTTCGGAAGTGGCCCTGACAACATCAACGTTCACGGTTTCGGACAAACATTTGACCCAACCTCTGTTGGTTTTGCACTAGTTGGTCAGCAGTATTTTGCTACTACTGATGCTTACACCATCGACACTGTTTATGTAGGTATTCGTTACCGTACTTCAAGCTCTGTTAGTGGTTTAACAGGTGATACACTAAGAGTTGCCATCTTCACAGGAGATGTTAATGACGACAACACCTGGAGAGTTGGTATTGGTTACCCAGCTAATACATTTCCTTCTCAACCTGCAAGGATCAACATTCTTGCCCCAAGGTATACCGGTAATGCAACAATTGGCGTACAAGGTGATGTAAACTCTCCTAACAAGGTGATTGTTAAATACGCTCTTAAAGCTTCTGATACTGCTATCAGCTATCTTAAAATTGTTCCTCCAGCACCAATTCAGGCTGCAGCAGGTGAAAAAACCGGAGTATTCTGTACATTCAAACCAGGTTATACTTACGACCCTCTTACGCAAACTTACTACGTATCAGGTGGTAAAGGAGATGTAAACAACATGGGGTGGTTATACCTTAACGCTACAAGCGCATCTGACAACACTCCATATTTCTTTGAAGAATTGAATCTACAATCTCCGAGCTCTGCTCTAAGTAACATTCTTTTCTCTAACACCAGATACAACGCTTGGACCGGAAGTGATGCATTTAGAAACGAGTATGTTTCTCCATCAACTTTAAGTGGTAACCTTATCGACTTTTGGGTAACAGGAACAAGTACTATTGGTCTTGCTGAAAACACTCCAAACATCGATGTTGAACTTTACCCTAACCCAACTAGTGGTATTGTAAACATTGCAATTACTCAAGGTGGTACTTACACTATCGAGCTTGTAAACATGCTTGGTCAAGTTGTACACGCTGAAGAAGTAAGCGTAAGTGGAAACGAAAAATTGAGCAGAAACTTCTCTAACCTTACTAAAGGTATTTACCTTGTAAACGTTAAAGGAGATAACTACTCAAGCACTTCAAAACTTACTATCAACAAGTAGTAAGATTTAAGTCTTAAAATACAAAACCCCTCCCGGCAGTAGCTGAGAGGGGTTTTCTCGTTTTAGGAGGCAATAGGAAATAAACGTATTTCCCAAACTGTCAATTGCACAGTACTATAGTCTCTTCTTAATTTTCTTAAACAATTCTGAGGAATACACAAAGTCATTGATGTCTTCATTATCGGTGGTCAAAATCTCTTCACTGCTCCCCTCCCAGGCCTTCAGTCCGTACTTAATATAAATCACCTGATCACCAATCTCCATTACAGAGTTCATGTCATGAGTATTAATAACGGTGGTCATATCATACTCCTTGGTAAGCTCCTGAATCAACTGATCAATAACGATAGCCGTTTTTGGATCTAGTCCTGAGTTAGGTTCATCACAAAAAAGATATTTCGGATTCATTACAATAGCTCTGGCTAAAGCCACACGCTTTTGCATACCGCCACTGAGTTCAGAAGGGAATTTACTATTTACATTTTGCAGTTCCACCCTGTTCAAACAAAAGTTGGCTCTATCTCTTTTTTCACTGGTAGACATTTTACTAAACATCCCCAATGAAAAGGTAACATTCTCTTCTATGGTAAGCGAGTCGAACAAGGCATTGCCCTGAAACACCATCCCCATTTCCGTTCTAAGGGCGGTTTTGGCATCATTATCCATTTCGGCCAACCTCCTGCCATCATAGTAAATTTCTCCCTGATCAATTTCATGAAGACCAACAAGGCTTTTAAGAAATACCGTTTTTCCAGACCCCGATTGTCCGATAATTAAATTTGTTTTTCCCTTATAAAACTTGGCCGAAATCCCTTTTAAAACTTCCTCCCCGCCAAATCCTTTGTGCAAATTATTTACCTCTATCATTAGCCTAAAAGTACTTGAGTTAAAATATAATTGGCAACAATAATGGCAACACTGCTTGACACTACAGCTTTAGTTGCATTGATACCTACACCAATAGAGCCTCCGGTAACGTAATAACCATAGTAAGCAGAAATGGTAGTAATTATAAAGGCGAATACAACAGTTTTAATTAATGCATACCAAACATAAAACGGATTGAACTCTAATTGTAAACCTTGTATAAAATCCGCGGGTGCAATATCACTTAAGTAGCTAGCAGCCAGAAAACCGCCTAATAAGCCCAAAAACATACTTATGGCAATTAGAATAGGATTAAAAATCACAGTAGCTATAATTTTAGGTAAGATTAAATAAGAGGCTGGATTTACACCCATTACCTCCAAGGCGTCAATTTGTTCCGAAACACGCATACTCCCAAGAGTAGAAGCTATATTGGAACCAACCTTACCAGCCAAAATAAGACTTACCATGGTTGGAGAAAATTCTAATATGATGGATTCACGGGCAGCTATGGCCACGTAATAATCCGGAATAAAAGAATCATCAAGATTGAGTGCCGTTTGAATAGTAACAATTGCCCCCACAAAAAGAGATATCACCGAAACTATCCACACACTGCTCAAACCCAATAAATCAAAGTCCCGCATTAGGGCTTTCCAATACTCCCGCCAGTTTTCGGGTCGCTTAAAAGTGCGTGAAAGCAGCAAAAAATACTGCCCCACAGCTCTAATTCCTTTGTTCATAAACATTTCGCTAAAATAAGAGTAATTTTGTCTCGCAATAACGCTAAAACACCAAGTTCTCAAGATGTTTAAACGGACGTTTAAAATATTTGTCTCCCTGTTTTTTATTGCTATTGTTGCCCAAAGTTGCGGTGCCTTCGAAAAGTGTAACTGCCCCGGCAAAAATTCCATTTCTTCATTTTGAGCAAAGCTGCAGGCACCTTAGAAAAGTACATCCCTCCAGGTAGTAAGGAGTTACTTATGAAACTTCTGCGTAGTGAGCCGGTAGAGCTTAAAATCACCAAACCACGGAAAACCAAATTTGGCGATTACCGATTTCCAAAAGCTGGTGAAAGGCACAGAATAAGTGTAAATGCCAACCTCAACCCCTTTGCCTTTATCATTACCGTGATTCATGAAATGGCCCACCTCAAGGCTTTTAAAGACCACGGCAAGCAAATAAAACCACATGGAGCTGAATGGGCACAAACCTTTAGGGATCTCACTAAACCCTTTATTGATGCTGAAGTTTTCCCTAAGGAATTAGAGCAAAATCTCATAAAGAGCTTAAACAAAGGTGCTGCAAGTAGCTGTACAGATATTGACCTTTTTAGAGCGCTAAAAGAGTTTGACGAAACTCCGGATCACATTGTAACCGTAGAACAAATTGAGCCCGGAGGCTATTTTAAGATAGATAAAACCAAGGTTTTCCAGAAGGGGCCAAAATCGCGAAAACGCTACCGCTGCCTGAACCTTGTCAATGGGCGCGAATACATGGTGCACCCGCTGGCAGAAGTAAAAAAAATTGATAACCCAAACATTTCAAAAAGTGCCTGATCAGAAAACATATTTCTCTTCCAATTTTAAACTGGGGATACTTGGCGGAGGCCAACTCGGCAAGATGCTGCTTACCGATACCCGCAGATATGACATCCACACCAAGGTGATGGACGCTTCATCATCGGCTCCGTGTCGTATTGGAAGCAACGAGTTTGTGCAAGCCTCCATTACCGATAAGAATGCCGTACTCAATTTTGCCAAAGACTGTGACGTACTTACCATTGAAATTGAAAATGTAAGCACCGAAGCTCTTCATCTGCTGGAACAGCAAGGTAAAAAGGTGTACCCACGTCCACACACCCTTGATATCATCAGAAATAAAATTATTCAGAAAAACTTTTATCGGGATAATAAAATTCCCACTGCACCTTTCTTCAGCTTTAAAAATGCTGCCGAAAGAACGGAGGGAATTGAAGAATGTACCTTTAACGCACCCTACGTTTGGAAAGCGGCCACCGGAGGATATGATGGCAGAGGAGTACAAATTATCAAGGACATTCTAGATCTTGAGACATTGGATGATGTGGAAGGACTTATAGAGGAGAAAATCGACTTTATAGCCGAAATAGCCGTTGTAACTGCCCGCTCGGCAAGTGGTGAGGTAAAGAGCTTTCCTTTGGTGGAGATGGAGTTTCATCCAACTGCCAATTTTGTAGAATATGTTTTTTGCCCTTCTCAAATAGATGTTAGTCATCAGCGCAGGGCTATTCACCTTGCAGAGGAAATAGTTACCAAGCTAGAGCATGTTGGCTTACTGGCCGTAGAAATGTTTTTAACCAGCGATGGAAATATCCTGGTAAACGAAGTGGCCCCCAGGGTACACAATAGTGGCCACCTTACCATTGAGGGAAACACCACCTCTCAGTTTGACCAACATTTAAGAGCTATACTAGACTTACCCCTGGGCAGTACCGAAATAAAAAAACCCTCGGTAATGATAAACCTCACAGGAGAAGAAGGATATGAAGGCCCTGTATACTATGAGGGAATTGAAAGGGTAATGGCCATGCCTGGTGTATACATTCACCTTTACGGGAAGGCAGAAACCCGTCCCTTCAGAAAGATGGGACATATTACTATTACAGCCGACAGTCTGGAAGAAGCAAAAATCACAGCCAAGGAAGTGAGAAACTCCATTAAAGTAATTACAAAATAAGATGAGCGTAGAAGTAGGTATTATAATGGGTAGTAAATCAGACTTACCCGTTATGCAGCAAGCTGCAGACGTATTAAAGGAATTAGGTGTAGGCTATGAGGTGAAAATAGTATCGGCCCACCGCACACCGGATATTATGTATGATTACGCCAAAAATGCCCATACCCGCGGTATTAAGGTAATTATTGCAGGTGCTGGTGGCGCAGCCCATTTACCGGGAATGACGGCCAGTATGAGCCCTCTGCCTGTAATTGGGGTACCCGTAAAATCAAGAAACTCCATTGATGGCTGGGATTCTGTATTATCCATTTTACAGATGCCTGGTGGGGTACCAGTAGCCACTGTGGCCCTGGATGGAGCAAAAAATGCAGGAATACTGGCAGCTCAAATTATTGGCTCCGGCAATCCTGCAATTTTGGACAATATCATTAAGTATAAAGAAGGCCTTAGGGATAAGGTTATCGAATCCGCTAAAGACCTATAGGTTTTTA
Source organism: Owenweeksia sp. (assembly GCA_048267305.1). Taxonomy (GTDB): domain Bacteria; phylum Bacteroidota; class Bacteroidia; order Flavobacteriales; family Schleiferiaceae; genus Owenweeksia. The sequence goes on along the minus strand of JBLWXT010000017.1, from coordinate 32,031 downwards.
AGTGTAGAAAGTAGCTGCTCCTTTTTGCGATTTGCTACCGGAATTTTTGAGCCATCCTCCAATACCAGATAGCCGCCATCCGTTTGCACATATCTCTTGAGGTAATTCATATTTACCAGGTGAGATTTGTGCACCCTATGGAAGTTATAATTGGAAAGCATGCTGTCAAATTCCTTTAGTGTTTTAGAGGCCAACAACGACTTTTCATTATTGATATAAAAAGTAGTATAGTTGCTGCTTGATTCTAATCGGATAATATCTGAAAGCTTTATTACGTGCATACCATCAGAGGTTGGCACCACAATTTTTTTGGGAGAATCAGATGCCTGACGGATATTTTCAACCAACACATTGAGGCTGCTGGCCTTTTTAGGGAAACCTTTTTCATCTTCCACCTTTCTTACCGCCTTTACCAATTCCTCAGGATCTATTGGTTTCAGTAAATAATCGAGGGCGCTAAATTTTATCGCCTTTATGGCAAATTCATTATGAGCAGTTATAAAGATGATTTCCGGGTGAAGATCTTCAGCATCACGGATTTTTTCCAGAATATCAAACCCGCTTTCACCGGCTAACTGAATATCCAGAAATACAGCATCGGGCTTATGTGTTTCAATAGCCTCTATGGCCTGGTCCACACTTCCAACTTCCGCCAGTATTTCCACCTCCGGACAAAAAAGATCCAATTTACCTCTAAGAGACTCTCTTGAGTTCTCTTCGTCATCTACAATTATAACTTTTATCATGGTTTGAAAATTTTGTTAAAAATATAAGCTAAATGCTCTCCGCGGGCAATTTTATGATCACTTTAGTTCCCGTATGATTTTCTTTATCAATGATCTCAATATCAATTTCATCGCTTTTTGAGATTTTGAGTAAACGGAGCCTGTCCTTATTTATCTGAGTGGCCATACTGCGGTGATCTTGCCTCCTCGGAAGCTCTTTTGCCCTCTTTCTGCCGATACCATCATCCTCCACTTCACAAATTAACAGATCCCCTTTTAAAATAAACCTGATACTTAAATGCCCCATACCTTCCTTTGGCTTTATCCCATGAAGAATGGCATTCTCTACATGTGGCTGAATGAGCATGGGCGGAATACCTACATCATAATCGATTTCTTCATCGATTTCAATTTCATACTCAAACTTTCCCTTAAACCGCAGCATCTCAAGTTCAAGATAATTTTTTAGCACACTCACCTCCGTTTCCACGGGATGAAGATGCTCCATTGACGACTCAAGCGTCAGCCTCATCAATTTAGCGAAATTATTGAGATAACGCACCGCCTGCTTTGGGTCATTTTTAAAGATAAAGCTACTGATGGAATCCAATGCATTAAAAATAAAATGCGGGTTCATCTGAAGCCTCAATGCCTTTCGCTCCATTTCCAGCAGGCTGTTTTCCAAACGCAGCCTTTGGTTTATTCTCTTTATCCTGTTGGCAAGATAAGCGTACGTCATTCCGCCTGCAAGCAATACGGCAATTACAATAAACCACCATCGCTGCCAAACCGGGCTTTTAATCACAAAAGCAAAATCCACTTCTGAAGGGCTCCAGTTTTCTCCATCGCGAGATACCTGAGCTTGAAAGCGATAATTACCGGGTTTCAGGTTAGAGTAAACCGCCTCCCTTCTGTTTCCCGCAAGGGTCCATGCATCCTGTTGTTTTATGCGATAGCGATACAGCAATTCTTCCGGATGGTACCCACTCAGGCCAGCAAGGGTAAAACTCAAAAAGTTAAGATCATGAGGAAGCTCTAATCCACCTGGAACATTGCTAAAAGGCAACAATCCGCTGGAGTACCCCTCCAAACCCGTACTATCACCAAAATAAAGTTCTACCTGAGTAAGTGCGATTTTGGGAGTCACCTGCTTTTCCTGCAGCTCTTCAAGCGATACAATCAAAAGGCCCTTAGCCGTTCCGGCCAATAATCTGCCGCCTCTTATCTCCAGCGCCTGAGCACTACAACCTTCATCTACAAAAGACCCAACGGCATTTAGCTGCTTTACATTGTAGCCCTTGCCACTTTTGGATACCGTACTTAAACCCTTATTGCTGCCCAGCCACAGCTTACCATTTTCATCCACAGCTAATGAACGTACCTCTGCAAAGTTGAGTTCGGCTGCAGAAATATTTTGAAAATTGTCTTTAGTAATATGGAAAATTCCTTCTGAGGGTGTACCTGTCCAGATTTCATCCCGGGAAACAGCCGTGAAAGTATTGAACCTCAAGCTATCCAGACTCACAATCCCCAGTTCACTTACAACTTCCCAACTGTCTTGATACTTTCGTATGAAGCCCTGAGTATATGTTCCAAACCACAAGCTTCCGTCTTTTCCTTCTGAAATAGCATAAATATTGGCAAAGGGTAAATTTTCCCTTTCGGAGATATTCTCCACCCTCCCATTTTTGTAGCTAAAGATACCTGAGCTGGTGCCGATATATAATCCTTCCCCGGTGCCCTTTAATGCAAATACATATCCACCAATGCTGCCCGGCAGGTTTATCTCCTGAAAAGACTGTCCATTATAACGAATCAAGCCCCGCTCAGTACCCAACCATGTTTGGCCCTGATACTCGGCAAGTGCCAACACTACTCCATAGGGAAAATCTCCATCTATAATGTTTGCCACACTACTACCCTCAATTACACTCAGCCCATTGGCGGCACCAGCTAAATATCTGGCATGGCCATCAATAAGAACCGAGTAAACCTTGCTATTAATCCCATTTCCATCACTATAAAGCTTTACAGCCGTACTCTCCAGTTTTACCAAACCATTATTGGAAAAGAGCCACACCACACCAGACAAGTCAATAAAGCAGCCTTCATAATCCTGCTCAGGCAAGCCGTTGGCCCCTGCAATAGCTAATTGCTGATTATCCTTAAAAATGATCAACCCAGTGGAACCCAAACTTATTTGCTTTGACAGGTTTGCACTAACTCTCCTGGCCGGATTTGCATTTAATATTGTTGTGTTGCCCTCCCTGAGATATACCGTACCTAATACTCCCGCGGCATATAAGCCCTCTGAAGCCACTGCCAGTCCATACCATTTTCCCTCTGCCTTTTTCTCTTCTGAGGCATACAAGCCACTATCGGTGGCAAACCACAGCGAACGGTCATACCAGGCCATATCATTGATGCGTATCTGCTTACTTCTGACCAGCGTTTCCAGCGTATCTGCACCCCCAACCCTATACACATTGGTTCTCCCGGCTGCAAAAACCTCGTTACTGCCATTTATCACAATTTTGTTAATCCTGTCTGTTGGCTGTTGGAGATAGTAAAAGCGAAATTCCAGTCCATCGTATTTCACCAAGCCATTAGTATTGGCATACCATATGTTTCCATCATTATCTTCTGCAAGAGCTGTAGCTACAGGCTTTAGGTTGGGCTGTCCCAAATCTATGGTTTTAAACTCAAAGCCATCATAGCGAACCAGCCCTGCGCCTTCGCTGGCCAGCCAAAAGAAACCCCGTGAATCCTGTACAAAATCATTGATCCTACTGGAAGGCATGCCCTGCTCCAAACCAATTTTTTTAAAAGTATACTGCTGTGAAAATCCCTGTACAGAAAAGATCAATACCAATGCACTTGCCCGCCAAAGCAGCCCAAAAAAAGGAGATGTAGAATTTTTAGTATTCACGATTTCAAATATTACAATAAATCGGTAATTTCCAACTTCGAATATGGCACGTATCTTAATCTTAATACTGCTTTTACCTATTACCGGATTTGCTCAAAATTACGCATACTTTGCCGGTGGCCGTTCTGCGGGCTTAGCACACAGCTCCGTGGCTCTATCCGATACTTGGGCTTCCCATCACAATCAGGCTGCACTTGCTTTTCTTAAAAAACCCACCGCGGCTATTAGCTACGAAAACCGATTTTTCCTGCCTGACCTGGCATTGGCCAATGCAGCATTTGCTTACCCATCAAAACTCGGAACGCTAGGTTTAAGCCTCAGTCACTTTGGTTTTGAGCTGTACAATGAATCTAAGTTTGGACTAAATTATTCGCGGGCCTTTGGCAAATATTTCTCCCTCGGCTTACAAATAAACTACCACAGCTACTATGTTTCCGAAGGTTCAGGCACACCCAATTCCGTGACTTTTGAGACAGGTATCCTGGCAAAGCCTGTAAAAAATCTCAACATCGGGTTTCATGTTTTTAACCCTTCCTCATCCTTAAAAAATGCAGAAACCGAGGAGCGCTTACCATTGATTGTAAGGCTTGGCGCGATGTACCAAATCGCTGATGATATAAGCCTTACGGCTGAGATCAAAAAGAATGAAGGAATTGCCGAACGCTATGCCATAGGCCTGGAATACCGCATTATTGAAAAAATAATTTTAAGAACCGGAGTAGGGTTGCAGCCACTAACCAACACCTTTGGACTTGGTTTGGATTTGGGCGCGTTTACAACTGATATTAGTTATGAGTACGCTCAAACTCTGGGCAGCAATGGAAACATAAGTCTTCAATATGCTTTTTGATGAAAAGAGCGCTATTCATACTGCTGTATGGCTTTGGGAGCCTGCTGGCACAAGTTCCCGATAAGGGCGAACTGGAAATGGAAATAGAATCCATTGCCGAAGGAAACGAGGAAGGAGAAACCGACCTGATTCAACTTGCTGAAAACCTGGAACTACTGAAAGCTAACCCCATAGAAATCAACTTTAGTGAGGTGGAGGATCTGGAAAAGATACCCTATCTCAACGTTTTTCAAATCAATAACCTATTGCAATACCGCAGGCGCACCGGGCCCATTTACACGCCTTATGAACTTGTGGCAGTAAAGGGTTTTGACAAGGAAACCATAGAGCAGATTCTTCCATATCTCAGCTTTAGCACCCAACAATCCGTACCTAATCTTAAGCTAAAAAACGTTTTGCGCTATTCGCGAAATGATATCATCCTGCGGGGAACGCAGGTTTTACAGGAGCGCAAGGGTTTTATTGATTCACTGGACAATGGCTATCTAGGCTCACCCCAAAATCTTTACCTCCGCTATAAGTGGACTTATCGCGATTATCTTTCCATAGGATTGGTGGCTCAGCAAGATGCCGGAGAACCCTTTGGTGGCCCGTATCAAAAAACCGGTGTTGATTTTTTAGCGGGCCATGTGGCCCTCAGTAATTATGGAAATTTGAAGAGGTTTATCATCGGTGATTATCAAGCCCAGTTTGGTCAGGGCCTGGCACTATGGAGTAGCCTGGCTTTTGGTAAATCTGCGGAAGCGATAGAGATAAAACGCTATGCTCCGGGCTTTAGAGCCTATACCGGCTCCGAAGAAAACCGATTTTTCAGAGGTGCAGCAGCTACCTACCGCTTTTTTGATGCCCTTGATGTAAGCGCTTTTTACTCTAGTAATAAAATTGATGCCAACCGCATTGTTTCCGACAGTACCGGCACAGTGGACTTTGTAAGCTCATTACAAACCACGGGTCTGCACCGCACCCTTAATGAGTTGGAAGATAAAAATGGCAATATCCTTCAATCCCTTGGCGGGAATGTAAACCTGAAAGCCAATAACTTTTCGATTGGAACCACAGTTGTTAATTATCAATTGAAAACACCTTTAGAACCCGGAAAACAGTTGTATCAAAAATTCCGCTTTAGCGGGAATGAGTTGACAAATATTTCCATAGATGCCAACTACCTTTTCAGGAACCTCAACATTTTTGGAGAGCTGGCGGCTGATGACCATCAAAAACTGGCCGGAAGTATTGGTTTTCAAAGTAACCCTGCGGATGGCTTTTACTTTACCCTCCTTTACAGGAATATTGACAAGCAATACCGCACCTTATTTAATGCCCCCTTTGCAGAAAGCGGAAATTATGGCGAAAAGGGAACTTATATCGGCACCCAATGGCAACTCAGCAGAATCTTTTTATTAAAGTCATACGCAGATATTTACCGGTTTAGTTGGTTGCGGTTTGGTGTGGATGCCCCTTCGCGGGGAAGAGACCTGCTTACTCAGCTCGAGATGAATTTTTCACGTTACTTTTCAGGATACATCCGTTTGAAAAACGAAGTACAAGAGACGAATAGCGATAGTGAAGATCCAATCCGAAAACTGGTGGATCGCTCCAAAACAACGCTCCGCCTGCATTTGGCCTACTCACTATCACAGCAAGTAAAAATGGCCAGCCGTGTAGAGCATGCTTTTTACGATCAGGAAGATCAGCACGACCGTGGATTCGTGGTTTTTCAGGATTTGTGCTATCAGTTAAAAAAAGTCCCGCTGCGGCTTACAGCCCGCTATGCGGTTATAGATGCAGACAGTTATGACGCCCGCATTTACGCCTATGAAAATGACATTACCTATGCATTTTCAATACCCCCCTACTACGGCCGCTCTTCGCGCTTTTATCTATTGGCAAATTATGAAATCACCCAAAGGATGGATTTACAGGCACGTTATGCCATCTCCACCTTTTACGACAGAGATGAAATCAGCAGTGGAAACCAGCTGATAGAAGGAAATAAAATCAGTGAATTGAAACTACAAATGAGGGTGAAGTTTTAACCGTAGCCACAAAAAACCATACTTCCCTTTTTTGACTTTGTGCAATGATTTTCAAAAAAAAGCATATCTATCAGGGTTTAACTTTGCACCTTGTCATAAAGATTGAACTATGAAATACATTATTCCCATACTTATATCAATTCTTGTTATTAGCTCCTGTAAAAAAGAAGACAACAGCATTATATCCTCTGATAAGCTGATTAATGCCATAACTAACAAGCACTATATTGTTGCCCGGTTTGAAGTGGAGGGCGCAGACCGATCAGCAGATTTTGACGACTGGATGTTTTCTTTTGGTGAAAACAAGGCCTCTAATTACAGTAGCCCCGGTTACTATGTTAAAACCACATACTCCGTACAAACGATATACTCCAAAGTGTACTTCAGATTTTGTTATGGCGACAAGCCACCTATTGATGCCCTTTCAAAAAGGTGGGAGGTGAGCACCATAGAGGATACACGCATTAAACTGACACATACTGACGACAGTACCAAAGTAAATACTCTCGTGACCCTGGAGCAATGGATTTTCTAAAGGCAATATTTATATGCACCCAAGGTCATCTCAATAGGCAGGGTTAATTTATCTCTTAACTTTATCGCCAAATCATACAACTATATAAAATGAATAAGTTTTTAAAGTGGTTCCTCATAATCGTGATAGGACTTGGGGTAATCCTGTTTATTGGCTTTAAGGTTCTTCAGAGCAATACCAAGAAGTTCAGCCCTGAGGAGGAGATTGCCTTTGTACAAAACGATCTGGAAATTGACGTTTTTTACAACCGCCCATCAAAAAAAGGTCGGCCGATTTTTGGGGGATTGGTACCTTACAGAGAAGTGTGGAGAACGGGAGCCAATGAGCCCACCACCTTTACCACCAATTCTGACATCATGGTAAACGGCAAAAAACTAGCTAAAGGTGAGTATACCCTTTGGACCATTCCGAACCAACACAATTGGCAGGTGATTTTTAACAGTGAAGATTATGGCTGGGGGGTAAATTTTGAGGGTATCGCCAGCCGTGAGGCTGAGTATGATGTTTTAAACGTTACTATTCCTGTAAAAGAAACAGAGGAAGTAGTGGAACAATTTACCATTACCATTGAAGATGGAACTCCAATTATCATGAAATTGGCCTGGGATAAAACAGAAATTAATGTGCCCATTGAACGGGTGAATTAATCGTTGGAAAGTTTAAATCCCACCTTTTCAAGGTCGGCCCAAAAGCTTTGATAACTCTTTGCCACCACTCCGGGATCAGTAATTGAAATTGGGGCCAGCAAGGCCAAAGGCGCAAAAGACATCGCCATACGGTGGTCTTCATAAGTGTTGAAGGTAATTCCTTCCAGCTTTTGAAGACCACTTTTTATTTCCAGATAATCATCACCGATATCAATTACAGCACCCGTTTTCTCCAGTTCAGTTTTAAGGGCTGCCAACCTATCTGTTTCCTTTATTCGCAAAGTTTGTAGTCCACTTATCCTTGCGGGGATACCTTTAGCTGCAAAAGCCACCGCCAGCGTTTGTGCCAAATCGGGATTATGGATCAGGTTCATCGAAAACCGCTCCTGCGTTTGCGCGCCCTTTTTCAGGCGAAAGCCGCTGCCTATAAAGTGTGACTCTACGCCAATGGGTTCAAATAGTCCGCTAACAAAGGCATCGCCCTGCAAGCTATATTGACGAAAGCCCGGTAAGTATATCTCAGCCTTTTCGGCCAAAAGTGCCATTAAAAACCAATAGGAAGCCGCGCTCCAATCCGGTTCTACCGGGAAGCTTAACTGCGGTTTGGGAATCAGCGGTTGCATACTAACCTCTTCCCCGCTTACCGAAACCTCAAAACCCAGCCTACGCATAAGGTTTGCCGTGAGGTAGATGTAGGGAGTAGATACTGAAAAGCCTTTTATTTTCAATTGTAGGCCCTGCTTCATTTCCGGACCTATCATCATCAGGGCACTTATAAACTGACTGCTTACGGAACCATCTATTTCCAGTGTTCCGCCTTCTAATTCGGCACCCGTTATTTTTAGTGGTGGGTAGCCCTCCTTTTCCAGGTATTGAATATTGGCACCCAACTCCCGTAAGGCATTTACCAAAATACCTATGGGCCTTTGATGCATGCGTTCTGTACCGGATAGCACCACCTTTCTCCCGCTTTGAGTGGCATAAAAAGCAGTTAAAAAACGCATGGCCGTACCAGCATCGCCCACGTTTATTTCATCGCCTTTTTCATTAAGCCCCCGTTCCATATAAATGGAATCGCGGCTATCCGAAAGGCGGCCAATATCTAAATTGGGGAAGTACAAATACTTGAGCAGTAGCAAACGATTGCTTTCGCTCTTGCTGCCAGGTACCTGTATTTTTCCAATAATTTTTTTGGACGGATGGGAGAGTTTTAGAATTTCCACTGGACTAACACCGCTTTTTAAGATATACCAAAGAAAAGGGTTTTCGCCCAATCCCAATAATAGTGGTTTGTCAAGGATTTTTTTAATACCAGCAGCATTTCTTAAAAAAAGAATGATTTGGCACCTCTGAACATTCGGCCCCGGCTGGGGTCGCACTTTGGGTGTTGGCATTCATACTATTGTTATGTGAACCCTCTGCGTTCAATTATTCGCACTAAAAATCACGCATCATTCCTATTCAAAAGCTTTTCCTCAATAATATCATGGAAATAAATAATCAAGGAAATGCAAATATGACATAGGGTAATTGTGTACTGTAACCAATTGCAGTCATCACATCCCATTAATCCAAGAATTCCTGAAAGGAAATGATAAGCCGTTAAAACAAAAAGAGCTATTGAGGATTTTTGAAAGACAATGAGAAAAATCAAGATTACTTGAATAAGCAGTCGACCTATTTGAACTGCTAGTCTTTCTAATCCAATTTCTTGATAAACTAAAACGATTAGAGCTAACTCAACTAAAAGGGTGAGAAATATAGCGAGAAATAAGACCGGTCTTTTTCTCAAAGCTATTAGCCGAGAGTTTCCAACACCTCCCTTATCCCCTCTTCCTTCACACTTACATCCACAACGGCTTCACCAACTTCACGCAACAGCGAAAAACGAATTTGAGATTTCTTATTCTTTTTATCGGTGCGCATGAATTCAATGAGGTAATCGGTATCAAAATCAAAGGAAACGTCATGGTAAATAGCCTTTAGCTTTTCAATACAAGCCTTGGCTGCCTCAGGATCTAATGCCGTGTATTTTTCGGAGAGGTATATTTCCGCTATCATCCCAAGTGCAATGGCTTCCCCGTGCATTAGGGGATTGCTGGTTTCCAGGCTTGCGGTTTCTATAGCGTGGCCTATTGTATGTCCAAAGTTTAGCGCTTTGCGTATCCCGCTTTCGCGGAAATCCTGAGCAACAATGTTTTGCTTTATTTCTACCGAACGGGCAATCATGGCTTCGTTGGGGATATCTTCTTCAATATCAAATTCGGTCAACTCATTCCAATAACCAGCATCGGCAATAAGTCCGTGTTTCAGCATCTCAGCAAAACCGCTACGCCTTTCCCGGTAAGGGAGGGTTTCTAAAAACTCGGGCAATATGCAGGTGGCCAATGGGTTTAAAAATAAGCCTACTCTATTTTTCAGGTGATTGAGATTTATTCCTGTTTTACCTCCGCTGGAAGCATCTACCATAGCCAAAAGTGAGGTGGGCACATTTACAAAAGAAACACCACGCAAGTAGGTACCCGCCAAAAAACCACCGAGGTCGGTAATCATCCCACCCCCTACATTAACCATTAAACAATCTCTATCAGCCTTAAGCTCAGACATCGCCATCCACAGCTGCACCAGCACTTCCGCTGATTTACTCTCTTCACCCGGCTCTACTTCCAGCACTTCGTAATACGGAAGCTCATCCAATGATTGAAGAAGATAAGGAAGACACTTGTCGTGTGTGTTTTCATCTGCCAGAAAAAACACTTTGGAGAAGTTGCCACTATCTAAAATTTCCTGAAGTTTGGCGAAGGCTTCATCACCAAAAAATATGGTATTGTTGTTTTGCACGGAAAGGAATCTAATTTCGAAATATCTTTGGCCAAAATAACAAAACCATCAGGTAGGAAAGACGTTGTTCCCATTTTAACACGCTATTTATTATGCTAAATTTTGAAGATACCAAAACAGCCTTCGTCACTAAAAGCGACACCCAACTAAAAAAGGCATACTGGCTGTTTAAACTGGTGGCCAGTCAAAAGCTGGTTTCCTTTGGGAAATGGTCTTCGGCCCTGGCCATGAAAATTGGTTTACCCATAAAGGGAATGGTAAAAAGTACTGTTTATGATCAGTTTGTAGGTGGAGAAACCATTGACGAGTGTAAATCCACCATCAATGAACTCAAGAGCTATGGCGTATATTCCATTTTGGATTACTCGGTAGAGGGAGCAAAATCGGAGAGCGACTTTGACCAAACTACCGCCAAAACCATTGAAACCATTGAGTACGGAGCCAAAAACGGAGGGGTGCCCTTTGCTGTATTTAAGCTAACGGGAATTGCTCGTTTTGGGCTTTTAAATAAAATAAGTGATGGCAAGGCACTTACCGAAGCGGAAAATGCTGAGTATCTAAAAGTAAAACAGCGCATTAAGGACATTTGCCAAAAGGGAGCCGACAACAACATTGGGATTTTAATAGATGCCGAGGAAAGCTGGATACAAAAGGCCATAGATGACCTTGCACTGGAAATGATGCGCCACTTTAACCGTGAAAATTGTTTGGTATTTAATACCCTGCAAATGTACCGCTGGGACAGGCTGGACTATCTGAAGGAGATAAAAGCCATAGCTGAGAAGGAAAACTTCCTTAGTGGTGTAAAGCTGGTGCGCGGGGCCTATATGGAAAAAGAACGTGAGCGCGCTTATGACATGGGCTACAAATCCCCGATACAACCCGATAAGGATGCTACGGATCGCGATTATGACTTGGCCATTGAATTTTGTTTGGCCAACCATGAATCCATGTGTTTGGTGGCCGGCAGCCACAATGAGCAGAGTACACAGCAACTTACCGAGCTTATGAAAAAGCATGGTGTGGAGAAAAGCAGCCCTCACATCTGGTTTAGCCAACTGTACGGCATGAGTGACAATCTTTCCTTCAACCTGGCCAAGGATGGCTACAATGTTGTAAAATACCTTCCCTTTGGTCCTATCGAAAAAACACTTCCCTACCTCATCCGCAGGGCTGAGGAAAATACTTCTGCCGCAGGGCAAACCAACCGTGAACTAAAACTTATAGAAAGGGAAATGATAAGAAGGGGAATTGATTAAACTGTATGGTAAAAGAGGGTTTTTAGTTAGAAAATGGCGGCTTTCTGAAGTATGGAATAAAAAAGACTCCTAAATTAGCTAGTTACGAATCTTAAGATAAGCCTCAATATAGTACTTACACAAAACCAAATACCCTTTGAAAATGAAGAGAAAATTAAACTTTATACAAAATTTAGTAGCCCTGTTCTTTACGATTGGTGTTGTTAATTCAGGCCTTGCTCAAAATGCCCTACATTTTGACGGAGTTGACGATAACGTAACTACTACTTACCCCGGAGTATTGGGTACCGCCAACAGAACTTTTGAAGCCTGGATATATATCAGCTCCTCTCCTTCTGCAAATATGGCCATATTAGATTACGGACTAAATGCTGTTGGTTCGAGAAACACATTCTTAGTAACCCCTAGCAATAAATTGTCTTTTATTTCGGGTGGAACAAATGCCAACATATCCTCTTCTATCAATGCTGTGGCCGTAGGCCAATGGACTCATGTAGCCTTTGTTTTGAATAATGGAACAGGTTATTTGTATGCCAATGGCATACAAGTAGGTACGGGTTTATTAACCACAGTTAATACCCCTTCAGGAAGTGGTGACTTAATTATTGGACAACGCGTAACAGGTGGCAATACTCCCTTTGAAGGGAAGATAGATGAAGTAAGGATTTGGGATGTTGCTCTCTCACCTGCTCAGTTGTTGGCTAATATGAACACGGAATTTTGCGGTAATGAAGCAGGACTGCAAGCCTACTATAAGTTTAATCAGGGCAGTGCAGGAGGAGCCAACACGGGACTAACTGCAGCTCCTGATCGCTCCGGCAACGGCTATAACGGTACTCTTCAGAACTTCGCCCTGACCGGCAGCACTTCAAATTGGGTAACAGGGGCCTCCATAACAGTGAAGGGCAATACAAGTAACATCACCCTAACCAAAACGGCTTGCAACAGTTACCTTTCACCAGCGGGAAACACCTATGACAGCACAGGTACATACGTAGATACATTAATGGGTTCTGCCGGCTGCGACTCTATTATCACCATTAATCTTACCGTAAATAAACTTGACCTTGCCGTAACAAGAACCACCACCACGCTAAGTGCAAACCAAAGTGGTGTAGCCTATCAATGGCTGATGTGCGGACCTCCATACATAAAACTAAGTGGTAAAACCACGCAAAGCTTTATGCCTACCGATACTAGTAAAAGTTATGCGGTTGTACTTTCAAGCCCTGGCTGTGTAGATACTTCAGCCTGTTATAAACTTATAAACCAGTTCAGTATGGGAGAGTTGAGTTCAACTACTCTTAATATCTATCCCAATCCCGCCAAGGGGAAGTGTCATGTTGAGTTTTCAGGCTCAGCCACTAATGCTACAGTAGGAATTTACACAAGCACGGGGCAGCTTGTTGAGCAACTAGGCGGTATAACCGGCACCGGCCTGGACCTTGAAGTAGCCCACTTGCCTAAAGGGATCTATGTAATTCAAATGGAGGAAGAAGGTTCTATTTTCCAAGCGAGAATGCTGATAGACTAACTGTTATCTCTTGAGGTTTATAACAAAGACTTTCTAATGTTTCAAATTAGTCATTAGCTACATAGGAACGTTAGAAAGGCTTGCTATTTTGCAAGCCTGATAATAAAACAATGCGGTGAAAGCTATACTTCATATCCATTGGCAATGGCGTATTTCACCAGGCCTGTAACATTGTGAACATCAATCTTTTTCATGAGATTGGTGCGATGGGTATCAACTGTTTTGTGACTAACGATTAGTTGCTGGGCAATTTCCTTATTTGTGTAGCCTCTTGCTATTAAGGTAAGAATTTCTTCTTCTCTCGAAGTTAGGCTTACCAAAGGGATTATAGGAGCAGAACCAGGAACGGATTTTATTCTGGTATGTTCTTCAAAAATGGCCGGACTGTAATAGCTCTTTCCGTTCATAACCAAATCAATAGCCAGTAAAAATTCATCTCTATCAGAGTTTTTCAACAGATACCCTTTTGCCCCTAAGCGCATTACCTCTTTGTGCATGGCCGGGTCACCAAACATACTGATTATAATTACTCTGGTTTTTGGAAAATATTGAGATATATGAGAAAGTACATCCAAACCATTTATTACCGGCATGTGCAAATCCAGAATTAAATAGTCAGGGCGATGCCTTTCCAAGGCATCAATAGTTTCCTGGCCATCAACGGCAGTAGCCACAATTTCCAAATCGTCAATATCATCAATAAGCATACGATACCCCTCAATAATAAGATTGTGATCTTCTGCAAGCACTATAGTATTCATCTAATTGTATTATGCTATTTTTTTACTTACTTCGGCAGAGGTAGGAATAGTTATGTGAATATAGGTTCCCTCTCCACCCAAGGATTGTATTTGCTTCGTACCTCCCAATGCCTCAAGCCTCACATTAATGTTGCTTAGGCCAATTCCCTTTACCTTGTCAGCCGTTCTAAATCCCTTTCCATCATCTTCAACTATCAAAACAAGTTTTTTTCCTCTTTTCAATAATTGGATCCCTGCTTTAGAAGCCTCAGAGTGTCGGACGATATTGGATATCAACTCTTGGGTAATTCTATAAACGTTCACCTCAATATTGTCGGGCAATCTGCTTTGAAGCCCGGATGAAACAAAATCAACTTCAATAGGCGATGCAGAAAAGTTGTGTTCTATCAATTGCTCGATGGCAGACTGAAGTCCATTTTCCTTAAGCACAATAGGCATCATTTGGTGTGACAATGATCTTACCTCATCACAAATACTATCCAATCGCTGTACGGTAGTACTTGGAGCCTCTGGATTTTTATCAAACTGTAGTTGCATTTTCAATGCAGCCAACGACTGCCCTATACCGTCATGAAGTTCTCGCGCCAGTCGCTGTCTTTCCGTTTCCTGAGCATCTATCATCTGCTCCATTTGCTTCTCTTTCAAGGAGTATTTTAAAGCCTGATTTTCCTTAAGCCCTCTCATTCTAATGTAATAAACCAGCCCGCCACCAATAAGAATAACAGCGATGAGCAGCCCTCCCATTGTAGCCTGTTGACGCCTGCTTATACTTAGCTCTTCATTCTTTTGAACTATCTCTTCATTTTTATCCCTCTCCTTTAAATACATTTCCTCCAGGGCGTTCAACTGCTGTCTGCTCGTATGTGAAAAGAGACTATCCTTAAGCACTCCCCATTTTTTGTAATAAGATGTTGCCTGTTTTGGTTGATTAAGTGCGTAATATAAGTCTGCAGCCTCTTTATAAACATCTATGGTTTTAGCTATAATCTTACCACTGCCATATTTTTCACCAAACAAATCCAAATATTCCTTAGCCTGCTCTGTATCTCCGAGGTGATAATGCATTTGAGCTATAAAGAGCAAGGTTTTATAGCCCGCAACATTTTTTGATTCTAAAATGGAATTTAGCCTGGAAAAGCAGATCCGGGCTCCTTCATAGTCTTTTTCATGAAGTTTTATTTGACCTATGTTGGTATAAATAGTTCGGGCTTTAGCCAGATCATTTTTTTTAAGTGCTATTTCCAATGCCTCCTCATAACTTTTCACAGCCAGCAGGGGCTTGTCATTTTGGAGAAGAACATCTGCATAAATATGAATGATGGAATAGAGCTGAGCCAATCCCTTACCATAATCTATGGATTTGGCAATATAAGATTCGGATGAGTTGAAAAGACCAAAGTGGTGATAGGTTCGTCCCATCAAAAAATAGGCAGTAGCAATATTTAAGGAGTCTCCGGCCAACTCTGCATTTTTTATTGACAAAAGAGCATTTTCAAAACTCTCCTCCCATCTTTCCATAAATTGTAAGGAAATGGCTCTTTCATAATATATAAATGATAAAAATGCCGGGTTGTTATAATAGACAGCATGTGCCAAGGCACTATCAAAATAGGGCAAAACCTTATTTAGCACAGATTTATTCTCTCTACCCTCCATTCTTGCTATCTGAGCATATAGGACATAAATTTCTGCAAGTTTTTTGTGATCATTGTGCTCCTTATAATGCCAATAGGCCCTATCAAGAAAGCCTTGTGCTGAATCAAGATTGTAATAAGTCCAGTAATCGGCTCTTCTAAGATTATTCTCCGCCCTAAGAGAGTTTGCCAAATCCTGGTTTTTCAGCTTATCGATTTTTTCTGAGGCCACCTCCAGAAGGGCTATGGAACTATCTCTCGAATAATTAATATAACGCTCTACAAAATTGTGGATTTCCGAAATACTCTTATTGGAATTTTTCTGGGCTCTTGATTCACCAAAAAAGAAAATAAGGCAGCACAACATTATGGGTTTCCACCCGAACCTGTATTTATTAGCAATCATAAAATTTTAGCCTTTTAACTCATTAAAATTACTGCAAATAATACTTACCAAAGAGGCATCTAAGGTATTTACCCTACTTATTTACAAGTACTACCTGATTGTCTTAGACCTTAAAAAAAAGAAAATTTGTTACTTACAAATTATGTCCTGCAAAAAGTTGTTTTCATTATCCGAAGTAAGTGCCTTACATCCAGCCTTTCGGTAAACAAAAACCTTCAGGCCCTAAAATGTTAACCCTATTTAAACCCTAAATATGAAAAAATTATTACCTCTATTTTTTTTCCTTTTCGGACTAGCAGGCTTACATGCCCATGCTACCGTTATTACAGCATTTCCAAACAATAATAGCGCAAGCGAAGCTTGCTCAGAAGGTGCCATGGAATTTCACCCACCCACAAGCCCCGGCATTTCCAACTATTACTTATTTGCCGCAGGATGTGGAGTTATTAATACTTATCCCTACACCGAGGGTTTTGAAGGTACCACCTGGGTGCCTGGTTCAGGTTCTGACAACCTTGGATTTATGATAGACTCCTGCTGGACAGGCACATCCAGTGTTGGTAGTTCATATTCATGGGGCACTCGTTCAGGAGCAACTCAAACCAACAACGGTGGTCCGTCCAGTGGTTATGGTGGTTCGGGTAACTATGTGTTTACCGAAGGCTCAGGTGCGAGCTCAGGAGATAAGGCCAACCTTTCTACACCGTCCTTTGACTTAAGCTCACTGACTTCCCCGGAGTTAAATTTCAGATACCATATGTATGGATCAGGCATGGGTGATTTCATGGTATGGGCATGGAACGGCAGCACCTATGATACCATTATGTCTAAAAGTGGAGATCAGGGAAACTCCTGGTACAAGGCATCCATAAATTTATCAGCCTATAAAAATATCACCACTCATTTGGTTTTTCACGCGGTTCGTGCCTCTTTTAGATCAGACATGGCGATTGACAACATTGTGATACAGGAAGCACCTCTATGCCCTGCGCCATACAATCTCAGGACATCAAATATTACCGCTTCTTCAGTACAAGTAACATGGGATTACTCAGGCAGTGCTCCTAACCTCACGCTTTACTATGGATTTAAAGATTCCACAATGGGAAGTATTGGCACGGCACAGCTAAGCAGTTCACCCTATACCCTAACCGGAATATACAGCAATGCCGAATATGATATCTACCTTGTTGCCAATTGTGGTGGTGCTAACGGGATTAGTGACACCACCGGGCCCGATTCATTTTCGACCCCTTGCGGAGGAATAGGAATGGCAACCCCTTTCACCGAAGATTTTAACAGTACATCAACCGGATCATCATCCAACCCAAGTGAACCAAACTGTTGGAACTTTGAACTGCCAGGCAGTGCTTCCGGATATGGGTACACCTATGGTGGATCTACATATGCCTCAAGCTTTGCACGCGGTGGTGTAGGTAATGCCTTTAGATTATACAGCAACACCAACACCCAGGATGGCGACTCCATGGCTTTGGTATCTCCGCAAATTGCCAACATGGCCACCACTACCAAGCAAGTAGAATTTTGGGCCGCCAGCCGTTCCACTAGTTCTGCTTACGATGTTAAAATTGTGGTAGGTACCGTTGCCGGACACAATCAGCTAAACACCTTTGTACCTATAGACACCATCCACATAGGTAACAACACCACCTATCAAAAAAACATAGTGTATTTCACCACTGCCAATGGTTATAATGGAACACACGAATACATTGCCTTTTTTGATATTTCTGATGAGAAGGATCACTACATGATTGATGACATCACAATAAGTGATGCACCTAACTGCCTGCCTTCTACCAATGTTAAAATCAATAACATAACCAACAACACCGCAGAAATTTCATGGACACCAGGTCAGGGAATTTCGCAGGAAGTAATATACGGACCCATAGGTTTTACACAGGCTACCGCAACAGTTTATAAGGCATCAGGCAGCAGCTATACCATGACCCAGCTGTGGGCAGATACCTGCTTTGAAGCTTACGTAAGAGATAGCTGCGCCAATGGCTATAGCCCATGGGTAGGGCCATTTTCGTTCTGCACTTTATGTGACTTTTATAACACACCCATTGTTGAAGGTTTTGAAACCACACCAACAGGAACAAATATGAATCCCTCAGTACCTAGCTGCTGGAGTTTTTCCAGAACAGGAAAGGGTGATGGATATGGTTTTACACATAACTCTGCCGGAGACTCTAAAACGGACAGTACTTATTTCTATATGTACACCAATGACAATCCTGCCAGCAACGATTTGATGGGCTTGGTTTCTCCGGGAATAAACGGCTTAACCAACGGCACCAAACAAATTGAACTTTGGGCAAGGAGCAGACATGCCTATGCCATCCACGACATTAACCTTATAGTAGGTACTGTTGCCAGTCCATTGGATATGAGCACCTTTAGCCCTATCGATACTTTCAACATTGGTAACAATACCACCTACCAGTATTTTACCACTGAAATAACAACCGCCAATGGCTATAATGGCACGCATAACTATATAGCTGTACTGGACAATTCCACCACAGGTTCCTACGCTTTTATTGACGATATCACCATTAGTGAAATACCCAGTTGTGCCGTTTCCACTAATTTGGCGGTAAGCTCAATCAACTACAATTCGGCCAAACTAAGCTGGGATGCTGGTCAGGGAATTAAATATCACATTGAATATGGCCCTGTTGGTTTTGCACTGGGGGCTGGCTTTCAGGTAAATTCAGTTGTCAATTCCAGCCACACCATCAGTGGACTTTCGGGAAGCAGCTGTTATGATGTGTATGTGAGAGATAGTTGTGCGTCAGGGCTGAGCCCTTGGTATGGCCCCATTTCCTTCTGTACTGAATGTGCTCCGGCAGCCACGCCAATTGCAGAAGATTTTGAAAGTACCACTGCGGGCTCGTCATCCAACCCATCTCCACCCACTTGTTGGACTTATGTGGAATCACAAGTTACAGCAGGTTATGGCAACACATCATCAACAACAGGATCACCAAATGGAACAAAGCATTTTAGAATGTACAGCCCTACTTCCGCCACCGGTGATACTATTGCCCTGATAACTCCGGCAATAGCAGGAATATCAGCTGGGGATAAAAAGATTTCATTTTATGCCAAAACCAGCGGAACCAATCCTGGCAGAATAATAATTGGAACAACTCCTGATAATAATTCCCTCAAAAATTTCACACCTATAGATACGCTAATTACCGATGGCCCTATCTACGCAACCAAATTCGAGGTGTATATCGATTCTACCTCAGGCTATAATGGTGCTGATGAATACATAGTACTGATGCATGGTAACTCCTCTTCTCACTCCTATGTATATATTGATGATATTGGCATAGACGATATCCCACCATGTACAAAGCCCTATAATTTGGGAGTGTCCAACATAAGCTCCACTGGCGCCACACTCACATGGTCTACAACTGGTGGAAGAGGCTTTAGGGTAGAGTACGGCCCCCGTGGTTTTACTCAAGGTACCGGCACCACTGCCAACGGAACTGTAATAAACAATGCCACATCACCTACTACCATTGGAGGTTTATCGCCAAATACCCAGTATCAGTTTTATGTTGGAGATAATTGTGACCCCTACAACATGGCAGGACCATTTCTTTTTACCACGGCTTGTACAGGTCCGATTTCCGGAACCTATACTGTTGGGTCTTCCACTTCTGATTTCCAAACTTTGGATTCGGCCTTCTCTGTATTAACAGGATGTGGAATAAACGGACCGGTAACCTTAAACCTCCAGGGAGGATCTCACACTACCTTTTCGATGCGCCTTGGTCATATTAATGGGGCCAGTGCCCTCAATACCGTATCAATAGTAGGCGGAACGATAAGTGCAGACACCCTTGATTATGGATCAGGAACAGGAGTTGTACTTGAATTGGATAGCACAAATTATGTAACCTTTAAAAACCTTACCATAAATGCCCCTAATACCAGCAGAATGGTTTGGATGCATGGCGAGGCTGAGCATATCACTTTTGACAATATCAATTTTCTAGGTACCACCACCAGCTCTTCCAACCACTACCTTATAGTGGCCTCTTCATCACCAACCTCCATCATATCCGGTAATGGTGATAATGTAAGCGACTTTACACTTAAGAACAGTAACCTCTATGGTGGCTATCTGAGTATGATTATCCTAAGTAAGAACGCATCCAACAAGAGTAGCAATTTTACCATAGAGAATAACAACTTTATAAACCCTTACTACTATGGTATTCGCATGTACAATGTAGATAATGTGGCAATCAAGTATAACAAGGTTAGTTGTACAGGACCTTCTTCCTATGCCCTATTGCTGCAAGATGCTGACTATTTAACCATTGAAGGCAATGAAACCAAAGCCGGAAATTATGGCCTGTACATAAACGGCTCCAATAAAACAGGGGCTCCTGTTAGGTCTACCATAGTAAACAACATGTTTGTGGGTGGTAAATACGGTGTGTATTTTAAAAGCACCAAAAATGTAAACATCTATCATAACTCTGTTTTTGGAGATGATCGTGGAATCCACTTTGAAGCTAATTTCAACAACAACTTTGATATGGTGAATAATATTGTTGTTTCAGATTTAGGTGAGGCAATATTTGCCAGTAACGATCCGGTGGCTGCCAGGTTTGACTACAATGTGTATTTCACCAATGGCAATACCCCATTCCGTTTTGGTTCAAATAGCTACGCTACTCTTGCAGCATGGCAAACTGCCGCTACTACGCAAAATGACAGTTCGCTATATGGTAATCCCATGTTTATTGCTCCTGATGATCTGAGAATCATATTAGGAACCATAGCCAATGACAAGGGAGATACCTCTATCGGAATTGTTTCTGATATTGATCAAAATGTTCGTCCCGCATCAGGTTCGGTTAGGGTAGACATTGGCGCCTATGAATATACTCCCTTTACTACCGACCTTAGCATTATTGATGGAAGCTTCAGACGAGGTTTATGTCTGTCTCAAAATGATACTGTTGAAATAAAGGTGAAAAATGTTACTGGCTCTAATATGAGCTTAGCTACAGACAGCATAATTGTAAAATGGGATGTTCAGGGGCCTATTGTTTCTTCCGGCACCATAGTAGCCAAAACCGGCAGCCTGCCATTAGGGGATACACTAAACATTTGGGCCGCAGGTGTTGATTTGTCCGTGCCCGGCACTTATACGCTTAACGCATATATTGAACCTACATCCTATAATGCATATCTGCCAAATGACACTTTGATTCAAACATCTATGGTGGTAAACCCACTATGGGAAGTCACTCCCTTGGGAGATACGCTTTATGCAACAACAGACAGCACCGAACTGAGTGTGAAATCACCATTTTTTGGTGAAGATGTTTTCTTCATTACTGAGATTTGCCAATATGCAGGTTCAAGCACCGGAGGGCCGACAGGCGGAGCTCCAGCCTGGCTGCTAGCCGATGATTATATAGAAATCACAGGAACACCAGGTGCTGATCTGGAAGGAATCACCCTGGAACAATGGGATCTTTCGGTAATGAAAAGTTCCTATACTTTCCCTAAGGGAACTGTACTTGGGCCAAATGGTACCGCCATTATTGCCGTTGGTGATTTGGGATCTAGTGTTCCCAGCCCTTCTGACTTTTACTACCATGGTACCGGAAGCTTTAGCGGAACTTTTAGCTCAAGTGGCAGTGCCGGTAGAATACTGAAGGATGCATCCAACAACATTATAGACGCTGTGGGATACTACACAGGATATACTTTTCCAGCAGCTGCGGGAGTTAGCCCTAATGATTGGTCAGGAAGTGCTATTTCCGGTTCAAGCTCATGGGGTATAAGATTAGAAGGTCCGGATATGAACTCTCCTGCCGGGTGGGTTAAAAACACTCAGGATCCAAACACTGTAAACAATATGGTATCAGTACCAACTAAAACTTCATTTACAGGCTTTACATGGTCAAAAGTTGTGAATGGCGGATTGGTGCAGGTAGACACTGTTCCAAACATAAAAATTGGGGAGAGTACTCCAGGAATATTCTTTTACGTGGCTTCCTATAGCAATGGTTGTGGAACGTTTACCGATACAGTAACCATCTATTCCTTTATTACAGGATGTCCCGGACCAACAGCTATCACCACTAATACAACTTGTACCGAAGCTACCATTACATGGACTTCTGATTTAGGAACAACTGATACGTACATTGAATACGGGGCGGCCGGATTCACCTATGGAAGTGGAACCCCAATACCAGGTAGCAACAGTCCACAGCTTATTACTGGTTTATCTCCAAATACAGCTTACGACTTTTATATTGTTGACAGTTGTACCGTAGCCGGATTCTCTACACCCGTTAAAGTGACAGACACTACTCAAATAGGTTTTACCTCCGCTACCTTCTCATGGGTACAGAGTGCTACCACCTTAAATAATGCTACCGTAGATTTTGACGCTTCTGCTTCAGTAAATGGCACAACTTACTCCTGGAATTTTGGTGATGGATCAGCAGCAGGAAGCGGTGCTATGCCTACTCACCAATATGCCGCCAACGGTAAATACTATGCTACTGTAAGTGTGGAAGGACCATGTGACACCACCACCTTCGGAGATACAGTTTTAGTGGAAGGTGTGTCCACAGATGAGCTTGCCCTGGGCCAATCATTTGCAGTGTATCCAAATCCTAGCAATGGCAAATTTATGGTTGAGTTTAACTTTTTAGGATCAGATAATGTAACCATCAGAATTATGACTACAATCGGCCAAAGAGTTTATCAACGTGAGTTAGGTCATGTTGCAGGAAACCAAAGCGAGGAGATTGATCTGCAGAATCAGCCCGCTGGAGTTTACATGATTGAAGTTATATCAAACGGTCAATCTTCAATTAAACGAATGATAATAGAGAACTAAACTTTGTGTTAGACCACTTTTTGTGGGTTAGAAGTAAGGGCTGCCTTTTAGGTGGCCCTTTCTTTTTGGGATACCACCATACACTTCCTGAATATGACTCTCCATCGAAAAGGTTTTTTTAAATACATTTGCACACCATTACAAAACCAAGGTGATTCTATTAAATCCATACACCAGTGCTTCCTCTCCAAATTCTTTGGAGAACGGATCTATGGATACAAGCACTCGCCTTCGCAGATCACGAAGACGCCTTAGGGCGTAATACACTTCTTGCGGGCTTACGTAGCCTCGCCACAGTACAGTAGTACTTATCCTCTTCATTTTTTTTCTAAAGTTTAATCCTCTTTTGCAATGTCATATATTGTTAAGGTGGCTGATGAGAGTCATTCTCTGCATGCGGAAACCATTTGCCAAATGATGGCTGATGCCGCAAAAATCCGCGGCACGGGTATAGCCAAGCGTGAACCCGAATACATCAAAGCCAAAATGAGCGAAGGAAAGGCTGTAATTGCCTTTGCCGAAGAAATCGTTGTTGGTTTTTGTTACATAGAAACCTGGGAAGGCAAAAAATACGTAGCCAACTCCGGCCTGATTGTTCATCCCGATTATCGTAATACGGGACTGGCAAGGGCTATTAAGCAAGCTACTTTTGACCTTTCAAAAAAGAGCTTTCCCACTTCCATGTTATTTGGAATCACCACCAGCCAGGCGGTGATGAAAATCAATTCTGACCTGGGCTACAAACCCGTTCCCTTTTCTGAACTAACTCAGGATAATGCCTTTTGGAAAGGTTGCGAAAGTTGCCCCAACCACGATATTCTGATGCGTACCAATCGTGGGATGTGCCTTTGCACCGGCATGGCTTTCGACCTGAGTAAAACACATACCAAAGAACTCGACAAAGGGAAATCCTGGGAAAACTTCAAAGCTTTTTTGAAACTGCGCAAAACACGCATTCAAAAGAAGCTTGAAAAATTTCCATTCCTAAAACCAGCGTTAAAAAACCTAAAATCCAATGATGAATAATAAAGTTGTACTCGCATTTAGTGGCGGTTTGGATACCTCCTACTGCGTGAAATATTTAAAGCACGACAAAAACCTCGAGGTGCATTCGGCTATTGTAAATACCGGAGGTTTTTCGCCAGCCGAGCTTCAGGAAATTGAAACAAAAGCCCTGGAACTTGGAGTAAGCACACACACCACTCTTGAGGAAACCGATAATTACTACCAAAAAATTATCAAGTACCTGATTTTTGGGAATGTTTTAAAAAACAATACCTATCCTCTTTCGGTAAGTGCCGAGCGTATTTATCAGGCCATTGCCCTGGCGGAATATGCCAAGGAGCTTGGCGCATCTTACCTTGCTCATGGCAGTACCGGTGCAGGTAATGATCAGGTGCGTTTCGATTTGGTATTTCAACTTCTTGCTCCCGAAGTCCAAATCCTCACGCCTATTCGCGATCAACAACTTTCGCGTCAGGAGGAGATTGAGTATCTGGCCAAACATGGAGTAAACATCGATTGGAAAAAAGCACAGTACTCCATCAACAAGGGCCTTTGGGGAACCAGCGTTGGCGGAGCAGAAACACTCACCTCACATGCACCACTTCCCGATGAAGCCTATCCAAGCCCACTGGCAGAAACTACTCCCAGACAAATTACCCTCATTTTTAAAAATGGAGAATTAGTTGGGTTGGATGATGAGTCCCTATCTCCGGTTAAGGCCATTCAAAAACTTGAATCTATTGCCAGTAAATATGCCATTGGCCGCGATATGCATATTGGTGACACCATCATCGGCATCAAGGGCCGTGTGGGTTTTGAAGCTGCTGCGGCAAACATCATTATCAAATCGCATCACACTTTAGAGAAGCATACTCTCTCTAAATGGCAACAACACTGGAAACAACAATTGGGTGATTGGTATGGCATGTTTATCCATGAGTCTCAATATTTTGAACCCGTGATGCGCAATATTGAAGGCTTTCTTGAAGATTCACAAAAAACCGTTTCCGGTAAGGTTTTCGTAGAGCTTCTTCCCCATCGTTTTATCGTTCAGGGAATTGAATCTCCCTATGATTTGATGAAATCAGGATTTGCCGATTATGGCGAAACCAATAAACAATGGACCGGTGAAGATGTGAAGGGTTTCACCAAAATTCTCACCAACCCGATGAAGATTTTCAAGCATGTAAATGACAGGGCAAATTCGCAATCTCAAAATACACCAATAGATGATTAAAGCAGGAATAGTTGGAGGAACCGGATATGTAGCCGGTGAACTTCTGAGATCACTTGTTTCTCACCCCGGGGTGGAAATTGACTTTATTTATAGCCACTCTCAGCCAGGACAGGCAGTATCTGCAATACACGAAGATTTATTTCCTTTTGATGACCTGAAGTTCACGGCTCAGATAAATCCGGATGTGGATGTACTTTTCCTGTGCCTCGGCCATGGAAATTCCAAGAAGTTTTTAGAAAACAATACATTTTCGTTCGGTACCAAAATCATTGATCTAAGCAATGATTTCAGGCTTCAGAATGATGCTGAGTTTTTGGGCAACCAATACGTATATGGTCTTCCTGAGCTGAATAAGGAGCAAATTGCAAGTACCGCATATATTGCAAACCCTGGTTGTTTTGCCACCGCCATACAGTTGGCTTTACTTCCTTTGGCCAAAGCTGGATTTCTACAAAATGAAGTCCACATAAATGCCATAACAGGCTCAACCGGTGCCGGCCAGTCGCCATCAGCCACCACCCATTTTAGCTGGAGAAACAACAACTTATCTATTTACAAAGCCTTTAACCATCAACATCTTGGAGAAATTGGCGAAAGCTTAGCTTCCTTACAGCCAGATTTTGACAAGGCTTTAAACTTCCTTCCCTTACGGGGAGATTTTAGCAGAGGAATTTTTGCAAGTGCCTATACCAATTCTGAAATCCCGGAATCAGAATTAACAGCGCTTTACAAATCCTATTACAAGGATGCTCCCTTTACTAAAGTCAGTGAAAATGCCATAAGCCTTAAACAGGTAATTAACACCAACTTTTGCTTGCTTCAGGTGCAAAAGATTGAAGGAAAGGTGCTCATTACCTCTGTTATCGACAACCTGCAAAAAGGCGCTGCCGGGCAAGCTATCCAAAATATGAACCTGATGTTTGGACTTGCCGAAACCACAGGTTTAAACTTTAAAGCCAATTACTTCTGATGACATTATTTGACGTTTATCCACTTTATGACATTACTCCGATTCGTGCCCAAGGCATACATGTGTATGATGACAAAGGCACCGAATACCTGGATTTGTATGGCGGCCATGCCGTAATTTCCATTGGGCATTCTCACCCCACTTATGTTAAGTCTATTCAGGATCAGGTAGCGAAACTTGGCTTTTATTCCAACGCCATTCAAAACCCATTACAAGAGGAATTGGCCAGCAAGTTGGGCGAACTTTCAGGCTGTGGTGACTACAATCTATTCCTTTGTAATTCTGGCGCTGAAGCCAATGAAAATGCTTTAAAAGTTGCCTCCTTCGCAACCAATAAATCAAGAGTACTTGCCTTTAAAAACTCCTTTCACGGAAGGACCTCAGCAGCAGTAGCAGCAACAGATAACCCTAAAATAAATGCTCCGCTGAACCAGCAGCATGAAGTTACCTTTATAGAGCTTGGAGATCTGGAAACTGTAAAATCAGAACTCCAAAAAGGTGATGTATGTGCAGTAATTTTAGAGTTTATTCAGGGAGTAGGAGGACTTGGCGAAAGCACTCCCGAATTTTATGAAGGATTAGATACACTTTGTAAAAACCACGGAGCATTTCTGATAGCCGATGAAGTACAATCCGGATATGGGCGTACAGGCGACTTCTTCGCCTTTCAGAAATATAATGTAACTCCTGATGTTATTTCCATTGCCAAAGGCATGGGCAATGGATTTCCTATTGGTGGCATATTACTTCATCCTTCAATTAAAGCAAAACATGGCATGCTGGGAACAACTTTTGGCGGAAACCACCTTGCTTGCACAGCAGGCATTGCCGTGCTCGATGTGTTGAAAGAGGAATCTCTTTTGGAAAACGCCAGAAAAACCGGGGCATGGCTGGCAGGGGAATTAAAAACTATCCCCCAGATAAAAAGCATAAAAGGCAGAGGCCTGATGCTTGGCCTTGAGTTTGACTTCCCCATAAAAGAGCTTCGCTCAAAGCTTCTTTTTGAAGATCACATTTTCACAGGTGCTGCCTCCAACTCAAACCTGCTGCGCATCCTGCCACCACTTTGCATCACTATTGATGATTTTGAGCCATTTATCAAAGCATTAAAAAAGCACTTATCATGATGAACTTCACTTCTGTAAAAGATATAAGCAACCCGGATGCCTGGCTAAAAAAGGCACGTGAAATAAAAGCAAACCCTTTTGGATATAGTGAGTTTGGTAAAAACAAAACACTGGGACTCATTTTTCTGAATCCAAGTTTACGAACAAGGCTTAGTACCCAAAGGGCAGCCATCAATTTGGGTATGAATGTGATGGTAATGAACCTCGGAACCGAAGGCTGGTCTATAGAAATGACAGACGGAACTGTAATGGATCAGGGGAGTCAGGAGCACATCAGGGAAGCAGCCGGAGTTATTTCCCAATACTGCGACATCATTGGCATCAGAACTTTTGCTGAGCTAAAAAACCGCGATGAGGATTATTCAGAAAAAGTACTCACCAAGTTTATCCAAAATGCAAAGGTGCCGGTGGTTTCTCTGGAAAGTGCCACCCTTCATCCTCTTCAGTCATTCGCGGATTTGATCACCATTGAAGAACATAAAAAAGTAACCCGCCCAAAAGTGGTACTGACTTGGGCACCACATCCACGGGTATTACCTCAGGCTGTAGCCAATTCTTTTGTAGAATGGGTAAAGCAAACGAATGCCGCCCTGCTAATTACAAATCCTGAAGGTTTTGACCTGGCACCTGAATTCACTGAAGGCGCTACCGTCCTCCACAATCAGGATGAAGCTTTGGCTGGTGCCGATTTTGTGTACGCCAAAAACTGGTCATCATATGAAAACTATGGACAAAGTTCACCGCAGCTTGGCGACTGGACCATCAACAAAGCAAAAATGGACCTAACCAACAATGGGAAGTTTATGCACTGCCTGCCTGTAAGAAGAAATGTAGTGGTAACAGATGAAGTCATAGATTCTGAAAATTCATTGGTTTTGGAGCAAGCCAACAACAGAACCTATGCTGCGCAAACGGTTTTACTAAAAATGCTTCAGGATGTTGAGTAAACTAAAAATCATAAAAATCGGTGGAAACCTAATTGACGACCCTACTGCCCTGACTGAAGTTTTGCATTCATTTTCAAAAATGGATGGCTATAAAATTCTGGTGCATGGTGGTGGAAAAAAGGCTACTGAATTTAGCAGAAAACTGGGGATAGAACCTCAAATGATCGGTGGCCGAAGAATCACATCTGCCGAAGATATTGAGATTGTAACCATGATTTACGCAGGGCTTATCAATAAAAATATAGTTGCCCAGCTGCAAGCTTTAGGCTGTAATGCCTCTGGTTTTAGCGGTGCTGATGGAAATAGCATTCTTTCTGCCAAACGATCAGCTGAGCCTATAGATTTTGGTTTAGTTGGAGATGTTACAACTGTAAACTACCCTGTAATTTCTCAATGGCTGAAGGATGGAATTTGTCCGGTATTTTGTGCCATCACCCATGACGGAAATGGCCAACTACTAAACACCAATGCCGATACCATCGCTTCGGAACTGTCAACAGCATTGACAAAGGAGTATGAAACGGAATTGATTTACTGTTTTGAGAAAAAGGGCGTTTTGGCGGATATAACTGATGAAAGTTCGGTGATTGAAAACATCGACAGCAGCAAATATGAAGAGCTAAAAAATGCCAACAGCATCCATGATGGCATGCTGCCCAAAATGGAAAATTGCTTTCACGCCTTGAAAAACAAGGTGTCAAAAGTGTGTATTGGCAACATCAATTTTTTGAAAGATGAAACCTCGATTCACAGCACTTTAACCCTCTAAACTTTTTAGAAATGGAACTACAGCAAGAAGCCTTTGAGCTACTAAAAAAGTTAATTGTCACGCCTTCCTTTTCCGGAGAAGAAGATGATACCGCAACACATATTTGCAGCTGGTTTGATGAACATAAAATACCGTATAATCTCCATAAAAATAACGTTTGGGCTACCAACAAACACTTTGACAAGAGCAAACCGACCATACTTCTCAACTCCCATCACGACACCGTAAAACCAAACTCAGGTTATACCAATAACCCCTTTGAAGCCAAGCTGGAAGATGGGAAATTATATGGCCTTGGCAGCAATGATGCCGGAGGTTGTCTGGTTTCGCTCATCGCTCTTTTCACTCATTTTTACGCAAGTGAAAACCTGACGTACAACTTGCTAATTGCCGCTACTGCGGAAGAAGAAAGCTCCGGACCAAATGGCCTGAATAGCTTGTTGAAAATAATACCACCCATAGAATTTGCAGTGGTGGGTGAACCTACACAAATGAATCTGGCTATTGCCGAAAAGGGACTTTTGGTAATTGATGGCTATGCGCCCGGTGTTTCGGGCCATGCGGCACACACCAATACCAACAATGCCATTTACAATGCCCTGGATGATATTCAGTGGATCCGCAATTACAGCTTTCCAAAAGTTTCAGATGCGCTGGGATCCGTAAAGATGAGCGTCACACAAATAAGTGCGGGAAGTCAACACAACGTAGTGCCCGCTAGCTGCCATTTTGTGATGGATGTTCGTGTGAATGAGCACTACAGTAATCAGGAGGTTTTTGAAATTATAAATGCACATACAAAGAGCGAATTAAAAGCCCGCTCCTTTCGCTTGAATTCGTCTTCCATACCGGAAAATCACCCCATCGTTCAGGCGGGCATTGCCCTTGGCCGAAACACCTATGGCTCACCCACCCTGTCAGATCAGGCTTCACTATCATGTCCTTCTTTAAAATTAGGACCCGGAGATTCCACACGCTCACATCAGGCCAATGAATTTATTTATCTCCATGAAATTGAAGAGGGCATTGCCCTTTACATCAAACTTTTTGAAACCATATTATAAAAAACATAGCCTATGAAACTTTGGGATAAAGGATATACCACCGAAAATATTGTAGACCGATACACAGTTGGCAACGACCGCCAGCTTGACTTGAAGCTTGCAAAGCACGATGTGCGTGGAAACATGGCTCATGCCAAAATGCTTCACAAGATTGGCATTCTGAACACGCAGGAACTTGATGACATTCTAAAGGCATTGCAGGCCATTGACGCTCAAATTGCAAACGGAGACTTCACTATTGAGGAGCAATTTGAAGATGTACATAGCAAAATCGAGTTTGAGCTGGTTAAACAAATTGGTGAAGCCGGAAAGAAAATTCACACCGCACGCTCGCGTAATGATCAGGTTTTGGTGGATTTGCATTTATATGCCAAAGAGGAAATACAAGGTATAAAGTCATTGATTCAAAAACTGTTTAATACCTTACTATCGCTGGCCGAGCAACACAAAAATATACTCATGCCCGGCTACACACACATGCAGGTGGCCATGCCTTCCTCCTTTGGTCTTTGGTTTAGCGCTTACGCAGAAAGCTTAATCGATGACATTATCATGCTAAATGCAGCACTTAAGGTTGCGGATCAAAATCCACTGGGCTCAGCTGCCGGATACGGCACTTCATTCCCTATTGATCGCGCCATGACCACCGAGTTGCTTGGATTTGAAACCATGAAATACAACGTTGTGGCCGCTCAAATGAGCCGCGGAAAATTGGAGAAAACCATTGGTTATGCATTGGCTTCTGCAGCAGGAACCTTATCCAGGCTATCCGCTGACATTTGTCTTTTTATGAGTCAGAATTTCAATTTTGTAGGTTTCCCAAAAGAACTTACAACAGGTTCCAGCATTATGCCGCACAAGCAAAACCCGGATGTATTTGAGCTGATGCGTGCATATAGCAACAAGATTCAAAACCTACCGGTAGAACTGAGTTTTATAACCAACAACCTCACTACCGGTTATCACCGCGATTTTCAGCTTTTGAAAGAAAGCCTGATGAATGGAATTGATCAAACCAAAGACAATTTGGAGGTATGTGACTTTATGGTACAGCATATCACCATCAATGACAAATTACTGGAAAACCCTATATATGACTACCTATACAGCGTTGAGGAAGTAAACAAACTGGTGATGAACGGCATGACCTTTAGAGATGCGTATCAAAAGTTGGGGATAGAAATTATGGATGGAAAGTTCAGCCCTTCAAAAGAAGTGAATCATGTACATGAAGGAAGTATTGGAAATCTCTGTTTGGAGGAAATTAAACTTAAGATGAAATCGACTTTCTAGCTTTCAATAAAATCAGGATTCCACACCTTAGAGCTAGGAAGTGTAATCCTGATGACTTATATCCTTTACAAAGTACCAATCTCTACTTGAGTGGCTAAGTGGGCTGCAGGAAATTATGCGCAAAGTATTTCTACTAATATTCTTAATCTTATGAACAATATTTGGCTTTATAGTGAGGAAATCACCTTGTTTTACAATATAACTGTCTTCCCATTTTGCAACACCATTCAGTGATTTTCCAATTAAAATTACCCCCTCACCAAAAACTACCTGATATATTTCTACACTCCCTTTGTGATAGTGCGCTGGTATAAACTGCCCATTTTCGATGTCCGTAGCAAACACAGTCAAGCTTTCATCTCCTGTAAGATTCACTAAACGAAGCTTCATTCTAGCATTTGTATGAGGAGTTTTATTTAGTTCAGTGTTAATATTTACTATTTCCATTTTAAGGAACTACATTCAGGATCAGCGTAATTTTATGGGGAGAAGCTAATTTCAGGCAAATATTTTTTCCATTCTAAAGAGGAACAAAGA
>JBLWXT010000016.1:0-93327 GCA_048267305.1 Owenweeksia sp. | reverse complement strand
AGTATTTGGCAGAAATCCTGCTAAACCCGTTTAAACCAAACAAAATCAATGTGTTTAGTTTTTTGTCATGTACTTAGAGATTGGCTATATTCGGTATATACTTTTTTTAATACCGATTTCAGGATGTCAAATTATTTAACACCATTTCGCGATTACTCAGGGAAGCAAATACCCGATGCCCGTGCCTTTGTTAAAAACTGGCTGACTATTTACCCAAATGGAGAGGTATATGTTGGTTGTGATTCAAAAGTGCGTGGCAATACCGTTAAATACTCCACAGTTGTATGTCTTTGGAAAGTAGGGCATGGAGTAAACGAAATATACAGAAACGATATTGAGACAAAACCCAGGGATTCATACACCCGCCTATGGAATGAAGTAACCCGTGCTGTGGAAGTTGCAGATAAGCTAAAAGATCTGGCTCGCATTACAGTTCATGTGGATATCAACTCCAATCCGAAGTTTCGGTCTCACCGACTTTATGACGCAAGTATTGGCCTTATAACTTCCATGGGTTTCAAAGGTGCCGGAAAACCGTTTTCCTGGGCTGCAAGCTGTGGCGCTCACCGACATTGTCAATAACTTTTTCTACAAACAGCCCAGAATTACTTTACCCACATCAAAATACTTAGTTGATTTTTAAACAATTAGCATTGGTATGCAAAAAAGTTTTTTTAGATTCGTTCTCCCAAGAAAAACTTATCAACTACACAACATGCAATTTATCACACACATCTTAGAACAACTTCACAGCGAGGCTGTATTTGGGGGTGGTGGCAAGGCTTTAGAAATGATTAATAATCCGCGCAAACCCGAAAAAAACATAACGCCCAACAGACGTTTATATTTTAAAAATTTCAACTATCGGTTTAAGGATTAGTATCTCAGAAGCTCAACTACTCGCTCAGTCACCTTTTCTCCATTAGGAATCATGGTCTGCTCCAAAGTGCTATTTAACGGAATGGCAGGCATGTTTTCTGAACCAATTACATCCACAGGGGCATCAAGCTCCCGGAAGCACTCTTTTTGAATAAAACCTGCAAGTCCTTGCGCAAATGAATTTCGCACAGGCTCTTCGGTTACCACAAGACATTTCCCATGCTTACGCACTCTTTCCAAAATCAACTCTTCATCAAGAGGATACAACGTTCTAAGATCGATCACCTCTACCAGACCCTTATTCTTTTTCCAGGCCTCTTTGGCCCAATAAACGCCCATACCATAGGTTACAATGCAGCAACTATTGCCCTTTTCTATTTCTTTGGGGTCAGCTTCATATGCAATACGTCCCTTCCCGAAAGGAATTACATAATCGCTTGAAGGCTCTACAGACTTAGCATCCTCGGTACCTTTTACCTTACTCCAGTAAAGGCCTTTATGCTCCAGCATTACCACAGGATTAGGGTCGTAAAAGGCAGATTTCATCAAACCTTTTAAATCAGCACCGGTACTCGGGTAAGCAATTTTAATTCCTCTGATATTGGTCAGTACACTCTCTACACTTGAAGAATGGTAAGGCCCGCCACTACCATAGGCACCGATAGGCACACGGATAATTGCACTTACCGGCCACTTTCCATTGGAGAGGTAGCACGAACGGCTAACCTCTGAGAAAAGCTGATTTAGGCCCGGCCAGATATAATCGGCAAACTGCACCTCAACAATGGGCTTTAAACCAACGGCACTCATACCAACTGTTGATCCTATAATAAAAGCTTCCTGAATAGGGGTATTAAACACGCGTTCATCACCAAAGGATTGAGCCAAGGTAGCTGCCTCGCTAAATACTCCACCAAGTCTTCCACCTACATCCTGACCATATAAAAGGGCATTCGGGTGGTCTTGCAGCAATTCACGGATGGCAAACAGGGCGGCATCCACCATTACGGTTTTTTCCTTACCGGCAGGGCTTCTCTCGCCCTTCTCCTCCGTAATTGGAGTTGGTGCAAAATCATGAGTAAATAAATCTTCAGGCTTAGGATCTTCTTGCTGCAGCGCTTTTTGATAATCCGCTTCCACGGTTTCCTGCGATTGTCTTTCAATTTCAGCTACCTCTTCCTCGGTAAATCCGTTTTCCAAACAAAGCGCCCTTAGTTTTGGGTAGGGATCACGAAGTGCCTGTTCTTCCAAATCATCGCGATAACGCTCTTTACGTACACCGGAAGTATGATGATTTAGCAACGGAACCTTGGCGTGAACCAAAAATGGTCTGCGCTCCGCTCTAACCAACTCTATAACTTCATTTAGCGTTTCATAGCTTTCGGTAAAGTCGGTGCCATCTATAGTTCTGGTTTCTATGGCCTTAAAACCCCTGGCATATTCAGTAGCATCCTGAATGCGGATTTCCTTAGCGTTAGCCGAGATATCCCATTCATTATCCTGTACAAGGAAGATAATAGGCAGCTGTTTAAGAGCAGCCATGTGCAAAGCCTCAGACACTTCACCCTCGGTAAGGGCTGCATCTCCGATAGAACATACAACTACGGACTTATCGTTGGTATCATTGAGGTTGTGAATTTCGCGGTAACGCACCCCCATGGCCACACCTGCGGCTGGTATAGCCTGCATACCAGTAGCTGATGATTGATGTGGGATTTTTGGCTTATCATCATCCCTGAGACTTGGGTGAGAGTAGTATGTACGTCCACCCGAAAACGGATCATCGCGCTTGGCCAGTAATTGTAACATGCAGTCGTAGGGCGTCATTCCAATTCCTAATAAAATGGAATCATCACGATAGTAAGGGGCTACAAAATCGCAAGGCAGCAATTGCATACCGAGCGCAAGCTGGATAGCCTCGTGGCCGCGCGATGTAGCATGTACATATTTTGCGGTAACGGCCTTGTTTTCCTCATAAAGCTCAGCCATTGATTTGGCTGTACTCATAAGGCTAAAGGCATTTTTTAAAATATCTTTGGTAATTAAAGTAGCGGTTGCCGCGTCTTCACTTTTCATCTGAACTTCTTTTTTCAAGGGCTACAAATATCGTAACTATAAAGGAAAGCAAAGGATGAAGGTAATGCCTTCCGAAAGAACTAAAAGCAGTATAAAATGAAATACTTTTCCGCGGATTTTCTCAATTTTTTTAAAGAGCTGGCCGCCAACAATCACAAAGACTGGTTTGATGAAAACCGAAAGCGATATGAGAAAAGCGTAAAAGACCCTTTCAAGAAATTTGTGGAAGCCTTGATTACAGAAACCAACAAATTTGACCCTTCGGTAGCCATAGAAGCAAAGGATGCCATTTTCAGGATAAACCGCGACATCCGTTTTGCCAAGGATAAAACGCCTTATAAACTGGATCGGTCGGCTATCATTTCCAGTGGCGGAAGAAAAGACCACTCTATACCGGGCTTTTATATTTCATTGGGGCCCGAGCATACCTCAATAGGGGGAGGTGCCTACTTCCTAAAGCCCGATCAGCTTACGGCAGTTCGCCAGCAAATAGCCAATAATCCAAAGGAATTTGAAAAACTATTAAAGGACAAAAACTTCAGCAAGCATTTTGATGGGATAAAAGGGGAGGAAAATAAACGCCTGCCCAAGGAATTTCAGGAAGCTGCTGAGAAGCAACCCTTGCTGTACAAAAAGCAGTTCTTCTTTATGAAGGCGGATGATCCTGAACTTATACTAAAAGATGACTTTATGGACTACTGTATTAACAACTTTAAAGCGGCTCAACCAGTGCAACAGTTTCTTAAAAATGCCATGGAAGCCTAAACCGGATTTCAATAAAAAAGACGCCAACTTTTACTGTAAAGTGGCGTCTTTTTGTATCGAAATGGCAAATTAAATCTACTTGTTATTTTTTAAGCTTATCACCAAAATGATAAGTTAGCCCTACACCTATTACTTCTTTAAACTGAGTACGAGGGCCATCCATTATACCATCATCGTTGGTATCAAAAATGATATCGTTATCATAAATAAGGTTTAGCGCCAGGTTGGCCGTGATATAGTCATTTACCTTCATAAACAGCATTAATTCACTGTTTACATCAATGAACTTGTACTGACCATCAAGATAATTGGAAAAAAGGTTGATGCTAAATTGCATATCTACATTTTTTACAATCGGGGTTTTATAGGCCAGATTTAAATAACCTCCCACTTCCTGTCTGAAGTTTTTTCCCTGTTCAACCACCACATAAGAACCACCTACAGTATCGCGTACTGCCTCATCCACACCAAAGGCACCTGCATCGGCTAACCTTTGATCCTGTACAAATGTCATTTTTGAAGTAAGTGGAGATAAAAACACACTAAGCTTCTTATTAGGCTTATAGGTAAAACCTACTGCCGTCACCAGATAACCTGGTGACATAACACCTGAAATCCTAATAGAGTCTCCGCGTTCACCTGCTTTGGCATATCCGTTGGCAAATTGGGTACGAAAGTTTACCAGCGCTGATGCGTTCCACACTTTACTGATTTTTCTATCCACACGAGATGTGAGCTCAATACGGTCATCTGTTTTAATGAAAACGGTATCCTGAAAGTTAAGGCCATAGCCCAGGTCAAGCCTGTTATACCAGGTCCAATCTGTGCCATTATCGTAATTGGCGAAAATATTTACCAAACCGTTACCAGCTATGGAGTTAACACCGCCAGCTTGCCAGTTTTGATAAGATGACTGGGTAAACTGCAGGCCAAAGTTGCCTCCAATTTTCCATGCTGTATCAGCAGGTGTAGTGCTCGCCTGGGCACTAAGCCAACTCTGAGCAAATAGAAAGCAGGCAGCAATAAGTAATGATTTTTTCATTTGGTTTGATTTAAGTGATAATTAGATTTTGATTATTTCTTTTTAAATGCCTGAATAGCATTTTTAGTAAAGTCTGAAAGCACCAATTTACCGCTCATAGCAGCACGCTCCGCCAAAAGCGTATCCCAATCCTCAGTACCTTTCCAGAACACACCTTTTAGCAGACTCATTGCTTCAGGGTTTGATTTCATGAGTTTAGCCACCAATGCATCAATTCCCTTATCCATTTCCTCTACACTTGAGAACATTTCATAGTACAATCCGCGAGAATGTGCCCAGGAGGCGCTGCGCCATTCGGTAGCATTTATCGCCAATTCACTCATTCCGCTAAGACCAATTTTGCGCTCCACAGCTGGCCCCACTACAAACGGGCCTATACCTACTGCCAGTTCCGAAAGTTTTACCGAAGCATGTTCCGTTGCAAAGCAATAGTCTACAGCCGAAGCCAAGCCTACTGCACCACCAACAGCCTTACCGTGTACGCGGCCGATAATAAGTTTTGGGCATTTACGCATGGCATTAATCACATTGGCAAAACCACTGAAGAATTTCTTTCCTGTTTCCAGATCTTTTATTGAAATAAGCTCATCAAAGGAAGCACCGGCACAAAAGGCACGGTCGCCAGCAGACTTCAGAAGAATTAACTTTACCTCATCATTGGTTCCGGCATCTGTAATGCTTTGGGCTAATTTGGCCAACAGTTTCCCCGGAAGGGAATTGCTCATGGGGTGATAAAATTCAATTTCGGCCAGACCATTATTAAGTTTTACTTCAACATGACCTTGATCCATGGCATTCTGCATAATTGACTTTTTAATATGTGGCAAAAATATGGCTATAAGCCAATAGAACCAAAGCCCTAAGCATACTTAGATCAATAGATTTGGATATGTAATTGTGGCCCTACATGCCAGAAAACGGGTTTGTACTAAGCGTCTGTAATACGTGGCTTACCGAATAACTAATCACAACAGATTGAGGGATGCTTCAAAGATATGGCTGCTCTCAACCTTAGAAATCATGCTATGGTAATAGCTGTACCACTTTTGGGCATTAGATTTTGCGTTGCCATGCTCGGTGTTTATCCTCCACTTTTGGATACTTTCCTGATCTTGCCAATAGCTGATAAATATTCCTCCCTCTGGCTTTGAAACGGAGCTATAACCGAGATACCCTTCTTGCTGTTGGGCTAGTTCCATCATACGGGCATCCATTTCTTCATAGCCCTCAAGGTCATTGCTTTTTTTAGAGATGAAAATTACCGCATAAAAGGGTGCGGAAGGCGGGGTGGGTTTTTTCCAGGTTGTAATCATAGTAATATTTCACGCAAAGGCGCTAAGTTTTTTCGCAAAGGACGCAAAGATTAAAGGTTATTTACCATTCTGTGAATACCTTCCTTTAATACGGGAACATTAAAATTTATTAAGGGTGCCAATCTCTTATCGGCCAATTTCAAGTAGGTTAGTGTTTGTGAAAAATGAATCGGAGCCAAGGTCTCCACGGATTTAATTTCTACGATCACCTTTTAGTTTACCAAGAGGTCCATGCGAAACCCGCGATCAAATTCAAGCTCCTTGTAAGTGAAAGGCAAACCCTTTTGTTGCTCAACTTGAAATCCCATTTCTCTAAGATCGCGAGCCAAAGCCGTTTCATAAACACTTTCCAACAACCCGGGGCCTAAAGCACGGTGCAGCTCAATGGCCGCACCAATTACTTTATATGAAATTTCATTTTCGGTCATTACAGATATCTATTTCACGCAAAGCACGCTAAGGTTTTCTTGGCGCTCTTTGCGCTGTCTTGCTTTGCGGCCTTTGCGTGAAACCTTACTCTTTCTAATACAATATTTCGTTTTAGTCATGGACTGGCATTTCGGCTTCAGCCAGAGACGCTAAGAATTCTCTCAAAGGAACTCAAAGATTCCTTTGTGCCTTTGCGAGCATTTTCTTTTGCGCCCTTTGCGTGACCCCTTTAAGAACTCTGATCTATCTTCTTCACCATCGTAAGTATAGTAGCCAAGGCAACTGTTTCGCCCGTTTCATCGTACACATCCACATTAAAGCGAACTATACCTTTGGCGATATCATCCTCACTCTTTTTCTCCTGGTCTATTTTTTCCTTTACGGTGAATTTCACTCCAATGGTCATTCCCGGGTAAACAGGCTTGGTAAAGCGACATTCATCCAAACCGTAGTTTAGCAATACCGGCCCTTTACGGGGATCCACAAACATACCTGCTGCTTTTGAAAGCACGTAGTAACCATGGGCTACTTTCCCTTCAAATATGGTTCCGTCCAAAGAAGTGGCATCTACATGAGCATAGAAATTATCGCCACTCACCTGCGCAAAGCTGGCAATGTCGGCATCAGTAACGGTATGCTTATGGGTATATACGGTATCTCCAACTTTAAGCTCTTCAAAATGCTGGCGGAACAAGTGCTTCTCAGATTCCGGACGGCTGGCTCCCGGTTGATAAACCTGGGTTATTTCCATAATAGTATCGGGGTGCCCCTGAATAGCGGTACGCTGCAAATAGTGGAGAACACCACGTTTTCCACCCATTTCTTCACCACCACCAGCCCGGCCCGGGCCACCATGTGTAAGCAATGGCATTGGCGATCCATGACCTGTACTTTCCTTGGCTGACTTAGCGTTCAACACGTGAATTCTTCCATGCATGTGAGCGGCTTCCACAACATATTCGCGGGCAATTTTATCGTCAGCTGTAATGATGGATGACACCAAAGAACCTTTACCCATATTGGCAATTTCTATGGCATCTTCCAATGTTTTGTAGGGCATCATACTCGTCACCGGTCCAAAACATTCTATCTCGTGTACATCTGTATTTTTGAATGGATCATCATTTCTGAAAAGGATGGGTGAAGCAAAAGCTCCTTTGGATTTATCCGCACCAACCACGTCAAAATCGCGGAGGTCACCAAACACCACTTCCTGGCTTTTCATCAGGCGCTCCACGTTCTCAACCAAGCGCTCCACTTGAAGTTTACTAGCCAAAGCGCCCATGCGCACACCTTCTGTTTGTGGGTTGCCAATCACAGTGCTTTTTAGCCTGGCCGTAAGCGCTTCCTGAACGGCATCCATTTTATCTTCAGGCACCAAAATCCTGCGAACAGCCGTACATTTCTGTCCGGCCTTGGAAGTTACCTCACGTTGCACCTCTTTTACAAAAAGGTCAAACTCAGGCATACCCGGTTCCACATCAGGACCTAATACCGCAGCGTTTAATGAGTCGGCTTCCAAATTAAAAGTAACCGAACGGTCAATAATATGTGGGAGAGACTGCAGCTTCTTACCGGTAGCGGCACTTCCTGTAAAAGTTACTGTGTCTCCCGTTTGTACGTGATCAATAATTCCACGGCCCAAACCAGTTACAACTTGTAGTGCGCCTTCTGGCAAAATGTTGGAAGCTATGATTTCGCGAACCATTAATTCGGTAAGAAAGGAAGTGGATTCGGCCGGCTTTACCACAGCAGGAACTCCAGCCATCAGGTTTACGGCAATCTTCTCCAACATCCCCCATACAGGGAAGTTGAATGCATTGATATGAACTGCAACACCTCTTTTTGGCACCATGATGTGGTGACCGATAAAGGTTCCATTTTTAGAAAGTGCTGCTGGTTGTCCATCTACGTAATAAGGCAAATCAGGGAACTGCCTGCGAAGGGAAGCATTGGCAAAAAGGTTACCAATACCGCCTTCAATATCTACCCAGCTATCGATGCGGGTTGCACCGGTGGCGTAGCTCAAATCGTAAAATTTATCTTTAATGGAAACCAAGTGAAGCGCCAGAGCCTTAAGCATACGGCCACGTTCCTGAAAGGTCATTTTGCGTAAGGCAGAACCACCTTTTTTACGGCCGTAATCTAAAATGGCTTCATAATCCAGGCCTGAGCTTGATACAATTCCTATGGCATCACCGGTAATGGCATTGGTGGCAATCAGCTCTTCGCCTTCGCCATTTACCCACTCGCCCATTACATAGTTCTGTATATTTTTCATCTATTCAATTTTTGGAGAAGGCGAAGGTAAGGGGAAGGGAGAAGGGATGCAATCAAAGCCCATAGAACCAAAAATTGCTAAGTGCTTTCTTAAACAAAAAGTCTATGATTGATTTTCTAATCAAACAACTACTATATGTTGAGGCTTATTACTTCCCTTGCTCTGCTTATTTCCATTTCGCTTACTACACATGCACAACTAATTGTGGGTGTGCCAAATAGTAAGATGATTAATGGCAAGCCGATAGATGACCAAACAATGCGGTCTCTGCGCGCTACAGAAACCATATTTTTTTATGGCAAAAAGGATTCCGCAGCATTCGCAAACCATGGAGAGGTGATTAAGAAGTACTGGAAAGTTAACAAGTTGACTTTTGCTCCACTCTCAGATTTCAGTAAATACCCAACCTCTTCAGGCAAGTACAGCTATTTCTTTCCCGAAATGAAAACCTTAATAAAAACAATGAGTAGCGGCACGCCCTATGTAGCTGCGGTATGGATTTACCTGGATTTAAAAGTACCTACTCGAAAAGATTATAAATCTGTTTCGCGACTAATGTTGGGGCCAGATATTGACGATTTGATTTATCTATACCAAAACTATTTAGATGAACCCGAATTGCGAATAGACTGGGCTAGTTGGGGGAAAATAAAGCCAACAGACCATACCAATAAGCTTTATGATGAGTCTGCATTCTATCTCCATAATGAGGCTCAGTACTCAAACTTTTACCCGGGGCTGTTTATGTTTTACCTAAAAGAAATGAGTGACAAACTGATTAATGAAGAAACTCAGGGTGTATTGGCCAAACCGGACGATAAATTGGCCATTGCTGCACTTGCTGAGAAAACGCTGATTATCCCAGAAGGAATACTAACCGAATACAAAAAGTTTAGGGATGAATTTGTGCCGCGAGATAGGGAAGACTTCTTTAAAAACTATCCATACAAATACGAGGTAAAAACATACGAGGAGATAAATGAGATGCTACTAACGGAATTTCATGATGATGATAAGTACATCCTTGTACCAGCCATCTCCAATACCGATCAGTACATGAATATATACTCCACCAAAGGGGAGTAGATTTATAAAGACATGGATCCTTTTACAAAGGATTATTCCAGTAAGGATCTAAAGAAAATCGCGAAAGCTATTGCAAAAGCAGCTAAGGGGTAAGCTGGGTTAAGGCTGGTTTGTTTGTTCCTTTTTTTCCAGTGTGATTCTGCCGATAAGCCCAATCCCCAACAAAACCCACGGGCTTCCATGCAGCAATAGGTCAAACCAATCGTACCACACCATACCGGTGGCACCATTGGCTACCCACTTTAGTTTTTCCCACACATGGGGCTCAGGAGCAAAAGGGGCCAAACCAAGGGTAAGGCAGGCTAACACTAGCAAGCCTATGTTTTTGGAAGTAAATGCCAACAGCTTCTTCATACCTATATTAAAATTTAGCAGCGCAAGAAAAGCCAATTATCCGGCTTTGAGCGCCACTAAAGTTACACGCGATAGGTTATGGCATTTATGCTCATCCCTGCGCCTACGGATGCCAAAAGAATCACATCTCCCTTGTTCAACTCTTGTCCTTCCAATTCTCCTTTGCGGAGAAGGTCTAGCAAAGTTGGCACAGTAGCTACAGAACTATTGCCCAACAGGTGTATACTCATGGGCATAATTCCTTCGGGTGGTGTTTTTTTATACAGTCTGAAAAACCGCTTTATAATGGCTTCGTCCATTTTTTCGTTGGCCTGATGGATAAGTACCTTCTTTACCTCATCTATTCCAACCCCGGATTTGTCCAGACATTTCTGCATAGCTGCCGGAACATGATTGAGCGCAAATTCAAAAATCTTATGACCCTGCATTTTTATGTAGCGGGTATTGCTTTCATCGGTAGGATTATAGGAAACATCATAATACAGGTAGTAGGCTTCGTTTTCAGTAAATGTCTGCGAAGCAGTACTTAAAATTCCGCTGCCATCATCGCTCTTCCGAGCTTCAACAATAGCGGCCCCTGCGCCATCAGAAAAAATCATGGAATCACGATCATGAGGGTCCAGTTTTCGCGAAAGCGTTTCTGCTCCAATTACCAGATACTTTTTCCCTTCACCTGCCTTTATATAGTTATACGCTAAAATCATGGCCTGAATCCAACCAGGGCAACCATACAAAATATCAAAGGCGATACAATCCGGGTTTTTAATTCCGAGATTGTGCTTTATGCGAGTGGCAAGGCTGGGCAAAATGTCGGATTGGATTTTGCCGTGAGGGACATTCCCGAAGTTATGAGCCACCAAAACGCCATCCAGGGTTTCAATATCAACGCCTGCATCTTCGATGGCACGTTTAGCGGCAATGGTTCCAAGATCGGAAGTTTGCTGCTCGGGCTTGGCATAGCGCCTTTCCCTGATCCCTGTAATCTCCTGAAACTTTTGAATAGTTTGTTGAGGGTCGTGCTCTACCTTTTCTCCCTTGTTGGTATAGAATTCATTTTTTGTAAAGTCCGCATTGGGGACTTTAATCTCCGGAATACAGCTTCCGGTGCCGGTAATTTCAAGATTCATCTTGCTTCACTTACGATTAAGTACGGTGTCTTTTACACCGCCAATTTATTAGTAAAGGAAGGAATTATTTTGAAAAAATATATCTGTAAAAAGGATTATTTAAGCGTACTGCCCACCAAGGGTGAATTTCCATAACAAGCCGGCCGGCCTTTACTGCAGGATTCATGGCGGCCAGTTCTTCCGCACCTTCTTTAGTTGGCACGCGCATTACAAATGAAGTTTCAACTCACTATTTAGTTTGAATCATCTGTTTTATAAAAACGCACTTATCCCCGTAATATCTCTACCTACTATCAGTGAGTTTACCTCTTTAGTTCCTTCATAGGTATAAATGGCTTCGGCATCCGCTACAAAGCGGGCAATACTGTACTCCAGTAAAATACCGTTTCCGCCAAATATCTCGCGGGCTTTACCCACAATTTCGCGGGTATGGCGGCTACAGGCCACTTTTGCCAAAGAGGCTTGCTGGTCTGTCATTGTGCCTTCGTCTTGCAATTTAGAAAGGTGAAAGGCCATACTCTGAATAGCCGTGAGATCCGTGAGCATTTCTACTAAAAGATCTTGCACCAGCTGAAAAGAGCCTATTGGTTTTCCAAACTGTTCTCGCTTATGCGAATAATCTAAAGCCAACTCATAGGCTCCACGAGCGCAACCCACAGCCTGCCAGGCCACTCCTGCACGCGTAGCTTTTAGCACTTTACCGGTATCTTTAAAGCTATCACAATTTTGGAGGCGATTCTCTTCATCAACCTCACAGTCGGTAAGGGTTATCAAAGCATTCTGCACTGTGCGTAATGCCATTTTATCCTGTTGTTTTTCGGCTTT
The DNA here is from genome assembly GCA_048267305.1 of Owenweeksia sp. Taxonomy (GTDB): domain Bacteria; phylum Bacteroidota; class Bacteroidia; order Flavobacteriales; family Schleiferiaceae; genus Owenweeksia. The sequence goes on along the minus strand of JBLWXT010000016.1, from coordinate 81,150 downwards.
AAAGCCGGGATTGTCTTTCTCTACTATAAAGCCTTTCACTTTATTGTCTTCTACATTTCTCGCCCAAATAATAATGATATCAGCAAACGTGGCGTTGCCAATCCACTTCTTTTGTCCGTTCAAAATCCATTTGTTTCCTTCCTTTCGGCATGTGGTTTCCAAACCTCCCGCCACAGCGGAACCTACGTTGGGTTCGGTTAAACCAAAAGCTCCGATTTTCTCCAAACGCTGCATAGGCGGCAACCACTTCCATTTTTGCTCTTCGCTTCCGCAGAAGTATATGCTACCCATGGCCAGCCCACTTTGAACCCCAAAAAAAGTAGAGATTGATGTATCCACACGCGCCATTTCCACTGTAATAAAACCTTCCAACAAATAGCTACCCATGGGGCTTTCATAACCTTCGTAGGTCAGTCCGGCAATATTCAATTCTGCCATTTTAGGGATGATGTGCATAGGAAATTCGGCCTTATTCCAATATTCATTGGCAATGGGCTTTACGTGCTCATTCATAAACTCACGCACCTCCAGTTGCTTTTGCCTTTCGTCATCATTTAAAAAGCGAGACAGGTTGTAATAATCACTCTCAATTTCGGGCGGTTGGTATTCCCTGGTTTTGTTTTTAATGATTTTCATGATTTGGTAAAGCTCCGTTTGATTGAGCTTACCAAGGGCTTCCAGCGTTTCTGAAACATCAATTTTTGAAACGAGGGTGCCAAATTTTTTGAGGCTGGAGAATATAGACATGGACTTCTTTTTGGTTAGTAACCAAATGTAAGGAGCAAAGTTCCACAGTGGCCACGGGCAAAGATGCTCGCATCAGCCAAAGGGAAATAGTATAAGGCAATTAATGTTTCTCCAAAAAAAAGTCCGGTAAACGCTCGTTTACCGGACCTTAGATAATAATACAGTGTTGCTATTATTTCTGAGCAGTTTCTTTGGTGCTTTCAGAAGGCAACTCCTGATAGCCCATATTCCAAAACATAAAGGACCATTTATCGGCTTGCTCCTGGATTATTTTATCTGTTGGCTTACCGGCACCATGGCCCGCGTTTGTTTCTATACGGATGATTACCGGCTCATTACCAGCGTGGGTGCGTTGTAGTTCTGCAGCAAATTTAAAGCTGTGGGCAGGTACCACGCGGTCGTCATGATCACCAGTGGTAACCATAGTTGCCGGGTACACAGTACCTTCTTTTAGGTTATGATAAGGCGAGTATCCGTAGAGATAATCAAACATCTCTTTGCTATCCTCGGCTGTACCGTAATCGTAAGCCCATCCCGCACCAGCGGTAAACTTGTTGTAGCGAAGCATATCCAGTACACCAACAGCCGGGAAAGCCACCGCCATTAAATCCGGGCGCTGCGTCATTGTAGCACCTACGAGTAGTCCGCCATTAGAGCCTCCTGCTACAGCCAGTTTTTCTGAGGTAGTATATTTTTCTGCAATCAGATATTCCGCAGCAGCGATAAAGTCATCAAACACATTTTGCTTTTGCATTTTGGTTCCGGCCTTGTGCCACTCTTCACCATACTCGCCACCACCACGCAGGTTGGCAACGGCCATTACTCCACCATTTTCTATCAATACAATAGTAGAAGTACTAAAGCTCGGTGTTAAACTTACGTTGAAACCACCATATCCATAAAGGTAAGTTGGGTTTGTACCGTCCAGTTTTAATCCCTTTTTGTGGGTAATCAACATTGGGATTTTGGTGCCATCCTTAGAAGTGTAAAATACCTGCTTAGATTCGTATTGCTCTGGATCGAACTTTACACCCGACTTTTTATATAGCTCAGAAGTGCCCGTTTTTATATCATATTTAAAGATGGTAGATGGATACACATAGTTGGTGAAGCTGTAATACACCACCATATCTTCCATTCTGCCTCCAAAACCGTTGGCCGAACCAAGGGCTGGCAGTTCAATTTCCTTATCCATTTTACCGTCCAGGCTGTATTGATACACACGATTTGTGGCGTCAACCATGTAGGTGGCAAATATTTTCCCTCCCGCTGCACCTACTTCAAGTACATTTTCCGTTTCCGGGATAAGGTCTACCCAGGTATCAGGAGTTGGCTTTTGAATGGTAGTAGTTACCACACGGCCATTAGGAGCATCGAGGTTGGTTTTAATAAAAAGCTTGTCGCCTTCTGTGTGCATTACATAATGGTTGTTATCAAAATTGTCAACCACTTTTACGATTTTGCTATTGGGCTTGCGCAAATCCTTAATGTAAAGCTCATTTCCGCTGGTAGATGTGGCCGCAGTAATTACAAGAAAACTGTTGTCCTCCGTTACATAACCACCGATGTATCTTCTTTGCGTTTCCTTACCTCCAAATATCAGTTTGTCTTCACTTTGTGGAGTACCCAGTTTGTGATAATACAATTTGTGAAATTGGGTTAGCCCAGATAGTGCACTTCCATCCTTTGGCTTATCATAACTGCTATAGTAAAAGCCATCATTGTTTAGCCATGAAATACCCGAGAACTTAACGTCTATAAGGGTATCTTCAATCTGCTCCTTGGTTTCGGCATTCAGGATAATCACCTTTCTCCAGTCAGAGCCGGCTTCAGAAATTTGGTAAGCCACCAGGCTTCCGTCTTTGGTAAAACTTACTCCGGCTAATGAGGTGGTGCCATCTGCTGAAAAGCCATTGGGATCCAGAAAAACCTCTGGGGTTCCGTCTTCACCTTTTTGGCGATACATAACGGATTGGTTTTGCAAACCATCATTTTTAGAAAAGTAGGTGTAACCTCCTCTTTCGAAGGGTGCCGAATACTTTTCATAGTTCCAGAGCTCCGTAAGGCGCTCGTTTATTTTGTCGCGGTAAGGGATATTTTCCAGATAGCCAAAAGCCACTTCATTTTGAGCCTTTACCCAGGCTTCGGTTTCTGCCGAGGTATCATTTTCCAGCCATCTGTAATAATCATGCACTTCTGTACCGAAATAATCATCTACAACAGATGAATCTCTTCGGGTATCGGGGTATTCGAGTTTTGTAGTTTCTTCTGTTTCCATTTTTGCTTCCTGTTCGTTACAAGAAATAAGGATGGTGGCCGATAAAGCCAACAAACCAATAGTTTTTGATTTTGTCATTTTAATGGGAATTGTGTTTGGTAGTAACTGTGGGTAAATGGGTTGCCACAAATATACAGAGAGGTATTTTAAAAAACAGAAGTACCCTTTCAGGCAAATAGAATATCGCTTAAAGCGAGGTCAACTCAAAAAAAAGGAGCTGCCTCTTTCGAAGCAGCTCCCTCATAAAAGCTTAATTATTACAAACTACTACATCTTAGAAATCCTATGAACCTCTGTTCCTTCGTCAGTGGTAATTTTCAAATTGTACACCCCATCGGCAAACCTGCTGATGTCTATTGGCAACTCGCCATCAAGGTCAGCGTTTGCAGACATTAATAGCTTACCCGTGAATGAATACAATTCAATAGTTACCGATTGAGAACCGGTATTCTTAGAACGGATGTTTACAACACCAGATGTTGGATTTGGATACACCTCTAATGTGGCTATTCCAAATTCGCTTAAGCCGATTTTACAACCAACATGCAATGTAATATCAGCGGAATCTTTTCCACATCCATTTTCAACAACATATCTAAGTACATACGTACTACCAGAAATCACAGTGGTTGCATTGAATACTGATCCTGTTAAACCTCCACTACCGCTTACATCTTTCCAGATACCACCTGCTACTGCGCTGGTGTCGAGGTAATTTGTAAGATCAATGGCATTTAAGGTATCGCATACTGTATCGCTGGTACTGCCACCTGCATTTGCTGTAGCGTCAATAACAACGGTAAGCATAACCGTATCGGCCGGGCAAATACCACCCGGCAACCTATAACTAAACCTAAATGTACCTGCCTTGGCAGTTGAGGGAATTATTAAACTTCCACCAACCACACCCTGGGCATTATCAAGGTTGGTAAAAATACCACCCGTTGTTGCCACGTAGTTTCTAAGTTGAATTGACGCTCCCGTAACACAAGCAAAAATGGTAGTATCAGCAGGCCCGGCACTTCCACCCTGCACCACGGTTACCATAATGGTTGCGCTATCAGCTGCACATCCTCCGGAACCCTGCAGCTTATACGTAAAGCCATAGGTTCCGGCAGCAACTGCCGAAGCATCAAATACTCCGGCAGCAAGAGCTCCTGATGAATTATCATCAGTCCAAACTCCACCCTGATCATGAGTACCGAGATAAGATGCAAGGTTAACTGCTGTATTGGTAATACAAACCGCAACCGAATCGCTGCTACCGGCATTGGAGCCAGGCACAAAGGCCAGGGAAGGCACGCCTGTACTCAAACACGCTCCTCTGATAACCATATCAAATACATAGTAGTACCTGATTTGGCCACCATTGAAGTTTACGCTATCAATGCTCATTAAACCCGGGGCAACGTATGGGAACACGGCACCGGCCGTAGCTCTGTATAAAGCACCAACAGTGTTTGCATCAAACTCAATATTCACATAGTAAACACCCGGAGTAAGAACCATTCCACCGGTGTAAACCTGAGTGTTTACGGTACCCGTAGCAGGGGTGGTAAAAACAGGGCTTCTTTGAATTGGCCTGTCTATAGCTGTATCAGGATCCCAAACTGTCATTTGTGCACTCACAAAACCATTGGAACGTACCATAAAACTATCAAGGGTGATAGTATCCATTACGGTAATCCATTGACCATTGTTAAAGTTTCCAAATCCACCGGCTAGTGCAAGTGGTGAGGGGCCTACATGAATACCTGGGCCGGCATTGTTGTACAAAACGGCATTAAATGTGGTGGTGAAATTCACACTATCCACATGTTGCGACCCTCTGCCAACAACCTCATTACCTCTCAGCCAGGCAACATTATTTGCCGTGGTAGTGGTAAGTGTAACCTGTCCTCCACCGCAGTTAGTAGTATCACCAACAACATTTGAAGGTGTTCCGGTAACGGTACAGGGAGACTGTGTACATCCGTTTATTGGCCCTAGCCAGGCTAGTAATGAACTACCACAAGAATCAGCAATGTAGAAATCATAACATGTACCTGCAGCTAATCCCGAAACGGTTCCACCGCCAGGCATTGCAGCCATTTGTGTTCCTGTTCCAATTGTAAAACCTGTTGGTCCATAGGCTATTCGCGAGCCGGAAATAGTAGTGTCACTATTCCATGCAAGAGTTATAGAACTTAGGGTGTTACCCGTAATTGCCAAACCTTTTGGATCCTGACAAATTCTCTTTTCTCCGATAAACACGTCATCAATGGCATTATCTCCAAAGAAGTCGGAAGAAGAACCACCAGACTCAGCTCTGAATCGCAATTGAACAAGACTTGTAGAGTATGTCTTTCCGCTAAGGTCATAAGCATGGTACTCCCAACCAAGGGTTGAATCCACTATACTGTCAAACACTACCCAGTTGGTACCGCTCCAGTATTCAAGGAAGGTTTTGTTATCCGGGGCAAATCCTGAACCACACATCCAATAGAAGAAATCCAAATGTGGAAGTGTAATTGAAGCAACATCCACAGCCGGAGTTTGAAGAACTACGCCCACATCCGCACCTGATTGATCCATCCATGCATAATTTCCATTATTCCCGGTATGGTCGGTTGCCGGAGAACAATTAACTGAGTTGGTTCCTGCACCACCATAAAGCCATGGACCACCACTTATAGCAGTCTCACTCCAACAAAGTGGAGTACTTGTACCGTCAAAGGTTTCAAGGAATGGTGCTACAAAAACAGCACAGCTGGTTGTAAAGCCTGAACAGAATGTCAAGCTAACATTTCCAACTCCACAACTATCTGTTACACAGAAATCATAGCTTGTAGAAGCCATTAGTCCAGTTAAAGTAATTGTATCATTTGAAGCCATTACCAGAGTTCCTGTTCCGGGGGTAAAGCCTGTAGGGCCGTACTCCACGAGTGAAACAGCTCCGGCAGAGCCTTTGGTCCAGTAAATCTCTGCTGATGTTTGAGAAATATTAAATGAACCCAAAGCAGAAGGATTAGGGCAGGCGGGCAGCACACATGAAGACATAAAGTTAAACAGTGTATCTCCGGTACTCAAGCCACCCACAGCGGTGTGATTTCCGGCAATACTGCTCAATGGATCAATAAGTCGGAATCCCATTTCCTCTGGAAAACCTCCAACATTGCTAATGGTAACAATTGTATTGAGATTATCACAAAGCTGAATGGGAATAATTAAAAGGGTATCATTCTGACCACCGTTGATAACCGGGTAAGTAAGAACCTGTACAGGAACTCCACCTTGCCAAACCGTAACCTCTCCGCCATTCCATGAATCTCCGTAAGTATCTCTTAACTCCGCCATGTAGGTACATGATGCGGAAGGAGCACAGGCTGGTGTGCTAAAAGCGAATGGTCCAACCCAAATCGATACATCACCAACTGCACAGGAGTCACGAACATAAAATTCGTAATTGGAGGCAGCGGCAAGTCCACTAATAGAAAGAGTAGTACCAGCACTGTTACTCATAGTACCCGAACCCAGGACAAAACCTGCAGGACCATGTTGAACGTTCCAGGTGGCAGCACCACCGGTGGTCCATAACAAATCAGCTCCTGTGGTAGTTACATTAGCAACGCCCAAGGCAGAAGGAGCGGGACAACTCGGAGTTTCCTCAATGGTAACATCATCTATGGAAATGTCACTATTATAGTCTGTAGATTCAACTCCTCTGAAGCGAATTCTGGTATTAGCCGACTTATAAGGTGTAAGATTTACGAGTTGCTGTAACCACGCTGCCTGGGTAAAGTTAATCGTGGCAACTGCCATACTCCATGTAGTGCCATCATATACATCTATGTAAAGTGTAGAGGTAAGCACATTATCATTACCTATAAAGTGGTAGAAATTTAATCTTGGTGCTGTTAGGCCTGTAAGGTCAAACTCAGGAGTCAATAGATTATTTAGGGTATCTGTAGGCAGGCTTTGAGAGTCGTCAACACCACCATAATATCCTGCTGAAGTTCCCAGGGTATGGTCGGTTGTGGCGCCATGGCCAATACTACCGTTTCTAAAAATCCAGTCGGAGTCATCTCCTGTTTCATTTACCCAACATTGCGGCACACTGCCGGCCGATGTCTCAAAATTCTCCACCCAGGGGAAAGCACTTATTGGTCCGCAAAGAGTTGCAAATGAAAACGGCCCTACCCATGCGCTGGTGTTGCCAAAACCACAACTGTCTTGCACATAAAACTGGTAAGAAGTTGATGCACTCAGAGAACCCAGGGCAACTGTATCATTAGTTGCTGCGAGCATGGTTCCGCTTCCAAGAGCAAAACCGGTTGGCCCGTACTGAACATTCCAATTGGCTCCACCGCCTGTAGTCCAGTATAAATCTGCACTGACAGAGGTTATATTGGCAGCTCCTAAAGCGGTAGGTGGCAAGCACATTGGCAGCACACACGAAGACATAAAGTTAAACAGTGTATCCCCTGTGCTCAAGCCACTAACAGCGGCATGATTTCCGGCAACATTGCTCATTGGGTCAATAAGCCTGAATCCCATTTCCTCTGGAAAACCTCCGGTATTACTTAAAGTCACTATGGTATTGAGGCTATCACAAAGTTGAATTGGCACAATCAATAAGGTATCATTTGTACCTCCATTAATTACAGGAAAAGAAAGAACCTGAACAGGAACTCCACTTTGCCAAACGGTAACTTCTCCACCATTCCATGAATCACCGTAGGTGTCTCTTAGCTCGGCCACATATGTACATGCAGCAGAAGGAGCGCATACTTTGGTTGAAAATGGAAAAGGTCCAGCCCAGGCAGATACATCTCCTACAGCACAAGAGTCACGAACATAGAATTCGTAATTAGTTGCGGCTGATAATGAAGCTATGATAACAGTATCATTGGTAGCGTTTATCGCTGTTCCGGTTCCCAGGGTAAAACCAGCTGCTCCATATTCCATATTCCAGTCAGAAGCTCCTCCCGTACTCCAAAAAACGGAAGCATCTGCGGAAGTTGAACTCGCCACACCCAGACCAACAGGGGTATAACAACTTGGCCCATTAATGAATTGTACATCATCAATACCTATGTCATTTTGGAAAGTTCCATTGTTTTCATCAACAACAAATCTCACCGCAACTGTTCCACCCGCTGCATATGGCGCCAGGTTTACAATCATTAAATCCCAGGTTGCAACGGTTGCGGCTGCATGGGTAAACACACCCGTATGCCACATAGCACCGTCCCACACATCTACTGAAACCGTTACCGAAGCATCGGCACTTGCCAGGTAGAATTGTAATGAAGGAGTGGTTAAACCAGAAACATCAACCAGAGGAGACTCTAAAGTAACATCTGAAGAAGATGGAAATTCAGAATCATCCACATTGGCATAATAGCTTGTACCCCCGGTATGATCTGACGCTGGTCCATATGTATTTGATCCGAAAAGGAATGTTTCGGAGCCTGAAGAGTATGTTGTCCAGCATTGTGGAACTGTGGTAGTATCAAAAGACTCTGTATATGGAGCCACCACCGGAGCAGAACATAAAATGGTACTGAAATCATCAATCCAAACATCATCCAAAAGCATGTCATTGTCATAATCGCGGCTGTCTCCACCAGACTCTTGCCTGAATCTCACCTGAACAAGGTTACTGCCGTAAGTATGAGTAGAGAGGTCTGTCCTAAACTCAATCCATTGAAGACCAAAATCTCCCTGAACAGAATCAATCTTGTCCCAACTTGTACCATTCCAGGATTCAACATAAAGTTTATTGTAGGTTGTAATACTGCTTGAGTTGTGATGGCTTACAATCCAGAAACTCAGATAAGGAGTTGCCAGAGATGTTACATCTACTACCGGAGCCTCTAAGATTACACCTGTATCAGCACCGGATTGGTCAACCCATGCATAATTATTATTAACCCCATTGGTGTGATCAGGCATAGCATATGTGCTTCCGAAGTCAGGTGTTCCCGTAAACACCCAAGGGCCACCACTTGTTGCAGATTGATTCCAGCAAAGCGGTGTTACCGTAGTGGTAAAGTTTTGGATATAAGGCGCCAAAAAGAGCGCAGGGCAATTTGTAGAAAACATTGCCGGACCTGTCCAGATAGATGTATCACCTAAACCACAATCATCCTGCACATAAAAATCATAGTCAACAGCAGGCAGTAGGTTTGTAATTGTATAGAATGTATCTACCAAACCCGTTATTAGTGTTCCTGTTCCTTTGGCAAAACCGGCAGGGCCATACTCTAAATTGAATAAGGATCCGGGACCCGCCACCCAGCTAACCGTTGCACTATCTGTATAAACAGGGTTTGCAACTAAAGCAGTGGAAGGAGTACAGGTGGGAGGAACATATTCATCAGCACCTATATCGGGGGCAGCTGACCTTATCTCTCCATCAATATCCGTTGTAATACCAGCGTAGGCTTGTCCGGCTCCATTTAATCCTGCAGCTTGAACGTGCAAATCCAGAGGTGAATAAAACAGGGGATCTACACTCACCGAGTTTTGATCAAAGATGGGCACAGCCAGCTGATAGGCAGAAATGTCTGCAAAATTTGAATTGTTAACTCGTGCAACACTAGATCCGGTAGCATAAACATTATTGTAATCAGAAGATGTTACATACCCCAGGGTTACCGCACCGCTTGAAACCTCAAAGGCATAACCGCCACCTGTGTTTACAATGTTGTTATTCTTCAGATTAATAAACCCATAGGTGCCAGAAGTTGAAGAGTTCAGATATATCCCTCTTCCTGCTGTAGAGCTACCTCCTGTAAGGTTTACAGAATTGTAAACAATGTCTGTATAGTAGTTATTGTAAGCATAAATACCATACGTAGTACCTGTGTTTCCAATGCAGCTTATCATGTTATTGGCAACAATATTAGGGCTGGAAGAAGAACCATCACATAAGTAATTGTATACACCATATATGGTACCGGAGGAGTACATGGAAATGACATTTCCTATTACCTGAGAACTATCTCCATAGTAATTTCTGATACCATAACCTGTAACGTAGGCGCTAGTGCTGCTTTGAGCAATGGTATTACCAATAAACGTTACCCCACCCTGGTAATAACTATATATTCCATAATAATAAAAGTCCTTAATGACATTGCTATCAATGGAGTTATTCAATTCCGAAGCAGAAGAAAGCCCGTACCAATACAATCCATAAGAACCATTGTTAATTTCATTGTTTGTTATAGACACATTGTTCTGCAAATCTGCAGATGACGATGAATTATAAATAACAGAGTAGTTTGAGGTTGTAGAGGTGGCAGGTACTCCATTCAAAATATTATCCCTAAGTGTGATAAACGAGTTGGCGCCTTCAAAATCCACTACGAAACCATAAGAAGTACCCGTAGCGGTAAGTGTCAACCCTTTTACCGTTACATATTGCGAACCCACAAACTTCAACACATAGTTTGAAGAGGATCCGGTAGCCCCAAAGGTTACCTCTGCCGGTAAGGTGTTTGCAGATGCCGCCTGTATCAAAACGGTATTTGTTGACGAAGCTCCCGGGATGGCTCCGATTTCAAATTGCTCGGAGTATGTTCCCTGAACAACATTAATGGTGACCGGGCCACCAATACCGCAACCATTAAGTTCTGCCAATGCATCACCAAAGCTGTTAAAATTAGTGCCTGCTGTTGGGGAGCTGCCATCAATGGTATAAGTTCCACTCATTACCGATGCACAAGGCGTAGTAAATGATATGGGTCCCACAAACATACTTGAGTTTGTAAGGCAGCTATCCTTTACATAAACATCATAAGTGGTGTTGGGAGAAAGCCCTGTTAAACTCGCAGAGGTAGTAGCTACATACATTGTGCTTCCCGTACCAAGTGTGAAGCCTGTTGGACCATACTCAACCAGTGAATTTGCTGCTCCACCGCTAGTCCAGCTTGCAGTGGCAGTTGTGGCAGTTGTGGCTGATGCTGTAAGAGCAGTGGGAGGAATACAAGCACCCGGAGCCAAATAGCTGAACTCATAATATTCATTGTTCGCTTCAGCAGAGCCGTCAGTTCCCATTTGAATGTTTGGCGATCCCATAGTTCCATTAAGAGGAATAGTTACCTCATAGGCAGTAGTACTATTAACCTGAATACCAACAGTGCCTGTAAAGCTTGTGGGAGAACTTGCATAGTTCATGTCCACCACATATATCTTATCTGTGGTTTCTTCTAAAACAGCGGCCCAATAGCAGTAGGACTGGCTACCTACCTCAAAGGAATAGTATTGAACCCAAAATTGTCTGTTAGGGGCTGTACCATATGTGTAAGTATATACATGATCACCTGTACCAATGGAGGTAGAGGATGTATCCTCCCAAAAAAAAGCAATTGTATTATTTGGAAGATTTGGGTTAGGTAATGCGGTATTAACATTTAACGCTGCCCCTACGGGTAAACCCGAATTTGTAGTGTCAAAAGTCATCAACCCATTTTTACTAACAATAAAATGGGTTACCGGACTTCCATAAAAATTAAATGAAAAAGGAATGGATATGCCTGAAGACCAGTGATTAACTGTGGTACTTCCGGAGCCTCCATTGAGTACAGAAGTGCCTCCGCTGGTAGTTGCATCACTAGCCGTTCTAAGGCCTCCCGGATTTCCGACATTTAAAGCTGAATTGGCGATGGAATATGCCTGCCCATAGGACCAAGAAGGCCACAGACAGCACACCAACCCCAAAAATAGATAGGGTATGATTTTTCTCATAGTAATTAGTATGTGTTTAGTTATAGTTTAGGAAAAACTGATGTTGAATATAGTATTTCCCTATGCACGAACACTATTTAACTATGAAAAAAAATCGGTATACACTTCTATTCTATTTGTTATCAGTGAATTATGTTATAGTTATTTCGAAGCCCATGTTTTGTAAACAATTTCTCGCTTTTCACGAGGCTCAATTAGTTTACGCAAAGGTTCGCACTCTTTCAGTGTATCAAAACATTCTTTCGGCAACTGTTGATATAATTCGGTTCCCTTGGTTTTCCAGGCAATCATTTCATCACTCACCTGTTTTATCACTTTAGCGGGATTCCCTACAACCAAACTTCGGGGCGGAATTATAGTTTCTGCCTTAATAAAGGAAAGTGCTCCCACTATCGATTCAGCACCCAACTCCACATTGTCCATTATTACGGCATTCATTCCTACAAGGCAATTCCTACCTATGTTAGCCCCGTGTATAATGGCTCCATGGCCAATATGAGCACCCTCCGAAAGGGTAAGTGACACCCCCGGAAAAATGTGAATCACACAGTTTTCCTGCACGTTACACCCATCCTCTATAACTATCTGCCCCCAGTCTCCACGTATGGCAGCGCCAGGCCCTACATACACATTCCTGCCTATTATAACATCCCCTATAACAGAAGCTGTTTTGTGAATAAAAGAGCTTTCGTGGATTACGGGTTTTATACCCTGGAATTCGTAAATCATAATTACTTAAAATTTAAGATGGAAGATTTAATATTTGTCTGTAGAGCCCACTAAGGGCTTTACTGCCCCTTCAGCTCGTCTGTATCCATATCGAGATTTTCATCACCCGCCTCATAAGGCAAATAGGTTATAAAAAACTGAAGCATCTCATCAGTGGTGCGCATGCTGCCATCACGCTCGCTCACCAACCGCGGTGGATTGTTGGGATTGTATTTATTCTTTACTGTATTGTCAAAAGTTGCCTCCACTTTAATTTTACTGCCTGCAGGGATAATAACCGGTGTAGGGTAAGTGTAAAAATACTGCCATCTGAAGTCCCACTTATCAATCTTTATCAGCCTGATGGTATCCCCCCCTGGTGTTAACGCATAAGCCTTAAAATTTGTACCCAAAAGGTGCATGTGTGGATTAACGGTTAGCACACTTATTTTTTGGGGAACGTAATAGCTGATTGAAAACTCCTTCACTTCATTGGGAGGAATCATCAGTGGCGGCTCAACCTCTGCCACACCCAGGGTTCCCAGGTGCAACTCCTTCAGCGGTCTTTTTGGCGGCTCATCCATAAAGTACAGGTTGAAATAACTACTGTCGGTAGCCGGCACAGGACTTGGCCCAACATGCAGGTCTTTAATGTACAAAGCAAATTTTTTCGAAACCCTCCAACCTCCAATACCTTTCGGATACAAGGTTCCACCAACTCCGGGCAAGTAATTAACCACTGATGGTGTGAGTGTGGGAAAGCTACCGTCATCCTGCTGAAAGCCCATTTGGTAAGCCAATGTGCGCGCAGGTATGGAGTCATGCTCGATATGACTAAAGCCCTTGTACATATCACCCATCCTTTCGGGGATAAAATTTACAAGATGGCCATTCATATGATGAACCAGCTTTCTGTTGTCGGGTACAAATTCAATTGCCCGCAGATACGCCTCTTCCTCCAGCTCTACCGGAATTTTGAGAGCAAAAAACCTGTCGCGGTTATCTCCGGGAATTGGCAGGCGAGAAATCACTCCCACACTTAAATCAGGCTCTTTCTCAATAAAATGAGGACGAACCGTTGGTGGTTCGGGCAACTCAGTCGAATCACCATAAGGGGCCCCTGCTGCTGCCCATTTTTGCAAAACCTCAATTTCCTCAGCTGTAATAGTAGGCTCATGCAAAAAGGTGGTATAATTTCTATCTGCCGGCCAGGGAGGCATATAGCCCTTGCGGGTAACCTTAGCTATGGTCTTGCTCTTTCTGGCGGCTTGTTTATAATCCAGTAATGAAAATGGCCCCGCCCCCTTTGGGTTGTGGCATTTGGCACAATGGGTGTTCAATATACCTGCCACCTTAGCGGTGTAGGTTATCTCTTCACTTTCTTCTTTTACAGAGTTCTGATTTCTGCATGAATTAAAAGTAAGAGCCACGCATATGGCCAATGCAAAAAAACTCAGAACTTTAGTAACAGAAGGCGATATGGCGGATTGTATAGTGTTCATTATTCTAAAATACAGCCAACGGCTGCGGTTTTAGCCACTTCGGGTTTGCGGCCCTCCGCAATAGCAGCAAGTGCATTGCGCAGATAATGTTGATCGGGAGCTTGTCTTTTTGCTCCTTCACGAACGGCCCAGTCATTTATAGCTCCCTCGTACAAAACCTCCCCATCTTCTGCCAATACAAAAACCTCAGGCACAACAGTAGCTCCCAGGCTATTGGCCATTGCCAAATTAGGATCAAGCCTAAACATGTAAGGTGTTGGATAATGCAAAATGAAATACTCGTACTCCTCCTGCTCGTACAACTTTCCACTAAAAAAAGCGGTAAAGCAAAAGTCCTTGAATTTTTCATCCGTTGCTAAATCGGCAAGGGTTTTCGTTTGATTTTGTGAGAGGGGGCAATCCGGCTGAAGAAAGAAGTAGACATGAGCCTTACAATTTTGGGGCAGGTCATATTCCTTAAAAACCTCCATCTGCCGCGCTACAGCAAAAGGATCATTTTTTTTACAGGCAACGACTGCAAAAAGTAGTAGCAAGAGAATTTTGGGACGCATGCCCCAAAGTTACAAACGCACTGCCAATGATTAACGATACTTATCATGTAAGCCCATACCTTGCTCTAAAAGACCAAGACACTTTTCCAACCGCCTTTGTTTGGTGACCTGTTGTTTGGCTTCTTCAATGTACACCGCGTATTCTCGTTTTTTAGAATCCGATAAACTACGATATACCTCTGCCGCCTTTTCGTTTCTATCCATGGCCAACGCCCGATCCAGCATTTCACTTCGTAAATCCTTTTTATCAGATTGACCCATTCCCACTACTTCCTCCCCGCTATCATTTTTGGCGATGGCTTCCAACGTCAGGTCTCTAAGGCCTTGCTCATCCAAATCTTCCAATCTGGAAATAACATATTTGCGCATGCTCTTAGTGGTTTCTGCAGTAGCCTCCAGCAAATTTTTAGGATCCTCAAGCAGAGCTCCTTTATGAAACCACACAGCGGCAAACTTTTTAAAGGCAACCATACTCATCAATAATCCCTTATACTCAAATGAGGGCTTACCCCATTTAATCTCTTCGCTTATTCTAGGTGATGTTTTCAAAACAACCTCACGCACACGAGTAAGGATGGGATAAGCAAAATTGCCCTCCAAACTCTTTAAGTATTCATCAACATTTGTAGGCTTCATAATATGGAAGCTTTATACCTATGCTCTTTCTAAAACCACCGCATATCCTTGTCCCACACCAATACACATCGTGCATAAGGCATATCTCTTTCCAGTTTCCTGAAGTTGAATAGCCGCTGTCTGCAGCAACCTTGCTCCGCTCATTCCCAGGGGATGGCCAAGTGCAATAGCTCCACCATTTGGGTTAATTCGAGGATCATTATCCTCTAGGCCCATTTTGCGGGTACAGGCCAAAACCTGGGCAGCAAAGGCTTCATTTAATTCTAAAATATCCATTTGATCCAAAGAGAGTCCTGCTTTTTTCAGGGCAATTTCAGAGGCATATACCGGCCCAATACCCATGATGCGCGGCTCAACGCCAGCTACACCCATAGATACAATGCGAGCCATTGGTGTAAGGTTGTTTTTCTTAGCTCCTTCATCTGAAGCTATTAAAAGGGCTGCGGCACCATCATTAAGTCCCGAAGCATTGCCAGCCGTTACAGATCCTCCTTCCCTTCTAAAAGCCGGGCGCAATTTGCCCAGTACTTCAAGCGTGGTCTCAGGTCTTACAAATTCATCTTTATCAAATACAATGGGATCCCTTTTTCTTTGAAGAATATTTACCGCTGCAATTTCTTTGGCCAAGCGACCATTGTTTTGCGCTGTGGTAGCTTTCATCTGGCTCCAGTGTGCAAACTTGTCCTGATCTTCCCGGCTAATGCCGTAAAGATCCACCAGGTTTTCCGCGGTTTCGCCCATGGCATCTGTGCCAAACAGCTTAAACATCTGGGGGTTTACAAAGCGCCAGCCAAAGCTGGTATCATACATTTTAGAATCGGTGCCGTACGCCTTGCTGGGCTTACTCATCACATAAGGTGCACGCGTCATATTCTCCAAACCGCCTGAAATAAAAAGGTCACCATCGCCATTGCGAACAGCGCGCATAGCCTGTGCGGTGGCACTCATGCCCGAAGCACATAAACGATTTACTGTTTCTCCGGGAACGGTAAAGGGAAGGCCCGCCAAAAGCGAAGACATACGTGCCACATTACGGTTATCCTCGCCCGCCTGATTGGCGCAGCCCATAATCACATCGGCTATCATCTCCTGATCCAGATCAGGGTTGCGAGCAATTAATTCTCTAATTACATGTGCTCCCATATCATCGGCCCTTACGGCTGATAAGGTTCCACCAAAACTCCCGATGGGGGTGCGTATTCCGTCAATTATATAAGCTTCTTTCATTATTTGTAAAATTTAAAATTTGCCACCAACCCTTGGCTAACAGAGGCAAACATTGTAGTGAACCCGGCTATGGAGTCCACTCTTTTTTAGTTCTATAAACTGTTCCTTTAAACAGGGCCACCACCTCATTATTTTGATTAGTTACCCGTATATCATAAATGCCCGTGGCATTGGTAAGATTTAGCTCTTTTGCCTCTGCTATAAGCACATCTCCAATATGTACAGGTTTGGTGTGTGAAATGGAAGTTTCTATACTTACCGATTGACGACCATGGCTATTACTGGCAAAGGCCAACGCGCTATCTGCCAGTGAATAGGTGATTCCTCCATGGGCAATTTTAAAGCCATTGGTCATTTCCTCCCTCACGGTCATCTGTAGTTTGGAATAGCCCAAACCATCTTCAATTCGCTCAATGCCGAGCCACTGGCTAAAGGCATCGCCATGGTACATTTTGCTTACTATAGCCTTGGCATCCATTACTTTTTGTTCATTTCCAGAGAAACGGAACGTTCAATAATTGCTATAACCGTATCCAATATCAGGATGAATTCCGGATTTAACCCGGGCTCTTCTTCCTGCTCCTGAATTTTGAAAAGTGCACGGTTCCGCAGGTCTTCAAAAACGAGAGGACTGTCAGAAACATCCTTTAGATCGTCTGGCGTGAGTTCGTCTTTTTTCTCTGCCTTTTCCTCATAACTATCCACTCTATCCTGAATAACCTCCTCCACCATTTGGTGAGGCACCATTTCTACAGGGATACCTGCTGAAATAAAAGCGTTTATCAGAATGACCGCGGAGTCAACCAAGGCCTCGTGTTCCGGGTCTGAGAAATCATCAGCAAGATTGGTAATAAATCCCATCAGTACAGGTTGATCTTCCAGTACCTGTACAATCATCTGGCCTTTTTCTTCATTGGTCATTGCCTCAAAATCGGCAATGGCCATGGCTACAAAATCTTTCTTTGGCTGCTTCATTCGGCAAAAGTACTATTTCAAAAAAGGTGGCCGGAAATCTCCTTGCCTAAAATCCATCAGGGGTAGTATCTGAATTTCTTTACCACTATAATTTTTACCATCTTTAGGGATTTAGATTAGGGAAATGCTATTCTTACAATGAGAACTAGAAAAAGCCCTAATTTGCAACACCATTTTATACTACTACTTTTTAAACAGAAAATACCATTTTACCCATTACTTCCTTCGGGAAGAACTCCTCCACCATGTCATCTTCCAAATCTACCAGAACAACACGTATAACCATACCTGTGGCAATTTTTGTTATGGCGATAAGCGCTATGGTAATGTTTGCCTGGCTTTTTCACCTTCCTAAAGTGCTCACCATTATTCCCGGGCCCACAATGAAATTCAATACCGCATTGTGTTTTTTACTTATTGGCCTGGACCTTATTTTATCACTTAAAAACCGTTTTGTTTACGACCAAATAACCAAGGTTCTCAACCTGATTATCCTGCTTATCTGTAGCCTTACCTTTTTGCAGTACCTTTTTAATTTCAGTTATAATATTGATACCTTTTTTGTACCGGATAGCTATTCCAAAAGCCATCCCGGAAAAATGTCTATCGTCTCCGCTATATGTTTTATACTCTATAGTATCGCTTCATTCAGAAAGCGAAATAAAATTGAAATTGGCAAAAAAATAAGGGAAGCTATTTTACTGGCTATTACCACCATTGCCTTGATGGCCATTTTTGCGTTTATTTTACAAGGCCCAGCTATACACCCTGTTGCCTTCTTCAGCACTATGCCTATATATTCGGCAATTTTCTTCACCCTGCTGCCGCTTACACTTTCATTACAAAATTATTCCAAGGGAGTTTCATGGTTCATGCTCAGCCGTTTGCCTGGCAGCCGAATGGCCCTTAAACTCATGCCTTTTATAATATTCTTTTCCTTATCGATAGGCTATTTTGTACTCCATGCGGTAAATAGCAGCCTGATTGAATTGGATTTTGCCGTTGTAATTGGAGCTATTACATGTGCCACCATATCGGTAATATACATTTCCTTTATAGCCATACGTTTTAACCAGGGGGCAATAACCCAGAAAGAGCTGGAAGCCTCTTTGGCAGAGTCAAATACCCGCCTGCAACTCTTTAAAGATGCCCTGGATGAAAGTTCAATAGTAGCTACAACGGATGCCAAGGGCGTTATCACTTCTGTAAATGACAAGTTTTGTGAAATATCCAAATATGAGCGCACTGAGTTAATTGGCAAAACCCATAGCATTATCAACTCCGGCTACCATTCCACAAGCTTTTTTAGCGATATGTGGAAAAAAATCAGCGCTGGAAAAGTATGGATTGGAGGAATAAAAAACAAAGCCAAAGATGGCTCCTACTATTGGGTGCATACTGTGATTATACCATTTAAAAATGAGGTCGGAAAAGTTTATGAGTATCTCGCCATCAGGCAGGATATTACAACTCAAAAGCTTTTGTCTACTCAATACGAAAATCTAAAAAACAAGAGTAAGGAAATTGAGCAATTCACTTACATCGCCTCCCATGATTTACAGGAACCGCTTCGCACCGTTCAAAGCATGATAGACTTGCTTGAAATACAAAATGAGGGTAAACTGGATGAAGAATCGCAACAGTGCCTTAGCTATATGGGAGATGCAGCCGAGCGAATGAGTTCACTTATAAAGGGACTACTTGATTATTCGCGAATTGGCACCAACAGAACCTTTGAACTGGTAGATTGTAATGAGTTACTGAAAGCTATCACAGATGACCTTGCTTCGGGAATTAAAGAAAGTAAGGCTGAAATTATTATTGACCCTTTACCACAAATAAAGGCCTACAAAATGGAGCTTAGGTTATTGTTTCAAAACATAATAAGCAATGCCATAAAGTTTAGGAAGAAAGGTGTAGCTCCAAAGGTTAGAATCTCTTGCGAGAATGATGAAGAGTATTACAAGTTTTCTGTTTCGGATAATGGTATCGGCATATCGGATCAGGACAATCGCACTATTTTCGCCATCTTTCAACGACTAAATATAAGAAGCAACTTTGAGGGCACGGGCATTGGCCTGGCTCATTGCGAAAAAATAGCTCAACTTCATGGCGGTGACATTTGGTTGAAGTCAAAGATTGGGGAGGGCAGTACCTTTTACTTTACAATCCCCATAAATCTAAATTCATAAATATGAAAAAAAAGCTTAATAGCATCCTTTTAATTGACGATGACGAGGCTACAAACTTTATTCACAAGCTGGTTATAAAGCGAATGGGGTGTGCAGAAAAAGTAGTGGTTGCTCAAAATGGAATTGAGGCAATGGAATACCTCCAAAAAGAGGAGAATGGGGTTTGCCCAAAACCTGACTTAATATTTTTAGACATCAACATGCCCGGAATGAACGGCTGGGGTTTTTTGGAGGAATACCACAAACTTGCTGAGGAACAACGTGGTAAGGTAATTCTTGTGATGCTTACCACTTCCCTCAACCCTGATGATATGGAAAAGGCTCGTAATATTCCTGATGTGAATGGATTTAAAAACAAGCCTCTCACAACACATCTTATCAATGATATTATGGCACAGTACTTTCCCGATTGTGGATAAATCAAATCACCAAACCTTAGCTATTAAAGGTTTGGGATCCCTCCCAATCCCGGGTATAATTACACTCTAACCTTATTCACGAAAAAGTCTTCCAATTCACGCAGGGTTTCAGAGGTGGTTTCGATATCCTTAACCACCTGCCCGTGATCGAGAATTACAATGCGCTGACAGAATTCGGTAACATGTCCCAGATCATGGCTGGAAACCAACATGGTAATATCGGTTTCCTGATCCAGCTTTTTGAGTTGATCGCGTAATTGATATTGGGTTGATGGATCCAAATTGGCAAAAGGCTCATCCAGTACCAGTACTTGAGGGTTTCCTATCAAAGCACCCACAATACCCACCTTCTTTTGGTTTCCCTTACTAAGATCGCGGATGTACTTTTTACGACCAGTGATTTCGCCTTTAAAGAAATCTTCATACGGCTGAAGAAAGGCCGTAAGGTCTGCCCCGCTTATGTTGTGAAGCTTCCCTATAAAGGCAAAATACTCATCAGCCGTAAGGTAATCTATAAGAAAACCCTCGTCAATAAAACTGCCTGTGATCTTTTTCCATTCTTCACTGGCAGCTACGGACGTTCCATTAATGGCCACCTCGCCACTATCCGGCTGAATTAAATCCAGCAGGCACCTGTAAAGCGTGGTTTTACCGGCCCCGTTATTACCCACCAGCCCAAATGACTGCCCCGCTTCCAGCGAAAGCTCCGGTATGTCTAAAACGGTTTCTCCGTTATATGATTTTTTGAGATTTGATATTGTGATGATGCTCATTGTAGATTAAATATTATTGGTTTTCCTGGGGTAAGTCCGTCTCCCACATTAATCCATTTTTGTATTAAGAAAGTTGATAAACTCTTCCGAATCCAGCGTATAATCCTGTGTTGCAATTACCTCACCTGTATGCGAAACAATTGCAAATACTGGTTGCCTGTCCGTTTCCAGCAAATCCATTTGGATTTTACCTAAGTAGTTGCCCAAAGTTTTTATCCGAGCGTCTTTTACCCCCAAGCTTTCTCTTTGTTCATTGGTAATTACCTCTCGATCGTCCACTCTTCCCATGAAAGGGGTAAACTTCTCCTTTATCGCGGCATACAAACTTGCGTCCCAAAGCATCTCCTGCATCTTATATCCATTCACTACCGCCCAACCTGTGAAGTATAGTAGTAAAGGCTTTCCTTCTTTTTTAGCGACAGCTAGCATTTCTTCTAAAGGCAGCATGTCATAGAATATATCCAAACTGTTTGAACTATCGGCATGAAACTCCGCTTTCGAAGTTTCCTCTTCATCCATAATATTGTTAAAGAATTCCCGGTAAGTTTTCCCAACCTCCGCAGAGAGAAAGAAATTCTCCCTGGTTTTTGAAATCATAGAACTATCCCTAACCACACCCATCAATATAGATTCCAATTCATCCCAATCCCGCTTTTTAATCATTTCATTCTCATTTTTTGACATGAAAATGACTAGTGATCTCATTCCCTGAAAAGCCGGCTTGTTTCTAAACTTTTGAACCGAATCGAAAAGGGGGCCGTAGGTCATGAATCTTCCAGACAATATCTGGCCGGCAATTAGGGTTGTGAACACAGGGGTTGAAATCATAAACCTATCCATGGAGTCTAACTTCAGGCAATTCATAATAACATCCATGTCTTTTTGGATAGCACCAAACATCTCTTCGCGGGAAACCGAAAAAGCCGTGAGTGTATCGTTCCTAATAGATTGACAGGGTTCTTGAGCAAGAACCACTCCTCCTAAAAGAATAAATAAAACAAATAGTTGTGTTCTCATATTCACCATCTTACCCCTCCCTAAATCCAGCGGCATTCCTATACTTCTTCTCTTTAAAATTTTTAACAATTTCCTGAAACCAGTACTTGCTAAAGGCAAGGCTCAGGAGACCAACTCCCGCCAAAGCGGCTAAACCGTAATATGGTTTTCCGAAAACATTAAAACCCATAAAAATTAAAATTGGCAAAACCAGCAAGGGCAGCATAATGGCAAACTGCACCACACTAGTGCCCTGATAATTAAATGCCGAACCTTTGCTCAGGTCTATCCTCTTTTTTTGATACGTGCTGGCAAAAAGCAACACAAAACTGTTGACCCCAATATTATAAATAAAGCATGCCGTATTGATCCACAAAGCATCAAGAGTAAAATAGATATAGGATAATGATACCAGATAGGTGATAACGCTGGTGGAAACCAAAAGCCAAAATTTAGCTTTAAAGAACGACTCCATCGGATAGGCCCTGGTCAATATTCCATCAAAATAAGCGCTCTCCCAACCCACCATAAACTGGCCATAATTGATCATAAAAATACCCGTCATAAAAATCCCTACAAACACCAACCAACCCATACCGGGGTATTGCTCGGGCTGTGTATAAAACAATAAACCGTAAGCACTAAAAAGGGCTGTGATCATAAGAATACTTTTCGTCCTTTTATTTCTCAAAATCAATTTTAGCTCATTGGCTATCATAGTGCCCACCGCACCTTTTGATTCCAGAAACTCAAAGTTTTGAGTAGTTGCTTCCCTGGAGTGTTTCTTCCACTTATCAATATAGCTCATGGCTAATAAAAAGCGGAAGTTTACAATGTAGATCCCGATTACAAGAACCCAAGGCACAAGGCCCATCCAGGCTTTACCAAGGCCGCCAAACATCGCCCCTGACCATGCGTTTAGAGAATACCAACCTAATGCATTACCTATGAACAGCAAGGCTACCACCCCTGCAAAAGATAAAAATACAGCCTGCTTTACAGCGGCTATCCTTTTTACATAAATAGCTAAAAAGTGATTGAAGAAAACTATGCCCAGCATACCTATAAACCAGTAAAATGCTGATGGCGCGCCCAATTCAGGCAAAACAGCTCTTACCGAAAATGGTATTATAAAAAGAAGGGGAAGCAGATTAAAAAAGTTGAATATACTACTGCCCAGCAAAAAGTTAATCACCTTGCTCCTGCGGATAGGCTGCAATAAATAATGCTGAACACTCAGTACATTCAGGTCTTGCAGAAAAAATCTCATGGCCAGATCAGCCAGAATATAGTAGAGCACAAACTCCCCAAATATGGGTGTTACCTGTTGGGCTTCGGGATATATTTCCCTTATTAATTCGGGAAGTAAAATGCCCAGCCCAAGAAAAACGGCTCCAAAATAAAGCACTAAAAAACCCATCAGGATTTTTACACCCCAGCCCTGGCTGAAATATTTGGCACGAACCATTTTTTTCCATTGGTGATAAAGAAGGGTTGAGTACATATCCAGCTGATTGTTGAAAATTTTTATATGGCTAAAATTAACGCTCTTAAAGAAATCAAGGGATGTTTGACCATAATAATTTAATAGCGCCCCATCAGTCAACAATTTTTTAAGCCCCATAATTCCTACCTTGGTCTGATAATTCAACCTCTCAACCATGAAAAAAAACACCTATCCCTTTCGCCTTTTTACAGGCATCTTATTTCTTTTAAGCACCTTTTCCGTAGCCTTTTCCCAATCAGGCAACAGCCTGTATTTTGATGGTGTAAATGATGTAGTAAATATTCCGGGGGCTTCAGTACATATTGCCAATTCAACAAGCGGAATGAGCCTTAGCTGCTGGGTTTATGCCACAAACACCAGCCCCTCCTATCCCAACTTTGATGGTATTGCCGGTTTCAGAAATGAAGCTACCTGCGACTTTTACCTCCTTCAGCTTAGTGCCACCGAAATTGAAGCGCGATTTAGAAATAGCACAGGAACAAATTATGATGCAAAAATTGTGGGCTTCGCCACTAATACATGGCAACACTTGGTAATGACGTATGATGGCACGTCCTTAAAAGCTTATCTCAACGGAACTCAAGCGGCATCTGTTCCTGCCAGTGGCAGCATCTCCTCCACTTCTGAAGTTATGTATCTCGGTAAACTTCCTTTTTTGCCCAACGACTTTTACCTGGGAGGTAAACTGGATGAAGTTGCCCTTTGGAACAAAGCCCTAACGGCATCCGAAATTAGCTGTATGTATAATTATGGTCACGACAATTCAAGCGCCAACCTTAAGTTATACTATAACTTTGATCAGGGAACAGCAAACGGAGTAAATACCAGTATTACGAAGCTTGTTGATAGCAAGGGAAATATCAACGGATTTATAAATGGATTTGCACTTAGCGGAACATCCTCCAACTTTGTGCCCGGAGTGGTGCAGGCCGGAAGTTTTGCAACCAGTATTTGTAAAGGCGACAGTATTGGTTTTGGCTCCAACTATTACAGTAAAGCAGGCACCTATTCGGTAAAAATTCCCGTTTCAGGGGGGTGTGATTCCATTAGTAAAATGATACTGACTGTAGATTCTGTTGAAGCTGGAATAACCGCAATTTCTAATGGTGCCACACTACAAGCCAACGCCACAGCTGCTACCTACCAATGGATAAATTGTGGCACAAAACAGGCCCTTCCTAACGGTAATCAAAGAACTTACATACCAATCACCAAAGGACAATTTGCCGTGGTGGTTACTCAAAACGGATGTTCTGATACCTCCGCTTGCATCAATAGCACGGTAGGTTTATCCGAAAACCAACTGCCATTTTTAAGTGTATTTCCCAATCCTACTAAAGGTAAGTTCATCCTTTCTCAGGGATTAGACTTTGATGGCGGACAGCTTGAAATAATCAATGCCGCAGGTGTTCGCGTTTCATCCATCCCCGTTTCTCCACAGCCTGAAACGCAGATTGCAGTAAACCTCCCAGCAGGAGTTTACATGGTAAATTTTTATAGAATGGATGGCAAGAGAGGTGCGTATAGGTTGGTTGTTGAGCGTTAATCTATAAATATTATAAACTTAAAAGGGATGAAACTCCAACAGTTTCATCCCTTTTTTCTTAATTATCATCACTCCTTAATAGAACGTTTGCTTCTCCCTCGCCATTTTTCTCAACAGAGGGCTACAACGGTAACGGTCTTCATGGTATTCGTTATAGAGTCGGTCCAAGGTATCCACACAATGCTGGATTCCCTTTTCATCGGCCCATTGTAACAATCCCTTGGGGTAATTTACGCCTTTGGTCATGGCCAGGTCAATATCATTGCGGTTGGCAATATTCAGATAAAGAGCATCTGCGGCTTCGTTAATCAACATTACTAAAATTCGCCATAATATGTTTTCACCCAGCTCCTGATTTTTGGTAGGCTCGGGCTTTTCAGCGCCTTCGGCATAATTGTAAAATCCACGACCGGTTTTGCGGCCCAGCCAACCTGCTTCTACCATACGCTTTTGCGTGAAATTGGGACGGTAGCGCGGGTCGTAGTAAAAAGCCTCAAACACACTTTCGGTTACGGCATTATTTATATCGTGGCCGATAAAATCCATAAGGGTAAACGGGCCCATACGGAAACCTCCAAGCTCTGTCATTGCCCAATCAATAGTTGCCGGATCGGCAAAGCCTTCCTCATACATACGAACAGCCTCTCCATAAAATGGGCGGGCAACACGATTTACAATAAACCCGGGAGTGTCCTTAGCCAGCACAGTTACTTTTCCCCAGCTGTCAATTATTGCTCTTGCCTTATTGGTCGTTTCCACGGAAGTGGACACTGCCGGAATAATCTCCACCAGGGGCATAAGTGGTGCGGGGTTGAAGAAGTGGATTCCCACTACCCGATCGGCCTTTTTTACTGATGAACCAATGCTGGCAATAGAAAGGGAAGAAGTGTTGGAGGCCAGAATCGCATCCTCAGAAACTATTCCTTCCAACTCCTGAAAAATGGCCTTTTTAACCGCAATGCTTTCGATTACGGCTTCAATCACTAAACCGGCATCCTTTAGATCGGCCATATTAGAAGTATAAGAAATACGACCAATAATCTCTTTGTCCGTTCCGTACTTCAGAATACCTTTTTCAACTAATCGCGCTAAAATCTTTTCATGGCCGGCTTTTGCCTTCTCAAGTGCATGGTCAAACTTATCAGTAAGGTAAACGTGATGGCCTTTTTGCGCAGCCACCTGTGCTATTCCTGCGCCCATGGCGCCTGCTCCTATTATTGCTATTTTCATTTTTGGTTAATTTGTTAATATGAGGATTGGTTAATTGGTTTCACCACCCTTGCGCTTTTTAAGATAGGCGATATACCCATTCAATAAAGCCAGTAGAGACTTGTTGAATCTCATAATTATTAAACTCTTCGTTACTTATGTAATTGCAGTCATTAGCAGTGATAAGATGATCCAGTGATTCTTCCAGTGAACCTCTTCCAATTCTGCAATATTGAATATTCTCTTGATAGTGATACCGACCGTGACCTTCAGCTATGGCGTTACCAATTCCTCTTGAACTTCTAATTATTTGATCCGTAAGCCTGAATTTCTCCTCAGAGGGAAATGTTTTTGTTAGGTCAAAAATGTCGTTCCTAAACTCACGCGCTTTTTTCCAACAGTTTAAGTCCCTAAAACTTTGCATCTCTTAGTTGATTTCTTAAATGGTAAAATTGTTGACTTATTACTCACAGGAGTCGTTAGGTTGTGAAAAACCAGAAAATATATTCCAAGTCACTAATCCACAAATTAACCACTCTACCAATTAACCAACTCACTCCCCTTTAAATTCCGGTCTTCTTTTTTCTAAAAATGCCTTTGTGCCCTCAGCGTAATCATAGCTTTGGCCACACTCGGTTTGGTATTTATCTTCAAGATCCAGTTGATCCTCCAGGTTGTTTAGAGAAGAGGCGTTCAACAATTTCTTGGTGGCAACCAAAGCCTTGGTGGGCATGTTGCTTAAGGTTTGAGCAATTTTCATCGACTCCTCCGCAAAGGTATCATCACTAAAAACCTTGTAAATCATTCCCATGCGCTCGGCATCGGTGGCTGAGACTTTATCGCCCATCATCATGAGGGCAGAAGCCTTTTGAAAACCTATTAAGCGAGGTAAGGTAAAGGTGCCGCCACTATCTGGTATTAACCCGATTTTAGAAAATGCCTGAATAAAACTGGCGGATTCCGTTGCCACGCATACATCTGCTGCCAAGGCAATGTTGGCACCCGCACCAGCAGCTACACCGTTTACAGCGGCTACTACTGGTAAATCTATATTGCGAATAGCCTCTACAATGGGGTTATAGTGCTCGGTTACAATTTTGGTAAGCTCGGGCCCCTCTGGGTCTGTGGCTTCGGCTAAGTCCTGTCCGGCACAAAAGGCCTTTCCGTTTCCCGTAAGGTACACACAGCGAACGCTTTTGTTTGAATCGGCTTTTCGCAGCACCTCTTGCAGGGCCAGCGCCATTTCGCGAACAAAGCTGTTGTATTTATCCGGGCGATTGAGGGTTATTTTTAAGACTTTATCGTGTTGCTCCGTTGTAATGAATTCTGACATGCGTTTTTGGTTTTGAAGTATTATCCAGAAAAATTTCACGCTAAGGCGCAAAGAACGCAAAAGGTAAACTCAATTCTGGTTTTTTACAATTCCTTTTATCTCCTCCATCGAAAGGTTATAACCAACAATTTTGCCTTTCGGATCTATCAAAAACATACTAGGATAGCTGTCAACATTGTAATCCGAAACGACACTTTCATCTCTTGGATGCCACATGTGCAGCCAGTCCAAACCATGTTTGGCCCTCAAGGCTTCAAAACCTTCCATTTGAGAAGAACAAGCAATCGACAATATTTCAAAAGGTTGATTTTTAAGCTCTTCTTTAAGAGATACCAAATCTGGTATCCCTGCGATACAAGGCTTGCACCACGTACCCCAAAAGTCCAGCAATACATACTTCCCCTTAAGGTCACTCAGGCTCATTTTCTGTTCTGAAATCATTTCATTAAAGGAGAAGTCAGGGGCGTAAAACCCTTTAGTCGCACTAATGGTATCCTTGGTGGCATCCACCACTTCCAGCACCAACTCCATGGTGGCTCTGTCAAAATGATCAATGGTGTACCATTGCCCAGAATAATTTACTCTTTCTCCTTCCTCATTTTTTGCACCATCATTCCTTATGGAAGCTGAGTTCAGATCTGCCTTTTCGCTGAGCATGATCCTTCGAAAATTTGGTTTTGGAGTATTGATGATCAAAGTATCCTTGCCCAATACAGCCTCGGCATACACAGGTATCGTATAGGTAAGGTAATCCCCGTACTCTTCCACAATGAATGGAACACTACTTCTTTCCACTTTTCCATCTAAAAACAACTCATAGTCGATAACAGGGGCATAAGGCAAAGCAGAATCTATTTGATTATACATTAATTTGGGAAAGGCAGTATAGAGTACCTCATCCGAAAAATCCCGATCGGCATCTGTATCCACGTAATATTCAATTTGTCCATTTTTGTTTTTCCGGAATAACATAGTTGTGGTACTCGCAATTTCTCGTGCCGTATACTCTCCCGCCAGTGTATCAAATTTCCAACTCGCCATTAATCCAGCAAACCGGGCAGAATCCAATCTTCCCAATTTATAATTTTGATAAGCCCACTGATACGTCTGAAACCAGATACTTTTTCTATACCAAACCTTTCCATCTTCAGGAAAGCCCTTAATCTCGAACTCTGTTTTTTTCCATGAGTTCTGATCACTTAGGTTACTAAACATTACCAAGGGAAGCTCCCATGTATACCCCATCTGCCCCGCTTTTAATTCAGTTTTAAGTCTGATGGTTTCGGTTTGGGCTATTGCACCAAAAGATAAACAGATTAGAACGGTAAAAATGGCTGACTTCATTGTAAGATATATCTATACAATAATAGCCATTTAGTTACATTTACGTTACCCAACCCTTAAAAGCATAATTATGAAAAAAGCCATACTAATCGCCCTTCTTTTTTTGTGTCAGGTTGCCTTGTGCCAAAGATCCACGACCAAAACTCCAGGAAGCCTAAACCTTGGATTCTCTACAGGTATTGGTAGTAATTTTAGTTCTCAGTCAAATGTAGTGGCGGGGCAAAAAGCCCTCGCCATGCCCCTGCTGAGTGGGCCATTAAACTATTTCAGCCTTAGCGCCCAATTGGGTTCTAAGGCCAACCCTAAATTCGGGTTAAGCGTAGAAACCGGATTTCAGACACTTAGAACCGCTTATGGACCTGAGGTTTCCACCATTTCCAACGGTTGGAGGATAGAGGGTTACGAAATGTCTTTTTTGTTTTTGAAACCTGGTATTTTCTATAACCTTGCCTTGAGCCCAAAGCTTTCTTTAGTTCCCAAACTTCACCTTTCGGGAAACCTGAATGTGGATTATGCCCATACCGTGGACTACTATGGGATGCGGTATGATGCCAAGCCTTTTTTTGTGACCGTTGATCCTTCTGTAGAGTTGAGGGCAAACATAGCCAAGGCCTGGCTTGCGGGTGTATTTATTGAATACCAGCAAGGCCTGAGCCCAGCGGTGGAAATGCATGTGTTGAATGAGCAGGATCAGAAAATGGAATTCAGCACCTACAATGGCAGTGGGCTAACCTTCGGGCTTAGGCTGTCCTATTGTATTCGTTGTAAGGAAGATTAAATACACTTAAAGTAATCGAATGGTTCCAGACAATCGCTGCACTTATAAAGCGATTTACAGGCTGTAGAGCCAAACTGGCTTACCATAGTGGTGTTGGTAGATCCGCAATGCGGGCACTTTACGGTTTTGGCTTTTCCAAACAAAACCGACTTATCGGCTGAGCTACCCTCGGGTGGGGCAATGCCAAATTCACGTAACTTTTGTTTTCCACGTTCAGTCATCCAATCGGTAGTCCATGGTGGAGAAAGTATAGTCTGTACTTCAGCCGTTTCAAGCCCTTCTTCCTTCAGTTTTTTCTTAATGTTTTCCTCAATCTCGTGCATGGCCGGGCAGCCACTATAGGTTGGGGTAATTTTTATGATAGGATGATCGCTGCTTAAATCCACATGGCGCACCACTCCTAAATCCACAACTGAAAGCACTGGAATTTCAGGATCGGAAACATCCTGTAACCACTGCCATATTTGATTTTCTGTTATTGTCATCTCAATTATTAAGAACCATTAAGGTACAAAATGTTCACTTCAAAATCACCTGCAACTGCCTGTTTCCCGGCACAGCAAAACAGCCCGGGATAATCACACTGTTGTTTACAATCAGCTCTTCCAGCGTAAGCGATTTACACAACTCTGCAGGAACCTCAAGACCGTTACCGGCATAAGCTACATTCAACACCAACAGATTGGGCAAGTGCCCCAGTGATTCGGGTAGTTCATTTAAATAGTTGCGCTCCAGATTGACGAGCTGAAGATCTTTCATATACTCCAATCCAAAAGGAAGCTTTGTTAGTTGATTCTGATTGAGATATAAGTACTTAAGATTTTTGAGCTGAATAATTTCCTGTGGAATAGAGTCCAGCTGATTAAAACTAAGGTTCAATATTTCCAGGCTCTCAAGGTTCCCAATCTCGCTTGGTAGGTGGGTAAGTTGATTGTGATGCAGCGATAGCCGTTTCAGGTTCTTTAGCTTACCTATTTCAGGCGGGAGCTCCTTCAGTTTATTGTTACTTAAAACCAGCTCCTCCAGTTTATCCAAATCTCCAATGGTAGCAGGAAGCTCGGATAAATTTGATTTAAAAAGCCGAAGTTCCTTAAGATTTGCCAGCCTTGCGATGTTGTCGGGCAGCACTCCGATTCTCTGCCTGCTCAGCACCAGCTTTTCCACACCTTCAGCCTCCCGCAAGGCTTTATCATAACTGGTGTAAGCCTTGCACCCCGCCAGGGCGAAGGCAAACAGGCCTATTGCAAAAAATTTAACGAGGTACTTCTTTGACATTCCGGATAATTTAGCCCCTCTCAACAATTGGCTAAACTACCATTTGGCCTCGGGGTACATTCTTGGCAAGTGCTGCATTTCGGCTAAAACAAAACCAAGATATTCGGTATGCTCACCTTTTTTACCCCCGGTTTGCATCCATCCGGTTTCGGGTTTTGAAAGGGTTGCTATTTCCAAAATTTCGGCTACTTTATCGTGCCATGCAGCTTTTATTGGTTCAAGGTCAACACCGATTCCAACCTCAATCATTTTCTGATCCACGGCATCCATTTCAAACATTTCACCGGTCCACTCCCAAAGTTCATTTATTGAATTCTGAATGCGGTTATGGCTTTCCTCAGTTCCATCTCCCAGACGGATAATCCACTCGGCACTCCACTGGGCGTGGTAAGTTATCTCCTTAATGGCCTTTTGCGCTACAGCGCGAATATGGTCATCCTTACTCTTCAACAACTCGGTATACTGGAAGTAATTAAAGGTGTCAAACAAAAACTGGCGCGCAAGCGTCTTTCCCCAGTCACCATTTTCAAGCTCCAGGATAAGGAGATTTTTATACTCCATAATATCCCTGAAAAAGGCCATTTTGTCTTCCGTATAATCATCACCTTTCAACTCTGCTGCATATTGCATTAGCATACGCGCTTGCCCAAGATGATCGAGAGAAATATTGGAAAGAGCAATATCCTGCTCCAATATGGGGCCATGTCCACACCATTCGGCCAAACGCTGTCCTAAAATAAGGGCATTATCGCCAAGGCGTAGGGTATATTCTAGTAATTCTTTTTGCAAAATATTTTGTTTTTCGATAGACATCCTTCAATACTAATCAATCCGGCTATCGCCTTTATGATTCACTCAGGATGACACAACTTTAAACTTTAAACAACAAACCTTAAACCCCGTGGGCTTACATGTGTCCCACCTCATCAGGAATATCGTAGAATGTAGGGTGACGATATACCTTATCATCTGCCGGGGTAAATAGTGGCTCGCTCTCATCAGGGCTGCTGGCCGTTATTGATTCCGATGGCACTACCCAAATGCTAATACCTTCACTTCTGCGAGTGTAAACATCACGGGCATTTTTTATGGCCATTTCTGCATCAGGTGCATGCAGGCTGCCTACATGTTTATGGCTTAATCCATTGCGGGAGCGAATAAATACTTCCCAAATCTTCCAGTTGTCTTTGTTACTCATTTTATTCAAAATCAATATTAAGCCGCGCTACTTTGTTTCTTTCTTCTAGCTGCTTCCTTATTAGCGTAGGCGTTGGCTGCTTCTCTAATCCAGGCTCCATCGTCATGAGCCTTATTACGTGCTGCCAGCCGTTGTTTATTGCACTTTCCGTTGCCTTTAATCACGTTGTAAAACTCATCCCAATCGATTTCGCCATGCTCATAGTGGCCGGTTTCCTCATTCCACTTCAGGTCGGGATCCGGAATTTTTAAATCTAAAAATTCTGCCTGAGCCACAGTTTTATCAATAAACTCCTGGCGGAGTTCGTCATTAGACTTTCTTTTTATCTTCCACTTCATGCTTTGGGCAGAGTTGGGCGACAAATCATCTGTAGGGCCAAACATCATGAGTGCAGGCCACCACCAACGGTTAAGGGCATCCTGGGCCATTTGTTTTTGCACTGGGGTTCCCTGAGCCAGTGTCATGGTAATTTCATATCCCTGGCGCTGGTGAAAGCTCTCTTCCTTACAAATTTTAACCATGGCACGGGCATAAGGCCCGTAAGAGGTGCGGCAAAGCATTACCTGATTGGCAATGGCTGCTCCATCTACCAACCAACCAATGGCGCCCATATCGGCCCAGGTAGGAGTTGGGTAGTTAAATATTGAGGAGTATTTGGCCTTCCCGCTAAGGAGATCCTCCACCATATCCATACGGTCGGCTCCCAGGGTTTCAGCAGCAGAATACAGGTATAATCCGTGGCCGGCTTCATCCTGAACCTTGGCCAGTAAGGCGATTTTTCTTCGTAAAGATGGCGCCCTTGTTATCCAGTTTGCTTCAGGCAA
The DNA here is from genome assembly GCA_048267305.1 of Owenweeksia sp. Lineage (GTDB taxonomy): Bacteria > Bacteroidota > Bacteroidia > Flavobacteriales > Schleiferiaceae > Owenweeksia. The sequence continues at coordinate 48,396 of JBLWXT010000016.1, read as the reverse complement.
CATCCCCACCACCTCCGAATGAGCGTGCTGACTGATCTGGCGAATTAATGTTTTTCGATATTTTTCCGGCATCCAATCCTTAGGTTCCACCTTATTTTCAGCATCAACATACTGTTGAAACCGTTCCTCCAAGTTCATTTCTTTCGTCATTACAATGCGGATTTTTCGTGTTGTCACAAAGATACGGTGCAAATATTACACTTCATATCCTTAACCAAAAGCCCCAACTGAGGTTTATCTTAAGAATACTATCGTAAACCTTAAACCCATCTTATATTTGCAGTCCTCTTTAAATTACGATGAGCATGCTCAATTTCTTTAAGAAATCAACCAACAAAAAGAAATCTCTTTTAACAAACGAGAAACCTTCTCAAAGGGCTCGTTTCCATACCCTCAAGGTTCAGGACATCACCCGCGAAACCGCTGATTGTGTTTCCGTGGCTTTTGCTGTGCCGGAAGACCTTGAGAATGAGTACAAATTTATCCCCGGGCAATACCTTACCCTCGAAACTGAAATAGATGGAGAAAAGGTAAGGCGCTCTTATTCCTTGTGCTCAAGCCCCGAGGAAGGAGAACTGCGCGTAGCCATTAAGCAAGTGGAAGGTGGTAAATTTTCAACCTTTGCAAACCAAAAGCTTACTGTTGGTACAGAATTGGAAGTGATGACCCCGGAAGGAAAATTCTTCACCAAGCTGGATCCTACACACAAAAAAAACTACGTGGCCTTTGTTGCCGGATCAGGAATTACACCCGTATTCTCGATTACCAAATCGGTAATGGAGCTGGAACCAAACAGCACCTTCACTTTATTTTATGGCAACCGCACCACTCAATCAATAATTTTTAGAGACAAAATTGACGCGGTAAAAAATAAATACATGAACCGCCTGGAGGTTCACCATATCCTTAGTCGAGAAGATCAGGGCTCTGACTTTTTGAAAGGACATTTGGATGAAGCCAAGTGTATTTCCTTCTCTCAAAAGTTTTTCAATGTAAATGAAGTAGACGAATACTTTGTGTGCGGACCCGAAGCGATGATTAACTGCATTAGCACTAGTCTTCAAAATCTTGGCGCTGAAAAATCACAAATCCATTACGAACTGTTTACCTCTCCCAGCCAGAATATTGCTCATAAAACCAAGGTTTCTTCTGACACTAACGTAGAGAAGATGATGAGTGATGTTACCGTGATTTTGGACGGTGAAGAAACTCACTTCAAAATTAGCAGCGATGGCGCAAGCGTATTGGATGCTGCTCTGGATGCCGGTGCAGACGTGCCTTACGCTTGTAAAGGTGCTGTTTGCTGTACCTGCCGTGCCAAGGTTATTGAAGGTTCTGTAGAAATGGAAATGAACTACGCCCTTGAAGATGATGAAGTAGATGAAGGATTTGTGCTTACCTGCCAAAGCCACCCTACCTCAGCCAAGGTGGTGATTAGTTATGATGAGTAATCTTTTAGCCCAACAACTTCCCATATTCAATTTTAGAATGATGCCGTGGGTCTTTGGGTAGCTCATCCCTAAACTCAACGCGATCATAGGTAATTGCTGCTTGGCGGATTTCAGCCTGTACATCACTTTCGGAAAAAGCTTTTTCCTTTATCAGGAAAATTATGGTTTCGCCATTCTTGTTAAGAATAGTTGCTTCCTGTATTGACCGTAGCTTATTTAATCGCATTTCCATTGGGAACTGCCCAACCCACATTCCATCTTTTTTAAAGAGGTATTTGGTTGGCCCTGTTAGGAATAATTCTCCATTTTCATCTAAAAAGCCACTGTCGCCTGTACGGTGCCAAAGGAGCTCATCAACCTCAAATTTTTGCCTGGCCTGGACTTCAGTATTTTCGTAATACTTTTTTAAAACATGAGGGCCGGCCACCACAACCTCTCCAATTTCCTTTTCAGGAAGTCCCAGATTTTGCCATTCCTCCATTGTGGGCGCAATGGGTTTATCCGTTATAGGGATAATCTTCAATCTAATATCTTCATGCAATTTACCAACAGGAATACCCTCTGCCGGCTTGTTGTAATACTCGGCCAGCTCTTTAATGGAAATGGAAGAAATGGGCTCAGCTTCAGTGGAGCCGTAAGCCACAACAGCCTGCGGAAAGCTCTTTTGAATGGTGACAGCCATTTGGGGGGAAACCGGTGCTCCTCCGGTAAATACTTTCTTTAATCCCCAAAGGTTATAATGCTCCGCATGTGGGGCCAATCGCATCAATAAATCGGGAGAGCAGATAAGTGTATTAGCTTTCTCCAAATCTTCCAGAATCCAACTTGGATTTAATTTTTCCGGCTTTCGCGGATTAAACTCTGGTAGAATTGTGGTTAACCCGGCTGCCAAACTGCTAAAAACAAATACCGGTAAAGTGGTCATATTCACATCACCTTGTTTGGGTTTTAACTCCTTCATTAATGCCTGGTGCTGCTGAAGCAAAAAATCATGCGTTCGCCAGGCCGCTTTGGGGCTACCGCTGCTCCCTGTGGTAAATGTGATAAGCGCAGCATCCTCGGGATTCATATCCTCAGTTTGACTTATGGGCTCATCTTTTTGAGTTGGATTTAATTTCAACGGAATATTCCGGAACTCCGGGATAAAAGAAGCGAGCAGCCGCAACTTCCAGCCGGCCACCAAACCCTTACATTCTGCTAATTCGGCACTTTGCCTTAACCTTTTCAGGGAAGACCATTGATCGAGAAAAACAGGAACCGCACCTATAGCAATAATGGCCAACACAACTTTATACAACTGGATAGAAACCGGAACAAAAACCAACACTCGATCACGTTTTTCGATCCCCTTTTCCCTTAAATACCCGGCATAAGCAAAAACCTCGGCACTAAGCTCACCATAGCTTATCTCCTCTCCTTTATCAAGGATAGCGAGTGTCTCTGGTTGTTGGTGCGCCCGTTGGAGAAAGAGGTTAGATATGTTTTTTGAATTTAGACCTGAAAGGTTGTTGAAACCTGACAGGTCTTCGCTTGAACTCATTCTTCGTTAATCCTTTTAATATTCTCCAAATTTTCCTCAAATATAGTCCCCACTTTATAGGAAGCGATAAACATTTTTAGGTGATCCGTCCAATCGCTTTTTTCAGGGTCGAGGTACAACGTAAGCGAAAGTGTTGTGCTGGAGCTATCAATTCCTTCATACAGTTGCTCAGTTAATAGCGCCTCCGATTCTATAGGAAAACCTTTGAGGTTATAAATAGACAAGCGCCTGTAGGAATACGGATAGGCAAGTTCAATCTGCTCATCCCAGGTATTCATTTCATCATCTTTTTGATAACACCTCCTTATTGAGCCCTTCTCACCATCTGCAAATTCTTCTTTATTAAGGGTTTCAATATGCGATACGTAGGCCGACCATTTAGCAGCATTATCTGACTTCCCCAGATAGTTATAAAGTTGTTCCTGCGAAGCGTCAATATCCATGGATTTAATAATGGCATACCCTCGGTTGGACTGGCTTTTATAAGGACTGAAGTAAACCAGAGCCGCTGAGGCAGCAAATAGAATCAAGATGATTAGCAGTAGTTTTTTCATGAATTAGATATAAACTCTATGTATTACCAAAATTTCCAAAATGGCTTTTTACCCACCTTACCCTTAGCACCTGAGCTTTGCAGTAGCTCAAAACTTTTAGAATAACTTGCATCGCTATTTGGTGTCTTTTTCCAATCAAACAACACTATTTCTATTCTTGAATCTAAAGACCCTGACCACTTTACATCAAACTGATTTTTTCTCAGCTCCTCTACTATTCTCCTTGCTACCTGCATGGCTAAATCATCATTTTGCTCAAATCCATCATACCCCAACATAAGACCCTCTTGTCCATCAATTAACCGCTCAACATCTTGAGCATGATAATAGCAATAACCCTTAACGCTTATTCCTAATGACCTTAACTTATCCATAATTTCGGTACAATCTCCTTCGGCATCCTGCCTGGTAAAGCCTGCTTTATGAAGGCTCACGATTCCCTCTAAATTTAGCTGGTCAAAAACATTTGAAAGTCTCTCGAAATCTGTTGGCCTCTGCCATGATTCGGCCTGCTTTAAGTGGTGCGAAAGTCTGTTTGAAATTTCTGTTCTAAGCCATGAGGCATCTAAACTTTCTTCATCACAGAATATCTCGACAATACTCTCAAAAAGTTCTTCCTCTTGCTCAAATCCAATTTGCACATCGAGCTTTACCTGTTCCAATATTTCTTCTTTTAACTCAGGACTCATAGAAGTTTTATTAAAAAATAATCCTATACAAATTATACTCCCTGAAAACCTCCCCAAAAAAGTCTTTAGAAAGCTGCCGTGCCATACCCTCATCCAGCACAAAAGCATAAATTAAGGTATGATAACCGTGGGCTTTGGCCTTTTCAAAAAGCATGTAGGATACCTGATGCCCCAGCCCTGCATACTTTTTACCCGACTTACGGGCAATGGTTTTAGTGATCAGCCTCTTCTCCGTTTTTGAGTAATGATCCGGCACATTCAGCATCAGGCAAACCATTTCGCCATTTTCTTCAGCAATAAAAACAAATTCAGGATCGAGAACCGATTTTAAAGGTAAATACAGTTTTAAAAACTCCGCTAATGAAATCGGGCTATAGAGAAAGTTTCTGGCAAAAGCCTCAGTGCAAAACCTGTGAATATTCACCAACTCCTCTTCATACTCATTCATCCTAAGTGTCCTTAAGGTAATTCCTTCCGGTACTTTCCAGCTCGGTGCGGGCATCGCTTGCATATTCTCAGCAATGGAAGAAAAATAGCCTGCAAACTTCTCAAAGCCCACAGTTTCCCACAGTTTTGGGTAATATTCCGGGTGGTAAACCTCTGTAAAAAAGGGCTGGTACTTCTCCGCATTAAAGCGATACGAGTACCAGGTAGAACCATTCATCGGGCCTATCAGTCCATCAAAGCCCAGTTGTTTCGCTTTCGCGGAAATGGCCTCCATCATTAAGCGAACAGCCTGTTGATCTTCATCCGATTCAAAACTCCCAACTATCGCGTATTTCTTGTTGTTAATTCGGATTCCATCTCCTGTAAAGAGGGCTGCGCGACAAATAGTAGTTTCTCCTTCCAACACCACAAAACAGCTCGCCAGATTTTCTGCAACAGGATCAGAAACTGAACTCCAGGGCACATCCGTGTACAATCTTTCCTTAATAGATTGAAAGGCTTTACCTGTTGGCAAACACTCTATTACTTTCATTTTTTACTGATTTTCCTTTCTACTTTATATAGGCCACAAAGGCACTAAGACACGAAGCATTTTACTCACTCCAAAATAAACCTCAGTACCACGACCGCAACCAGCGGTATGCTCAAATTATCCCAACCCTTTTTTGCCAGATATTCGGCCACCGTTGTGGCTAGGGCCACGGCAAGAGCTGTGCTTATAAGTAATCCCCAATTTTGTTCTTCAAAAACGAAAATCAGTACAGCTGTGACTAAAGCTGCTGAAGCAAAAAACGCCAATGACCCTCTAAAACTCTTCCGTCCTTCCACCTTTGAATTGCCTACACTGGAGGCCAAAGGATCACAAACCGAGAGAATGAGAATGGGCACATAATAGTAAAGTTGATCGTCCCACATCAGCGATAGCCAAAAGCAAACGGCCACTATTACCGGGAAAATCACACTACCCACCGTTTGCCGCTTCACATTATTAATGGAGGGCAGAAAGCCCATTTTCATACTCGCAACAAGCAAAATGAAAAAGGCGCCACAAAGCAATGCAACGGGCAGCAATTCATTAAAAAACAAAGGAAATGAAAGGGCTAAAAGTCCAACAGAGGCATGGGTAAACTTTCTGCTGTTTTCGGGCTTCCACCCCAAAAAGCGATGCAGTAATTCGCCAGCGCCAATAAGGGCTGAAAATAGCACCGTAAGTATCAGTAGATTTTGAATCATAATCTTTGGCTTAGGTTAAAACTTCCATAAAAAAAGCCAAAATCGGGTTTTAATTGTTGTGCTGAGATACGTTCAAAAGAATCGGGATTTATATCAGCAAGGTCTCTGGGCACCATCAAATTCCAATAAGCGGCCTTGCCATTTTTCGTCATCAAACGTTCTACACATTCAGCATTTTTAGTAAACTCACCTTCCGATTGGTATTCAAAAATATTAGAAAGATTGAGATGGGTGAACTCTCCCTGATGGGGATAATCTTCCAACGGTCCTTCAAAAAACTCAAGTTTATGAAGATTGGACTTTATCAATTCAAAATTCTCTTCCCGGGCATAATGTGGCAAGCTTTCACCAAAATCTCCCTGTAGCATAAATTTCAGAAAGTAATTCTGCTGGCAAGCTGCACTTTTCAGATGGCTGTTGATACGCTTTTTTATCTTCTCGCCCACATTGCCCTTTACCTGTTTCAAAAATTCCGGATCGCGCCCCACACGGCCCATTACCGGACGACTAAAGAAAATACGGGTGAAAATCCGCCATCGCCAGTTGTTCCATTTGCGGTCGTAAAAATGTTGCTGTTCACTTTCTGACTTCTCTTCAAAAAGCTCACTTACTCTCTTTGGGTTATGAATCCATGGCAGCACTCTTTGCTGAAATAACAGCAGGTACTTTTCAAACTTCCCCTGCCGTACCAATTGCCCTGAAATCCATTTTAAATTGGTCTTCCAAAATTGTGAATCTTCGGCTGACAGTTCCTTTTGAACGAGCGGCCAATGTTGTAACGGCTCACCTTTGGTAAACCCTAAAAACTCCAGAAAATCTTTATGGGCCAATGTTTTAAAAGCCGCCACTTTTAACCGAACCGTAGCCAGCTGAACCTTGTTTACATCCAGGCACACCACCTTCCCGGGATTTTGCGAAAGCAGGGAAAAAGTATTATCGCCACCAGAACCTATGGACAGAACGGTGCCCCCTGCCAGCGAACCAAGCCCCTGAAGCATAAGGTCGGCATCCTCCCAACAACAGGCGTAGCGCAGTATATCGTGATTGGCGTCTTTAAGTACGGCCATTTTTTTTCTGTTCTTTAATTCTTTCCATTTTTTTGGCCACAAAGGCACTAAGACACAAAGTTTTTACCCTTTGCACATATACCTCACCCCCGGCCCCTCTCCCACGGGAGAGGGGTGACAGAGTGGGTGCGACTCTGTGTGAGTTTAACCCCAAAACTTTAGCATTTCGCCTCCCCCTCTTCCTTTAGGAGAGGGGGCCGGGGGGTGAGGTGTATCTCCCCCGTGCTACCGTTCATTTCCACCTCATCACCATCCTTTAAGGTAGCCATCAATCCCTTTACGGATACAATACATGGGATGCCCATTTCACGCGAAACGATGGCCGAATGACTCAGCAAGCTGCCGCGCTCCACCAATATTCCGGCAGCGCCATAAAACAAGCTTATCCAGCCCGGGTCAGTGCTCGAAGTAACCAATATTTCGCCATTCAGTCCTGCGGCTTCTGCAGGATCGCGGATCACGCGCACTTTGGCCCTTACAACTCCCGCGCAGCATGGCAGTCCACTCAGTTCTCCATCGCCAACAGAGGCCTTAGCCGATCTTAACTCTGGATAAATCCAACCCAATGTCTCAATGCGCTCAGGTAGCAAGTCGTCATTTTTATACTCATCAAACTCTGCTTTACGCAGATCTACCAACTCTTTAAGACTTACAGTTGTGGCCGTTCCCTTTAAGTAGTTGAAAATCTCATTTTCCTCCAGATAAAAGATATCACGCGTCTGATTCAGAAGTCCGGTTTTATGCATCTTTTCGCCCATAGACAAAACCAGCCTTCGCATCATCCCAAAGGCGCGCGTCCTTTCATAGCGAAGATTCTCGCGGTTGCTCACCAACCTTCTGGTGTTTTTCAAAAGATACTTCAAGAGTCTTTTTTTCAGCCGTCCTTTCACATTTCCAAAAAGCTCCTTTTCGGCTTTCGCCCGAATGTCAAACCGTTCCTCACTTGCCTTTTTACGTGGCTCATGATTTAGGTTTTCCTGAATGCGTTGAACCAACAATGCAGGATTTTGGCGAAAGGTCTCTGTCTCCAGTTTCAGCTCACCAACCGCACGGTCACCAAAGCGCTGCAAGTAGGCCTCAATAATTTTCCAAATGTTGCTCCACTCCTCTTTTTGCAATTCTTCATAAGCCTGCTGTGGAGAAAGCCTTTTCATCATTTCCACCACTTTTGGCTGTTGGCGGATGGCTTCATCCACTTCTCTAAAAAAGCGAATGGGTTCGGCTGAAATAATATCGCTGCTTCCAATCAGCAAATCGTTGTGTATATGCTGATAATCGCCCGTGTACCATTTCTCAATACTTTTTTGGTACATCCCAAAATAGATCATGGCAAAAAAGTCGTTCACCAGAGGCGCCTTCCATTGCTTGAGCAATACCTCCTGATAATCCTCAATTTTTTCCAGCAGTTCCCAGCCCGTAAGCTTCTCCATTTCCATGGACTCATATCGGTCCATAACTCCATTTAGGTGAGCCTGAAATTTTATGGTCTCCGATGGCAATCTGCGATAAGCTGCAATGAGCTTAACGATGGACACCACAAACTGCTTTTTGGTTTGCCAGGCGGTGTCCTTTGCACTTTCGGGCAAATCAAAAGTCTCTGAGGTACCCATCATCTTTTCCATAAAGCGGGCATTGAGCTGAAAGCCCGGAACCATGGCCAGCGCCTTATACCAGTTTATGAGGTTGTAATAAACCCGTCCTCGCAGTAGCCCCAGCATATTGGCATAAATCTCCTGATTGCGCTCCACTTTCTTGGCGGGCACTCCCATTAAAATTGTGAGCTGTTCATACACCGCGTGGTACATCCTAAGGATAAAGGAAAAAGTAAGTGGCGTGGTTACACCAGGATAGGATTCAATAATGTTACTGTTGTCCCAGATTTTTCGGTTTTGAGTTTGATGTCCTGTAATAGGGCGGGTTTGCAGCAGAAACAGTTTTTTCCCTCTGTAGCAAAACTCAATATCCTGGGGTGCTCCAAGCTTTTCCTTAAGCGAATCTGAAAGTGCACGTAACTCGTTTAATTGACTTTCATCAAGACAGGCTTTCCTCCTTAACCCTTCGTCAACTTCATGCTTTTTAACTTGATGTCCGTCAAAAACCAATTTCTCGGTTTTAGCAGCTGTTTGGCTGGTCCATACGTTTTTGTTGTAAGTGAATGTATCAGCATCCAAATCACCGGAAACGAGCCCTTCACCCAAGCCATAAGTTGCCGAAATCACCGTTTCCTCCCGATTTCCGCTCACGGGGTTCATCCCAAAAATTACTCCCGACACCTCTGCGGCAATCATCTTTTGAACAACTACAGCCATTTTTACAGCCTGCTCTCCGTGGTAGCGTTTTATGCCTTCGCTTTCCGCGGAAGCGTGAACCGCCTGTATTTTATCCAATACTTCATTCGCACTTACGTGCAAAAAGCTTTTAAACTGCCCGGCATAGGATTTTGACTCGCCATCTTCTACAGTTGCGGAGGAGCGCACGGCAAAGTCACTACCTCCCTGATTGGAAAGAAATTGATTCAATTCCCTATCAAGCTCGTCTTTAACATCCTCAACCGGGATAACAATAAAATCCGGCACAGGGAAGCCTTGCTCCCTCATCCATGTAAGGTGAGCACCTTTTCCGCCAAGGCGGTTGATATTTTGAACTTGTTTTTCTTTCAAATCAACTTCTTTTAAAGGGCCACAAAGGCACTAAGGTATATTCCTCTGTAATCCTGCCAGCACTCCAGCCGGGTGCAATGTCAATAGAAAACCGTTAATATTGACTCCCTCACTCGCCCCTCCGGGGTAAAAAGTCTACATGAGAAATCAGGCGTATTCCCTCGTAGTTATTGTAGTTTTTCGCCACTTTATTTTTCATAATGCCGCTATTAACATTGGTATTCCACCCAAAATCAAATACATAAAAAGGGTCCAAAGTCCTGCGGAGTTCTCGATGTACTTCTCCAGCTTTTGCCTTGGTTTTTTGATAAACAGAAGTGCAGGAATGATTGTCGCGGCATAAAAGAATATAAGCAGCCCTTGAGAAACCCAGCCGAGTTCGGCAGCCTGTATGGCCCAAATTGCCAAACCAAAAGTTACACTCAAAAGCAAAATCCAAAGCCAGGCAGCCTGCTTTGGGCCTAGGGTTTTACTGAAAGTCAATATTCCTGGTTCCTCATGTTCGGGAATTCTGATTTTACGACCTACCTCCAGCACCATTCCGTTGAAAAATGAAACGCCAAGAAAAATAAGAAGGGTATTGTGAAATCCGGCTTCGCCAAGTTTCCAATCCAGCCCGCTGGAGTATAAATCCACCAGGGGGATTATCGGCATGTGGCTAACCATGTACCAAACCGGTCTATCGCGGAGCCATTCGGGAATGAAAAATTCCACCGTCATCAATAAGAGATAGACAATACAAATGGCATACAGCCACCAAAGTGGAATCTGAAACAGGGCAATCACCACTAATTGAGAAGCGAAGAGAATCCATCCCAGTACTTTCAATTCCTTTAGGGAAACCAAACCACGTGGCACTGGGAGGTAGCCACGATAAGCCTTGTCATTCTGAGCATCCTTATGCTCATCTAAAATGCGAAGTAGAAAAAATGTGGTGTAAACAATGTACAGGCCGGGAAGAAAATCCTTCCAGGCTATAAAGCTTTGCTCTCCACGGCTTAGCCGCGAATAGGAAACTGCGGAAAATGTAAATGCCGCGATTATGAGCCCGTTCTGAAAAATATTAAACCGCTCAAGCTGATACAGCCATAGCCTTTTGAGCAATGGAGCATTGTTATGTTTGGGGTGGGTTTTCATTTACGACCTAGCTGTTCGTGTGCGCTGGTAAAATGCCCCTCCACTATAGCTGCTGCAATGGACAATTCGCCTGCCAGCGCAAGTGCCGTCATTATTTCAGCCAGTTTTTTGGCTTTGCCTTTTCCAAAGCAATCCATCATTTCAAGGCATTCCTGTTGGGTGGGTAAACCTGTGCCACCACCAACTGTACCTACAATCAAATTGGGAAGAGTGAGGGAAGCATATAAATCGCCATTGGCGTTAAGCTCCATTCTGTTGATAGCCTGAACGGCCTCAGTGATACAGGCCACATCTTGCCCCGTAGCTAAAAACATGGCTGTAAGTCCATTGGCTATATGCCCTTGATTGCCTACACTACCTGTTTTTATTTGAGCCATACTGGAAGATTGCCAATACCTAACCATGCGGTCAGGTGTGCTTTTTAACACCTCTTTTACCACTGCTTTCGGAAGTGTTACCTCAGCAATTACCTTTTTGCCGCGTGTACGGATTAATGATTGCGATCCAACCTTTTTATCACCAGAAGCATTTCCCTCAATGTACCACACATCAGCCTTTACAGGCGAATGTTCATCAATATACTCGCACACCTTTTGGCTGCAGATAGTCACCATATTTTGTCCGCTGGCATCACCTGTGGTAAAAGTCAAATCCAGGATTACCTCATTACCTTCAAGCAAAGGCTTAACCGAGTGAAGAAGAGCATGATTACTCCCGGTTGCCGAAATGGTTTTAAAAGTCTCTATTTGGCCACAAACCCATTCCGCGAAAGCGATGGCCTGCTGGGCATTGACAAACTTAAAAAGGGGACAGCGCTGAGTGGCTTCATCCACCACCCTGGCCCAAAAGCCGCCAGCCATATAACCCGCCTTTAAACCCCTGTTGTAGGATGCAACCAAAGCTCCTTCGGTTGTTGCCAATGGAATATGAAACTCGCCTTTGGCATATTCACCATCTATTAGCAAGGGCCCTGCAATACCAATTGGTAAAACACATAGGCCTGCCAGGTTTTCAATATTGCCCTTAAATCTATCCGGGGATATGGTTCCATTCTGTAGATACTCCCAACCCATTAGTTTGGGGTGCTTTTCCTTTGCCAGCTCAATTGGTGTTGATTGTTGAGTCATAGTTGTACTTTTTAAACGCCAGCATCAACTAGGTGGTTGGGTCGGGGCGCACTGTTATCAAGCTCGTCAAAATTAACGGAGCTTTTACATCTATCTTAAAGAGGTGTAGGCAACAATTGCGCCTTTTACCGATATAGATCAGGATTTACAAACGTTCCCACCAGTATTTTGGTCTGTTTCCGGATTCCCTCACGGAGATAAAATCATATCGATATGCAGGATTCCAAAATCCGGGTAGGGCTTTGATATTGCTACAAAACCAAAGCTTTTATAAAATTCCTCAAGGTACAGTTGCGCCTGTATTTTTATCTTTTGATTGGGATGTATTTTTAAGGTTTGCTCTACAGCGTGTTGAAATATTTCTCTACCAAAACCTCTTCCGCGATGCTCCTTTGCCACGCCCACACGACCAATAGAAGGCTCGGGATATACGGATTGCGGAGGGCAAATTCTGGAGTAGGCCACAACGGTATTCTTTTGTCTTCCTATAATATGAAGCGATGCCTGATCGTGATTATCCACTTCCTGATAGGCACACTCCTGTTCAACCACAAAAATCCGGGTGCGAAATGAAAGTATCTCATATACCTCCAGATTGCTCAAATCTTCAAAGGGTTTGATTTCAATTTTCATCAAGATATCCAAGTTTTAGCAGTTCTTCCTTCATATCCTCTGTCCAGCGCTCGGGCCAGTTTGTTTTGGTTTGCGGCTTTTGCCGGATGGCCTCTCCGGCATATATAGCCGGCATAATAGGGTTCTGAGGGCCCTTTAACATTTGCTCCTCAAATTTCACGTTCAAAAATTTACAAATGTCCTGAAGGGTTTCCCCAGGCTCATTTACCAGATCTTCATAACGGCAAACATGCATATCCACATTCCGTTTACTAAAGTGATCCAAAACCGCAATACTGCCTTTCCAACGAGCTAAAGCAGTTTCATAGTCCTGTCCGGTTCTTTTCATTTTTGACTGTACGCAACTGCGGCCATCCCTTACAATATAAACCACCCTTTTCAGGCCAATCACCTCCATAATAAAACTGTCGAGGTACTCGGGCCAGATAGCGCCATCACACTCTTGCAAGGCAATGATTTGCTCGGTAGTAATTTTATTTCCCCAGTAATGGGAAGATAAATTTGCATCATCCTGACAGGCTTTTTGGAAATATGTAAGTCGTTTATCGAGCATTTTCGCCTTTTCAGGAGGCATCTTCTGCCCAAGCAGATAATCAAAGGAGAATCGCTCCAGGGCCACCTCAAGATGACTATTATAATCCAGCATGGCGGTTAGCAGGCTGGTTCCTCCCCGTCCGGCTCCAATTACCAGAAAATACGGTTTTGATAAAATGGTGTTTTTTATTTGGTTAATCAGCCCCATATGCAATAAGCTTTTGGTAAATGTAAGATGATTTAGGAATGAAGGTGTAAAATTTACTTTTGTGTGGTACTTCTACTATTACTCAGTGTGACAGGGCAAGATATAGAAACTAAAAAACCCTCCCGGCAAGGCCGAGAGGGTGGATATATAGAAAAGTAAAAAGAGGCTAGAAAACGAACCCTAAGGTTACTGAGGCCATTTGATAATCAGGCCCGGCATTTTCCTTAAAGAAATTATTGAGGTCATACTTGGCGGTAATTTTAAAACTATCCCAACCTACCTGTGCCATCAAGCCATAGCGGAATTGTTCAGTAAAAAAGTCGTCCTTGATTTTTTCTTCACCATCATCATAGGCGGGGCTGTTGAATTCCAGTTTTCTTTTGGCTCCAAGGCGCACACCGGCATAACCTCCCACACCAAGGGTAAATGACTCATCCGTTTTGCCAAGTTTACTAAAATCAAGCTGCAGCATTACAGGTACAGTGAAGTAAGCAATGTGATAGGAAGAACGATCTATGGAACGCGTGGTGTCCATCCCCGATCCGATATAGGCTGAGTCGGCATTTTGCATAAGCAAATTGTTATTATTCAGGCGGAAACCATGCCAGCTAAACTCGGCTCCATATAGTACATATAGTTTGCTGTAGGGGCTTCCTATTCTTGTTTTACCACCAAAACCCAAGTTAAACTCACGTGATCTCCAAAAGTCAAGTTCCTCGGGGCCGTTGCTTATAAAATCTGTACCGCCAGCCAATTGTTGATTAAAACCAAGGTTAATAGTTCCATATCCTATAGTTCTTTCGATACTCTTTTTCTTTTCGGTAGTGTTTCCATCCTCATCCGAAGTGCCTTCATCCTCATTATCGTCATCGTTATCCTCATTAAACTTCCATGCAAAAGGCTCTTCTCCATCGTCACCTTTTTTAATAACTATTCCATCTTCGTTAATGATAATTTTCTGGCCTTTGCTGCTGCTTTCTCCTGCAGGGGGCATTGGCGGCATTGGCGGTAGTGGCGGCATGGTAGCGGCCGAACCGTCCTTTTTTGTACGTTCGTCCATCTCGGCCTCCCAAGCTTCTAATCTAGCTTCATATTCTTCACCCCAGGCTTCCATTTTTGCTTCGTATGTCTCGCCCCAGGCTTCCATCAGCTCACCTATCATTTCCATGTTTTCCTCGGTGCGTTCATTTATTTTATCGCGCATTTCCTCGGCTTCCTCTTCAGTAATCTCACCATTGGCCAGCTGTTTATCAACTTTGGCCAAAAGCTCCTGCTGCTGCTGCTGAATTTTTGTGGCTTGCTTAGTTACTTCCCTTATTATGGTGTTAAGGTCTATGGCTGACAGTCCCTCAAAATCCTCTGCCTCAATAGTCACTTTATTTCCATCTATCTGAATTTCCACATCCTCCTTCTTTTTCTGATCATCGGGCTGTGCAAATACCGGGGCTGCCATCAGGCTAAACCCCACACTTAACATTATTAACTTTTTCATCTTCATGTTTTTGTAATTCAACTTCGTTTCAATTGTCCTCTTTCTTCCTCTCTACTTTTATTTTGCCTTGGGTGGAGCAGGAGGTGTTGGAGGTGTTGGTGGTGCCGAACCATCGTTGTCCTCTGCTCTTTCTTCCATTTCCTTAGCCCAGGCCTCCATTCTCTTCGCAAAAGTTTCTCCCCATTCTTCCAATTCCCTTCCCATGGCTTCCATCTCAGAACCATTTTCATCTGCCCATTTTTCCATTTGTTTTGCAAAGGCTTCCATTTGCTTTTCAAATTCCTCAGCTTCTCTTTCAATGGAATTCTCCATTTCAGCCCTTTGCTCTGCCGTTAGCTTCTCACTTTTTGCTGAGTATTCATCTACCTTTTTTTCAAGTGCCTTTAAAAAGCTTGCCGTAGACTCCTCCATTTTGTCAAGCGTCTCTTCAAGCTCTGCCTGAAAATCGCTGGCTTCCTTAGTTTCTTGTGCAAAGGCCCCAAAACTAATGGCTATCATAATTGCTACTGCCAATATCTTTTTCATAATTGTGATTTAATTGTTAAAAATTTTACCCAGATCAATTTCCAGTTGTGGCTTTCTTTCAGGCTTGGGCAACTCCAGAGGCCTTCCGGCCAAGAGGTTTTCAAACTGGTTATTAGCATAGGCATATACCTTTTCTTTAAATCCCGGCTTGTCCTCCTGAGTAGTTACATCTCTTTCACTATTATCAGCATAAAAGGCGGGTGTGGTAGCAGGCTTTAGTTTAAACTTC
Organism: Owenweeksia sp.; assembly: GCA_048267305.1. Taxonomy (GTDB): domain Bacteria; phylum Bacteroidota; class Bacteroidia; order Flavobacteriales; family Schleiferiaceae; genus Owenweeksia. The sequence continues at coordinate 32,870 of JBLWXT010000016.1, read as the reverse complement.
ACCTTTATTGGAGTTACCTTATTCGCAGAAACCCTCTCTGCATCCAGCACCACACTATTGTCGGGAGTCCATTTCTCGCTACTAACCAACATACTTTCATCTATTACAGCCGGAGCTTCTTCTGCCTTTACATAAATTGACTTACTCTTTACGGGTTGTGTCATAATCGGAATCACCTTACTCTGCTTTTTCTCCTTCTCAGGGGTGGTTGTTTTTTCCTCCTTGCCGGAATCCTTCCTGGATTCATTTCCTTTTTCCTCCTTAGCAGCGGATGATTGCGCGGGGCTATCCGTTATTGTTGGCCGAGTAAATGTGATTTCCTCCATAGGGTTGGCATCTCCAACCTTAAAGTCATTATTCTGATAAAAAACCCAGGTGCTAAGCCCTAAGAAGATGGTAATCATTGCTGCGCGAAGCAGTAACCATACTCCGGTCTTCCGGCTGCCTTTGGTTTCTACACCAGCTTCAATTTTATCCCAAACCGAAGCCGATGGCTGTATTTCATGGCCCTCCAGGCCTGCTTTGAAATACTCGTCTAAGGGATTATTCTCCTTCATTGCTCCTTGTATAAAAGTTCATTCTGTTCTAATCGTTCCTGCAAATGCTTACGGGCCTTACTCAGCTGAGATTTTGAAGTATTCTCCGAAATCCCAAGCATTTCTCCAATCTCCTTATGGGTGTATCCCTCTATTCCGTAGAGGTTAAATACCGTTCTGTAGCCCAGCGGAAGCTCTGCCACCATTGCCAGTAAGTGGTCGGCATCCATTTTGTCTGAAAAACCGGTGTGGCTAAGCTGGCTGTGGTTTTCATGCTCAATTTCCACAAACAGGTTTTTTTGGTATCGGATGTAATTCAGTGCTTCATTCACCATTATCCTCCGTATCCATCCGCCCAAAGCACCCTCACCACTGTACTGGTCTATTTTGGTAAAAACCTTAATAAATGCATTTGAAAGAACTTCCTCGGCATCTTCAAGAGAGCGCACATACCGCCTGCACACACTTAGCATTTGCGGTGCATATTTTTCGTAAAGTTCACGCTGAGCTTTGCCATCACCTTTGCGACAATTCTTTACTAATCTTTGGTCTGTGCTTGGTAGCTTTATCAGCGTTCCCATGTTTTGGTTAATGCCTTGTTGTCTCTATGACAGGGCAAAAGCAAAGATACGTTGCCTGTGATGTTAAAGTTTTTGAATATATTTTTTAACCTACTGATTTACAGCTATAAAAAAAACCACATCCCGATATAAATCGAAATGTGGTTACAGGGAATCAGGGTAAGTACATCTACAAAACCCATGTTAGCATTGCCGAAAAGCTTTGACATCTTTATTAAAGGCTACATTCCTGGCCGATTGGTACATCGCAAGGGAACCTCTAACAAAACTTACGGCTATAGCCTTAGACTAGACAGGAGGAATTGGTTGCCTAAAAAATGAAGCCCCTCCCATAACTGTAGGAAGGGCTTGCCACACAACATATATCAGGGAATTTTATTTTACTATAATCTCGTAAATAGAGTTTTCACTATTAAGTAGATATAGCCCCGGGCTTAGTTCATTAACTCTGATGGTAGTTCTGGCTTCAGGCTCTGCTCTTACCTCATCTACCACAACTCCGGCAGAGTTTATCAGCTGAAACTTGATTGGCTATATGACCTGTGTTGGTATAAGACTATAACCGCAGTATAGAGTTCATTTTGATAAACGGCTAAATCCGTGATTTGCCTTCCTTGGATTAGGATACTGAGGCCATGCAAAACATTCCATTTTTCCTGCTTTTTAAAAAAATGTGAACGCTTAGCCCAAAGGATACCGGGCAAACCCTTCTAAGGGTAGATTTAAATATGAGCATCGCTTGGTTAATATTTCACACTGTCATAAATACTGAACATTCTGTTTCGGCTTACCTTAGCAAATTATGAGTAAACAGAGAAAGAAAAAATCCAGCGGTATGAGACTGGAAAAAATGCAACGACAGGTGTTGCGCAACTTAAAGCAGGATGCTTTAAAGAGTTTTAATTACAAACAGGTGGCTGCGCGTTTGGATATTTCAGATGCCAATGAAAAGAATATGGTGATGTTGGCCCTGAAAGGCCTCGCCAAGGAAGAGAAAGTTGACGAAGTGGAACGCGGAAAATACCGCTATAAGCACTCCGATCATTTTGTGGAAGGCCGTGTGGACATGACCATGAAAGGCTCCGCTTATGTGATTAGCGAGGATATTGAGGAAGACATTTACATTACACCAAAAGGCATGGGGCACGCCCTCAATGGAGATATAGTAAAAGTGCTTTTGTATGCCCAACGCAAGGGCAGAAAGCCCGAAGGCGAAATTGTAGATATTGTTAAGCGTGCCAAGGAAGAGTTTGTTGGCACCATTGAAATCTCTAAAAACTTTGGCTTTTTAGTGCCCGATAATAAAAAGATGCTTGTGGATATTTTTATCCCGAAAGAAGCACTGAAAGGCGCCAAACATGGAGAAAAGGCCATTGCCAGGATTACCGATTGGCCACCTCATGCCAGCAGCCCTTTTGGGGAAGTGGTAGAAGTATTAGGAAAACAAGGCGATCACGATGTGGAGATTCACTCCATTTTGGCCGAATATGGCTTACCACGTGAGTTTCCTGCGGCAGTAGAGGCCGAGGCAGCAAATGTTTCGGATACCATCTCCAAGGAAGAAATTGCCAAAAGACGCGATTTTAGAGATACCCTCACTTTTACCATAGATCCGCATGACGCCAAGGATTTTGACGATGCACTTTCCCTAAAAAAGCTGGAAAACGGGAATTGGGAAATTGGCGTGCACATTGCCGATGTTACCCATTATGTAACGCCCGGCAGTGCGCTGGAGGAAGAAGCCGTAAAACGTGCTACCTCTGTTTATCTGGTAGATAGGGTTGTGCCCATGCTCCCCGAAAAGTTGAGCAATATGGTTTGTTCACTCAGGCCACATGAAGAAAAGCTAACCTTTTCGGCCGTGTTTGAAATGGACGACAATGCCAAGGTTATTAACCGCTGGTTTGGCCGCACCGTTATTTACTCCGATCACCGTTTTGCTTACGCAGATGCGCAGGAGGTGATAGAAACCGGAAAAGGAACGCTGGTAGAAGAAATCACTACCATGAACCGCCTTGCCACCATCATGCGAAAGCAGAGAATGCAGGATGGCGCTTTGGCTTTTGATAAAGTGGAAGTGAAATTTGAGCTTAACGAAAACCACGAACCTATTGGAGTTTACTTCAAAGAAAGTAAGGAAGCCAATCACCTTATTGAAGAGTTTATGCTACTAGCCAACCGCGAAGTAGCAGAGTTTGTAGGCAAGGACAAAAAGAACAACAAGCCCAGCAATAAAACCTTCGTTTACCGCATACATGATGAGCCAAAACCCGATCGGCTTGCGGATCTTGGCAATTTTGTAAAGCAGTTTGGTTATAACGTAAACACCAAAAATAAAAATGTCATTTCGCAAAGTTTAAACCGGATGCTACAGGAAGTAAAGGGTAAAGGCGAGGCGAACATGATAGAAACGCTTACCATACGAAGTATGGCTAAAGCCGTATACAGCACTGATAACATTGGGCACTACGGTTTGGCCTTTGACTACTACACCCACTTTACCTCACCTATACGGAGGTATCCTGACATGATGGTGCACAGGCTTTTGCAACACTATTTAGATGGTGGCGCACCTGCCAACAAAAACGAGTATGAAGAACTGTGCGAGCATTCATCCGACAGGGAAAAACTGGCTACAGAAGCTGAAAGGGATTCCATCAAGTACATGCAGGTTAAATTTATGCAGAAGCATGTTGGTGAAGACTTTATGGGAGTAATCTCCGGGGTAACCGAATGGGGGGTGTTTATTGAGCTTATTGAAAGCAAATGCGAGGGTATGATTCGCATTCGCGACTTTAAGGATGACTACTATGAGTTTGATGAAAAAAACTACGCCATAGAAGGTCAGCGCAATGGAAAAATTTTCCAACTTGGCGATCAGATTATGGTAACGGTAAAAAATGCCGACCTCGACAGGAAGCAACTGGATTTTGTTCCTGCCTGAAAAGCCGTAATTTTAACATTTGATGCCGCCAAAAGTGACACAAGTCCGCAAAACGAACCCATATTATGAATAGAAAGAATCTCGAAACATTGGTATTAGTCCTAGGACTAATTGTTATTGGAGCTGCAGTTTTCTTCATTTTTATCCGCCAGCAAACTCCAAGTTCCATTTTTGTAACCAACCTCATCATATCGCTAGGCTTTCTTATTTATGTGATTTATTCGATACTGGCCACCAATAACCTCAACAGAGAAATAAGAGGCTTAAGCAAGCAAGTGGATGCGTTAAAGGGAGATATTGCCAAGAAGAATGCTGAGCTGGAAGCACGTTCCACTCGCATTTCTAATTTGGAAAATGATGTTGCTCAAAGAGACACCACCATCGAGGGTTCCAATGCTAAAATCACTGAACTTCAGGAGGAGATAGCCACTTTACAAAAGCAAGTACAAAACCTAACTCCACCTGAGCCCGGCCAACATATCTAGCCCCATATGCTACAAGCTCTGCTTTATGCACTTCCTCTGGGAATTACCCTGAGTTTTGCCGCTGGACCAATTTTCTTTGTTATTATTGAAACCAGTATTTCTCAGGGTCGCACCAAAGCGCTTATGCTCGATTTAGGGGCTGTTACTGCAGATGCCCTTTTTATTTTAATAGCGTTTTACGGCAGCCAGTCGCTCATCCACTTTTTAGAAAACAACATTTGGGTTGCGATAGTCAGTGGCATAGGTGTAATGGGATTTGGTGCTTATTACCTTTTTAAATCCGGTATTACAGGGCAGTTTCAACACAAAGCAGAGCTCAGCCGTAAGCGGCTTTTCTACTTCAAGGGATTCCTCCTGAACTTTGTGAATGTGGGCGTTTTCTTTTACTGGGTGGCCGTTACACTTTCCATCAGCCCCATGCTAAACCATGAGCCCTCAAGGATGTTGCTGTTTTACGCTAGCGTTATCTTTTTTTACCTGCTGGTAGATGGCTTCAAAATCTATTTCGCCAATAAATTTAAGGAACGCCTGAAAGGCCGCACCATCCAAATAGTGGAAAAGGTAATAGGCGGTATACTCGTGCTTTTTGGAATTTATATAGTGGTGAGGAATCTGATTTAATATTTCACGCAAAAGCGCAAAAAACGCAAACAAAGATTCAAAGTGTTTTCGACTTTGCGTGATACTTAGCCACTGATCCTTTCTTTGGGATAATCCTAATTGTAGAAAACCGGCTTGCCTTTCCAAAGCGCACTAAAGCCCACAAAAACAGTTTTCCGCCTTAGCGACTTTGCGTGATAACTCCCTTTTAAATCTTAAATCACTGTTTCTTCTCTACTTCTTCCGCAGGTTCTATCACTTCCGGGTAAATATTATTGTCCCTCCGCAGGTCGGCCATCTCCTCTATCGGGTCAATAGTAATGGAGATAACATCTTTAAAGGGAACTTCTAAAGCAAGTTCTTTTACTGGGTGAGTCCAGGGCCAGGGCTCTAAAAGCTGCACCCCATCCTCATCAGGAGCACCCATCATACTAGCCAAGGGCACATAATACTTCCTCTCCAATCCATCTTTGGTTTTTATAGAAATACGCAATGGCATCGGCATTTCACCAATTCTTTCCAGTATCAGTAATGTGGCACCGCGGCTGTGGGCCTGTACATCTTTAATGGCATAATCAATCCCCTTAGTGGTATTCATCCAAAAATTAAGGTACCAGTCCAGCTGTATTCCGCTCACATCCTCCATTACTTTTATAAAATCCCAGGGGTCAGGATGCTTAAATCTCCATTTGTTGAAATACACCAACATGCCTTTATCAAAATCTTCCTTCCCTAGGATATATCTCAGCTGACTCAAAAACAACTCCCCTCTTGAGTAAGAGGAAATGCCATACGTTTGGTTGATGCTGAAGTAATCTCCGGGAGTGCTCAGTGGCTCGGGGTTACCTTTTAAAAACAAATACGCATGTCCGCGATAAGCACCTTTATGGGCATTCTCCTGCGGTGCTAATGACATCTGATTTAGAATCTCCTCCTCCGCAAAAGAGGTAAACCCTTCATCCATCCATGGATATTGGGTTTCATTACTGGCCAACATTCCATAATACCAGTTGTGGGCGCTTTCATGCACCATCACTCCAACAAGACCATTGATTTTTCCGGTACCCTTCAGCATGGTACACATCGGGTATTCCATACCGCCATCACCACCTTGTATCACAGAAAACTGTGGATAGGCATACTTCCCAAACTGCTTGTTCATCAACTTAAAAAACTGGGCTGTATACTTTGGTAATCGGCTCCAGGTACTATCTTGCCCCTTTAGGTAAAAGAAGTTCAGCTCCAATCCATCTGGTCCGGGGTAGCTGGTGCGGATGTAGTCTTTATCAGCCGCCCAGGCAAAGTCATGCACATTCTCCGCATGAAAACTCCAGGTACGTTTTCCCTTTTTGCTTTTTTGAAGCTTATAGGTTTTTAGACCCTCTTCCACATTTACCACTTCCCAGTTGGCCTCTTCTGTAAGATGTACTCCGGTACCTCCAATTTTGTATTGGTAGTCAATATTAATATTCACATCAAAGGTTCCAAACACACCATAAAACTCCCTTGCCACATAGGGATCAGCATGCCATCCATTCTCATCATACTCTGCCATCTTGGGGTACCACTGCGTCATAGTATAGTCTATACCCTCGGCATTATCTCTCCCGCTCCTGCGGATTTGTACCGGCACCTGGCTGTTGAATTTCATTTCAAACTCCGCCTTTTGACCAGGCAAAATAGGATCCACCAATAGCACCTGCAATAGCGTTTGGCGAACTTCAAAACTTACCACTTTTCCGTTTTGTGTAAGGCTGTTTATTTTGTGGTAGCCTATTTCCTTATTATTAAGCCCACTCACTCTGGTTCCAATTCTCTTATCGGGATCAGCAATGGCGCGGCTACGCTCATCCATCATACTCCCCGGTTGAAAGGCATTGAAAAAGAGGTGGTAAAACACCTGCTTTAAAGTGTCGGGAGAGTTGTTGGTGTAGGTCAATTTTTGAACTCCCGTAAACTGGTGTTTATCGGAGTCAAAGTCAATATCCATTTGATACTTTACCTCCTGCTGCCAGTAGTTAGGCATGGATTGGGCAAAGCTAAAAAGGGGCAATAAGGCGAATAAGAACTTTTTCATAGGGGTGTTTTGATGTCGAATTTGTCAATTTCTATTCCATTCCTAAAAAGGTATAGGAATTTTTACGGCCGTGAATTTAAGGGATACTGCTCAATTGAACACTTTGGCTACTTCCTCCTCACCAACACCCCTTTATGATCTCCAAACCCTTCCTTGGTTAAAAAGGTATAAGAAGTGTTGAGGCCATCCAGCAAAGTCTTCAAGTAATTGATACTAATATAGGTTTCACCATAATCAGTGGTGCTGCCGATGCTGTCGCTCATAAATGAAAACAGAGTGTCTTCCGACTGCCTTACATATGTAAAGCCGGAGCTGCTTGCCGAGCCTCTAAACTGATCATCACTGAAAAAGGTAAAAACCATAGCTCCTTTAGGATTTAAGCTTTCAACCAATTTTCTCATCCAGGCCTCAAAACTGCTTTGAGGCAAATGGGTAAAAACGGAAAGTGCTAAAATGAAGTCAAACTTCTCATCTGGAAAAGTTGCCGCATCCTGAGTATGGTGAATTGTGGGATAGCCAAAGGTTTTGTTTTGAAAATCCAGAGCCTGCCTTTTTACCTCCGAAACCACCACTTCAGCATCAGGAAATCCACAAGTGAAAAATCGCGACACTCTGCCATATCCACTGCCGAAATCCAGTATACGCTGTGGTGAGATACCATGTTTTCCCAAAATTGTGGCCATTTTAAGTACGGTTTGGGCTCCTATGGAAAAATAACTGTAAACCGCCTGCGGCTGGTGGTAGCTATGGTTGAATATGCTAAAAGCAAACATGATATCATTCTTATGAATAATTGGAATAAAACCTTTCACCCCATCTTTTTCATCAAGCCGTTTTAGAGCTCCAGCCAAAATAAGAGGATCCAATGGCACGGCCTCAGGATAGGTAAGATTTAGATAAGAGGACAGATAGTCCAGTCGCTTATTTATTCTTGTTATGCCTAGTTTCAGTAAAATGTACTGTTTTAGCTTTTCGATCATCAGTTTCCTTTGGTTAAAATGCTTGTATCCTCCACCTCATTACACCTCGCCATGTGCCATTCCTCCAAACTCTTATCGCGTATATCGCCAAAGGATTTGCGTTTTCCAATCTTATGCTTTCGATAGTATTCTTCCGATCGGTACCAATAGTGGTTTATCCGCAAAGGTGAATGAATGTGCTGTGGCTTATCTACTTGAAACTCGCTGCCATCTGAATAATAAAACTGACCATCTCCCATGGCAATGGGGCGGTGTGGACCTTCAAAAAAGCGGTAAACATTGGGTAAATAGGCAATTGGCTTAAAAAGCCTGTGCTCATCATGTGCATCGGGGGCTCGTTTGGTTAGCTGCTCAAGAAGTGGTTTCTCTATGTTCAGGGTTTCTCTACCTGATGTACCAAACATTAGCCAGTTCGCCAACACCGCTGCTGCCTTTTTCCCTGTAAAGGAGTTGAGAACATCAGCAATGGACTGTTCACTAACCGAAAACAAATATTCATCAACATCAATAAATGCTACCCAACATTTCTCCCCAACCTCCTTCCTGATAAGGGGGAGGGCCGCATTAAACTCCTCAGCCTGAATGAAGGTGTTCATGTTGTCGTTCACCGAGCTAAGAAGCCTAACCGAGCCAAAATTGATGTACGGCTTCAAAACTTCATGAAAGTTGTCGCTACTTCGGTTATTAATCAAATAGAGCTTTTGAAAACCTTGCTTCAGGTGAAACTCAATCCACTCCTTAAGGAATGGTGCTTCGTTTTTAAACAGGCAGCATATCACCATGGGTAAATTTTCCGATGGTACAGCCACGGCAATTTTCTGCCTGGCCTTATAGCTTTCCAGCCTATACCTTGTTTTTTTCAGGAAGGTGCTCACTCTATTTCGAGTATGGTTGCATCCTCCACCTGATTGCAAAGATCCATGTGGTAATCCTCAATTTTCTTTCTATTGCGCTCCACGCCAAAAGCATTTTTCTTGGCAATTTTTTTATTGAAATAGTACTCCTCACTGCGGTACCAGTAGTGATTAATCCGCATCGGGCTTTTCCTCACCGTCCAGTTTACGGGATCATACGGAGTGCCATCGCAATAAAAGTTTTCGGTGTCGTCTTTTTTATAGGGTAAATGTGGCCCTTCGGTAAACCGATATACATTGGCCACATAGGCCAGGGGCTTAAAAAGCAGATGATCCTTGCAATCGTCCGGAGCCCGTTTTGTAAGCTGCTCTATCATTGGCTTGTCGTCATCCAGCTTCTTCACCCCTGCGGTGCCAAACATCAGCCAGTTAACTAATATCGAAGCCACTTTTTGCCCCTCATACTCATTCAGGATTTGAATGATGCCTTTATCCGTTACGCTAAACAGAAATTCATCCATATCCAACACCGCCATCCAGCAGTCTCCACCTTCCTTTTTTCGGATAATATCAAGTCCACGTGTGAGTTCCCTCGATTGGATAAACACGCTAATGTGTTTGGTTTTGGTGTTAATCAAGTGTACTGTCCCATCTTTAATAAAAGGCTCCAACACCTCTCGGTAATTGTCGTCACTATGATTGTTGATAAGGTAAAAGCGCGAAACACCGGCCTTTTGATGAAACCGAATCCACTCTTCCAGATAGGGTGCCTCATTTTTAAAAACGCAGCACACTACAATTGGGGCATTGGCCTTTACCGGCCTGGCACCAAACCACCTTCCGGAATAAGTTTTCATCCGAAATAAGTTCTCCTGAAAAGAGCGATTGAAAAAACCCATTTGATATTATCTAAGAAAAAATATCCATGAACTTATGTGTTGATTTTAAACGAGGGCCTCTTTCTGTTTGCTCCAGGGTACACATTTCATTTTGGGCATCATGCTCCAAAAACAGATAGTAATCGTTTTCTATAGCCTGTTTAAAAAACTTTTCCTTCTCGCTCATGCTGATTAGCGGACGTGTATCATACGCCATAATGTACGGCATGGGAATATGTCCTGCTGAAGGCAGCAAATCTGCCATAAAAACCAATGTCCTATCCTGATATTTTATAATGGGGCACATCTGCGCATCGGTATGGCCGCTTACGGTGAGTACATCAAAACCCAGGTCTGTTTTAAAAACTCCGTCCTTATCCTCAGGTACATCCACAAAATTCAGCTGTCCACTTTCCTGTATAGGTAGTATATTTTCCTTAAGAAAAGAGGCTTTCTCGCGCGGATTGGGTTCGGTAGCCCAGCGCCAATGACGTTCATTACTCCAAAATTTTGCATTTTTAAATGCCGGCTCATATCCCGTGCGGTCACGGTTCCAGCGAATAGCTCCACCACAGTGATCAAAATGCAGGTGCGTTAAAAACACATCGGTAATATCATCCCGGTGAAAACCGAGTTTTTTCAAATTTCCATCCAGGGAGTCTTCCCCGTGTAAATAGTAAAACCCAAAAAACTTGTCGCTCTGTTTATCGCCAATTCCCGTGTCAATAAGGGTAAGTCTGTCGCCATCTTCTATCAGCATACAGCGCATACTCCATGAGCAAAGGTTGTTTTCATCCGGTGGATTGGTGCGGCTCCAAAGGGTTTTAGGCACTACGCCAAACATAGCGCCACCATCAAGTTTAAAATTCCCGGTGTTTAACGGATATATTTTCATTTGCTGAGTTTCTAGGTTACGGTCAAAATTAACGTTATTTGAAGAGTTTGCCTTGCATTTAGGCGACCTAGTACTGGTGAAAATATTGATAAGTAATATTTCTTGTTCATTTTTGGTTATTCGCAAAGGCTCATGCTTTCAGCCTGAAAAAGGCTTCAGGTGACGCAAAAAGAACCAACAGAGTGAAGCGACCTCATGAACACAATTAAAATGTATAGTATTGTGAATAAAAAAGTCAAGGCTTTCAGGAAAAATTTGCCCTGCTTTTTAGTACCATTAAGTTCGGTCGGGTGATCTTCTCAATTCTTCGAAGCTTCCCGATCTCCCTAAATGGTAACTTTAATCAAGGCAAATTTTTCCTGAAGGCCGGGATTAATACCCGAAATTCGTTGACATTAAATTTTCCTTTCATGAAGAACATTTCTAAGCTACCAATTCTCCTAATGGGCCTCTTTATGATGAGCTGCCAGCCCAATGCCCCGGAAGAGGTGATTACTGGCGAGGTGCCCGATACTCTGACCTATAGCTTTACCACCATCGAAAAGAGCATTCCCTGTAAAGACACAGATAAAAAGATGTGCCTTGAGATTTTTATTGAAAAGATGAAAATGGAAGGAGGGTCTTCAGATCAGGCGCTGGCAAGTATTGAAAAAACTCTGCTAAAAGCCATCAGCGAAAGCGATAATACCGAGGAAGAGACAAAGTCTCCCGAAAAAATTGCCGCGAACCTTGAAAGTGAATATCAGCGTATAGCAGAAGAAATGCCCGGCTACAACCTTAGCTGGCAATATAAAAGCGACTTTGAGGTGTATCTCAATCAAAACGGTCTGTTTGCCGCACAGCTCATCAACTACAGCTTTACAGGTGGTGCCCACCCCACCAGCTTTTTATACTACTATACCTTTGATAAGGAAAATGGAAAACTGCTTACGCTAAGAGATCTTTTTCAACCTAAAAGGTATGACGAGCTGGTGAGGATGGCTGAAGCCGAATTGCGCGACAGCCGTGGAGTTGACTCCACCCAAACGTTAGAAGATGCTGGCTTTTGGTTTGAAGAAAGCCGATTTGCGCTCAATGACAATTATAAATACACCTCCCGAGGGCTGGAGATTGTATTCAACCCCTATGAAGTAGCTCCTTTTTCAGAAGGGGAAATTGTGTTGATGTTCCCTTACTCAGCCATTGAGCCTATGATCAGACCCGAGTATAGGTTTGAGAAGGAAGAGCCGGTATTTTAATGCTTTTTATATGAAAGGTAAAATCCTTATGAAATGGGCTCTACGGTTTGTACCCATTTGCATTATCGCAATTACGGCTGTAAGCTGCGCCATCATTTACAATAAGAAAGAGATGTATTTGACCGATGAGCCTTTCTACTCAGATTCTATTTCATTTAGAATTGATGGCTTCTACTACACTGTTCGGGATTTTGCGGAAGGAGAGCGAAACTTCTACATAGATGGCAGAAGTGTTGTGAGCAAATCATGCGCCATTACCCCCATTATTTTTTTTAATGATGGAACCGCTAGAGTGTGCTGGCTTAGTTATGGCCTTAAGCCCTACTCTACCGAAGAAGAAAAAAAGCAAAATATACAGCTTACCCTGCAGGACTTTGAAAGCTCTATGGTCAGTGGAAACTACCATGGAAAGCCCATCAATAAGCCTTGGGACTGGGGGTTTTATAAACAAAAGGATGGAGATAGTTTAGTGATTCAATCTTATTTAAATGCATTAGGTGACTATGAACTCTTAGACTGGCTTGGGAGGGTGGAAAATGATACCACTGTATTCCTTCACTATTGGCTAAATAATAACCACCCTTTGGATAGCAAGTATTCTAAAAAGGAACTAAACATGCTGTTCCATTTCAAGGAGTTTCATCACAAACCAGATTCTACCAACTACATTTTAGAGAATATTGAAAAGTTTGGTAAAAGAAGGAAAATCAGAGAAGTACATTAAGCTCAACCCCATACTTTTCACGTAAAACCAAACCCTCATAGGTTATGAACGTTGTCCAAAAAATCATAAATCGCGCAGTACTCCTCAATCTTTTCAGCTTGAGCGAAAAAATGAAAATTGTGCTGTGGCAGATGAAAATCCTTCCTGAAAAGAAAATAAAAACCCAAATAAAACGGGAGTATGAAGTACTTATAGCCCTCTTAAACCTAAAGGCAAAAGTGGTGCAGGGCAAAGGCTTTGTTCGTGTAAGCTTCCCGTTGAAAAACGGAAATATAGAGGCCGTGCTGAACCTCAACTCCTCCGATCTTTTGGTGTTTAACCAAATAATGATAAACGAGGAGTACAAACCGGTGGTAGATATTTTTAAAAACAAGGGATTGTCCTTAAATACATTTATCGATGCCGGAGCCAATATCGGCTTAACCTCCCTCTACTTAAAACACTTTTATCCACTAGCTTCAGGTGTGGCTCTTGAACCCTTTCCGGCCACTTTTGAAAGACTGAAAAGAAACCTCGCTGTAAACAACACCCAACAGGTGGATTTATTAATGAAGGGCCTATGGAGCAAAACAACTCCCTTAAAGGGTGATGACTCTTTTAGAGATGGGCTGGACTGGGCTTTTCGCTTAATGGAGAGTTCTCCGGAAGAGGCAACTATTGAGGCGGTATCTGTGACGGAGCTATTACAGAGCAAGGGACTTGAAACTGTGGATTTCTTTAAAATAGATATTGAAGGTGGAGAAGAGGAGCTATTTAAGGATGGTGCCGATATAAGCTGGCTGAAAAAGGTAAAGGTACTGGCAGTAGAAATCCATGATGAACTGGGTATTAGGGATCATATTGAAAACTTACTTCGCGAAAATGGTTTTGACCTTTCTCATGCCGGTGAACTTACCATTGCGGTAAGACTTACCTGATCCTATCAATTCAATTTTACAGAGCTCCCATCCCTCAATGTTAACTTAAACTTAATCTCCCGACTCTCACCCTTTTACATAGGTGTCTATTTTTGTAAGAATGGTCATTCTTGTGATATTTGACCTCTATTTCTTAACCCATGTCCCAGCAAAACAAGCTTATTGAAGTAGCCAAAGTATTCCTGAAACTGGGAAGCATAGCCTTTGGTGGTCCCGCTGCCCACATTGCCATGATGGAAGATGAAGTGGTGAAGAAAAGAAAGTGGATGACGGAGCAGCACTTTCTGGATTTGATTGGGGCAACGAACCTCATTCCCGGCCCAAACTCTACCGAGATGACCATGCACTGCGGCCACGAACGTGCCGGGTGGAAAGGACTTATGGTTGCCGGGGCCTCCTTTGTTTTTCCTGCGGTGCTCATCACCATGTTATTTGCATGGCTCTATGCCCAATATGGACAACTACCCGCAGTGGAGCCCTTCATTTATGGAATAAAACCCGCGGTAATTGCCATCATTATATCTGCGGTTTACCGCTTGGGCAAAAAAGCCCTGAAAAATGTACAACTCGGTATCTTGGGAGCACTTACTCTCGGGGCCTGTCTTTTAGAACTCAATGAAATTATTGCGCTTTTTGGTTGTGGATTTCTTGGGTTGATTGCCTATGCCTCGGCCAAGCAAAGGAATTCTGCTCAAAGCTTTAATCCACTGGTTATTTTGCAGGCAGCTGCTTCAGCCGGTACGCTTAAAGTGTTTCTCACTTTTTTAAAAGTGGGGGCCATCCTTTACGGGAGTGGTTATGTGCTTTTCGCCTTTTTAGATGCTGAGTTGGTGGAAACCGGGCTGCTAACAAGGCAACAACTAATAGATGCCGTGGCTGTAGGCCAATTCACCCCGGGGCCTGTTTTATCTACAGCAACTTTTATTGGCTGGCAACTCCATGGTTTTTGGGGAGCAGTGGCAGCCACGGTGGGTATCTTTCTGCCCTCCTTTATTTTTGTTTTGATACTGAACCCCCTTGTGCCTAAAATGAGGAAATCAAAGTGGATATCGGCCTTTTTAGATGCTATAAACATTGGTGCGGTAGCTGTGATAATAGCCGTATGCGTAGAAATGGGAAAAGACACCTTAACCGATTGGCGAACCATAACCATTGCCCTTATCAGCATAGTAGCGGTGTTTGTATTCAAAAAGGTAAACAGTGCCTTTATTGTAATTGGAGGAGCTGTGCTTGGCTATCTCTTATCTCTGGTTTAATCCTTATTCTTCCAACACTTCTCTTCCCTATTTTTGGCGCATGAAACTCGAATACAAAATTGAGGAGGAAGACTATCTGGCCTTTCAGCTGTATACCGCTTCCCAATCTCCCAAAATACAGAAGAAAAAAACCAACAGCCATATACTGATTACCTCGGCCCTGGCGCTTTTAGGGCTGGCCATGATTTCACTAAGTGCAGACAAAACCTTTGGGTTTTTGTACTTGATAATGGCTTTTGCCTTTGGGTTTTACTACCCCAAATATTTTAAGTGGCGATACAAAAAGCACTACTTAAGCCACATCCGCGAAAGCTACAAGCAAAGGATTGGCCTGGTAGTAACTCTAGAATTTTTGGATGATAGTATTGTAGCAAAGGATAAGACGGGTGAAAGCAAATTGTCCTTATCCGAAATTGAGCTTGTAAAGGAGACTTCCCAACACTTCTTCCTTCTGTTTTCAACCGGGGTTTCTGTTATTATTCCAAAAATGAATGAAGATGAAAGCGAGGCCCTAAAAGCCAGGTTTGAAGAAGCCGGAATACAGGTAGAAGATCATTTAAACTGGAAGTGGTAGGCCTACATCCAAAGTCTTTTTTAGCTATTCCCTTTTTTCCTTTAACACCCAATACAGCCCCTTGAGGTTAGAGCGCAACTCCTTAAGCATAAATTGTATGATAAGATGCTCTACCGAGGCGGCAACGCCCCACACCACCATAAAGTAGTAATAAGGCTTCCAAAACCCGAAAACAAACAGGGTGAAAAACCAAATGCCTTGTATGTATCCTCCAATTTTCCAGCTGTAGAGGTGGAAGCTGGTGAGCCTTTTAAAGCGTATTAGTTCCACCACATAGGTTGCAGCAATCATCCCGAAAAGGAGATAAAAAGACAGCTGATGCGTTTGGATTACATCATGTCTAAACATAAACAAGCCCGCAAAAGCGGCTATGTAGGTTCCAAAATCTGCGGTGGAATCCAGCCTGGCCCCAAATTCTGTTTCAAGCTTGAAGGCACGCGCTATCAGTCCGTCTAAAATATCGGTAATAAGATTGACGCACAAGAAGATGGTGAAAAGCACTTCGTTATTAATCCAAACAAAATACAGGATAAGCGGAAAGACCACTATACGGTAACCGGATAGGATGTTGGGAATGTTCCGAAAGAGTTTCGACTTCATATTAAAAGCTTTTTTTAACGGAGCCTGCCACCAGCAGGACAGAGAACAAGGCATGCAGGGTGCTTCCTAAAACAAAAAGCAATAAAGCCAGCTCCATCGAAAGTGAGAAGATAAAGGTGGCTACAATACTGAGGGCTGCTGCCGAATCTACTTTATCAACTAGCTTAAACAGCCATGGATAACTTTCAGAACTTTTGCCGGGAGCTATGCCCAGGCTCCTTTTATAGCAGGAGTTTGGGAGCTCAGCCAGCATATAGGCAATACCAAATAGCAAACCATACCAAAAGGCATTTTCAGCTTCTATCGCAATTGTAAAAACATTTACCAAAACGGATAAACAGGCATTGGCTAAGGAAACCACCACCAAACCCCGCCAGGTTTTATTGACGCCAAACAAACCTTTATGTATTGGCTCTGCCAGCCCGCTAAACCAATTAGCCTTAACCACAAGCATGTGCAATATACCTGCTATAACCGGAGGAGTAAGGATAAAGAGAAAAAGCTCTGTCATAAATGAAAGCCAAAATTTACTGATGCTTCTAACGTACTAATCTATGCTAATCTTACTCCACCTTTAAACCAATGTATTTACCCAAAAAAAGGAGGCCCCTTTTCAGAAACCTCCCGAGAGTTGGTGTTCAAAAGAAAAACACAGACCTGTTTCATAAAATGACAATCGGTGTACTTATCTACTTACGGTCAAAACCTACTCCTGGATTAGCGGACTGCTGAAATTAACGCAGAAATAAATTTTAGCTTTACAGCAGTCTATATTCCCATCAACCAAGCCGTAAGATTAAACCCTGCATTTTAAACGATAAAATCACATATTATGAAATTAGGAGCCTTCTCCGTTAGCCTTGCCGTAAAAGACCTCAACACCTCCAAAGAGTTTTACGAAACCCTTGGGTTTACCCAGTTTGGAGGCAGCATGGAACATCATTACCTCATCATGAAAAACGGAAACGCCCTTATAGGTTTATTCCAGGGAATGTTTGAAAACAACATACTCACCTTTAACCCCGGTTGGGATGAAAATGCCAATAAACTGGATAGCTTTGATGATGTGCGCAACATCCAAAAACACTTAAAGGCCAAAGGCATTAAACTACAAACCGAAGCCGATGAAACCACACAAGGCCCCGCCAGTTTTATGGTGATGGACCCGGATGGGAATACCGTACTGGTGGATCAGCATGTATAGTTGGATTAGCATTTAACTATAATGTGATTAACTGTAAATGCCTTTATTCGCCTATTATCGCTTATTGAGGGGCAACTTCTATTGTTTAAAACAACGTGCTTTAACCTCCCATTAGGAATATGGGATAAGCCAATTAAAAAGTATCTAATTTCGCACTATGGCAGCAAGAGTAGAAATACGACCCGAAATGCTGACTTGGGCTATTGCTCGAGCGGGGTTTGACCTGCCTGAATTTGCCGAAAAAAACCCTAAAGTCGTAGAATGGATTGAAGGAGAAAAGCAACCTACAGTCAAGCAGTTGGAAAGCTTTTCTAAAAAAGTCTATCTCCCTTTTGGCTACTTATTTCTTCCAGAGCCGCCTACCGAAGAGTTACCTATTCCATATTTCAGAAGCAATGGTGGAGATAGTGATCAGATTCATATCAATGTCTACGACACAATCCTAAATATTCGTCAACGCCAAGAATGGTTGAAAGACTACCTCAAGGAAAACGAGTTCAGGGAGCTTGACTATGTTGGCAGATTTGATGGAAACTCTGATGCCCAGACTATTGTAGCCGATATTCGGAAAGAGCTAAAGCTTGATGAGCATTGGGCTAGTCGATTTGCAACATGGGATGAAGCAAGAAAGCATTTATCTAAGACGATTGAAAGCATAGGTGTAGTGGTGGTATTCAATGGTGTAGTTGAAAACAATACCCATCGTCCTATTCCTGTAGAAGAATGTAGAGGCTTCGTTTTGGTTGATAACATTGCTCCTTTCATGTTTGTAAACAACTCTGATTGGAAATCTGCTCAGATGTTTACACTTGTTCATGAACTTGCGCATATATGGACTGGTGAGAGTGCTGGATTTGACTTTAAGAACTTTCTTCCAGCAAATGATCCTATCGAGATTTTGTGTGACAAAGTAGCTGCTGAGTTTTTGGTTCCACAGAAAGCATTTCTTGAAATGTATACTCCACAAAAAGGCTATCAGGCCATTGCCAGACACTTCAAAGTAAGTGAGATAGTTGTTGCAAGAAGAGCATTGGATCTGGGAGCAATAACTAAGAATGAATTCTTCACATTTTACAATGAATACAGTCAAAGAGAATTTATTAAGAAAGAAAACCAAGGCAATGGAGGTGACTTTTTTGCAACAGCCAACTGGCGGGTAAGCCTAAGTTTTGCAGCACATGTTCGCAATGCACTTAATACTGGTCAGCTTTTATACAGAGATGCTTATCGCCTAACCAATCTGAAAGGAGATACCTTCTCTAAGTTCTTAGAGACTCAACTTTAACAATATGAGAAGTGGAGTACGTTCTAGATAGTAATTTCTTCATTCAAGCTCACCGAAGCACCTATCCACTAGACGTAGCTCAAGGCTTTTGGTTAAGACTAAAAGAGTTAGCTGATTCGGGTTTAGTGGTGAGTATAGACAAAGTGAGAGATGAGCTCTACGACAATAATGATGCATTGGAAGCCTGGTGTCGGGCAAACTTGCCACAAGATTTCTTCAAAGATTCTTCTTCAGTAATCGCAGAGTATACTACTGTTGTAACGTGGGCTCCAACCCGTATTCCTCCATATATGCAAAGTGCATTGAATGATTTCATGGATGCTGACCGTGCTGATGCATTTTTAGTTGCATATGGACTTGCCGATTCAGCAAATAGAACCTTAGTGACCCAAGAGGTCAGTAGTCCGAACAAATTGAATATTATTAAAATTCCAGATAGTTGTGATGCTCTTGGGGTTAGGTACCTAAACACTATTGAAATGTTCAGAGATATAGGAGCGACATTTTAGAGAAGCAAAATTTTTGGCCAAAAAAGAAAAGAACCTTGGACAGAAAATTAATAATTACTGGTGCCGACAAAACGAATACCCAATGCCCTTAGGGACTCTGCGTATGGCTAATCCGCTGGCCGTAACAAAAGCCTCATGAAAACCATTCTCCTACTACTCCTAATCTCAACTTCCACATTGTGTTTTGCTGATATGGGCACTTGTTATTGTGTTGAGGCTGAAATTGAAAACACGCAGGGTGAGGTGAAAAGTTTAACGATTTGTGGAGTTGGCACTTCCATTATTACTAACCTTAAACCGATAGACAAGCAATGGATGAGAGCAGCTACTAAAACTGACCAGCTTGGAGGAACCGAACTTTGTGAGTACACGGCAATTCACTATCAGCAGCCAACTGATGTTGCTGAGAAATTAATGAATGAGCTCAAAAAAGCTATTAATGAGGAAAACGAATCTCATATCAACCATGCTAAGTACTCGGATGAGGATAAAGCTATCATTTCTAATAAAATCTCTGAAAAAGTAAAGCAGCTTAAGGAAAAGAAGATATTAATCCTAATGTCATGTTCCTGCTAAAGGAGCTACGGATTTGAAAATTACATTAGCTAATGCACTGGTTGGAAGATGTTAATTTACACAGCACTAAACGCGATGGGGTTTGGCCAAAACGTTACCCTTGATCCAAACTAAAATGCAAAAACAACACATCTCTGAAAGTAGATTCAAAAACTTCTATAAATGAAAAAGGACATTCTAAAAGATAAACTTTATAGAAGTTTCTTCGGGGCAATTGTTTTTACTCTGGCCTTAGCAGCCTATGATTCATTGCCGCTATACAATGCTCTGCTATACTTTATAATACTATTGGGGCTTTTTATCGGTTGGAGTTTGGTGAAAGAGGAAAAGTACCTTCTGGAATGGGAATTAGCAGATAGCACCTTCACATTTCACTATCAGGTTAATCTTTTATCAAAAAAGAAAAAAACCACCTTTTCTAAGGACAAGGTAGAGTCCGTTAGTTTTTCTTCAAGGGACAACTATATGTCACCTTTTCATCAAATCACTATTATGTACTTGTCTGATGAAAAGTTATACGCAATTCTCAAAATCAAGGTCAAATCTGATATGGATTGGCTAAAAATCATTGAAGAGGCAAAAAGGCTAAGTGTTGATTAAAATGGTGATAGCCCAGGTAGAGCGCCCCTTAGTAATCCCTAAACATAATACAGCCTAAAACAAGACTGCCCGGGTAAATACGCTTGCTTGCCTTAAAGGAACACAGCCCATGCCTATAAGGGAATGAATCGTTAAACCCTTGTTAAAAAATGAATGAACGTTCATTTTTTATATCTTTGCATCAGAATTAGAACGGCATGAGCACAATACTAAAGAGCCAGATTAAGAGAGACGCCTTGGTAAAGGCTACCATAAACCTTGTAAACAACAATGGTTTTCACGCAGCGCCTATGTCCAAAATCGCCAAGATGGCAGGAGTTTCTCCGGGAACCATCTATCTCTATTTTGAAAACAAGCAAGACATGATTAATCAAGTCTACATTGAAGTGAAGGCCGCCTTTACCCAATTTGCCTTTAAGGATTACCAGGAAAACCTTTCGGTAGAAAAAGGCTTTGAAATGATATGGAAGAACATTGCTGAGTTCAAATTAAAGGAAGTGGAAGAGGCTATGTTTTTATCGCAATGCGATAATACACCAATGGTAGACGAAGCCAGTAGAATGGAGGGGCTAAAACATTTACGCCCGCTTCTGGACCTTTGGGAACGTGGACAAAATGAGGGAATTATAAAACCGGTTTCTCTTTACATGCTTTATGCATTCAGCATTTACCCAATCGCATTTTTAATGAATATGCAACAACGTGAACTTATTGAGTTAACGCAAGTACATGTAAATGAAGCCTATATAATGGCATGGAACAGTATAAAAATTTAATATGAAAAATATGAATACCACAAGAACGATAAATTTAAAAAACAGGCCCAAAGGAAAGCCTGAGTTAACAGATTTCGATTTTACCACCGCCCTGGTTTCTGAACTGCAGGATGGCGAAGTATTACTTAGTACCAAATATGTTTCTGTAGATCCCTATTTAAGAGGGCGTATGAGTGATGCCCCTTCTTATGTTCCCCCCTTTGAGCTTAACAAGCCCATTGCTTCAGGCGCTATTGCTGAAGTAATAGAATCTAAAAGCAATGATTTTAGCAAAGGAGATTATGTAGTTGGTGCACTGCAGTGGAAGGAAACACAGGTAGCAAAAGCCAATGGACTTACCAGGGTAGATCCTGAAAAAGCACCACTTTCTGCGTATCTCGGCATATTGGGTATGACAGGGCTTACCGCCTATCACGGCCTAACGGAAATTGGAAAACCTAAAAAAGGTGAAACACTTCTTGTTTCCGGAGCAGCAGGAGCTGTAGGAAGCGTGGTGGGGCAAATTGGTAAAATTTTGGGCTTGCGCGTAGTGGGTATTGCCGGAACCGATGAAAAGGTGGAAATGCTGAAATCCGAATTTGGTTTTGATGAAGGCATCAATTACAAAACCACTGATAATATGGCTAAAGCTATTGCTAAAGCCTGCCCGGATGGTGTAGATATTTATTTTGATAATGTTGGCGGTGAAATCTCCGATGCTGTACTCTTCAATATTAATAAGTTTTCAAGAACCATTATCTGTGGAGCAATTTCGGTATACAACAGCACCGAAGCGCCAAAAGGTATAAGCGTTCAGCCATTTCTGGTAAAGAATAGTTCTTCTATGCAAGGCTTTATAGTTTCTGATTTTGCAGACAAACATGCTGATGGTATGAAGCAATTGGTAGAGTGGTTGCAACAGGAAAAGTTGAGCTATACCGAAACTATTAAGGAAGGATTTGAAAATATACCCCAGGCCTTTTTAGATCTTTTTGAAGGAAAGAACAAAGGAAAAATGGTGGTAAAACTTTAAATCAATAAAAGCGCACATGAACAATTTTGAATTTAAGAACCCTACCAAAATACTATTTGGTAAAGGTCAGATAGATAATATCAAAAACGAGATTCCTAAAGATGCCAAAGTGCTGATGCTGTATGGCGGAGGAAGCATTAAAAAGAATGGCATTTACGAGCAGGTAAAAAATGCGCTGCAAAACCATGAGGTGGTGGAGTTTGGTGGTATTCCGGCAAACCCGGAATACGCTGTGCTACTAAAGGCGTTAAAGGTGATTAAGGAGGAAAACATCACCTATTTATTAGCTGTAGGAGGCGGTTCTGTTATTGACGGAACAAAATTCCTTTCTGCTGCTGCTCTTTATAAAGGAGATAATCCCTGGGAGATACTAGCCAATAATATCCCAACATTAAAAGGGATGCCATTTGGTACCGTATTAACCCTGCCGGCTACAGGATCTGAAATGAACTCTGGAGCAGTAATTACCCGGGAAGACACCAAAGAAAAACGGACTATGGGTGGCGCAGGATTATTCCCCATGTTCTCGGTTCTCGATCCTCAGGTAATCCAATCTATCCCGCAAAGGCAATTGGCCAACGGAATTACAGATGCCTTTACGCATGTGTTGGAACAATACCTAACCTACCCTGCCGGAGCATATCTTCAGGATAGGTTTGCCGAAAGCATTCTGCAAACACTGATAGAAGTGGCTCCAAAGATTTTGAAAAACCAGACGGATTATACAGCTGCCTCTAATTTTATGTGGAGTTGTACAATGGCTCTGAATGGACTGATCCAAAAAGGAGTGCCTACAGATTGGGCCATACATGCAATGGGGCACGAACTTACCGCTCTTTATGGTATAGATCACGCAAGAACCCTGGCTATAATAGCGCCCAGTCATTACCTGTTCAATTTTGAATCGAAGAAGGAAAAACTGGCGCAATATGCTGAGCGTGTTTGGAATATTACTGAAGGATCTACCGAGGATAAAGCCCATGCTGCCATAAAGAGAACAGAAACTTTTTTTAACGAGCTGGGAATTGACACCAAACTTTCGCAATATATCGCTGGGTATGAAGGTACAGCTGAGGAAATCTCAAAGAGATTTAGAGAACGAGGCTGGGAAGGCCTTGGGGAGCATAAAAACCTCAAACCAGAAAATGTGGAAGAGATTGTAAAAATGTCCTATTAAAACTAGAAAATGAAAAAGATCAAATTATTGTTTTTGGCACTTAGTGCCGTTGGTTCGGTTGCATGTACCCAAAGCTCCAATACACAAGTAGAAAAGAGTGAAGAGAAAACTGAAAAACAGTTGAACGTGTTGTTTGTACTAACCTCTCATGACCAATTGGGGGAAACAGGCGAAAAAACAGGTTTTTGGGTTGAGGAATTTGCCGCGCCCTATTACACCTTACTTGATAAGGGAGTAAAAATAACCGTTGTATCTCCTAAAGGAGGAAAAGCCCCGATAGACCCTAGAAGTAACGCTGAGGGTAACCAAACCGAAGCTACTGAACGCTTTAATAAGGATGAGGCAACACAGCAGGTTGTTAATAATACACTGAAGCTGGAAGATATAAAGGCCGAAGATTTTGATGCGGTTTTTTACCCAGGTGGCCATGGCCCATTATGGGATTTGGCTGAGGATGAAACTTCCATTGCCTTGATAGAAGCTTTCAATAAGCAAAACAAACCCATGGCTTTTGTATGCCATGCCCCGGCTGCTTTAAAAGGCGTTAAAAATACCGATGGAGAGCCACTGGTAAAAGGCAAAAAGGTAACCGGCTTCACCAATACCGAAGAAGAAGCAGTGCAGTTAACCAGCGTTGTTCCATTTTTGGTAGAGGATATGCTAAAAAACAACGGAGGCGTTTATTCCAAAAAAGACAATTGGAGTGTAAATGTGGTGGAAGATGGTAATTTGATTACCGGTCAAAACCCTGCCTCTTCTCAACTGGCAGCCGAACTTCTATTTAACAAGTTGAAGTAAAAACAACGGCCATTATTAATAATAGCGACTTGGATCAAAACTCAAGTCGCTATTTTTTTGTTTGGAGGTTTTTTCTCTCAAGCTACTTATCACCAAGAACATTGGCGCTTGTAAGGGTTCTAAAACAAATTGTGCCTCCTTGTATAGCCAGATGGAAATACTATTTTGGTGGATTGATATGTAAGAGGCTCTTTGATTACTAAGTTAGCGGTGAAAGGGTTAAGGGTATAAATATTATGTTTGATTAAGCACGGGTGCCTTTATCAAAACACCAACCATCTTTAAAATGACCAAACAAAAATTGATTCTCTTTTATTGGCTACCAATTCCCTTCCTAAATTGATATTGGATTGATATTTAATGGAGAGTCGACCCCAAAAGGTATATTTTCGGTGGCCCACCAATGGGTTTAGAAATTAATGAGCTGCATGACGGTGACAATAACTTGAATGATGAGAATCTTAATAACTATATCTATTCTCCTATTTTCATTCTTCCATTCCTTTGGACAAGAACGCTGTAAAGATGGTTTTAAAAAAATCCGCTTGAATCATAAAAAGGTAAGCGCGCCCTGTCTTGATTACGATGCGGGAAAAGGCCTTGAACTAAGAATTAAGCGATCTGATTCGCTTGATTCAAACCACGCGTATTTCGTGGATGTCACTTTTTACAATCCTACCGATAGCCTAAAAAGAATTTACTGGTACGATTTTGTCAATTCCTGGGGCGTACCGCTCAGTTTTTCATTTGGTGTTAACGATTCGTCAGGCAGTACCAACTTCCAACATCGAAACTGGCAGTTTTATATGGATCCCTCGGTATTCTACAATACTCCAAGAATTAATGAAGAAATTATTATCCCTCCTGAGCAATCTTACACACGTGCCATCCGAATTTGGTGGACAGGTGGTATGAAGAGTGATAATTATACGCTCACTTTGGGTTATGGCGGATACCATTGGCCCTCGGTTTTATCATCAAACACTCTAATAATCAGCATTGAAGAAAGTCCAATTAAAACTGATCAACATTGACTTATCAAGACCGCTACTTTGAATTTCAAGAAGAACTTTGGAAAAAGTTTGAAGCCTTAGTAAGAAGCGGTGCTAAGTTCCGGGAATTGCTTGATGTGCAGTACCCACCCGGCATTAACCCAGAAGGGCTGAGCAAGACAATCGAAGGGCGAAGTTCCTTTTTAGCAACTACGCTTATAGCAAACCCGAATTATCGGTTAAAGCCTGAAATTGGCAATAAAGACCTGATCGTTGAATTTAACAAGGTGGAGTTTAGCGACACCGATAGTAAAAATCATTTTTTGGAGCCAGATGTAATTGACCTTTATTGGGTCTGCTGCGTTCTTGACGGAGCAGAAAAAAGTTAACATACAATCAGAAACCTTGGACTGGAAAACATCTGAACATACAATAACTCAATTTGCGGCTGAACTTGGCCAAACGTCTAAAAACCGTGCGATAACAGCAATTGGACACAAAGCGGATCGCTTTGAATTTACAGACGAACACTTTCTGCATTATCGTTTTCAAATAGCCAAACCCTATCCAGAGTATGGAAGCGGGTTTCAGGTACAAACCCCTTGTGATAAAAGTGAAATCGTCATCAAGGCAATCAAGCGCTTATTTCAAAAACCAAAACTCGCAGTGTCTGGCCAAATTAGCAGTGAAGCCGACCGCCTTCTTCATCTTTTAATCAAAAAGCTCAGTCGCTTTAGCATCACAGCTGATGGTAAATCTTTATTTTTCAAAACCAAAGCTATCGATATGAACAAGGAAACCATGATGCTTATTAGACAGATTGTGCTTGAATTAAAGGAGGGAGTTAAAGATGAGAACTGACAAAACAATCGGCCTAATTGGTACGGGTATTTTTCTATGCCTTGTACTTCATGAAATTGAATTTCTGGTTTATAAGATTTTAGAGGAGGCTTTGCTGTTTACAACCCTTAAACCGATCGTAATTTACGGAATTGCGGAGTATGTCTCGCTGATTGTGGTTTTGCTGGTTTTTGTGCTTATCATGAAAAAAATCAAACAAGTAGATTTTGAAAAAGCTCAATCCGTAAAAAAACTTTTCCTGGCCTCTATTCTCGCCTATGCTTTTACACAAGTATTGGGTTTTGCTCAACCATTTGTCACCAGTATTTATGAATCAGTAGCGTACTTCGATTTAAAAGAAAGCTACCGCGAAGCATTGATAGAACATTATATGTTAAAGCAACTTGCTATTGCGGTGCCCGCATTGGTTTTAAAGTATGTAATCATTGCCCTAATGATCTATAAGGAAATCACACGTTTTATATCAACCCCTGAAAAAATATAACCCCTTATTTAATTTCGATAATGAAAAACAACCTGCTTTTAATATCCTTACTAACCACCATTTCTGTGGTAGCCCAAAACAGCCCAACCAAAACAGCCCAACCAATAGTGGAAGAGGGTAAATTGCTCTACAAATCCGAAATGGCCGCCTGGTATGGCACTGACCTATTTATAGAAAACTACCCTAACCGGGAAAACATTGGTGGATACTTTGCCTACAGCGAGGGCGACACTTCAAAGTGCATCTTCTTTTCCAGAGCTGAGAGCCCTAAAGTGATAGGAACCATTTCTTTTGACAGCATCTACAACATCCAAACTGCTAAAGCAGCCCTTGTTGAAAGAGAGTTCACCTCTATGGAGTTTGACCTCTACACCATTAGAAGGCTAGCCTTGGAAGAGATTAATTCGGATACATTATTCAAAACCTACAAGAATACCCGGCTCAATTTAATTCCATTAATCAATGGAAATGAAAAGAAGGTTTATGTGCTTACCGGACCTCAGCAAAGTGGTGTTATAATATTTGGAAATGACTATCTATTAACCTTTGATAAAGACAATAAACTGACTCTGAAAAAAAGGCTACATAAAAACATAATACCTTTTTACTATGGCGAGAAAGAGGAGAACGACCAAAAACCTGAGGTAGCCATGCACAGCCATTTACCGGAGACAGGCGATTTTATTACTGCAACTGACATCTGCACCTTAATGCTCTATGCAAAATTTGCAGAGTGGAAATCTCACAATGTGGTATCAAAAAAGTACCTCAACGTTTGGAACTGTGAAACCAACCAACTCACGGTGATTTCTATGGATATGGTTAAAAAGATTAATAAAAGTGAAGAGAAGAGGGAAAAGAAGAAGAAAAAGTAGGCGGCAGAAAAATGACCCTAAGAAAACTGACTTTCTACAATTGGCTTCCTACCCCATTGCTTATTGGTTTTTTGGTCTATTTGATAAATATGGTAGGAGTAAATCTAAAGCGGATAAAGACCTGAGCCAACTGATAGTCTAGTCTTTAGAATTCTAATGCTAACTTTAAGGCATGCTTAACTTAATTTTAAAAAAACTTGCCTACTAACAAAGCCCCTTGGTACTTCCTCCTTCTCCTCATTCTGGCGGGTGAGTCTGTTTTTATTTTGCCGTTCGTTCTGGCGCGGGTATTCAGGCCCACCGTACTACAGGCCTTTGGGTTGAGCAACCTGGAGTTGGGTTTGTGCTTCTCAGTATATGGTGTTGTAGCCGTGTTGTCTTACTTATTTGGCGGCCCATTGGCCGATAAGGTTTTACCCAGAAAACTAATGGCTGTGGCCCTTTGGCTCACAGCTTTAGGCGGATTGGTATATGCCACCTTCCCTGATTATACCGTACTACAAATGCTCTATGGCTATTGGGGGTTTACCACTATATTCCTTTTTTGGGCGCCAATGATAAAGGCTACCAGAGTGTGGGGCGGAGCATCATCACAAGGCAAAGCCTTTGGGTTTTTAGATGGTGGCCGTGGGCTGGTAGGTGCGCTGTTTGGGTTTTTGGGTGTCGTGGTTTTTTCCCTCCTCATCACTCCCAATGCCATGCTTGTTGAAACTCAAGCTGCCTTCAGGCAAGTGGTTTTGGTATCCTCTGCCGCCATGGTGGTAATAGGCATCCTGGTGTGGTTTTTCATGAAACTCGATCACAAAACAGAGAGCAAAATTGTACTCGAAAAGATAACCTTTTCTCAAATTCGCGAAGTACTGTGCCTGCCCTCCGTTTGGTTGCTGATGATAATTATCCTCTGCGCTTATGTGGGCTACAAAATCACCGATGTATTTTCTCTGTTTGCACAGGATGTAATGCACTACGATCAGGTACAATCCGCACAGGTGGGTACTTTTCTGCTCTTTGTCCGCCCGGTAGTGGGTGTTATTATTGGTATTCTGGCCGATCGTACCAAGCCCACACTTTGGTTGGTTATTAGCTTTGTGATCTCTTTTTTTGGGGCACTTTTATTTGCTCTTGGTATTATCTCAACTTCAGATACCGCATTGTTCTTTATCTCAATATTGATAGTGGCCACCGGAGTATATGCTGCCCGTTCCCTATACTTTGCAGTAATGCAAAGAGGGCAAATACCCATCGCTCTTACCGGAACCGCGGTTGGTCTTATTTCGCTTGTTGGTTATGCACCAGATATTTTTGCCGGGCCCGCCATGGGTTATCTCTTAGATCATACTCCCGGGGCAATGGGGCACCAACATGTATTTTGGATGTTGGCGCTGTTTTCGTTTATTGGCGGAGTGGCGGCCTTCATTTACTTCCGGCTGTATCGAAAACCGAATGAAAAATGAGGTTGTATCCTATCTGTAAATAACAAATTATAAGAATATGCCCCGCCCAAAAACCAAAACCGAGCTCCTGAACCTCAGTGAGCAAAACTTTAATAAGCTGATGGATTTTGTGGAGTCCTTTACTGAAAGTGATCAGCAAAGGGAATTTCCGGAAGGAACAATGAACCGAAACATACGCGATGTATTGGCACATTTGCACCACTGGCATTTAATGATGCTTCGATGGTATGAAGTAGGTATGGCAGGCAACAAGCCCGATATGCCAGCCAAGGGTTATACTTGGAAAGACACCTCAGCCCTCAATCACACCATTTGGCAACAATACTCCAAAACAGACCTGGAAGAAGTGAAAATGCTGCTGCGCGATAGTTTTTTAAACGTTTATACTATCATTGAAACCCATACCAACGAAGAGCTGTTTGAGAAGAAGCGCTACAAATGGACGGGAAGCACTTCCTTAGGCGCATATTTGATTTCGGCCACCTCAAGCCATTATGACTGGGCTTTAAAACTGATAAAAAAGCAAACAAAATGAAATACACCTGCACCACAGTAATTAACCTTCCGGTAGATAAAGTAGTGGAGCTTTGGGCCAATGAGGATTATTTTGATCAATGGCAGGATGGCTTTGAATCAATAGAGCTTTTGGAGGGCGAAAAGGATGCTGTTGGTGCAAAATCCAAAATCACTTTGCAGCAAGGCAAGCGAAAGCTGGAGCTTATTGAAACCATCCAGATCAATAATCTACCAAAAGAGAAAAAGGCCCTTTACGAACACACACACATGAGTAATACCCAAAGCTCACGCTTTGATAGTATTGCCGACAACCGCACCCGCTACACCTCTGAAGTGGAATACACCAGGTTTAGTGGGTTTGTACCAAAACTTATAGCCAGGATGCTTCCCGGCATGTTTGAAAAGCAAAGCCAAAAATGGATGGAACAGTTTAAAGAGTTTGCGGAAATCAATAGCGATATATCCTCAGAAATACAATCTGAATAGTTAAATAAAAGAACTATTGTTTCCATGCTTAATATCTTAAAGGCTCATTAAATCGGTTTTTGCTATAGATTTACACCCTTTCAAGAAAGTAAAAACACATGAATATTAAATTGAAGGAGGTGAAGGAGAAGGTATTTAGAACATTAGTTATTTTATTAACTACTTCTACTCTAGCAATTGGCCAATGTAATGTGTATACCATACCGTACATCAATTACTTTTCACCAAACACCAATGCGTTGGCCTGCTGGAATGACACTCTTGGTACCCTCACCCCTGCATACCCCAACAGCACGATTGAATTTGACCAGTCTCGGACCGGAGGAACCTCCATTTTAATATCGCCCATGATATACCTCACTTCTAAGGCATATTTAAATTTTGCATGGTATCATCTGGTGGATTCAATGAACATTTACGGAGCTCAGGATTCCTTTAAAATTTGTGTTAAAAGTACAAGTGAATCACAATGGACCACTATCAAAAACTACTCTGCTCCTTTTAGAAGCAGCTATTCTAGCTATTTAGCAGTTTATGAGGACTTGTTATTGGACACCGCCTACATTGAAGACACTGTTCAAATAAAATTAGTTTTTCACAGTGCAACGGTTAATGCACAGCCCCTGATATTTGATAATTTTAGAGTCGTTGCGGATATTTCGGATAGTCTTTACCACCTTCCTTACCATGAATCTTTTGATGGGCGCACCTGGCGACCAGATTCTTTCCCATCATGGTATAATGTCTCTTATGAGATTGATAAAAACTGGCGGAGTGTTCCGTGGGATGACATCAATGCCTATGGCTTTAAGTGGGTGGTTAATGATGATTCTACAAAATCTGTTGGAACAGGACCTACCTCTGATCATTCAGGCAGTGGTAATTATCTCTACACCGAAACTGGTTCTTCAAGTAGCCACGCAGCCCTATATTCGCCCTATTTAGATCTTTCTGCTCAACAATACTCCGAGCTTAGTTTTTGGTATCACATGCGAGGCAAAGGGATGGGTACACTATTAATTGAGCAACTTATAAACTCAACGTGGCAAAGGTTAGACTCCATCTCAGGGCCGCAGCAAATGGCTTCCACTGAACCCTGGAAGAAACACACACTACTTTTGGATACTGTTGCCCGTTCCCAAATCCGTTTTCGGATTAAAAAAAACCAAAAAATCAGCTTATTTGATTTTACTCAAGATGCCGCTATTGATGATTTTTCCGTTTATCATACTAATTGCCCTTTTCCAAACGATTTTGCTGTCAGTTTCGGAAATATTACCGCAAGTTCAGCAAACCTAAGCTGGAATACCGGCCCAAATGCTGGTAGCTATATTGTGGAGTATGACACCCTTGGGTTTCAATTGGGAACCGGAAATACCGACACTGTGCCGTCCAACTCCTTAACCCTTTTAAATCTGCAACAACAAACAAATTATGATGTATATATCCGCATGCTATGTGGAAGCTCAGATACTTCCGTTATAAAAGGCCCATATCGATTTATTACAGATTGTGATGCGTTCCTGGCTCCATATATCGAAACTTTCGAAGATTCTACGATCCCATTTTGCTGGTTTGCCCATAATCAAATAAACCCACAGGTTGCCAATGCGGCCTGGAAGTCAACTGCATCAGGTTTTCCAGCCTATGGAGCCTTTGGTAAAATAAATCACTCTGGTACAACCGGATATGCAGTAGGGGTAGATGGTAGCGCCCCATTTCCTCTAGATAGCATCTCATTGCTCTCTCCAATGATTGATGTTTCATCGTTAAGAGTACCTGAAGTACGAATGTGGATTTTTAGCAACAACACCAACTCAACAGGCTCTAACAACCCTTTTTATCTCGATCTTTATGATGGTTCAAAATGGAATCACTCCGTGCTCAGCTACGCAGCAAATAATACTGCTTGGGTGGAGTTGCGCCTAAGGTTAAACCAATTTACCATTACAGGGCCAATCCGAGTTCGCTTTGTGGTTGATAAGGACTCACTAAATGCCGCCTACTTTAATGACATTATTATCGATGATTTTGCTGTGGTAGAAGGTTACGGACTGGGTTGTGATTTACCAGATTCACTTGTAACCTCAAATATACTGTGTGATGAGGCTACCATTAGCTGGAACTCCAGCCCCTTTATTTCCTCATCTCGTATTAAGTATGGTTATGCAGGTTTCAACCCTAACAATGCTGGAACATGGGTAAATAATGCGAATAGTCCGTTTGTGTTGAGCAACTTACAAATCGGCACAGCATATGATGTATTTGTTTTTGATAGTTGCTCAACTGGAGTAGGAATAAGCAACACAAGTTTTACTACAGATAGTACCCGCATACCAGTGTTAGCCATCGGCACAAAAATTAGAGCTAGTACCGATACCTCACTTACCTATTTATTTGATGCCAGAGGCAGCCTTTGGGGTAAAACATTTGTTTGGGATTTTGGAAATGGCAATACCATAATGGGTGATACGGCAAGATGGACTTTCTACCAAAATCAAACCTATTGGGTTAAGCTTACAATTTCTAATGGCTGCGGACTTGTGCAGGATTCTATTTCA
This sequence comes from Owenweeksia sp., assembly GCA_048267305.1. Classification (GTDB taxonomy): domain Bacteria; phylum Bacteroidota; class Bacteroidia; order Flavobacteriales; family Schleiferiaceae; genus Owenweeksia. The sequence goes on along the minus strand of JBLWXT010000016.1, from coordinate 565 downwards.
CTTAACATAGATAACATTAGCCTATCTGAAAGTAATCCATTAGCAGGTTTAAAACTATTTCCCAATCCAAATAATGGGCAGTTTGAGGTTGAATGTGCAAATCTACAGGGTAAGCAACTAAGGATACGAATTTGGAATGAATCAGGGGTTCCAGTTTATCAATCGCAATTCACTCCTAATTCCAACAGTTTTTCTCAACTGATTGAACTCCATTCAATAAGTTCAGGACTTTACCATGTAAAAGTTTCAGACGACCAAGGGCATCACTTTTATAATAAACTATCCGTCCAATAACCTGATAATGTCTAAATCTTGCGTAAACTATTTTAAGCCAGTTATCCAGTATAAATTACCCCAAGAAACCTATTATTATAACTTTAGTGCCGCCCAATAGATTTAGCGTTCTGTAGTCGTTTAAGTATGGAAAAGAAAAGAACCACATCATTTGGAACCATGGAAACTCTGGTGGAAAAGGATGGGGAAATAATGGATCAGCGTAATTTTATGGGGAGTAACTAATTTCAGGCAAATATTTTCTCCATTCTAAAGAGGAACAAAGAAACAT
>JBLWXT010000015.1:0-102017 GCA_048267305.1 Owenweeksia sp. | reverse complement strand
TAGTGTCGTTCACGCACTTCCTTGAATCACAAAAATACTTTTTTGTCTTTTACTTGGATTTTATAACAGTACCTTTTATTAAAGATTTAGTTTCATCATCCCAGTAACGGAAGTAGACATACCACTGTTTGGATAGATCCCCATCGTGGTCAACAAGGGTTGGTGGGCGGTAAGGTTTCATGTCGCCAAGTTCCCACTTTGTCCCCACTTCTCCAAACCCGAAACGTGTATAAACAAGTAAGGGGTTGAAAAACAACCCCTTACTGCTTGCGGAGAGAGAGGGATTCGAACCCCCGGAGGTGTGACCCTCAATAGTTTTCAAGACTACCGCATTCGACCACTCTGCCATCTCTCCTAATATTTTATATCTTGTTTCCAAGACTATCGCTTTCGTCTCTCGGCTCAGCCGAGACCATCTCTCCAATATTTTGTGTCTCTTTCAAAACTACCGCATTCGTCTCTCGGCTTAACCGAAACCATCTCTGCTATGAGTGTCTTTAAACACGTTTCCTTAGTTTTGCAAGGGGCGCAAAAGTAAAAATAATTTTCATCTACTGGCAACGTTTTTGCAATTTGACGTCCAATAAATAATTCCAATAATCAACAACATGAAGATTTTTACCTCTATAACATTTGTGATCAGCATTTTATGCTCACTAAACCTATCCGCAAAAAAAATAGGAATGGACATTTCCTATGCCCAATTTATGGATGATGGGGGTAAAGCTTATGTTGAAATCTACTTTGCACTGGCCAGTTCTACCGTAGATTTCAAAAAAAATAAAAAAGGTTTGTACTCCGGAGGAGTGGAAATTACTGTTCAAATACAAAAAGACAGCTCCACCATTGCTGCTGAAAAATTTCTCATTATGTCTCCTGAATTTTCAGACACCCTGAATATTGCCGGAACGTATGTAAACCAAACCCGAATGCCTCTGGATAATGGAGAATACAATATAGTTATTGATATTGAAGATGTCAACGAAGCTGAAGAAAGCTATCAGCTTTTTCAAGGACTCACCATAGACATTGGAGGAACTTCACCCAAAGCTTCTGATTTAGTAGTACTTGACAGCTATACCCCATCCTCCGAAGGAAGTATTTTTTCCAAATCAGGCTATGACCTTGTGCCTATGGTAAACTCCGGATCCTACTATTTTACGGAAGCCACAGAAAAAATTTCCTTCTATTTGGAAATTTACAATACCCAGCATTATCTCGGTGAGAAAGAACCGTTTATGGTAAAGTACTATATAAAACATGCCGACAAACCCGGCCCCATACCCAGCATGGCCAGCTTCTCTAAAAAGGAAGCCAGTGCCGTACAACCGGTACTTACCGGTTTTAATATCGCAAAGTTGCCATCGGGAAACTACTCCATTGTAGTAGAGGCTGTAGATAAAACCGGTAAAACTTTCCTTACCAAAACATTGAGCTTTTATCGTAAAAACAATATCGCCCCAATTAGTCTTGATGATATTGAAACTGTTGATTATCAAGGTTCATTTGTAGACCTCCTTGGTGGAATTGACTCCATTTACAAATACACACAGTACTTATACCCTATAAGTTCTGAAGCTGAAAGAAAATACCAGAAGGAATTGCTCTCAGAACAGGATATATCAAAACTTAAGCGCTACTTTTTTGTGTTTTGGTCGCAACGCAATAGCCTCGACCCTGAAAGTGCCTGGGTGGAGTATTATGAAAATGTAAAAACGGTAAATCAACTTTACACCAGTAGGCTGAGAAAGGGCTATATGACTGACAGAGGTAGGGTTTTCCTCACCTACGGAAAGCCCGATGTTATAGATCGCAGGCAATTTGAACCTGGCCTCCCTCCTTATGAAATGTGGCAGTATAATGTAATTGCCAGCCCCTATGTAATAAATCAAACCAACAAGTTTTTTGTGTTTGCCGAGTTTAGCCGCAGTACCAACGAATATCAAATGATACACTCAACGGCCATTGGTGAATTAAACAACAGAAGGTGGAAGTATCAACTTTCTCGTGGTGTAATGGGCACTGGTGGTGATATTGACCAAAATGACCTTAACTCTGGTGACGACTTTGGTTCTCGTGTAAACAATAACCTCATCATACAGGGAAGCCAAAATAACCGCTAAATTCGCGGCATGATTGGATTCTATCTGGCAATGGGACTGGGTTGGTTTATCTCTATCCTCCCCTTCAGGGTACTTTATGTTTTTAGCGATTTCCTGCGTTTCTTAATGCAACATGTGATCTCCTATCGCAAGGATGTCATTATGCAAAACCTTCGTAATTCCTTTCCTGAAAAATCAGAAAAGGAATTGGAAATGATCCGCTCTAAATTCTATAAAAACTTTGCTGACTTAATAGTAGAATCTTTTAAGAGCCTCACTATTAATGAGAAGACGCTAAAAAAACACTTTGTACTTAAAAACCCGGAAGTGTTTGAAACCCTCCGCAAAAAAGGAAAAGGTGTAATTATGGTAATGGGGCATTATACCAATTTTGAGTGGACTGCCATGAGTATCCCCGTTTGGGTAAAGAATAATTGCTTTGCCGTTTACCATCCCCTTAGCAACAAATACTTTAGCCGAAAGATTGTGCAGATAAGAGAGCAATTTGGTCTTAAGCTTTTCCCTATGGAGAACACCTACCCTTTTATGCTCAACAATCCTGATCCTGCCCCACTTTACGTTTTTATGGCTGATCAAAGTCCGCACTCAGGTAAGATTAAGTACAGAGCCAACTTCCTAAATCAATCCACTCCCGTGCACCTGGGCGTGGAAAACCTCGCTAAGAAATGTGACTTAGGCGTTGTGTTTATTGATATACAAAGGATAAAGAGAGGTTACTACGAAGTAACTGCCGAGTTGCTTTTTGAAGATGTTCAAAACACCGCTCAATATGAAGTTACCGACACCCACGTTAGAGCGCTGGAAAAAGTAATTCAAAAGAAACCTGAGGATTGGCTATGGAGCCACAGAAGATGGAAATATGCCTGATATACCTAAAAAAATAGCCGTAGCCATCCTCAACTGGAATGGCCGTGATTTACTAAAACGTTTCCTGCCTTCCGTGTTGGAATATTCCGAAGAGTTGGGGCATGTGTATGTGATTGATAACAACTCGGATGATGACAGTCTGGAACTATTGGCGCATGAATTTCCAACGGTTACGGTAATAGAGTTGGACGAAAACCACGGTTATGCAGGCGGGTACAACAAAGGCTTGGAATACATTACAGAACCTTATGCAGTACTGCTAAATTCTGATGTGGAAGTAACCGAAAACTGGCTACAGCCTTTACTTCAGCAATTTGAGCAAAACCCAAAACTGGCCGCCCTTCAACCAAAAATTAAAGACCTTAACAACCGCGAACGATTTGAATATGCCGGAGCGGCTGGCGGGTATATTGACACCCTTGGTTATCCCTTTTGCCGTGGCCGTTTATTTGATGATTTGGAAATTGATAACGGACAATACGATTCGTATCAAAAGGTATTTTGGGCCTCAGGTGCCTGCCTTATGGTAGATCAGGAAAAGTATAAGCAGGCCGGTGGACTGGATGAAAGCCTGTTTGCCCACATGGAGGAAATAGACCTATGTTGGCGCATGCAACTCAGAGGTTTTGAAGTGGGTTGCGAACCAGCTTCTACCGTTTATCATTTAGGTGGTGGCACTCTTAATAAACTCTCTTCACAAAAGACCTACCTCAATTTTAGGAACAGCCTTATCATAATGTTTTTAAATCTGCCTAGCGGTGAGGCTTTCGCCAAGATAATGGCTCGCCTGGTATTGGATGGCGTTGCTGGCATTAAGTTTATCCTTGGCGGGAAGTTCTCCCATGTAGGTGCCATCCTCAAGGCGCACTTTCACTTTTATGCCCGCTTTAATTCGCTGGCGCGGAAAAAGATTGGACAGCCCGCAAAGCCACTAAACCAATTGGAAGGCGTTTACAAAGGAAGTGTGGTAAAGGCATTTTATTTGGGGAAGAAGAAGAAGAAGTTTAGTGAGTTAAAGGATTTCAACAAATAGCATATAGTAAGCTTAACTAATGAATAAAGTCTTTGCATTAATTCTAATATTCTTTGGATTGCTAAGCAAAGGTCAGAGTGATGAGCTAAGTGTAAACTTCAGCCAAGCCTTTATTCTCCCTTCTCAACTTGTAATAAAAGATGGTTCTCTGTCATTTCGTATTCGTATCAGCAAGGATAGTGTCCTAACTGAGGTTGAAGAAATGGCAATTCCTGATTTTCAACTGCAAAAGTTCAATACGTTTCTTAAGGATTATAAATTCACCCTTCAAGACTATAGCATTCCACCAGGCTTTTGTGCCGATATAATTGACGGTGATACAATAATCACAAGTCACAAAATGAATTTGAGTGTGCACCCCACGAAGGTGAGTGGCAAATACATTCTAAATGATTCAGTTCAGCTTTTTGAATTTAAAGATCCTCATCCCAAGAGCAAGGACTCCAGATTCGTTAGAGAACTTTTCGAATTGATTTTTGAAGGTGTGGATAACTTAGCATACTTGGAGAAGTTGTATGGTCAATTTGACGAAGAGTTCAGTTATTACCAAAAGGATACCGCTACTATTTGTGTTTTTGGAAAACTCAATGTAGCTAAGCAATTTGTAGAGTTAATAGATTTCTACCGATTGGTACGTTCTATACCACGAGATACTGTTTCAATTTATTTTAGTGGAGTGTACCGCAACCTTAGCACCAGCTCAGAAATTATCGTCTTCCTTAACCAAATTGATCAAAGCGGAAGAACTATACTCATACTCAATCCCACTGAAGAAATAGAAAAGATTATAAGGGGTTCAGATTTTGACCACCTAGTGATTAGACACAATTAGCGCTTCTTAACAAGGGTTACACTTTCATTCGTGAAAGGAACGAGGGTAAATTTTGTAGATTTTTACTATCGACCTATTTATCATAGGGGTATTTTAATGTGTACCGTTTTTTGATTTTTTGGTACATATCACCATTATGTGGTACATGATACACCATATTTAAAGCCAATGCCCAATTATCTCCAAAACAGGCTCTTTAAAATTTTTAATCCCCACTTTCACTTTTTGAGAGTTACTAACCCCTATGAAACAGCAAACCTTAATGCCATGTTGGTCAGTAGGGAAAGATTTATCATTTTAGCGAAATACCACAATGATTATAACCTGAACTTTAAAAGACTAATCGAAAAATTGAATACAAACAATAAAATATGGAGAACAATCCCAATGCTCATTTTCGGAGGTTGGTTTACTTATAAGCTGTACATATCAGCCTTTGACTACTTCATATTTGATGGATTGATTTTTCTATTTATTGGCATAATCGGAATTTTAGTTTTTATCTGGAATATTGGAAAGGACTCACAAGAATTTAAAGAATCGAAAACCTTCTCGAGCTATTTACCCTCTTTAATTGGAGTATTATTCATAACGACAATTTTAGGGTTATACCTCTATCAAGATCGCAAAATGAATTCAGCTACATTAATACGTGCCTTTTATGACGGTGGCTACAACGGTTTCTCCATTGATCTAAAAGAAAATGGAAGTTACATTATGGCAAATGGCAGTGGACTTGGTGAAGCCTTTTTTTACGGATCATATTCAATCAAAGACAGTATTGTTACCCTCAACCAAACCAATGTTGATAACATAATTGAAACTGATAAACTTGTAATTAGAACAATAACAAATATTTTTCAGCATGTCACAGTAGAGGGAGAAGACCCCACTTGCACAGACTATCTCTATCAAATTGATAGAAACGGAAAAATGTTAGATACTGACTTTAAATTTCGAGTAACAGTCGACAATAGAAAGAATTAGTAATTCACAGATTGACCTTAAAAAACTTTCTCAATTGCCAATTAAAGATTCCAACGCCAGCCTATACCCATCCAACCCAAAACCAGAGATAACCCCTACTGTATGTTTTGCGATATACGAATGATGTCTAAAACTTTCACGAGCCTGGACATTAGAGATATGTACTTCAATCACCGGTACGGAAACAGCAGCCACAGCATCACCAATAGCCACTGAGGTATGGGTATAAGCGGCAGCATTTAATATAATCCCATCACACTCCGCTTCCATTTTTTGGATAGCGTTAACCAACTCCCCTTCTACATTGCTCTGAAAGTAGCTCACTTCAATGTTGGCATATTCACTTCTAAGTTTTTCTAAATACTGCTCAAAGGTTTGGCTCCCGTAAATTTCGGGCTGGCGGGTGCCTAGCAGGTTTAGGTTAGGGCCGTTTATTATTGCGATGCGCATTGGGGAGTAGTTAGATTTTAGTAATTAGAATTTAGACAGTGGCAATTTTACTAGGTAAATCTATTAATTGCAACTAGAGCCAGAGCAATAAAGATCTCACTTTCAATTTTGCATTGCCTTTTCCAACAGGCCCAGTCCGGCATTCAAAAAATTAATTTTCAGGTTGAAATTTATCCTTAGGGAGATCGGGAAGCTCCGAAGAAATGAGGAGATCACCCGACCGAACTTGGGATAAATAAGAAACTGGATATTAATTTCTTGTAAGCCTTGACCTTTTGGTTCCTTTTGGGTTAAGCCAAAAGAACATGAAAAGTATCACAGTCTTCTGTTAGCAAATCTAAACAACAACAGCCTTTTGGCGCCAACCTTCTTACTTACTTTGAACCATTGCAAATTATCTGAATAAATGAACTGGGCTATCGCCATAAAAGATTTTAGCAACTATATGCGCCTGGAGCGTGCTATGGCCAAAAACACCGTTTCTTCCTATCAGCGGGATTTGAAAAAGGCTGCCCTTCATTTTGAAGAATCAAAACCCAATCCGCTAAAGCTTTCACTAAAAGATTTGGAGGGCTTTATTGCCGAAATGGCTGCAGAGGGTATCAGTGCCCGTTCGCAAGCACGCCTCATTTCCGCTCTTCGCTCTTTTTATAAGTTTCTTACGCTGGAAGAGCTGATCACCATAGACCCCAGTGAATTGCTGGAAAGCCCGAAAGTGGGCCGTAAACTGCCTGATTTTTTATCTATAGATGAAGTAACGGCCATAATTGATGCTGTGGATATGGGAAAGGATGAAGGTCATCGAAATCGTGCAATACTGGAAACCCTTTATGGCTGTGGGTTACGCGTTTCCGAATTAACCGACCTCCGCATCTCTGACTTGTTTTTTAAGGAATCCATCATACGGGTAACCGGAAAGGGCGATAAGGAGCGGCTGGTGCCTATAAACAAACTGGCCATTAAATATATTGGGATTTACAGAGAGGAGATTCGCGTTCATCAAGCGATTGTAAAGGGAAATGAAGATTTCCTATTTTTAAATCGCAGGGGTAAAAAGCTGACGCGGGCCATGATTTTCCACATTATAAGAACGCTTACCACCAAGGCAGGAATTAAGAAGAAGGTAAGTCCGCATACGTTTCGCCACAGCTTTGCCACACATTTGGTGGAGGGCGGTGCAGACTTGCGTGCCGTGCAGGAAATGCTGGGACACGAGAGTATTACCACTACCGAAATTTACACCCACTTAGACCAGACCTATTTGAGGGATACGTTGCTTCAATTTCATCCGAGGGCGCATAAGTGAGATTCTTGACTTCACCCCCCTTCGCCCCCCTCAAGGGGGGATGCGCTGCGGAGAGGCACTATTGCCAAATTTCGTTTCGATAGAAAGAGCCCAAAACTATTATTGATATGGATTTAGGAAATTATACACTGGCCAAATCCCCCCTTGAGGGGGGCTGGGGGGTGATAAGTATTGTTTGGATTAAGTCCGGATTGCCCTTCGACTTAAGCCTGTACTGAGCCTGACGAAGTGCTCAGTGTGACAGGAGTTAGTTTTCCTACCAAGTGAAAAACCTTTGTGCCTTAGTGTCTTCGTGGCCCAAATCAATAGCCCAACAACTCCTCCACAGCCTCGGCAAAACGGGCTTTTGGTAAATATCCAGCCTCCAGATTTTTAGCGAATGGCACAGGAATATCCAAACTCGCCACACGCTTTACAGGGGCATCAAGTTCCCTAAAGCAATTTTCCATAATTAAGCTGGAGATGTCTGAGGCAATTCCGCCAAACATCACATCCTCCTGAAGTACAATGGCCTTCCCTGTTTTCTTTACAGAAGTAAAAATCGTTTCAGTATCTAATGGCGAAAGGGTTCTCAGGTCAATAAGATCAGTAGAAACTTCGGGGTGAGCCGCTAAATATTCTAAAGCCCAATGCACGCCCATACCATAAGTAATGATGGATAGCTGTTCTCCTTCCTTAAGCAAATTAGCCTTCCCGAAAGGCAAATTGTAGTAGCCCTCAGGTACAGATGCTGAAATACTGCGGTAAAGCGCCTTATGCTCAAAAAACATAACCGGGTTGGGATCTTCAATAGCCGAAAGTAAAAGTCCCTTGGCATCTTCCGGGAAAGCGGGGTAAACCACCTTTAGTCCGGCTGTATGTGTAAACCATGCTTCATTGCTTTGGGAGTGAAAAGGCCCTGCTCCTACTCCGGCACCAGTTGGCATACGGATTACCACATCGGCATTTTGCCCCCAGCGCCAGTGAATTTTAGCGAGGTTGTTTACAATCTGATTAAAACCTTCGGTAACAAAATCGGCAAATTGCATTTCCATTACCGCCTTATAACCACCAATGGAAAGCCCTAGTGAAGTACCCACAATGGCCGCTTCACAAAGTGGCGTATTGCGCACTCTGTCTTTTCCAAATTCCTGAACAAAACCATCAGTAACCTTAAATACACCGCCATATTCGGCAATGTCCTGCCCCATTAATACGAGGTTTTTATGCCTGCGCATGCCCTGCTGCAACCCATCCCGTATAGCATCCACTAAACGCAGGTCTTTGGTTTCCCCTGAAGGTTCAACAAAGTCAATTTCCTTTTGGTAAAAGAGGTCGGTTTTTTCAGTTTGCTCATCAAAAACTACGTCTGCTGCGTGTAGCGCCTTTTCAAATGCTTCGTCAATTTCCTTTTTCAGGGAAGCCGTTAAAGCATCATTATCCTTTGGCAGGAGAATACCCTTTTCAATTAAAAAGGCTCTATAGTTTTCCACAGGATCTTTCTTCGCCCACTTTTCCTGAAGGCCTTCGGGGTAATATTTTGTTCCACTAGCCTCTTCATGCCCGCGCATCCTAAAGGTATTGCACTCCAAAATATAGGCACCGGGCTTTTCGCGGATTTCCTCAGCAATATCAGAAACGGCATTATAAACGTCCAACACATTGTTGCCATCTACACTTTTGGCCTTTATTCCATATCCAATAGCTTTATATACAAAACTTTGAAAGCTAAACTGCTCATTACTTGGGGTAGAAAGTCCCCACTGATTATTCTCCACTAAGAAGATAACCGGCAACTTCCACACGGCAGCCACGTTCAGCGCTTCGTGAAAATCCCCCTGACTGGCACCACCATCTCCTGTTATTACCAGGGTGGCTCGTTTTTCACCGGATAACTTCCCGGCAAGGGCAATACCATCAGCAATACCCATTTGGGGCCCCAGGTGAGATATCATCCCAACAAGCTTGTGCTCCTTACTGCCAAAGTGAAAGGAACGGTCACGCCCTTTGGTGTACCCATCCATCTTACCCTGAAACTGTGAAAAGAGGTTGTATAAAGGCACTCCACGGCTTGTGAAAATTCCGAGGTTTCGGTGCATGGGTAAAACATACTCATCACTGTGTAGAGCCATGGTTGCTCCTACTGAAATAGCCTCCTGTCCATAACCGGAAAACCACTTGGAAATCCGCCCCTGACGGAGGGAAATCAACATCTTATCTTCAATAAGGCGGGGTTTGAGGAGTTGTTTATATATCTCTAAAAGCTGTTCGTTGCTAAAGCCTTTTTTATTGAAACGCATCTAAAACGGGTTTGTAAATAGGGCGACTAAATTACCTTTTTATATAACGCTTGCTTAACACCACAAGGGATACTTTTGCAAATATGAAGCGGAAACGTACACTCATCATTATCAACCCTGTAAGCGGAACGCGCAACAAAGCTTTTATTGAGAAGCTTATTGAGCGCCATATTAATGAGGAAATTTTTGACTACAGCATTGAGTTTACTATTGGCCCATCACATGCTACTGATTTGGCACAGGCGGCAGCAAATGACGGCTTTGATGTGGTGGTGGCCATTGGAGGTGATGGTACCGTAAACGAAACTGCGGCAGGACTGATAAACAGCAATACCGCATTAGGCATTATCCCCATTGGATCTGGTAATGGCCTTGGCCGGCACCTTCAAATATCCACTAATTCTGCCAGGGCTTTGCTTGCGCTGAATGAAAGCACTCCAATGAAAATTGATGTATGTACTGCCAATGGAGTACCCTTTTTTAATGTGGCCGGAGTGGGCTATGATGCCAAAATAGCTCATGAATTTGCAAAAATGGATACCCGTGGATTTGGCTCCTATATTTATAATGTGATTCGTCAATGGTTTAGATACAAGCCCAGGAAATATAAAATCAAAACCGAGGAGGGCGAATTTAAAAGGAAGGCACTTTTGATTTCCATTGCCAATGGTTCGCAGTTTGGCAACAATGCCTGGATAGCGCCCAATGCCCAGCTAGACGATGGCCTTATGGATGTTTGCATTCTAAATAAATTTCACACTGTAGCCGCGCCCATGGTGGCATACCAGCTTTTTAGCAAAAACATTGAGCACTCCAAATACATGGATGTTTTTAAAACTGCTGAGTTTAAACTCAAACAAAAATCGAAGATGATTCATCTGGACGGTGAACCATTTATATTGGGAAAGAAGATTCACTTTAAGGTTATGCCAAAAGCATTGAATATCTTAGCACCCAAAGTATTTTTGGATGAACTCAATGCAGAATATTCCCTCCATAGACCTGAGTGATTTTACCTCAGGCAACCCTGAAACGAAGAAGGCCTTTGTGCAAAAACTGGGGCAAGCCTACGAGGAAATTGGCTTCGTAGCTGTTAAAAATCATGGCCTTAGCGATGAAAAGTCAGCCAGGCTTTATCAGCAGGTACAGGCATTTTTCAACCTTCCGGAAGATGTAAAAAAGAAGTATGAAATTGAAGGATTGGCGGGCCAGCGCGGCTATACCTCTTTTGGTAAAGAGCACGCCAAAGGTCGCAATACAGGCGATCTCAAGGAATTTTGGCACTTTGGCCAATATGTGGAAGACAACGATCCCATTGAAAAGGAATACCCGGACAATGTAGAGGTGATGGAGCTTTCTGATTTTAACCGCATTGGAAAGGAAGTATACCAAACTCTGGAAACTGCCGGACGCAATATGCTCCGTGCCATTGCTCTTTATCTTGGTTTGGATGAAAACTATTTTGACGATAAAATCCATAATGGCAACAGCATCCTCCGCCCTATCCACTACCCGCCTATTACTGACGAACCAAAGGATGCCGTTCGCGCAGCCGAGCATGAGGATATAAACCTCATAACCCTTTTAATGGGTGCCAGTGCTGAAGGTCTTCAAGTACTCAGTAAAAAGAAGGAATGGGTAAATGTAACAGCCTTGCCTGAGCAGATTGTAGTGAATGTTGGCGATATGCTTCAACGCCTTACCAACAACAAACTTCGCAGCACCACCCACCGTGTGATTAATCCACCAAAGGAAAAATGGGGACAATCCCGTTTCTCGATCCCTTTCTTTTTACATCCACGTTCTGAAATGCGTTTGGATTGCCTAAAGGAATGTATTGATGAAAACAATCCAAAACACTATGAGGATATATCCGCTGGTGAATACCTGAATGAAAGATTGGCAGAGATTGGATTGAAGAAGTAGCGGGATAGAAAGTTAAAAGTTATAGGTGTCAAATCGTCAACTTCTAACTTTTTTCTTTCCCAATCACCCCTCTAACTCCCCTCAAGGGGAGAATGGCGATACCTAACAAATTTCTTCAAAATAACTTTCGGTAGCGAATCCCCCTTTGAGGGGGGGCTTGGAGGGTCACTAAAACGGATTTAAGATTCTAATTAAAAAATGGCAAAAGGAAAAAAACTAAACAGCCTCTCGGATTTGGGAGGGTTTGTATATAGCACCAGCGATAGCTTTGATGAGGGTGAGGAAAATCAAAGGGAAAGCGTTGACCCAAGCGAACAACAGCTGGAAGCACATCTGGAGAAGAAAGGCCGTGGTGGAAAAACAGCGGTAATCATTAAAGGATTTGAAGGCCCCGAAGACGATTTAAAGGATTTGGCCAAAGCGCTTAAAAACCACTGTGCCACAGGCGGCAGTGTAAAGGATGGAGAAATCATCATTCAGGGAAACTCCCGCGATAAAGCCATGGACTTTTTGAAGAACAAGGGGTATAAGGTGAAGAGAGTTGGGGGGTAGAACAGGCCAATTGGAGTAAAATTAATCTGAATCAATACTGTCCAACTCTCTTGACATTTTCTCCAATATATCAATATCTTCAACATCCAGAAGTACCATACGACTATTCCAAAAGGCCATTTGAAAGTTTTCTTTGAGCCAAATCAACTGCCTTGGTTCAAGCTCGCAAATTTCTTTGTTAAAATTATCCATCGCTAGTCCATTTACAAACTGCAGATAACCTCTTAAAACGCTAACAAAGACCTGCTTTCTCAGATTCAATGGTGTTTCCTCAAGCCATGTTAGGTTAAAATAGACTGTATTGCGGAAACCGTCCTTTATAAGGTAATAGTGCAAGTACTTTACGACCTCACGAGGCACACTATCGAAGTGTACTTTTTCATAATCAATCAATACTTCTCCTTTCTTGTTGATAAGAATACCTACGAAATTGGATCGGTGTATTATGGGCATTTCAGTATTACTTTCTTTACAATAACCCTCCGACACTATACTCACTTCTACATCCTGACCCTCTATTTGAAATATTCCATTAAGTCGTTCAAAGCGGTTACACAAATCAAAATCAGTCTGCTTTTGGAAGCTTAAAAACTGATTTTCTTCATTTAACAGGAAGTCAAAATGGACGGAGGCGCTGGTATCTGAAAAGAGAGCTTGCTCATTTTCACAAAACGTACCTAGTCTCGAAATTGACTCACTACAGCTAAGCAAGAAAATACTGAAAAATACCAAAACCAATGCTTTCTTCATAACCTTAAAATTTTCAAATCATCGAATCTTCAAATCATCGAATCTTCAAATCCTAAACCCTCACTCCACCTCCCCTTTCAATCTCTTCCTCACTCCCCTGCTGATTCTCCAAATATTATATCCTGCCAAGGCGGTAATTAAGTACCATAACGGAGCCTGTTCATCAATGGCTACATAAACGGAGTACAAGGCTACTAGTGCCAGAAAAGCAAGTACCAACCCTGTAGTTAAGGCTACTTTTCTAAAATTGGATTTGAAGGCATAAAGGTCAGCATCAGATGGTAAATCCTTGCGCTCCACTTTATGGAGACTCAAATATTGCTCGGAATTGAAAAAGGCATTTTTTATGGAGCCAGAACACTCTATGTAAAGCACCTCATCGTTTGCAGTGGTGTCCAGTGGAATAGGGCGGCTTGTGCACCAGTCTAATCTGGCATAAACCTGCCGGGAAGTTTTTGGTATTTCAAAGTCTTTACGGGTCGCAAAGCCAACGGTTCCGAGTTTTTTGTTATCACAGTAAACTGCAATTTTACGGAGGTAGTTGGCGGTGCCTAATCTTTGTACGGTTATTTTCTTCATAGGCTTAAAGTTGCTTCAACGCAAAATTGCAATGAATGCAGAAAAACGCGGAGTAACTCAATACGCTAATTTGATTTAGCCAAGGCTTCCTTGTATAAATCCAAATATTTTGGCCCTACAATTTCCAATGAAAACTTCTCTGCCTGCGCTCTGGCATTTTTACTAAAATCATAACACCGATCCTGATCTTTGAGCAGTTCTATAGCTGATCGTGCCATACCCTCCACATCGCCCACATCGGCTGTAAAGCCTGTTACACCATGAATGTTTACTTCGGTAAGTCCACCAGTGTTGGATGACACCACCGGCACTCCGGCAGCCATTGCTTCAAGAGCCGAAAGTCCAAAGCTTTCCTTTTCTGATGGGAGCAGGAACAAATCTGACATGCAAAGCACACGTTCAATTTCAGAGGTTTTACCCAGGTATCGGATTTTATCTAAAATACCCAGTTCAGCAGCTTGTTGGCGCGAGCGTTCCTTTTCGGGGCCCTCGCCTATCATTAAAAGCACGGCATCAACTTCCTGTTGTATTCTGTAAAAGATGTCAATCACATTATTTATCCTTTTCACCTTTCGGAAATTGGAAATGTGGGTAATTATCTTCTGCCCTTCCTCCGCAAAGTTGTTGCGGCAATCATCTTCAGGATTGTAAAGACTTAAATCCACAAAGTTGTGAATCACCTCAATATGGCGCCTTATGTCAAATAACTCTAAAGTATCCCTTTTGAGGCTCTCCGAAACCGAAGTCACCACATCCGAATTATTGATACTAAACGTAACTGCCTCCTTATAACTGGGATTTTTTCCCACAAGGGTAATATCGGTACCATGAAGTGTGGTGATAACAGGGATATGAATATCCTTTTCCTTTAGTATTTGCTTGGCCATATAGGCGGCATACGCATGAGGAATGGCATAATGCACATGAAGAATATCGAGCTTATACTTTAACACAACGCTCACCATTTTACTGGAAAGTGCCAGCTCATAGGGCTGATACTGAAACAGTGGATAGTCATGCACATTTACCTCGTGATAGTAGATGTTGGTTTCCAAAATATCCAGACGTACGGGCTGGCTATAAGTTATAAAATGAACCTTATGCCCCGTTTTTGCCAGATACTTACCCAGCTCTGTTGCTAATACTCCACTACCTCCAAAAGTGGGATAGCAAACAATACCTATATTCAAGTGCTTATTTTTTTATTGAATGTAATTGAGATCAGAAAGATTCCGTTTTTTCTACGGTACCATCTTCCTTATAAAAAGTCCATTTACCTTTTTTCTCACCCTTTTTATAACTACCGGTTTCCTTTATGGTTCCGTCCTCGTAAAATTCCTTATATTCTCCATCGCGCATATTCTTCTTGTAGGTAAAGATAGACTTGATGGCGCCATCATTGTAAAAGGTTTTGGCCTCTCCTTCCAGCTGTCCCATCAAATAATTGTATTCCGTTACCGGATTACCATTTTTATAATACCATACACTTTTACCGTTCTTAATACCCTGAGAGTAATTAGCTTCTTCCTGTATCTTTTCGTTATCGTAATAGCGTCTAAACACGCCATCAATTTTACCATCTACATAAGTTCCTTCTTCCAGGAGCTTTCCAAAACCACCATATTTTTTCCATGGTCCATTCAACTGGCCATTTTCATAGTGTTCTTCGAGGCCAAGGTCACCACGTTGCCCCATCACTACGGCTATTCCACTCTTTTTACCGTCTTTATATTCGGTAATGGACTTAATTATCCCGTTACTGTGGTATTCTACAATTGTACCTTCCTTTTTTTCTGTAGTTGCTTCCTGCGAAATGGCATTAGTGCTTAATAACACTGCTAAGCTTAGTACCAGAGTTCTCACTGTCATCGGTTATTGAATTATATATCACTTTTTGAATTCTCGTTCTTGTTGAAAGCGACAAAAGCTTTCTGTTTTCAGCATCAGGATGTACCCGGTTACTCAGAAATATGTACACAATTTCCTCATCAGGATCTGCCCATGCAATAGTACCTGTAAAACCTGTATGTCCATAGCTTAATGGCGAAACACATCCACAGGTAGGCCCGGCTCCTTCAAGCTGGGGTTTATCAAAACCAATGCCTCTTCTGTTATCAGTATCGCAAAACTGACAACGCGTAAATTCCTTTAATGTGATAGAGTCAAAAAAAGTAGTGCCACCATAGCTTCCTCCATTCAAAAACATTTGCATGAGCTTGGCCAAATCGTTGGCATTACTAAAAAGTCCGGCATGCCCCGCTACTCCGCCAACCATGGCTGCTCCCTGATCGTGCACATAGCCTCTTAGCTCCTGTTTTCTAAAGGCATTATCCCTTTCTGTAGGCACAATACGATCTTCAGGAAATTTCTCAAGAGGTTTGTACGTCATGGTAGCAGCACCCAAACTGGAGTAAAGCCACTCATCTGCAAACTCGTTCAGCGGTTTACCTTCTATTCTTTCAATTATTTCCATAAAAAAGTAGTAGCCCAGATCGCTGTACTTATATTCTTTTTTAGGAAGTAGCTTAGAGCGGATAATGCGGTCCATCACGGTATCCTTCATGGTACGACAGGCAAAAGTACCATCGGCCACACAGTAGGGGTAGTTAAAATCACGAATCTTAGAATAGTATTCATCCTTCTGCACACCACTGTTTAGGGTTTCCAGATAAAATGGAATCCAGGGAGTAAGCCTTGCCTGATGTGCCAACACTTCTCTTATCACTAGATTTTCCTTGTTTGACCCCTTTAGCTCGGGAAGGTAATCCCCAAGGGTTTTATCTAAATCCAACTTACCTTCTTCCACAAGCTTAATAATAACAGGGAGGGTGGCTGCCATTTTGGTAATAGAGGCCAGGTCATATAGGTCGTCATCCACTATAGGATCACTTTTAGCATAGGTTTGATAGCCATAGGACTTGTCAAAAATCACTTTTCCCTTTCGGGCCACTATTACCTGGCAGCCTGGTGTGGCCCTTTCTCTAATAGCTTCCTGAACGAGGATATCAATCTTATCGATTTCCTTTTTATTGATACCCACCTCTCCGGGATATCCATACCCTAACCGGCCCAGAGCTTCTGTATCAAAACCAAAACCTGCGCTAAAAAGTGCACTGGCACTTACCGGCAAGCGACCTTTTGCGCCCATTGCTCCAAAAATTATTTGGGCTGCAACGCTCTCGGCATCCACCTGATTTTGATAGGCTACTATCAGACCATCGGCAGAGGTAACTTCAGGAAACGATCGCAAAGTGTAGGCATTGGCAAAAAGAGTGACTATAGTTTTATTCTGTAGGGTGAGCCTTTTTATGAAGTTCTTTATGTCAGATGAAAACTTATATGATTTCCAGGGATTAGCATTGGATGTATAAAGCCCTGCCACTACCAGATCGTATTTGGAAAGATTGTTTAAAATCTGATTTTCATTGCCCGGTGTGTAAGTAAACAAATCCACCTCTGTATACTTTTTCAGAATGCGGTAAAATTCAGTTCCCACATCCGTACCTGCCACCACACAAGCTACTTTCTTACCCTTCAATTCCTTTACGGGGATAATCTGCTCCTTATTCATCAACACTGTAGTGGCACTTTCAAAAATTCTGCGGTTTACCACATCCGATGATTCAGGATTTAGGTCTGTAAAAATTTTATTAGGCACTACAAACTTCTTTTCCTCAAGGCCCATCCAGCTTTTAGCTAAAAGGATGCGCATCACATGCTTATCGATATCTGCAACCGTAAGTTCTCCATTATCAATGGCTGCCTTAATCTTCTTTTTTGCGGTTGCCACATCCTGCGAAACGAGAAGTATATCATTACCTGCCAAAAGTGCTTTTACATCTACTTCACCCGGAGGATACTTATCCGCCACTCCCTTCATATTAAGGGCATCTGTAAAGATCAGTCCGTCAAACTTCACCGTATTGCGCAGGTAATCGGTAATGATTTTGGGGCTTAGCGATGAAGGCATACCTGTATTATCCATGGCAGGCACATTAAGATGCGCCACCATTATGGAAGCCAACCCGGCATCTATTAACTTTTGATAAGGTGCCAACTCAACTTTATTGAGCCTGTCCATAGTATGCCCTACCGTAGGCAGTGTTTTGTGCGAATCACTATCGGTATCTCCGTGTCCGGGGAAGTGTTTGGCGCTGGCCATCACCAACTGATCCTGCATCCCCAGCATATAGGCTGCACTTAGCTTGGCCACCATTTCTGGGTTCTCTCCGAAAGAACGTGCATTAATAATAGGATTATCAGGATTAGTATTGATATCCACTACGGGTCCAAAATTGATATGCACCCCCAAACGCCTGCAATGCAGGGCTATTTCCTTTCCCATTTGGTAGGCGAGGTTACTATCCAGTGTAGCGCCCACCGTCATAGGCCACGGAAATTTAAAAGTACTGTCCAATCGCATAGAAAGCCCCCACTCAGCGTCCATGGCCACCATCAATGGCACTTTGGCCCCCTGTTGATAAATATTGGTAAGGCGTGCTTGTCTTGACGGCCCGCCCTGAAAAAATATCAAACCTCCGATGTGCTCCTCTTTTATCAGCCTTAAAATTTCGGCTTCGTGTCCCTTACCCTTATTGGAGTAGGCGGCAACCATAAACAGCTGCCCCAGTTTTTCATCCAGAGACATAGCGGCCAGTTTACCTTCGGCCCAGGTTGCGTTACCCTCATGTATCACTGATTTTGTTTTCTGTGCCATCAGCACATTGGAAAAAATTGCAAATACCAATAGTGTAAGGGTGTGATTCCAGCTGCGCTTCATATATTCAATCATCATTTTGAGCTAAAGTAATCGGTTAAATGCGTCAACTGTGCATCTACACAATTATTATTCCACAGCCTAAGGTTAATAGCTTTATTGTGGCATACTAATCGCAGCAACAAAACGTACTTTAATTAATACCTTTGCCAAAATCACAGTAATGTCAGCACCTAAATTACCATCATATTTTAAGCATTCCGGGCCAAAAAGCTTCGACTTTAAGCCTCGCTACTATGATGCCCGTAAGGAAAGGTTGGAAGAAATGAAACGCAATGCCGAATCAGGCAAGGAGCTATTTGTAACTGAAAATTTCAGAGAAAAGGCCCGCGACAAATGGCGCACTGAAAGAAGCCGAAGCGTAAATGCTTCCAACATCAGGGTATTTGCCATAGTGGCTGTTTTATTCCTCGTTGCCTACTTAATTATCACGTATTAATGTCAGACGTAATTCGTCTTTTGCCCGACAGCGTTGCCAACCAAATTGCTGCCGGTGAAGTTGTACAACGCCCCGCCTCAGCTGTTAAAGAGCTTATGGAGAATAGCATCGATGCGGGTTCAGACCATATTCAGCTTATAATAAAGGATGCCGGAAAAACCCTTTTAAAGGTAATTGATAATGGCACCGGAATGAGCGAAACTGATGCCCGTATGGCATTTGAGCGACATGCCACCTCCAAAATTGAAAAGGCCGAGGACATTTTTTCCATTATGACCAAGGGATTTCGTGGAGAGGCTTTGGCTTCCATCGCGGCCGTGGCTCAGGTTGATCTCAAAACCAAAAAGGAAAACGAAGAACTGGGCATACACCTGCGGGTGGAAGGTAGTCGCGTAATTTCGCAAGAATACTGCAACATGACGCGAGGATCGAGAATTGAGGTTAAAAACCTCTTCTTTAATATTCCGGCAAGGCGCAATTTCCTCAAATCAAACAATGTAGAACTTCGCCATATTATAGATGAGTTTGAACGTGTAGCCCTCGCCCACCCTGACATACACTTTACCTTTACCAACAACGACAGCGAGCTTTTTGATTTACCTGCCGCATCTTTAAGACAGCGCATTGTAAACATATTTGGAAATAAGTTTAATGA
The DNA here is from genome assembly GCA_048267305.1 of Owenweeksia sp. Classification (GTDB taxonomy): domain Bacteria; phylum Bacteroidota; class Bacteroidia; order Flavobacteriales; family Schleiferiaceae; genus Owenweeksia. The sequence goes on along the minus strand of JBLWXT010000015.1, from coordinate 82,462 downwards.
AAAACTGGTACCGGTAGAGGAAAATACGCCTATTCTAAAACTCACCGGCTTTATTTGCAAACCAGAGTTCAGCAAAAAAACACGTGGCGAGCAATTCTTTTTTGCCAATTACCGCTATATCCGCAATGGCTATCTCCACAAGGCCGTTTGTCATGCCTTTGAAGGACTAATAAATGAGAGTAACCACCCCTCCTATTTTCTGTTTTTGGAAATTGATCCGGCAAGGATTGATGTAAATATACATCCTACAAAAACGGAGATAAAGTTTGATGACGAGCGAGCCATACACACTATTATACGTACAGCTGTAAAACATGCACTGGGACAATACAACATTGCGCCTTCGCTTGATTTTGAATCGGATGTGGATTTTGTACCCCTTCTTAAAAAAGGACAAATAGTACCTCCACCCGGGGTAACCATCGATACGAGCTTCAATCCCTTTGACACAAAAACGCCTGCCGAAAAGACTATTGGTGGCGGTGGTGCTAGTTTCCGTTCAGGAAATTTTCAAACAGATTTACGCAACAGTCGTAACTGGGAGCAACTGTATGAAGGTCTGCCCGACATTAGCCCCGAAGACACCAAACAGGAAAGCCTCGAGATGGGTGGGTTGGAAGACAGGCAGAAAATGTACAGCCAGATTGGCAGAAAGTACATCTTCACCAACCATGGTGATGGTATGATTATGATTCACCAGCAAAGGGCTCATGAACGTATTTTGTTTGAACGCCTTTTTCAATCTCTTGAAAACAAGAACATTCCAAGTCAACAATTACTTTTCCCACAGAATATAAACTTCACCTCCGGTGATTTTGAAATACTAAAAACCCTGCTGCCATCTCTTCGCGAAATAGGTTTTGATTTGGATGAATTTGGTAAAAATGAAGTGATTGTAAATGGTATTCCGCTTTATCTGGAAGGAAATGGAGTTCAAAATGTGTTGGAACAACTTTTGGAGGACGAGAAGGACCACAAAACTGAAGGAGTAAGCCAATCGCACGAGAGCCTGGCCAAAAGCCTGGCCAAGGTTTCATGTATAAAAACAGGGGCAACTTTAAATTTGGCTGAAATGCGAAAACTTATGGACGAACTTTTTGCCTGCAAACAGCCTTATGTTGGCCTTAACGGCAAACCCATAGTGGTAAACCTGAATTTAGACGACATAGACAAATCATTTAATTAATGTATCAAACTCCCACTGGATTTAAGATGCTCCCTGATGTGATTAAGAATCTCTTAATCATCAATGGTATTTTCTTTTTGGCAACTATTGTATTAGGGAATACGGGCGATATTAATTTGGTAAAACTATTTGGCCTTTACCTGCCTGGTTCCCCTGATTTTTATCCTCATCAAATTATTACCCACATGTTTATGCATGGTGGAATCGGGCACATCTTCTTCAATATGTTTGCCCTGTGGATGTTTGGATACACACTTGAAAACGTATGGGGGAGCAAACGATTCCTGATATACTATATGGCCACGGGGCTTGGTGCTGCCTTACTTCACCTGGGAGTAAATTATTGGCAGGTTTATGAACTTGGCAATCAACTTCAGGCAGCAGGATTTACTGCTGCAGACCTGAGCAGGTTAATAGAAACTGGAAGCTGGGATTCGAGCTATATAGTGAGCCGGGATGTAATTGAAAGTTACTACCAACATTACCACACACCTACCGTAGGTGCTTCAGGAGCCGTTTTTGGGATTCTCCTGGCTTTTGGAATGATGTTTCCAAACCAATACGTTTATCTTTATTTCGCAATCCCCATTAAGGTAAAGTACTTTGTAATTGGCTATGGCGCTTTGGAATTGTACAATGGCGTAGTTGGCACCAATGATGGTGTAGCCCACTTTGCCCACCTTGGCGGGATGCTTTTTGGATATTTACTGATCCGCTACTGGCGAAGAAACAGCTATGATAGATACTATTAGATAATGTCTGGAATAAGAGACGATATACGAAATTCCTTCAGGGAGGGAGATGCACTAAACCGATTGATACTTGTCAACCTCGGAGTGTTTCTGTTTTACTACCTCTTAAAAATTGTGGGCAATCTGTTTCAGGCCAGCCCGGAGTTCTACTTTATTCAATGGACGGCTTTACCAAGTAATCTCTCTGTATTAATTACCCGTCCCTGGACACTCATTACCTATATGTTTTTACATGAAGGCTTTATGCATATCCTGTTCAATATGCTTATCCTGTTCTTTACAGGAAGGATATTTATGGAGTATATGGGCGGACGAAAGCTATTGAGCACTTACCTGCTTGGTGGACTGGCTGGCGGGCTGCTTTACGTTTTGTTCTACAATATTTTCCCTGGTTTTCAGGAACAGTTGGCTACCTCCAACAACAGGGGTGCTTCTGCCGGAGTAATGGCAATACTTATTGGTGCAGCAACCTATGCCCCGCGCTATCCCGTGCGCTTGTTCTTTGTGCTTACCCTTGAGTTTAGATGGGTGGCCATGCTGTTGCTATTGATGGATTTAATAAATCTCGGGGATGGAAATAATATGGGAGGCCATATTGCTCACCTTGGAGGTGCTGCCCTGGGATACCTGATTGTATCTCAATACAAAAAGGGTAATGACATTACCGAAGGCTTCAGCAAGTTTATGGACAACATTGCCAATTGGTTTAAGCCAAAGCCAAAAATCAGAAAGGTATATTCCAGAGCGCGTAAAACCGCAGATTTTAATGAAAGGAAGGAAAAAAACCAGCAACGCATGAACGACATCCTTGATAAAATAAACCGTAGCGGCTACGATAGCCTTACCAAGGATGAAAAGGATTACCTCTTTAAAATAGGTAAAGACTGATGGCTGAATCCCGAAAAACGGTATTGGATGGCCTCCTTTATTTCATTAATCTAATTGCCGCCATAGGGCTGCTGATTTCCTACCTGGCCTATTATATCCCACCTGGCACCCTGTCTTTTTTCTCTTTTGTGGCTTTGGGATATCCGGTATTGCTCATCTTAAATATTGCCTTTGTTTTTTACTGGCTTATCCGCTTAAAGCGAAAAGTGTTTTTGCCCCTCGTTTGCATTGCTATTGGCTATTTACATGTACCTCGCACCTATCGCTTTGGCTCTACCAAAAAGGTAGTTAACACCGAAGAGCGCATAAAAGTAATGAGCTTTAATGTGAGGCTTCAAAACCAATATGAATGGCTGAGTGACAAAGAGGTACCGCGAAAAATTTACGACCTTATAGATATAGAAAATCCCGATGTTCTCCTTTTGCAGGAATACAGAAAGGAATGGCCGGAAGCCCCCAAAAATCTGGGTTTTAAGTACGTTCACAGGCGCATGGGCAAAAGCGGGGAATACGGTTCGGCCATATTCTCAAAGTTTCCAATTACCGGTAGTCAGATTTTAGACTTTGAAGGAGACTCTGCCACCAATCACAATTTTCATTTAGCCGATGTAGAGTGGAATGGTAAAACCATCAGGTTTATTAATATTCATTTAGCTTCTGTAGGCTTGGGTGATGCCGACTACAAACTTTTGGAAAATCCCGAAGAAGAGGAGCAGGAAAAACTGGAGAAGGGCTTGCGCTCTATAGCCAAATCGCTTGATAAAGCCTTTAAACGCAGGGGCACTCAAATAGAAAGTGTAAAGAAAGCTGTTGCCGATAGCCCCTATCCTGTTATCCTTACGGGAGATTTTAATGATGTACCACAATCATACGTTTATCACCAAATGGCTTTGGAGTTGGAAGATAGCTTTATGGAAAGCGGACATGGCTTTGGTAAAACCTATGTAAAAAGCCCCATCCCGCTAAGGATCGACTTTATATTTCACTCACGGGAGTTGAGGGCCTTTAACTTTAAAGTGGTAAAAGAAGAATTGAGCGACCACTATCCCGTAGTTACTGAGTTGGAGTTTAGACCTGCTGATAGCAGCGGGAATTAAAAACACTTCCTAAACCACTTTCTCTTTAAAATAATTGATAATCCCGCCTTTTAAAATCACCTGCACCTGACGTTGGCTAAGGCTGTGCTTTAGCTTGATATCCTCAGTGCCATCTGCATTAGAAATTTCGGCAATTATCTTTTTATTTCCCACAATGCCTTCCCTAAGATTTTTCAACCTTACAGTATCGCCCTGTTGTATTTTATCATAATCAAGCGCATCGGTAAATTCCAAGGGTACTATACCAAAATTGGCGAGGTTTTGCCAGGCAATACGGGCGTAACTTTTGGCAATTACCGCCACTTGGCCTAAATACTTTGGTGCTAAGGCAGCATGTTCACGGCTACTCCCTTGAGCGTAATTATCTCCTGCCACTACTATATGTCCGCCAAAATTAGACTGAGCACCTATAGCCCTTTCGTAAAAGGAAGGGTCAATCACAGAATAAGAATATTTGCTAATTTCAGGTAGATTACTTCTCAGCGGCAGAACTTCTGCTCCCGCTTTCAGTATTTCATCAGTAGAAATATTATCACCCATTTTAAGCAACACTGGTACTGTGGCTTCGTCCTGTAGCGGTTTTAACTCAGGAAGCGTTTTAATGTTAGGTCCTTTTACCAATTCTATTTTTTCACCATTATCTGGCGGAGCAAGTAACATGTCCATATTAATGATTTCAATATCCGGAGTCTGAAACTTCGGATATTTCATATGGTGAGTCTTTTCCAAATCCCTCGGGTCGGTAATTTTTCCCATAAGTGCAGAAGCAGCAGCCGTTTCCGGACTACACAAATAAACCTGATCATCTTTGGTACCAGAGCGATCAGGAAAATTTCGCGGCATAGTTCGTAAACTGATTTTGCCATAAGCTGGCGCCTGCCCCATACCGATACACCCCATACAGCCACTTTGGTGAAAGCGCGCCCCAGCAGTTATCAGCTTAGCAAATGATTTTAATGGAATAAGATTTTGAATGATTTGTCTGGAGGTAGGATTGATGTCTAACGAAACTTCCGGGCTCACATCTTTACCTCCTACTATCTCGCCTACTATCCAAAAGTCGCGAAGTCCGGGATTGGCCGAAGATCCAATTACACACTGGCTGATTTTCTTTCCGGCAACTTCACTCACCGGCACTACGTTTCCGGGGCTAGTTGGCTTGGCAATAAGAGGCACTAAATCATCCAGTATAATCTCATTGTATTCATCATACTCACAGCCTTCATCTGCTATGAGCTCAGTCCAATCTTCTTCCCGGTGCTGAGATTTCAAAAAACGTCTGGTTTCTTCATCCGATGGAAACACAGTTGTTGTAGCACCCAATTCGGCACCCATATTGGCAATAACGTGGCGATCCATAGCACTAAGCTCCTTAAGGCCGGGGCCGTAGTATTCAATAATTTTACCCACTCCCCCCTTTACATCATGGCGCCTTAACATTTCAAGAATAATGTCTTTGGCACTTACCCAATCAGGGAGTTTGCCAGTAAGCTTTACCCCCATCACTTTAGGCATTTTCACAAAATAGGGTTCACCAGCAATGGCTGCGGCTACATCAAGACCGCCAGTACCAATGGCCAACATCCCCAGCGATCCACCAGCGCAGGTATGACTATCCGATCCTAAAAGAGTTTTTCCGGGTTTCCCGAATCGTTCCATGTGTACAGGGTGGCTTACTCCGTTGCAGGGACGGCTAAACCATAGTCCGAATTTTTGAGCTGCAGATTTTAAAAACAGATGGTCATCGGCATTTTTGGAATCCGTTTGTAAAAGGTTGTGATCCACATACTGAACGGCTACCTCCGTTTTTGCCTTTTTCAAACCCATAGCCTCCAACTCCAATTGCACCAATGTTCCGGTTGCATCTTGTAAAAGAGCCTGATCTATTCTGATACCAATCTCGGTACCCAGCTTCATCTCACCTTCAATCAGGTGGTCTTTAATAAGTTTTTGGGCTACGTTCATCTTTGCCATGGTGCTACACTTTAGTTCCCATATTAAATGAAAAGGAGCTCCAAATTGTTTAGCCAATGCTATGTTAAATCCTTACTAGTCAAAGCTCAAAATTCCCACAAACAGTTTCGCGCCCTTATCGCGGAAGTTAAGCTTAAGATGTTTTGAGCTCTCTGCTGGCAATAGTTATTTCAACACAGGATAAATCTCTATCATACACACTATTAAATCGCAAAAAGCGGCCATCTTTCGGGCCAGCATACCAAATAGGTGATACATTCTGCCCCTGATGTTTGTTTGGCTAAAAAACCATTACTAAAATCAAAAAGATGAATTTCCTGAAGGAGAGCATTTAGATTTTTTGGAAAGATCATTAAAAAACCGGCCTGCAAGTTATAACACAGCCTTTGCGCAAAGCAAAATTCAATATCACAGTATTTCCTTACAAAATTCAAGCAAATCATTGATTTACAAACGACAGAAGGCCATTGCCGTTTAATCAACAGAGGTAAAAACCGATACTCTGATGTTCAAGAGAATAAATCATCAACATTCTAAGGAAGGGCTTAGTAACCTTTAGCGCTCTCTACTTTTATTTGGAAATATTTTCACTTTTATGCTGTAAAAAACAGTCTGCTTAAAATACTGACTCCTAGTTTACGAATGGTTTTTAGCTTGTAATAAGTTGGAAACGAGCAAAGTGTTATTTACGCTAACTGTGGGCATTCCTACATTTTTTCGGTGGTGACGGTTTATGTTTGTTCCGATCGATGAATACTTAAATCGCCACCCCTCATGAACTCCACTCTCAAACTCACCCTCGCCTCACTGGCAACATTTTGCATTTCACTAATATCATTAGGGCAAGCTCCCTCTGATTCAGCATTGATTTCCGTAATATCCTCAAGAGCCACTTCCGAAAAGGGCACGGCAACGGTATCAAAAACCTACGATGGTCAGCGGCATACCCAATGGGAAAGCATACCCGACTTCCCCTCAAATTTCTTTGAGCGTGCCGACAGAAACCTCCTTTTGGGAATTCCAACCAAACAACTCAACTCGAGTGCCGCCAAGGGCTTAAGACAAGCCGCTATTGACGGTAATTTAAAATCCGGAATTGAAATCAGAGCCGGCCATTGGTATACTATAGATTTGGCTACCCCGCGTTACATACATTTAATGGCCTTGAAGGCCAGTGTAAAAACTACGATTAGCATTTATGGATTTAATAATAAAGACTCTGTGAAAATCGGAGAATACCACCGCGCTGACCATTACAGTGTAAAAAAAATACAGGTTGATAAGAGCTTTTCCAAAATAAAGCTGTTTTGTCAAAATCCGTTTCTACTGTTTGAAATAGGTGCATCCTCGGAAGCCGCAACTGAAGAATTATACTATGACTTTGGGAAGCCCTTTACCCTAAAATCGGTAGAACTGGAATTCAAGGGCTGTACCACGGCCGACTCTGTTCACATTGATTTAAGTGATGATGGTCAAACCTGGGTAACTACAGCAAAAGCAAATCCCCGAGAATATTTCCCAAAAACCTACCCACTAACTGCGACTAGTCAAAGCCAATATGCACGTATTCGCTTTTTTATAAAAAAAGGCAATTACATGCACGGCAAGCTGACTGAAGCTTCATTTTTTGGTAAAGAGCATGTAAAGGGCAAGGGGCCTGCCACCAAAAATCCCCTTCAATGGGATCCTATGGCGGGCTTGTGGCCTGCATTTACCGATGATGCCTTCATAGAAGCTTCTAGCTCCAATAGCAAAACAAGTATGGAAATGCTAAAGGACAATGATGAGTCTACAGGCTGGAGTGCTACCGCTTCTTTTCCCTCTCACTTCATGACCCGAGCAGACCGAAACATCTTCCTCACACCCCAAAATATATCCTCAACTACGACTTCCGGTGCTAATCCTTTATCTTATTGTATCGATGGCAATTTGGGAACCGCTGATCAGATAAACAGTAATTCCGGTAATTCGTGGTTGAAAATCAATTTTAAAAACCCTCAAAAACTACACTTAATAAGCTTAAAAGCCAGTAACAAAAATGCACCAATTAGTATAATGGGATATCTCCAAAACGGAGACTCAACTAACCTGGGAACCTATACTACAAAAGACCATTATGGTGTAAGGCGATTTGCTGTAAACAACAAGATTACAAGGCTTGAGCTTAAGAGTACTTCCAGCTTTCAATTATTTGAAATTTCAGGTTTAGAAAACCCGATGTACGAAGATATTATGGTAGACCTCAAATCAGCCCGTGATATTGGCTGGGTATCTACCTGTTTTAGAAATTCACAATGGATAGACTCTGTTCACTTTGATGTTAGTAACGATAAGGTAAGGTGGAGCACCGTTGCTCGCCCTAATAACAATGCCTATTTTGAGTCAGCTCTTTCCACCTATCCGGTAACCAAAGCCCGGTATGCGCGGTTGCGAATATTTGTTGCAGAAAAAGACTATGCCCGGGCAGAACTCTACGAGTTTTCAATAAGAGATAAAAATGGTGAAAATGGCCCCATGCCGGCAGCTGTGCCAGCCAACCGTCCCTTAGGTGATATTATGGGCGTAAACGGAATCCGTGGCTGGGGGCACGGCTATGGATCTCACGATATTGGAGATACAGTGCAAGGCGCTTACCTCTTTAGCAAGGTAGCAACCTATGGGCGTAATTATCAAAACCTAAGTTGGGATACGCACGACCCTGACCATACACCTGATTATACAGGAATGCCGGGAAGCCTTCGGTTTGGTTATGTTGACTGGGATGCAGAATATGACATTTGGAATGCCGCAGGCCTTGAGACTCAGGTAAGCCTTCAGTTTTTAAACTATAGCCAGCCCGAAAACACTTGGAACAACCCCTGGAAGGCAGCTTATGATATTGGGTATTCCTTTGCTTCACATTTTGGGCCAACCTATGGTGTGGGCAATGTAAAAACCCTTGAAATTGGCAATGAGCCCTGGGACTATGACAAAACCTTTTACCGCACCGTACTAAACGGAATGGCACAAGGTGCCAAGGCTGCCGACCCCGCGATGAAGGTTTTTTCGGGAGCCCTGCAAGCTGCTGATCCCTCAAGGGAGAAGGGCAGCTCCGGCAATTTTATTGGTGAAAGACTTACCGAATCTGAAGCTCCCTATCTGGATGGAATTAACAGCCACCACTATAGCTACATGATAAATCCTAAAACGCAAAAGCAAATTGCAACCTACCCCGAAAACCCTCTGGGTGGATTCAGAGATATCATTAGTGATATCCGATTTAGAAACCACAATATGCCCGGAAAGGAGTACCATGTTACTGAATGGGGATGGGCCTGCGATGCCGTTGGCATGGACTGTACCCTGGGTGAGTGTGTAACAGAAAAAGCACAGGCCATATATGCCGCTCGCGGCCTGTTTATGATGGATCGACTTGGTGTGGATGGTGCTGCATGGTTTTTTTATGCAGATCTTCCAGGACCGGCAGGATCTTCCTATAGCCGCAGTGGCCTTACAGGTCCCGTTTCACAAGGCTCACAAAAAAAGCTATCCTTTTATGTACTTGAAGCCATTAAAGACAAGCTTGGTAAAAGCTACTTTATAGAGGCAATTCAAGAAGATGACAACGCATGGGTTTACACCTATGGCGATCATTTGGGTAACCCCGAATATGTGGTAGCGTGGAGACCCATTAGTGAAGCTGACCCAAGCTCATTACCGGTGACCGTAAATTTAGGATTGCCTGTGATAGCCGCATTTTCCCTTGATGGAACACCCGGAGGAATGCCCGTTTCACTACCCACTACATCTGGCTCGCAGATTAGTTTTAATGTTACTGCCACGCCCGTGGTTTATAAACTCTACAACACTGCCGTTGTAAGGAAAAACTCTGCTACAAATGCCGCTGCCTTTTTAGATGAGCCTGCGGTAAATATTTACCCTAATCCCAGTAATGGTTTATTTCAGCTCGACTTTCAGTTAGACGAAACATCAAACGTGTCAATTAGTGTGGTAAATATGGAGGGAAAGATTATTCATAGCCACAAGGCAAAAGTAACCGCAGGAGAGCAGTCTATGGATATGCAATTTAACTTCTTACCCATGGGTACTTACATACTTAAAATTAATGTAAAGTCACTGACGTCTGGTTCAGAAAAAGTAAAACATCAAAAGTTAATAATCCAAAATTAATAACCAACGCTCCGACACTTCCGTTGACCTATAAATAAATACCGAATATTGCTTACCAAAAAGAGCCGGAATAATTGATCCGGCTCTTCTTGATTTACAACCACCATGTTTGAACATTGACTCAAATAATCCTCGACTTAAGGAATTTTCCATACAAAAAAAAGAGAGTCAAAAAAATTGATAATCAGTTAAATAATAATTAATTGATTGTAAAAGTTTACAAAATACCTGATTTTCACAAAAATCACGATTACCAACTTATCCTACAGGAAAGAAAAATCATAATTCCTATGTTTGCCGCACTCAACTCGATGAAATTTTTTAATCTTCATCACAAATGTTTTCACTCAAACCCACTACCTTCAACCTAGTTTTATCAATTTTATTAGCAACTGGACTTTCAGCCCAACCTCCACTAGACTCTCTTAAGTTTCCTGCCTTATCCGCAAAAGCCACTTCAGAAAAAGGAAAAGCTAAAATTTCACTCACCTATGATGCACGGTCTTATACCTTTTGGGAAAGTGAGGCCTATTTCCCAACTGATTTCTTTAATAGAGATGACCGCAATCTGCTATTAAGCAAAAACAGCATCAGTAGAGTTCAGAAGAGCTCCAGCATTACATCTGCAGTGAGCAGCAACACAAGTGCAGGCGTGGATGGCTCTGTGTTTTCTTCCACTTATATCAACTCCGGAAGAAATAAATACTGGTATAAAATATCATTGGCCAATCCCAAACATCTGGCAGTTATCGCACTAAAAGCCAGTGTTGCAAGTGATATTGACATTTATAGTTTCAATGCTACTGGTGATTCAACAATTATTGGCTCCTATAACGTTTCTGATCACTACAGTGAGAAACGCATACCTGTAAACCAAAACAGCATTGCCATCAATCTTGTAAGCAAAAAGCCCTTTTTGCTGTTTGAAATTGGCGCAATGGATGAGATACCTCATGAAGACTTAGTTTACACATTTGTGCGCTCTAAAAGGCTAAAGGCCGTGGAACTCGACTTTAAAGCATGTACCACTGCAGACTCTGTGCATATTGACCTCAGTGAGGACAGTATCTCATGGACCACCATCGCCCGTCCTGATCCCACAAAATATTTCGCCACCGCCTATGCCACCAACTTTGATGTACATGGCAAATACTTAAGAGTACGCTACTTCTTAAATGCCTCAAACTACTCGCGTGGAAAACTGGCAGAAATAACATTTTACGGCACTGATTACGAGAAAATACCCATTGACACTGCTAAAACCAGACCCAGCGCCTGGGATCCCCTTGCCGGCTTGTGGCCCGCTTACTCGGATAGCATCAAGGTTGTATCATCTTACATCAATAAATCCCATCCCATTTCCAATGTAATGGATAAAAGTGAGACTACAGGCTGGAAATCGGCACCAGCCTTCCCGTCTGCCTACCTCAGTAGAACAGACCGTAACCTTATGCTGGATGCCAGTCTTATTTCATCCAGCACAAGATCAAATGGTGGAACATTTAATTACTGGAATGACGGAGACCCAACGACCGGAGACCAAATTTCAGCCTCTCAGGGAAACAGGAGAATGAAAATAAGCTTCAGCAAGCCCACTCACTTTCACCTTATATCACTAAAAACCAGCGTAATATCACCTATTGACATTATAGGATACTTGCCTAATGGAGACTCAATATCACTGGGAGCTAATGATAGAAGCAGTCACTACAAACTGGAGCGCTATATAATATCTGAAACCCTTATAGGTATTGGCCTAAAAAGCAGCCAGGATTTTATAGTCTTCGAATTAGGTGGTATAGAGTATCCCATGTATGAAGATATAGTAGCTGATTTTAGCTATCCCAGAGACATTGGATGGGTTTATACCAGTTTTCACAACTCACAATGGATAGACTCCGTGCTCTTTCAGGTAAGCAATGATTCCGTTTTATGGACTACAGTAGCCAGGCCTGATCCAACACATTATTTTGAATATGGCTACAAAGCCGAACCAAACAAAACAGCGAGATACACCCGTCTCAGAATATTTATTAAAGAAAGGGATTATGCCAGAGCTGAGCTTTATGAATTTTATGTGAGGGATAAGCATGGCCTTTATGGCCCGATGGCTCCTCCCAAAATGGCTAAAAGACCATTGGCGGAAATGATGGGAATCAACGGTATAAGAGGATGGGGGCACGGCTATGGCTCTCATGGTATTGGAGATACTGTACAGGGCGCTTACCTGTTTAGCAATGTTGCCAGCTATGGGCGTAATTATCAAAACCTAAGTTGGGACACTCATGACCCGGATTTTACACCTAACTACAACAATATGCCTGGTGGCCTTCGATTTGGATATGTAGATTGGGATGTGGAATATGACATTTGGAATGATGCCGGGCTTGACGTTCAGGTTACACTTCAGTTTTTAAACAGCAGCCAGCCTGAGCACATCTGGGATGACCCATGGACAGCCGCTTATAATATCGGCTATGCCTTTGCCTCGCATTTTGGCCCTACCTATGGTGTAGGAAACGTATTTGCCCTGGAAGTTGGAAATGAACCCTGGGATTATAGCAAGGAGTTTTACAGAACAGTACTTAACGGTATGGCGCGTGGTGCTAAAGACGCTGATCCTGCAATGAAAGTGTTTTCAGGAGCTTTACAGGCTGCAGACCCCGGAAGTGAGTGGACTCATGGTGGCGACTTTATTGGTGAAAGACTTACAGAAACCGAAGCACCTTATTTAGACGGAGTTAATAGTCATCATTATAGTTATATGATTGATCCTGTTACTCAAAAACGAATTTCCACCTATCCCGAAAATCCTAATGGACAATTTCGCTCCATGATTTGTGATATCCGTTTTAGAGATCACAATATGCCTGGTAAGGAGTACCATGTAACTGAATGGGGATGGGGGGCCCCAGGAGCCGGACAAAATTGCACGCAAAATGAGTGTGTTACAGAAAGAGCACAGGCCATATATGGCGCTCGCGGGCTTTTTATGATGGATCGCCTTGGCGTGGATAAGGCTACCTGGTACTTTTATGCCAACCTGCCTTACGAAAGTGGTTTGGTATACAGCAGAAGCGGACTCACAGGACCGGTAATTACAGGCTCTGAAAAGCGACCTGTATATTATGTTTTTGAAACCATAAAGAACGTCCTTGGAAATAGCTACTTTTTAAATGCTATACAGGAAGATGAAAATGCATGGGCATATACTTATGGAGATTCTCTTGGTAACCCTGAATATATTGTAGCATGGCGACCTGTGGCAGAAGCCGACAACGCCAGTCAAATATTTACCATTAATACTCCTTATACAGTAATATCAGCACTGGAAATTGACGGAACACCAGGTGGCACCATCACTCCCCTTCCTTCCCGCAGCTCTTCGGGCAGTAGGATTAGCTTCCCGATTAGCAATACACCCGTGGTTTTAACGCTGAAAAAGAATACCCTGGTTACGAAGAAAAGCTCTACATACAAACCCAAACCAATAGAAGGCCTCAATCTGGAACTATACCCCAACCCCAATAACGGGCAGTTTATTTTGGATTTTGATTTGCCTATAGCCTCAAAGGCTACCGTGAGGGTAATGAGCCTGGAAGGAAGGATTGTACATCAGGAAGTAAAAAACCTAAACGAAGGACATCCAAATATTGAAATGCAACTGAACCATCTTGCTAAGGGAACTTATATGATTGAAACTACAGTAAACCCTGTAGGTTTGGATAGTGAACAGACATTCCGCCAAAAACTAATCATCACCCAATAGCAGCAGTTTAGTTAAGCATACAATTTATCTGTAATTTACTTTAGGAGGCCATCTGAAAAATGATTTTCAGATGGCCTCTTTTTTTTGAGAAATAAGCAAGTAAATATGAAAAACAGGAACCGCTAAGAAACCGTGATTTATGAATTAAGGAAAAAACTTACATATTTTGCCCGATACAACTTTATCCCAGTCCATTGGCAACGCTCTGTACTTTTCTTCCCTTTATAAAAAATATAGATTAGTCCTCAACACTTTAAACAAGTGGTTTTCCAATTTGAGCCCATTGGAGATTAAAACTCCCGAAAAAAAGTTGAAAATACTTTTGCTTAAAAAAGATGTATACAAATCACTGGAAACCAAGTCTATTTTTTTTTCATCCTTCTCAATTTAAGTTTACTCTGGCTAACACCAACCGAACAACCCGAGAACAATTCCTACAAAAAGAGACTAAAACCAACCTATGTTTGGTAAAGCAGAATGAAACAAATGAAAAACGTCATTCTGCACTGAATACACTCTCACTCAAAGACTTCAGTACACTCATAACTTGAAAACTCTCACTCTACTCTAAAAAAAGGACCCCCGGTTAATCCGAGAGTCCTTTTTTAATTCTCAACACCTTCCATTATCCAGTCTTCCACTTCAGTGTGTTCACTGTTTCCGTGTAAAACGGATATATCACCTGTAGATTCAAACACTACCACCTTTACCTGATCGCGGTGCAACACATTGGCTTCGCGCAGTTTTCCTTTAAGGTCAGATAGCGTAACCCTGGCTTTTTTAAGGTTTTCCTCAAATACATTGTGTCCCTGCATCAACAACAATGGCTGATTGTCAACCAAATCCTGTATCGCCTTAAACCTCCTAAGAAACGCCACTACCATCTGTAAAACATAAAGGGAGGCTAAGCCCACCAACCCCTGCACAAGGCTTACACTTTTAGACAGAATTACAGAAGCCACAATAGATCCCAGGGCAATGGTGACTCCAAAATCAAAGCTGCTCATTTTAGAGAAACTACGCTTACCGGCAATTCGGGTAAACAGCACCATGGCTATATAAATGATTACAGCCGTAACGGCTACGGGCCAAATGTCTTTCGGAAGGCTCTCAAACCACTTGTTCATTGTAATGAGGATTTGTTTGAAATAATAATCCGTAAACCTCCGGGATGTTCAATCTTGAATGGAAAATTCCCGGAATAGTGTATAGAATTCCGTCAATACTCCTCAGGAAAATGTGGCGCTGACAAAAAATCAGAAGGTGGTGTTAGGATTGGCTCCACCAGAAACAACGGTCTGGAATCTATTTACTATTCGCCTTCCTTATCCTTTTGTAAATGTGCCTGTACCATTCTCAGTTTGCCATAGCTATACTTACCGCCAAAATTGCCATGTACTTCGGTAAGGTTTACATTGCCTGTAAATCCCGTGGCCATTTCTGCTATTTCCTTTTTGGGGATAAAGGAATCGATGGTGATTTCGCCTTCCTTAATGCCTCGTGCCAAATGGCCTTCAATGGTACTGAGGGCCAGTTCACGTTTTGCCGCTACTTCTTCCGGGCTTAGCCCCTCTTTTATAAGCTTATACGTTTCAAGGTACGTTTCGCCCTTTGCCTTTTTCTTTTTGCGCTTTTGACCGGTTTTGGTGCTGAAGTTTTTAGGATTGTCCTTTAGATATTGCTCCACCTCTTTTTGCAGCGCTTCCCGATGAGCCTTGCGGGAAGCCGTTAAATCCGGTTGTTTGGTAATTTCCTTGCCCTCAATAATGCACTGGCACAAAAACGAAACCTTTTGCACCTGCATAATTTGTACAGAAATCAGCTGATCTATTTCCTCCAGTGCATTTACATAGGTCTTCGTTCGGGTAAACTGCTTTACCTCCTCTATATGTATCAAAAGCTCCTTCAGTCGCTTATACAGGAAGTCCAGATAGTAAGAGCTCCCCTTTTCAATCCGCTGGCGCAAAGGCTCCATTTCCCGTTTTTGCAACATTCGGCTTAGCTGCCCCCTAAACTTCAGGGTGTTTTGGCTTTCGCCAGAAATGGTCTCACGCAGCTTATTAAGAGCCGATTGCATTTCGGCATCCTCAAACTCCATTTTACCCGCCACCTTTTGCTGCACATATTCAATCTGCTTTTCCACATTTTTAAAATCAAAAGTGTGATAGAGCAATTCATTGAGGTAGCGGCTTTGCTCCTGCTGCAGCTTCCCTGGCAGGGCATCACTCTGATTTTGATCTTTAGAAAAGCGTATCACCTGCGCATCGCTGCTAATTACCGAATCAGAAATTTTGGTACGTAAAACCAATCCCTCCAACGACCGCAATCGGGAAAGTGCCACATATACCTGCCCTGGTGCAAAGGCCTGCCCTACATCTATCACGGCCTTGTCAAAGGTTAATCCCTGGCTTTTGTGCACTGTAATGGCCCAGGCCAGCCTTATGGGGAATTGACGGAAGGTGCCAATCACATCCTCCTCCAGCTCTTTGGTAGATGGATTTACCTGATATTTTTTGTTTTCCCATTCATGACGATCCAGCCAATAGTTGTCATTTCCCTCCATACTTACGCAGATGCCATCGTCCTTCAGCTCCTTTACCTGCGCCAGCTTACCATTGTAGAATGATTTACTTTCAGAGATATCATTCTTCACAAACATCACCTGTGCCCCTACCCTTAGCTCTAAACTCTGTGGCAGCGGAAACAGGTTTTCCGGAAAATCCTTGTCCACCTCAGCCTCGTAATAAAAGGAGGGACCTGCAAGTTTATCCAAAGCCTCTCGATTCAACCTGTCTGCCTGATAGTTATGAGTAGTAAGCGTAATTACACCTTCCTCGGCCTGATACCCTTCCTTGTAATGCTCATTTAATGCATCCAGATCATCAGGTGTACAGCGATCATCACGCAATGCATTTAGGAGATTTATAAACTTATCATCGCTTTGGCGGAAAATTTTATCGAGTTCTATGTATGTAAAGCCCGCTTCGCGTAAAGCCTGAGCTTCAAAAAAGTGTGGGCTGGCATAAAACTGCTTCAGGTAATTCCATTCATGATCCTTCACAATAGGCGGCAGCTGGTATAAATCGCCAATCATGAGCAACTGCACACCACCAAACGGACGGCCGTAATCGCCCTTTACCGAGCGTAGCCTGTAATCAATAGCGTCCAGTAAATCTGCGCGAAGCATACTCACCTCATCAATAATCAATAAGTCAATATTGCGAAGTACCTTTTTGCGTAAGCTGTTTAAAGAATGGCGACTTGCCAGCTCCTTACGGGTGTAGAAATTGGCCTGTAACGAACCTTCTAAATTGGCGGGCTGCGGCAAATAAGACCCAAAGGGCAAAAGAAACTGCGAATGAATGGTAACCCCTTTGGCATTTAATGCAGCAATACCCGTGGGCGCCACTATCACAAAATTTTTATGTGTGGCTCTTGCCAGATTATGCAAAAAGGTAGTTTTACCAGTACCGGCCTTTCCCGTAAGGAAAATGTGGCTGGCAGTGGAGTTTACAAATTGGGCGGCTAAATCCAATTTTTCTGTGGAAACTTCAGGCATAACATAATATTTTGGATGCTTTGCAAAGTAGGGATATGGTGAGGGATTTTCCAAAAGAGTCTTAGTCTTTCTGCCCGTCACGTCAGGCAGGTTGGTTTCCCCTGATGAAAAGGAAGAGTTTTTGCGGATTGAGAACAATATTTGTGTTCGTTATTGGCTTACTCGCCACATATTTTGCACAACCTGTATAAAACAAAAAAAGGACTCCCACCGCTGGGAGCCCTTCGACAATAAACCGCACTAATTATTAAACCACCATATTATTTTCCACCTCCATGGCTACCACTGCCGCCAGCCATTATGGCATCAAACAAAGCCTGATCCATAATCTGGGGTTGGTAGGTGAGCCCAAGTTCTAACCCAATGAATTTATTATAGGCACGCAGGTGATTTTCACTACCCATTAGCAGCTCCTCATACAGTGCCTTAATATCATCCGCTTCGGCAATATTATCTATGGCATTCATAAGGTCCAGAATATCCATTTCCTCAATATAGGCAGCTATATAAAGCGCATCCTTACCATCTGCCAATCCCTTAGGCAACCACTCATTATATGCTTTTTGATACTCTGCATTATTGAATACACCAGCTACATTTTGCGGAATCGGCAACTCATACTTGCTTAAAATATCGGCTACAAAACCCATGTGCTTAGCCTCGGCCTCGCTATGATGGCTAAAAGGCTTGTAATTATGCTCTGCATAAAATTCGGTATATAGATCATGAGCCAGTTTTTCTTCCTCATACAGCTGTACAAGATGTGCCTTTTGGCCCGCGCTAAGCTCTATAACCGCAGGATTATCACTTTGCTTGGTATCCTTACTGCAAGCTGTACCTGCAAGTAAAAATCCAGCACTTACTATTAATGTTACTAAAGTTCTCATGGTAGTTTGTTTTGATTTACTCAAAGTTCTACCATTAACACGAGTTTAGTTGTAACCAATGTTACGGAGCTTCAGCTCAGGTTTAAAGAATTTGAAAATTCGAAGATTTGAAAATAATGCAAGTTGTGGATTGAGCGAAGATTTACCTGTTCGTTTTTGTGTTATTCGCAAGCTCATGCTTTCGCCTAAAAAGGCTCAGGTGACCCAAAAACCAGCCCGACAGAGTCAGTCTGGCGGGGAACCAAAAAGGTCAAGGCTGATTTCTGTTTCGTTGAAAACATACGCAATCACTTTTCTTCCGAAATCCAAGCCGCTTTACTTCCGGATTTCTCCTAAAGCGAAAACCTCTTGCTTGTTTTCTACCCTCACAGAAATAGGCTGGTCCTAAAATACAAACCTCGCGGCCAGCCAACGAACTTTTTGAAGAACTAACAGGCATTCAAAAGGAACCGATGCCATAAAGGCTGAGCTCACGAATTCCACTGAAATAAAAGACTGTGAGTAACTGCATCCCTGCCTGTTCCGCAGCATTGCGGGAAAGAATGAGGGATAAGCATGAAATGCAGAATGAACCGTGGTTTTGCTTTTCCCGGTAGCTATCGGAGTTACTTCCTTTTTATTAACCGAGGACAACGGACGAGCTCACGAACGATAGAGAGTAACATTTTAAAAAGGAAGAGCCCTGCGGTTTTAGCAAAACAAAAAATTACTTTTACTTTTTGCTCGAGGTCTAAAAATAACCGCCCCTAACGGACAGGAAAGTCCCTGTCAGTCTGAGTGGCGTGAGGAACGAGCGCTGTATCGAAGCCTATATCCCTTTGCTTATTCCTTCAAAAATTTCTTCGTTATACTTACCTCACCCTGCTCCACGTTTACCACGTAAAAACCGGGCTTAAGCAAACTCACATCAAAACGCAATACAGCTTCACCACCAGAGGAAAACTCCATAACCCTTTGCCCAACACTATTGTAAACATAAACCTCAGCTGCGTCAGAGTTTGGCAGTTTAATGGAAACAACATCATTAGCGGGATTGGGGTACAACTCAAAGCCAGTATGCATTGGCTCGGGCAGGGAAATAACCTTTGTGTTTTTATACACTTTATTCCAGGTAGCAAAATACCCTACACCTGCCTTGGTAAGGCTCAAATCCACAACACCTGCTGTAAAGTAATTTATTGAAAACTGCTTTTGCCAGCTTTGGCCCCAATCGCTAGAGTAATAAACGCCACTGGTGGCATCATCCACATTATCGCCAATGGCATATAAATATCCATTCACCACATTTACTTGCCAAAAAGCTAAGGCCGTATCCGTAAGGTTTGTAGTTTGCCAGCTTAGGCCACCGTTGGTAGTGGTTTGTATCTTTCCTCTTTCACCGGTTACCATACCATTGCCCACAGCATCCATCACAAAATCAAATTGATAGCCCATGGTAGTATCGGCATATATATTTTGCCACTGTTTACCGCCATCGGCAGTTTTGTAGATATTGATAACTGACTCTCCTATTAAAGTGGGCACCATCCCCAAAATATAGCCCGTTGTGGCATTGGTAAACTTTATGGAGATGTAGCGCTCCAGCATAGGCGGAAGGTTACTAATAACAGGCGTATCTAAAGTAGCACCACCATCCAGCGAGTGCATGATGCCAAAATCACCTACCGCAAAAAATTCATTAGCACTCAGTGCCACTACTTGTTTAAGCACACCACCTTTAAAATTACCATATACGGAGTCCCAGGTATTGCCGCCATCAGTTGTTTTCATAATGCCATTGGCGTAGTAGCCGGGAAAAGGAAACCAGGCCCCACCTACGGCATAGCCCACATTGGCATTGGCAAAGTCAATATCATTTATAAAACCATCAAAGGGCACAACGGCCGTATCCCAGCTTTGGCCACCATCCACCGTTATTTGTAAGGTAGAGCTATGCACAAAACCGGTATCGGCATTCATAAAATTGATGGAATTGATTCCCACGAAAGTGGTGGAATCTATTAGATTCCATTGAGACTGGCCCTGAAGAACAAAAAGGACAAATAAGGCGAAGAAGTAAAATTTTGATTTCATAATAGGGATTTTAATCGAAGTACTATTAAGATTGAGTTGATACTTGGTGAGACGAATAAAAGAGGCTTATAGTTGGATTCTACTCCTTTATTAATTTTTTAGTGAAGCCTGTGCGCCCTTGCTGTATCTCTAAAACATAAATACCAGCAGTAAGAGAGCTTACATTAAATTCAACTGCTGAATTTCCATCGGCAGCAAGCGCCATAACTTTTTGCCCAAGACTATTGTACACCAAAACCTCAGCCGCGCCAGGGGTTGGCAATTCAATAGAAACCACATCTGAGGCCGGATTAGGATAAAGCTGAAACCCACTATTTACCGCCTCTGCCAAAGAAATAAGTCTGGTGTTTTTATACACCTTCCTGCCCGAAATCATATACCCCGTACCTGCAGAGGGGAAACTCATGTCTATAAAAGAAGCAAATGAAGAAGCATGTGAAATTTCCACCTGCCAGTTTATACCCTCATCGGTAGATTTAAACAATGCCGAAGTGCTGGTTTTTGGATTGGTACCAATCGCATACAGCTTTCCATCACTAAAGGCCAGCCTATTAAAAAAGAGAGATGTATCGGCCATGGCCAACCGTTGCCAGCCCGTACCATTGCTGGCCGACTTTACTATATAGCCCTTCTCCCCTATTATATATATTTCACCTGTAGGGGTGATTATAAAATCCTGCAAACCATTTTTAAGGGTATCCGTGTACACGCTTTGCCAGCTTTGGCCGGCATCTGCAGTTTTAAAAAGGTTAGAAATATATATACCGCCAGCCAAATAATCTCCGGCCAATACATAGCCCGTGGTGGCCGTAGCAAACTCCACCTTACCATAACTGGTGTTTAATGCCGCTGAAGGATTTAGCGTATGATGAGTAGCGCCACCATCCGTAGAGTGTAGAATAAACCTGTCTCCGGTAGCATAGTACTCCAACGGACTTACAGCATGGATGCCCGTAAACACGCCACCCGTATGATCGCCTAAAACAGAATCCCAGGTAACGCCACCATCCAGCGTTTTCATAATGCTATTGGAGTAATAGTTGGCAAACGGAAACCAGGCCCCGCCCACGGCATAGCCCACACTTTGGGTAGGGAAGGCAAAATCGAAAACAAACCCTGTGAAAGGGGCATTTACAGAATCCCAGGTTTGGCCGCCATCCGCTGTTCTGCGTAAGGTGCCAAATTCATGAAAGGTGAAGCCCGTATCTACATTTAAAAAGTGAATGGCGTAAAGGTTTCCACTGTTAATAGAATCTACCACAGACCACTGGGCCTGCATTTGCGAAAAACTAAAAGCCAATACAATAAGGAAGTAATTTTTTGATCTCATAGGAAGGATTTAACCGGAGCCGGGTTAGGATTGAGGCTCCATCCTAATGAGACGAAGGTAAAGAGGAAAGGGTTGCGTGGGGGTGTTGATAACTTCCATTTCAACCAGTTCCCTTCAAAATCCTCGTTAATTCCTGATTTCTTAAAAGTTAGCATCTCAAAAGCAAGCTATATTCCATTTAGGCATATGGTATTCCATTCTGGAATATTGCATCATGTCAATAAGCATACATACAAAACCTCAACTTGAGATATGTGCACTACTGGCAAAGGCCCGAGAGGAAGCCGCGCTAAGGCAGATTGATGCTGCAGTAGAAGGTAAAATTCAATGAAACCTCCTTAATATCAACCTCCACAAATAGACTTTTTATACTTTCCTGAAAAGTCTATTTTTGAGAATCTCAACAATTTTGAAATGAAAAAGTATTTCTTGCCTTGCTTATTGAAACCAATTCGCATATCAGCTCAGAATTATGACTAGGAACCATCTTCATAAAATAAAAAACCACAAGCACTAAAGATTTGATAATAAAAAGGTTACGGAAAATACCGATTCCCTACTCTTATAGCTAGAGCCTTATTAATCTGATTGTTACGCAATAAATTTTGTAAAAAAGTTTTTAATGAAACAAATTGAAGTCGTTGCAGGCATTATCTTTTGTGAAGATGAATTACTTTGTGTTCAAAGACCCAAAAATAAACTCCCCTACATTTCAGAGAAATTTGAATTTCCCGGAGGGAAAATTGAAGAAGGCGAAACCAAAGAAGAAGCCTTACATCGCGAATTATTGGAAGAACTGAATCTTTCAACAAAAATCAAATCCTTCTACCTAACTGTTGTGCATCAATACCCAGATTTTGAATTAACAATGCATAGTTTTAAGTGTGAAGTTGAATCGAAAGAACTTATACTTCATGAACATATCGATCAAAAATGGCTGAAAATCAAAGAACTTACAGCATTGGACTGGGCAGAAGCTGATGTTCCAATAGTAGACAAATTGGTTTCGAATGCATGACCTAATCCAAAGTTTCAATAAGAGCTTGCAAACGGGTTATGTAGATAAATCCATTTTATCTAATCTAGATTATCAGCCAGAGTTGCTCGTTAATCAAAAGAATCCACCAAAAAAGGTGCTTTCAACTATTCTTCACGAGCTTGAAAATTGCAATCAGTTTCTTATCTCTGTTGCGTTTGTCACAACCAGCGGAGTTGCGGCTATAATCAATAAACTAAAAGAGCTCGAAAGACGAGAAATAAACGGCAAAATATTAGTTTCTCAGTATCTAAACTTTACCCAGCCCGAAGCGCTAAAAAGACTTTTACAGTTTAAAAATATAGATCTAAGAATTGCGACAACAGGAAACGCTCATACTAAAGGATACATCTTTAAAAGCAAAGAGTATTATAACCTAATTGTTGGCAGCAGCAACCTCACAGCCCAAGCTTTATCTACCAATAAGGAGTGGAATATCAAAGTCTCTGCGTTAGACCAAAGTGGCATCGTTGAAAAAGTACTACGAGAGTTTCATTCGGATTTTGAAAAAGGAACGCCCGTAACGACAAAGTATATTTTGACTTATGAAGAAATTTATCAAAGTCAATTTCTTTTAACTCGAAAAAACAAACTTGAAAGCTTACCTGAAACTCAAACGCTAATCAGTCCTAATTCTATGCAAATAGAGGCATTGGAAAATCTTAAAAATTTGCGGGCTGAGGGAAAAACCAAAGCGCTCATCATTTCGGCAACAGGAACTGGAAAAACCTATCTATCAGCATTCGATGCGAAAGCTTTTAACTCGAAAAAACTGCTTTTCGTAGTTCATCGATTGACCATTGCGAAAGACTCACTAAACTCATTTAAAAGTGTTTTTGGGAACGACAAAACCATGGGATTGTATTCTGGTAGTGAGCAAAATTTGGATTGTGACTTTGTGTTTTCCACTATTCAAACCATTTCAAAAGCAATCCACTTAAACAACTTCAAGAAAGATCATTTTGATTATATCATAATTGATGAAACGCATCGATCTGGCGCTGATTCATATTTACGTTTAATTGAGCACTTTGAGCCAAAGTTTCTTCTCGGAATGACAGCAACTCCTGAGCGGACGGATGGCAATGATATATTTCAACTCTTCGACCACAACATTGCTTATGAAATCAGATTAAGTAGAGCAATGGAAGAAGAAATGCTTAGTTCGTTTCATTATTATGGTGTTACCGATTTATCTATTGACGGCATCGAGGTCAATAGAAAATCAGAATTCAGATATTTGGTGTCAAGTGAACGTGTTAATCGCATCATTGAGCAGGCCAAATTCTATGGCAGTGACAATGGAATAACAAGGGGTTTGATCTTCTGCTCTAGAAAGAAAGAAGCAGTTGACCTGTCTGAGTTATTCAATTCAAAAGGATTTAAAACGATTGCATTGACAGGCGATAGTTCTGAAGAAGAAAGAGCCAGAGCGATTGAAAAAATAGAGACCGATAATCTGAGTGAAAAACTCGATTACATCTTCACGGTAGACATTTTCAACGAAGGGATTGATATTCCAAAAATCAATCAGATCATCATGCTTCGACCGACAGATTCAGCAATTATTTTCATTCAGCAGTTGGGAAGAGGTTTGAGAAAGGTTGACGGAAAAGGCTATTTGACGGTTATTGATTTCATCGGAAACTATGAGAACAATTATCTCATCCCTATCGCTTTGTATGGTGATACATCTTACAACAAAGACTCTTTGAGGAAATTAATAACGGAAGGTAGTAGAATGATTCCGGGAGCTTCTACCATCAATTTTGATGAAATCACCAAAGAAAGAATCTTTAAATCCATTGACTCTGCCAATATGCAGTTGTTCACTGACTTGAAAAAGGATTACAACCTTTTGAAGTTCAAGCTAGGTCGAACTCCGATGATGATGGATTTTATTGAGCATGGTTCTCGCGATCCTTTCCTTTTCGTGGATTACTCGAATTCCTATTACAACTTTATTGTAAAAGTTGAGAAAACAGAAAATGCAGCTTTATCAAAACAACAAGTAAAGTTACTAGAGCTGTTTGCTAAAGAAATAAACAACTCAAAACGACTTGAGGAAAGTCTAATCCTCAAAATACTGATCGAGTCAGGTGAACTTTCCGTGAAAGAACTGAAAGAACATGTGCTTAAAAAGTATTGTTATTCCATTTCTGAAGAGACCATAAAATCTTGCGTTTCTAACTTGAACTTTGAGTTTATTCGCGAAAAGAAAGACGGCAAAATGCTCTCTGCTAAAGAGATTTATAAGTTAGATATTCTGAGTATTGTAAACGGAAATTTCGTCTTTTCAAACGCGTTTTCTGCACACTTAAATCAAACTGAATTCAAGCGCTTTCTGCTCGACTCAGCAACTTACTCGATTTACGAATTCGACAGATTGTTTAAGGCAAACGAATGGCAAAACGGATTTGTGCTTTACAGAAAGTATTCACGAAAAGATGTGTTCAGAATATTGAATGTGGCGGAAAATCCCGTTGCCCAAAATGTAGGAGGATATCTAGTAAGCCCAGACAACGAGCACTGTCCCATTTTTGTAAACTATCACAAAGAAGAACATATTTCGGAGTCGACCAAGTATGAGGACGAGTTTGTAAATAACAAAGAATTTGACTGGATGTCAAAATCTAATCGAACGTTGAAGAGTAATGATGTTCAGTCAATTTTAGGTCAAAACGGGTCTATTCGCCTACCGTTGTTTATCAAAAAAAACAATGATGAAGGAATGGACTTTTACTACATGGGCGAAGTAAGCCCTGAATTAGATCAAGTGAAACAAACCACAATGGCCAATGACAGTGGAAAAAAACTTCCTGTAGTGAAAATCAGATTCAACTTAGCCAACCCCGTTACACCTACCATGTACAACTATTTACATGAGAAATCAGCTGCCAAGGTTGTTAAGCCAGAAAAAACAAACAAAATCATTCCAACTCAGCAATTGTTGAATTTTGAAGATGAGTTGAAAAACCCGATACCATTGTATGATTTCTACGCTGCAGCAGGAACGTTTAGCGAATTACAATCCGAAAAGAATTTCACCCTTATTGAGGGGCCCGAGAACAGTTCAAGTAAAAATTATTTCGCTTGTAGAATTATCGGAGAATCAATGAATAGAGTTATTCCGAATGGTTCTATTTGTTTATTTAAACCATATACAGGCGGCAGCAGAAATGGAAAAATTGTATTGGTAGAAAACAGAGATGTGCAAGATCCTGATTTCAATTCGGCATTTACTATCAAAACCTATTCAAGTGAAAAGTCTGTTTCAGAAGAAACGTGGGGACACACTTCCATTGTTTTAAGACCAAACTCATTTGACAACTCATACCATAACATTATCATTACAGAAGAAAATTCAACGGAAATGAGGATCGTTGGCGAGTTTGTGGAAATTTTGAAGGAGTCCAAAAAATAAGATTCGTTGATGATCGTGTATACGTAAACAGAATACCAGCTTTATTACGGTTTTTGATAATAAAACTTTACACTTCAACCAAGCAGCCATGCACAAAAATTACGGTTTTGTATTTGGGTAAAACAATATCCGGCTTACCGGGTAAAGTGGTGCCTTTGTACTTGCCATGCAGGTTGTAACGAAGGCCCTGTGCATGGAGATACTTCCTCACCTTCATTTCAGGTTTGGTGTTCTTTCCCTTTATTCTGCTCATGTTGTAGGAGCGTACTCCCGGCTCATGCACATCGGCCATATCCACTCATTTACTAATTGCTAAACTACGTTGCCGGAAAAAGTTCTCAAAACGCCTAATTTAGTCGCTCCTATAAATCCATTGTCTTGAAAACCCTTTTTACTCTTCTTTTCATTTCGGCTCAGTTATTTGCCTTTGGGCAAACAGACCAAACTTATGAAGGAGAGGTTCTGAATTTTGCTTCGGTAGACCTGCCTCCCGTTACTACCTTTTGCCAGGAGGAGCTGGGTGATTTTAAAAAGTGCTTTACCAACAGTATGCTCCATCATGTTGAGGAGAACTTTAAATTTCCGGCTATAGCCAAGGAAGTAGGTTTTAGTAGCCGGATATTTATCAGCTTTATAGTAGAGAAGGATGCCACGGTAAGCCATATTAAACTTGAGCGTGGGGCAAGCTATAAAGCTAACAAGGAAAACAAGGAGGAAATGGCTGCTGCCCAAAGCATAGATCAGGAAGCAATACGGGTTATAAAGGCATTGAAGTTTGTAGCTCCCGCCACGCTAAACCACCAGGCCGTAAGGATGTTATACATCATCCCGATAAATGCAGCACCTCAACCCACTAAAAACTAAACAACATTTACTTATGAAATCCATTTTCGCCTTTACACTTTGTCTTTTTGCTTTTGGGGCTTTTGCACAGCAAGATACCATTGCCAAAGACGGTGATGACCGTGAGATTTTAAACTTTTCCGTAGTTGAAAGAATTCCCATAATACGAGGCTGTGCCAATTTATCAAGCGCCACACAAGAAGACCAAAGGGAATGTATGCAATATCAAATTGCAAAGCATGTAGGTGAAAATTTTGAATTTCCGGAGAAGACCAGACAAATGGGAATACAGGGAAAAATATATATAACCTTTGTAATTGAGAAAAACGGAAAGCTCAGTAATGTTAATATCTCCAAAGGAGTTGAACATGATTATAAAGGTGCTGGCAGAAAAGTAAGAGCTGCTGCTAAAGAACTGGACAAAGAAGCTATAAGAGTAATCAAGTTGTTGGAGTTTTTGGAGCCTGCCTTTCAGCGCGGAAAACCTGTGCGGATGTCTTTCACAATGCCTATTAACGCTAAGTTGACTTAGGCCTATAAAAACAAAACCCCTGCTTTTCGGCAAGGGTTATATTCCCGTTGAAGGGTCACTTTTATGAAATGGTTTTCAATGTTTCTATTGGGGTGAGTTTACTTATTCCCTTCTGCAAAATACATGTCATCCTCGGCCTGCTCCAGTTCTTCTGTAATTGGGGTAAGCTGCTTTAGCATAAGTTCAAATTGTTGATCCTGATAATGTCTTTCATCTGTTGATGTAAACCGAACATCATTCACCGGCTCTTCTTTCACCTCGGCACTATCGGGCTCTACTCCCTGCGTATTAAGTTTAGTGTAGCGAGCGCTTTCTGCAGTGGTAAAAAACACATCTTCCACAGGTTGCTCTATTTCCGTTTCAATTACTGTTAAATGATTTACAGCGGCTTTAACTTCTGTAGTATTGGCAAATATTGATGATGTAGAAATGGCTGTGGCAAGTACAAAAGCGAATAATTTAGTTATGATTTTCATGCTATTTGGTTTGGGGATTTTATATATCTCTATTTGTTTGATGGTGTAAAGATGCACCCTCACACCTATCCCCAAAAGGCTATTGCCCTAAGCTCCATAGCGGAGTAGGTAAGTTGATGAAAAAGGGGGGTAAACGGGAAAAGGTGTTTTTAAAATCCTAACTCTTAGAAGTAAGAACAAATAATATAATGCCTATTTCATTACAGCACCACCAGTTTTACAGCGGCAGTTTTGTGCTGTCCTGCCAGCTGTACAAAGTAAACACCAGCGTCTAAAGACAATTTTTGCCGATGTTCCCCAGGCTGTAAAACCATCTGGTGAATCATCTTGCCGTTAAGGCTATACACCCGTAAGCTTTCCGCCTGAGCTTGCTTCCATTGCAATGTAACCTCGCCTACAGAGGGGTTTGGGAAAATCCGAAGCCAGTCTTCCAATGGCGTTTCAAATAACCCCACGTCATCTATAAAGGTAACAAGGACGGTATCACTGGCTATACAGCCAAACTTATCCTCTGCCTGCACATATATGGTATGCGGCCCGTTTCCTGCAAACAGACTGGTATCTAAAATTAGCTGAGAGATGGTATCTCCGGTACTCCAAACAATATTGGCAAAACCACTCCCTAAGCCAAGGTTGAGGCTTTGAGAGAAACCCAGAACGGTATCGGCTCCGAGTTTAATTTGATTGGCCTGCACCACAACGGAAATAACACTGTCTTTAGCGCAATAGCCCATAGGGTTGTAACCATAATGATAGTGAACAGTGCCACTCCAGGTCCGGGGAAAATAGGCCGTACCAAAGCTATGTGCTATGCCTGTTCCGCTAATAATGCTCAACTGTCCGTCCGTATAGCTTGTTTCGCTGTTGGCCCTGAAATATTCCAGATTGCTGCCACTTTGCATATCCAGATAAACGCCAAGCGTATCTCCCGGCAAGAGGTTTTTTACCCCAAATTGCAACTGCGCCCATGATGAGGCTTGCGCTATGCTTACGGAATCCTTTCCCCACAAAGTCCATGCGGTGGCATTGCCCTCAAAGCCCTTATAACTTCCATTTCGGTAATGGCCGGTTACTTCCCACTTCCCTATGGTTTGCACCTTAAGAGTCAGGCTATCAATAATTAAAGTGTCTGTAGCCACCAAATCAAACATTATCCCCGGGAAGTTTACATCCGAGGCAGTCGCAGCGCTTAGATCCTCCTTAAAAAACAAGGGTCCTTTTACTACAGATGCCCTAAAGGTTTGCGTTTGGTTTGCACCTGATATACTTAGGCTGTCTCCATATCCCATCAGATTTCCCTGAGCATCATACCAAATGGTGGTATCGCCACCTGTTGCAAACAATGTTGCTGTCTGTGCTTTACAAACCGTGTCGTTTTCAGCTACAAGCACTGGCAGTCCTATGGTGCTGATCTCTACACTGGAAGAATCATTGCTTAATGCTGTATCATTTTTAGTAATCAGCTTAGCGCTTATTCGCCAATGGCCCCCTGCGGCAGTATTCAGGGTGGTGCTCAGCTTACGGGAAGTGCAACTTGCCACACCACCATACAGGGTATCATAATGGATCAACGCGCTTTGGGTTATCAAATCCAAAACACGCCACTCTATAGGTAAATCGTAAGTACTGGCCGCACCACGGTTAGAGATGGAAATGCTCAACGTGTCGTTGCTGCTTCCGCAGATACTGCCAGGCGCCATGATATTATAAACGAAGTGATCTTCAATGGCGGTAGTATCGATAAGGGCAGATAGTATGTTTTTGCCCTGCACTCTTTTAAAGAGTATTCTATGTCCGGCATTATTGAGGTGTACGCCATCCCCTGAATTATATAGGGACTCGATAATTCCGGTAGAATCCGCAATGGTGGTCCAAAAATCCAGAGCTTTATTTCCATAAATGGAAAAGATGCTGTCGCGTACATCCTTCTGTAGCTGAATTTGGCTAGCTCCAAAACTGCGAGGTTGAGTGGTACAAACCCAAACGGGTATTCCTGCAGAATCAGCCACGGCCACTATCATATTAAAATTGAAGAGCTGTTCGGCCACCCCAAAGCCATTGGCGGCATCGTTGGAGGGCATGTTTACGATAATGGCATCCGCATTCAGGGCTATAGCCTGAGTAACATTTCGGGCGGGATTGGTGGCTGGTCTTCCCAAAGGCGCTGTAAACCAATCGGGCATAATGTGGTAAGTAGTGGTTCCGCCCTGAGCGAGGTTAGTTACCTGATTAGCTGGATTTATCTTCTGCAAATATTTGCGGTAACGGTTTACCCAGGTGCTATCGGAAGAGGAAGGCCCGGCACCGGCTGCCGTTGAGGATCCCAGCACCACAATGTGAAACGCCTGGCCCTTAACGCAGGGGTTGAGGGTATCACTGGCAGATAATCCAAATGAAAAAAATATCCCAAGTAAGGCGAAGAGTAGTGTTTGTTTCATGCTTCAAATTTGAGGGGAAAAGATAGTGCATCAGTTTAAGAAGGTTTAAAGCCACATAAACAACCCTGCAATTTTAAAAATGAATTTTAAAATTGCAGGGTTGGCGCGCAAAAAAAAGAGGTATACTCCCGCATTGAAGAAATGACAATACCCTCTTCCGCAAAAATATAGACCGCTGATTTTCAACAATCACTTAAGCTCCTAATCCCTAACTTTAGCACATTAAACTTCTTTGCATGCGGCTATCCATACTTTTATCCTGTATTCTCCTTTCAGTTTCAGGCATTTCTCAATACCAGCAAGACTATCAATATATCCACCCCAACAGCAGTGCGTTTGAAGATGTTGTTCTCACTAAAAACGGCTGTGTTACGGCAGGCTTTACAAGCCCCGGAATTAACCAGGAGGCCAGTATTATAGCGCTCGACAGTAATGGCACCATCCTTTGGCAGGACACAATAACACTCAACAGTTTTGGCTTTGCCCTGGGATTAGAAAGAGACACATCAGGCAATATTTATGTTGGCGGCCACTTTGAAGCCACCAACGGAGTGAATGATATTTTCTGCAAAAAATACGGCCCAACAGGTTCGGAAATGTGGGTTCGATTTTTTGATTCTCCCGGCAACTTTAACCCTGATGATTTTGGAAATCTGATAGTAGATAAATCTCAGGATGTAGTAGTGGTAGGATCGGGACGTAAAACACCACCCTACACCAATCCGCTACTGCTACACTACAACAGCAATGGAAACCTCATCAAAGACACCACTTTTATTCAAACCGGATCCAGTAATTTCCTCTCTGCCAAAGCACATCCCACCGGCATATTTGCCGTAAGTAAAAAGGCTTATGGCACTCAAAAAAGCACTACACTACATCGGTTTAACTCGCAATACCAGCGTAGCTGGAGCACGGTACTTCCTATGTTTACCAATGGCAAAAAAACCATTTTGGCATTAAATCCATCGGGATTTACCGCTACAGGAGGGCAAAGTCTTGTCGTAGGAAAAGCAATAATAGGCGTTTGTCGCCCCAATGGGGATACAACTTTCACCAGAATTGTGAGCACAAACTCATTTCCCTATGGTGAGGTGATAAATGTATTGATGGACAGCACAAAATTTATTTATGTGTTGTCCAGACATGGAAACACCAACCTCCTTAGCCGTTACGACACTTCAGGTACATTTTACTGGAACGACAGCTTACCCAGAAACAACGGGAACTCTCAGGTAAAAAATCAGGATATTTTGCATTATAGCAATGGTAGACTCTTTTATGCTTCAGCCTATCTCCACAGCGACCTGGTGGTTTACGATACGGCCGGAAACCGCCTGCAGAGAACCCGAATAAATCTTCCGGGACTTACCCAAACTACTGTTACCCGCGTTACGGCTGATAGCAGCGGGGTATATTTAAGTGGTACCGGAAGAAATGGAGGCAATCAATATCAGGGTTTTGTGGCTCACTTTAGCGATACCAGCAGTTTTGTATCCCAGCCCAATTCACTTGGTGAAAAAGAGATTAATGACGTTTCAATTTATCCATCACCTGCTGAGGATTATATTTCCATTAAGCATACTACTGAACTTGTTGAACTCTGGATTTACGATATAAATGGTAAAATGGTGATACACCTGGATAAGCCTACACACCGGATTGATATCAAATCGCTTAGTGCAGGCTCATATTTTTTAAAAGCGAGAGATGAACAGCAACAAAATGTTGTGGGCAATTTTAGTAAGAAATGAGGGTATCATCCTAAAATAGAGAGTTTTATTTTTTGTCATGGTTTTCCCAAATCTGTTTGAGGAAAGTGGAAAACCACGCCAAAAATGAACACGGCCTGTTACCTATAAACTCCGAGCTATAGCACGGGGCTATTAATATTTCACCCCTCTGGAGTGATTCCAATCAAACTATCAAAAAAGAGGGCCTGAGCCCTCTTTCTTAGTTTTAATAAATACCCTTACTGTTCTTTCCGCTAATGCTCAAAGAAAAGCTCAGGTGATAAACGTCTTTGACTGCAAGCCTACTCAACTTTTAACCTTTAACATTGAACTTTACAACCTTAAACCAGGATTTACATATTTCTTCGGTACTGCCCACCCACTTCAAACAGCGAATGAGTGATTTGCCCGAGGGAGCAATGCTTTACAGCTTCCATCAACACATCAAACATATTGTCATTGCGAATGGCAGCTTCCTGTAGTTTTTTCAACCACTTATCAGTTTCGCCTTCTCCCTTTTTATGGAGATTGCCCAACATTTCAATCTGGTATTCCTTTTCCTCTTCGGTGGCCCTTATTACTTCTCCCGGGCGAACCGTAGGAGAACCTGTAGAGCTCAAAAAGGTATTTACCCCAATAATCGGGAATTCACCGGTATGCTTCAGTGTTTCGTAATAAAGGCTTTCTTCCTGAATTTTTCCACGTTGGTACATGGTTTCCATAGCGCCCAATACCCCACCCCTTTCGGTGATGCGATCAAACTCAGCCAACACGGCCTCTTCCACCAAGTCTGTCAACTCTTCAATGATAAAGCTTCCCTGAATTGGATTTTCATTTTTAGCTAATCCTAATTCCTTATTAATAATCAGCTGAATAGCCATCGCCCTGCGCACACTTTCCTCTGTAGGGGTTGTAATGGCCTCGTCATAGGCATTAGTGTGCAGAGAGTTACAGTTGTCGTAAATGGCATACAACGCCTGTAAAGTGGTACGGATGTCGTTAAACTGAATCTCCTGTGCGTGTAAAGAGCGACCGGAGGTTTGAATGTGATACTTCATCATTTGGGCCCTGGGATCTGCGCCATATTTGTTCTTCATGGCCTTACCCCAAATTTTACGTGCCACACGGCCAATCACCGCATATTCGGGGTCAATACCATTGGAGAAGAAGAAACTCAGGTTAGGTCCGAACTTATTGATATCCATTCCGCGGCTCAGGTAATATTCCACGTAAGTGAAACCATTGGCCAGCGTAAATGCGAGTTGTGTGATGGGGTTGGCACCTGCCTCAGCAATGTGATAAC
Source organism: Owenweeksia sp. (assembly GCA_048267305.1). Taxonomy (GTDB): domain Bacteria; phylum Bacteroidota; class Bacteroidia; order Flavobacteriales; family Schleiferiaceae; genus Owenweeksia. Next base: position 48,992 of record JBLWXT010000015.1, on the reverse strand, counting down.
CGGATATGGAAACCGAATAAAAGTTTCTAACCCTTTTATTGATAAAGCTTTCCTGCACATCGCCCATGAGCCTTAGGGCAAATTCAGTTGAAAAAATACAGGTATTTTGCGCCTGATCTTCCTTTAGAATATCTGCTTGTACTGTACCACGAACGGTTGCCAGTGTACGTGCCTTAATCTCAGCATAGGTTTTCGCATCCAAAACCTGATCTCCGGTAATGCCCAAAAGCATCAGTCCAAGGCCATTGTTTCCGGCAGGTAATGCTCCTTTAACCGAAAGATTTGTCAATGGCTTTTGTTCTACCTTATCGTCTTCACCTTCCAAGCCCTGGTATTTCGGTCTGGCGATACCATTATCATCGTAAATTTCCCTGAGCTTGGCTTCAACTTTATCTTCCAATCCGTTCTCACGGATATACATTTCACACTGCTGATCGATGGCGGCATTCATAAAAAAGGCCAACAACATAGGTGCCGGGCCATTGATCGTCATACTTACCGATGTGGTTGGTGCGCAAAGATCAAAGCCCGAGTATAGTTTTTTAGCATCATCAAGGCAGCAAATGCTTACACCCGAATTACCAATTTTACCATAAATATCAGGGCGATGATCGGGGTCATTCCCATAAAGGGTAACGGAATCAAAAGCAGTGCTTAAACGGGCAGCCGGCATATCCAGGCTCACGTAATGAAAACGCCTGTTGGTACGCTCGGGGCCACCTTCACCAGCAAACATTCTCGTAGGATCCTCTCCCGTTCTTTTAAAAGGATAGATTCCCGCTGTGTATGGAAATTCACCAGGCACATTTTCCTGTAAATTCCACTGAAGCAAATCGCCCCAGGCGGTATATCTCGGTAATGAAACCTTTGGAACCTGAGTATGACTCAGTGATTCTGTATGGGTTTTAATTTCAATCTTCTTGTCCCTTACGGTAAAAGTGTACACATCATCCTTATACAGCTTCACCTTGGCTTCCCAGCCTGTAATGATGTCCCAGTTGTGGGGATCGAGGTCTTTTTTTACTTCGATGAATTTTTCAACAAGTGCCATTACAGTGGTGTCACCCCCCTGGCCCCCCTCAAGGGGGGAAACCGGACTTGCCTTCAATAAATCCGGGCCACCGAAAGTGAGAACAGCCTGATAAAGTCCGTAAAGCTTTTGTGCCACAGCCGCCTGATCTCTGGCGGTTTTGTCATACGCACGGTTATTCTCGGCAATTTCCGAAAGGTAGCGGGTGCGATTTGGTGGAATGATATAAATCTTCTCACTCATTTCCTCACTGCTGTGGAAATCGCTTTTTAAGTCCTCGGCTCCTGTTTTTTCTACAATTTTATCCATCAAGGCACGGTAAAGTGCATTGGTACCCGGATCATTAAACTGACTGGCAATACTTCCAAACACGGGCATGGTATCAGGATTTTCATCCCAAAGCTGATGGTTGCGCTGATATTGTTTTTTCACATCGCGCAAGGCATCCAAGGCTCCACGCTTGTCAAATTTGTTTAGTGCGATGATATCGGCAAAATCCAACATATCGATTTTCTCCAACTGAGTAGCGGCACCATATTCGGGCGTCATCACGTAAAGTGAAACATCGCTGTGCTCAATAATTTCAGTATCGCTTTGGCCAATACCGGAAGTTTCTAATATGATAAGGTCATACTTGGCTGCCTTTAAAATATTCACAGCCTCCTTTACGTGTTTGCTAAGGGCCAAATTACTTTGGCGGGTAGCCAGTGAGCGCATGTAAACCCTATCGTTGCGGATGGCATTCATACGAATACGATCTCCCAAAAGGGCACCCCCCGTTTTTCTCTTTGAAGGATCCACAGAAACAATGGCGATGGTTTTGTCCTCAAAATCCATCAGGAATCTACGCACCAGTTCATCTACCAAAGAAGACTTACCTGCACCACCCGTACCTGTAATACCAAGTACCGGGGTTTTTATGGTTTCCGCCTTTTTGTGGATGATGTCCAGGATTTCCCTGGAGTCATCCATATAGTTTTCTGCAGCCGAAATAAGGCGTGCAATAGCAGGCTTATACTTTTCATCCAGCTGATCGATTTCACCATTGATGTTGTTACCTGTTGGGTAATCGGCCTGCTGTACCATATCGTTTATCATTCCCTGCAAGCCCATCTTACGGCCATCATCGGGAGAATATATACGATCAATGCCATAGGCGTGTAATTCTTCAATCTCTTCCGGAAGGATTACTCCGCCACCACCACCAAAAATTTTGATATGGCCGGCACCCTTTTCTTTCAAAAGGTCGCGCATGTACTTAAAGTACTCAATGTGCCCTCCCTGATAGGATGTCATGGCAATGGCCTGGGCATCCTCCTGAATGGCTGTGTTTACCACTTCTTCCACCGAGCGATCATGACCAAGGTGAATCACCTCACAACCAGTGGATTGAATAATGCGCCTCATGATATTTATGGCGGCATCGTGCCCATCAAAAAGTGAGGCGGCCGTTACTATTCTAACTTTATTTTTAGGGGTATATGGAGCTAGCTGTTGCATAGTCTGATTTTTGAGAGTGGCAAAGGTAATAAAGGGGAATCAGTCAGCCAGCGAGAGTATGAAGCAGCTAAACTTCCCAACAAGGGCATTAAAGTTAAGGACAGCTGTCAGGCCACTCTTCTGTGCAGCACTTCCTCCGCGCGTTCAAATGCTCTCTCTTTTTTCCATTCACACCACTTTTCACCCAGCAGTTTGTTTAATCCCTTATCAAGCACAAAATGACGAGCAATATTGGTAAGTCCTTTTATTTGATTTGTAATGCCATGGTGAGCACGTATACTCATCCCAAATCCGCCATCAAGGTATTCTATATAGTGCCAGTTTTGAGCGGGTATATAGATGGTTTCGCCATGTTCCAAAGTGGTTTCATAGCCTTCCAGATGTTGTAGTGCAGGGTAAGTGTTGAAATCAGGGTGATCAATGTCTACAAGACTTTTTACGGTAAAAGGTTCCTGATAGAGATAGCGCCCACTTTTTTGTGGAAAAATAACAACCCGCTTTCGCGTTTGAAATTGGGTTAAAAAGGTTTCTCCGCAATCGATATCGTAATGCAGGTTAACCTTACTTCCCTGCCCTCCAAAAAACATATAGGAGTAGTTGGGATGCCATCCATCCATAATGTTGGGCATGTGAAAGTCTTTACGCAGCTCGGGAGCAACCTTAAAAATGTCATAGGCAAACATCCTTAAATCTGTAGGTTGAGACTGAATGAGATCGAGGTAATCGCCAAATTTCATTTGCCGGGTAAAATTCATATAGCCCTTTCCGGAATCATGGAAATCGCTTCCACATAGGGGAATGTCGAGATTTCCATAATTGCGCTTAAACCATTCAAAAGTCCACTTTTCAGTAGCGGGCCAGTCCTGGACTAAATCCTTAAATACTACTGGTTTATTAGGCTCCAAAAAGGCCTCTTTAAATTCTTCAGGAGTGACTCCACTCCTCTTAGGGATTGGTTGAAACTTCATATCAATAAGAATTAAAAACTCCTAACTAAGTAATACCTGGATAAGGCAAAAACGCATCGGCTTGTTCACACAAAACCATTCCATACTGCAAAAAAAATGTAAAACGCGCTTCCTGACAAATTGAGTTACTCGTACTTTTCCATGTACTGTAAAAACCTGCTCATCCTACCCTTGGTACCAATGGTATAGGTAAATGGCGGCAACCCCTTGGCTTCGTTTCTTCGTTTACTCAAATCTGTTTCCTTAATGATATCCATTACCGCATCTTCATTAGTGTAAATGGAGAGGATATTTCGTTTGTATTCCAAGTAAAACTGTGTACTGCGGTCGGGTTCCAGGTAAATGTAAATTTCATCTCCCCTACGCTTGCGCTGGATTTCCATAAAGCCTTCCATCTTCTTGTTTACCGCATTATCACCCAAAGTTCCGATGCCTATTTTTCCTTCCGACAGGAAAGAAACAGCCTCAGGTGTCCATTTCATTTTTATCTGTGAAAAAGTAATAGTACCCTGAAGTTCCTTTGGAAATTTTTCCGGAGCACCATAGTCTTCCACATCTTTTACAAAGCTTTTTCTGTCCTTGGGTTTAAGAAGCTCATTTAATGCAGTTTTAAAGGCTGGCCTGGTTAAATCAGTACCTTCCAACAAGGTTTCCTTATTAAATCGAAGAGCCATTTGCTTTTGGATTTCACTGCTAAAGAAGAAATTCAGTACCAGCACCATATCCATCTCCATATTGTCATTATTGAGGTTGTAGTCTATAGTTCCCCAACTGCTCATAGTCATTTGGCTTCTGCCATCTCCAAGGCTCATCTCACCATCACCGTGCATTATACAGGTATTGCTATTAAATGATAGTATATTTCCTTTTGCTGTAGGATCCTGAAGCTTTTCGGCTGTGGTGATAATATAGCTGGATGTGGCCTCATCAAACAGTAATTTACCATTGGCAAAAAACATCTGCTTGTCGGCCGGCCTTACGTTTTTAGATAAAAATGCGGCATAGCCTCCCACTGTATCGGCCGAAAGGTAAATTCCATTGGCCAGGGTTTTGGTTTTATCGTTAGGGTCAACCTCCGGTAAATCAATAATGATATTGGAAGGATCCACTATACTCTTAAAGGCAAACCAATCAGTAGAGATGGACGGGCAACTGGTAAGGATATGGGTATGTCCATCAAACTCCAGAGCCTTGCGGTCAGCCCTCAGCTTCACCCCTCCATAGTAGGCAAAATAAGGACTCATATAAAAGTCCTGCTCCTGTTTTACATGTGTGGCGCCAATGGTAGTTATTGAAGTATCCACCTTTATTTTATCAAAATGTATAGGCCATGGTGTTCCATCCTGATCCACATATTCATAGTCAGCGGAACCTTCATATTTATGACGTGAATAAATATCTATAACACCTCCATAAAATTCATGGTACTTGGTAGTGCGGTTTGCCGTGATAGTGGCATTGTTGAGCGTACGCATGTGGGCTTTGGCTTCAATGGCCACATAGCCTGTATCCGGAAATATGCTGGCATCACCCACTTCAATATTGGGCACTTTAAACGATTCCAGCAGTGAGTTTTCCAGGTAAAACTTGGTATAGCCTGCCTGAAACTGTAATGAATCCTGCCTTGGGTGGATAGACACCATTTTTGATGAAGCCTGGCTTCCCTTCTTCTGTACATTAAGTGCCTTTTCAGGAATCAGCCATTTGGCGTAATCCATATAGCAGATATACTGGTTATCGGGGAAGGTGAAATATCCGGCCGGATCATTAAGGTAGAAGTCTCCTTTTTCTGTATCAAAGTTTACAACTCCATTTGCGTTTTGCATGGAAAATCCCCATTCGCGGGTTTCGTCTGCCCGCACTCTAAAGGCCAGCTCATCCGAGGTGAATTTTCTGTTTTTAAACAGATAATCCCTAGATCGGGTTTCAGCGTTTAAAAATTCCAGCAATGCATCTCCCCGCAAGGAAGAAGGGCTGTGCGCCAAAGTTCCGGTGGCCTTCATGCCAATGGCATCATACATCTCAAAGCGATTGCCCTTGCTGGTGGTGTACATCACATCATTTTTTGGCTCCCAGTGGAGGCGGATGTCATTGCCCAACACATGTGGATTCTCTACCCCTGCCGTACGTTCCTCAATTTCATAATTGGCAGATTCTCCATTGGCCGAATCGGGATAGAAGAAAAACTCCTCCGAAGTAGCTACAGAATTAAGATAGTCGATACGGCCATCGCCACGTAGTCCTTCATTACTCAAGCGAATGGTACTGGTAAATCGCCCTTTATTGTAGGCGGATAAACCCGAGGGTGGGGTTTCGGTGGTAAACCCAAGTGAATAATCCGATTGCACGGTAAGCGTTTGGCGCATATCCGGAAATATCCCGGCACTCACAAAGTTTCCGTCAAACTTCAAACCCTGGGTGGTAATGTTATCCAAACTGTCAATCTCAAACGGATCGAGGGTTACAAAAAACTCTTCCCTATTGTACACCCCTTTATGGATGCTCTTTTTATCGTAATACACGTAAGAGTCCTTGGCACTGCGGAAAATAGGGTATTCGGTATATCGTTTTTGCCCGGATTTGTTATGAGGATCATCAATAAGCAGTTCTCCCGTAAGGCCCTGAAGCACTGTTTTTACGTTTTTCAACTCGCGTTGTCCAAGGGCGTTGGGCCTAAAGCTTTCCACCTTAAACCTCATGGAGTCAATATTCTCCATATTAATGCGGAATTGATCGTAGTTGAATTTAAATAGTTCTCCCCAGTAGGTAAAACGTCCGGCAGCAATACGGCCATCAAAATCAAAGTTCAGATTTTCATGCACCACAATTTTATGATCACGAGGAAACAGTCCCACTTTTTGGGAATCACTCAGCGCTACGGCCGACACTCCCACAATTTCAAGATCATTATTGAGAAGGCTGAGCTTGGCGTTGCTTCCCTGAGAAAGGTTAGATACAAAGCGGATTACATCATAATCACGCTTTTTTTCATTATTGAGGATATATTCAAAAATCTTGTCCTGAAACACGGCTTCACGCTTTTGCAGGTCGTACTTCACAAAACCATTGAGTGACATATTCATCATAAATATGTGTGCATTAGTTTCATCCATCCTCATATAGCTGGCAATTTCCTTAATCCCAAATTCCCTGCTATTATAGGCCAGTGACATATCGCGAAGTTCGTACAGCGGGCTTCTCAGCGCCAATCCATTAAGTGCAGAAAATCTTTGTCCGCGGAAGTATTGTTTAGATTCAAATACCACGGGGCTTTCGGCACCCATGTTCATATTTCCCATCCGCATCAGGGGTTCGTCAATCTTCCAGGTAAGCACCTCAAAGGTGATATCCATCTTGTGATATCCATCCGAAAACGGAGTTAATCCCAACCCTTCGTTCTTACGGATAATTGTCAATTGTTTTTGATCGGGAATAAACCGTAGCGTAACCTTTGGGTGATATAAACTATCCTCTCCCATGTATATGCTCACCTCGGTTTCCTGAGATTCCACTTTATCGGGGCGCAATAAAAACCGCGCTGCTTCAGCCTGCACGGTTTTGCGGCCATCATAGCTAAATCTGAGCGTGGCTTTAGAACCATCGGTTCCACCACCATAAAACTTAGAGCCAATCATACTAAAGCCGCCAGTGTAATCGGCTCCGGGCACAATGTCCTTTAGTACAATGTCTTTTCGGTAAGAGGTGAATCTAGGAAAGGTTCCTCCGCGCCCACTTTGGCTGGTGAGCTTTTCTTCAAAGTGCCCCAATAGTGGTTCCTTCAGGAAAATCAGAGTGGTGAGTTTTACGCTATCTGCCTCAAAGTCGGTTTTAGCAACATTTAATTTGTAGTTAGACAGCTCTACACGCGCAGAGTCTTCACTAAGGCCGGCCCGTACAAAATATACGTTACCTCCCTGACCTAAGAACTCGTATCGTTTAGGGTAGTAAATTCCCTTTGTGCCTTCAATTAAGGTACTGTCATTTTTATAATAGCCCCAGATATCAGAAAGGTCGAAAATAAAAACAGGCTCCCCCTCAAAGCTGTATTCATAATTCCCGGTTGCCATCTTCCACTTTATCCGTCCATCATCAAACAACACATAATCCTTAAAGGTTTGATACATCGTACGGATATACTCTTCGATAAACCGTGACGGCTTCTGGCTGCTAAACTTTTCCAAATCCTCCAGCCAGGGCAATAGAAGCTCCGGTTTTTCATTAGATTCAAAATGCATCACCGTGCCCAGGAAATACTCCCAAGGCTCATAGCCACTCACCCTTTTTTTAAGAAAGTTATTGCTGATTTCATAAATCTGAGCAGCTTCCTTATCGTCAATGCCCCCGCTTTCCCAAACTGTTTTAAACTCAAGGATAAAGCCTTCCAAAACTTCTTTTTTGATATCGGTTTCCTTGAGAAAATCCTGAAGATCTTTAATATAGGCCTCTCTATCGGCTGTGAATTTCTTCATCTTCTGGGCAAACAGCCCACTGGAAAAAAGAAGTAGAGAGAGTATGAGGGCAATTCTGTTCATGACATTATTTTAATTGAAAGTGGCAGGACATCCAGCGGTCTTCGGTCACTTTATTGACAAGCTCCATCCCGTTTTTGGTTGCTTCCGAAAGTAACATTTCGTAGTCATTCTCAAAAAAGCCACTTATCAACAACCGACCTTTTGGTGTTAACGTATCGATATAGGCTTTCATGTCTTCCAACAGTACATTTCGGTTAATGTTGGCCAGCACCACGTCAAAACTCATCCCCGGCAACAAGGCTGCATCACCATGCAGGGCGGTGATATGCTTACAACCATTGGCCTCGGCATTTTCATCCGTGTTCTCCACGGCCCATTCAAAATTATCAATGGCAGTAATGGGGGCTGCTCCGCGCTTTTCAGCGAGAATGGCCAATACGCCAGTACCGGTACCCATATCCAAAAGCTTTTTACCCTTAAGGTCCATCTCCAGCATTAGCCTTGAAACCAAGCGCGTGGTTTGGTGATGACCTGTTCCGAAGGACATTTTAGGCACTATCAGCAATTCTATTTCAAACTCTGGTTTGGCAGGATGAAAAGGAGCGCGGATATGAATCTTATCATCAATAAAAATAGGGCTGTAATTGGTTTCCCATTCTTCATTCCAGTTTTTATTTTCCAGCTTATCCCTGGTATAGCTAATGCTAAACTCCTCACTATCAAACAGGAAAAGCTCCTTTAGTTCCTCCTCATTAAAGTCTTCCTCAAGGATATAGGCCTTAAGGCCATTGGGCGTTTCCTGAAAGGAATCGTAGCCCATGTTATCCAACAAAGCCACTAAAATATCACGTCCCTCATATGCCGGGGTGATTGTAAAATCCAGCTCTAAAAAATTTTCCAATGCAAGTTTGTTTGATTAAAAACTATGTGAATGTAATTACCGAACAGAGACAGATACTCTGCAGCTGCAAGAGGTTATTTATCTCAAAACCTCAACCCCAATTTTAATAAGCTGCGTAAAGTCATCATACTTTAGGGATGCGCCACCAATAAGGCCGCCATCAATATCGGGCTGACTGAAAAGCTCTTTGGCGTTATCGGGTTTTACCGAGCCACCATACAATATGCTGGTTTCTTCAGAAACAATGGGGTTGTAATTTCTGATCAGATATTTTCTAATAAAATGATGCATATCCTGTGCTTGTTCAGGGCTTGCTGTTTCGCCCGTGCCAATAGCCCAAACAGGCTCATAGGCAATTGTAAGATCGGCAAGACCATCTGCTTCAAGGCCATTAAGGGCACCATCCAATTGCTTCGCCACCATCTTCTCATGGTTTCCGGCTTTCCGGTCTTCTAAAGATTCACCCACACAGAGAATTGGAATAAGTCCAGTTTTAAGTATGCGCTTCAGCTTTGAGTTTACAAACTCATCCGTATCGCCATAGTACTCGCGTCTTTCAGAGTGGCCGATGATTACAATTTGGTTATCAATCGCCTTCAGCATTTCTGTGCTTACTTCACCTGTATAAGCGCCCACTTCCTGATCATTACAATCCTGTGCGGCAATGTTTAGCTTTTTGCCATTGGTAATTTTATTGGCCTCCACCAAATCCAAAAAGGTTGGGGCAATAACCACCTCAATGCCATTCAGTGTTTCGCTTTCGCAGAAATCACTGATTTTGCTTATCAGGTTAATTGCATCCTTATGAACCAGGTTCATTTTCCAGTTTCCAGCTATAATTTTTCTTGCCATAATTATTGACAGTTTTCTTCTATATAGTTTATTAGTAGGTCAAAATCAACCTCAGATAAAGGCATTTTCTGATGCTTATCCGAATCGGTTAACATGATAAATATTTCTTCTTTTGTATACTTTTCAGTAATGCATTTCAGCACAGGTCCTACAATCGGCATATCAAATCGATGACACATGCCGCAATTGTATGTAAAAATGGCTTTCCCCTTTTCAAGTTTCGGAACTGCTTGATCCACCTCCATTAATCTTTTGTAAACCTGCTCATCAAAAACCTGATGCTCATCTGATTTTAAACCAGCGATTATCTTATAACTAAAAACCTTTTTGCCCTCTTTATAAATTTCAATAATCTTATTGCATTCCCGTGAACCATACTCACAAGGTTTTAGGTATATCACCTTTTCTTGAAGGACACCATTTTTTCCATAGTGGCAAGTTGTATCAATATTAAACCCTAACCTAAAATGTTCTATCCTTGAAACCTGACCACTTGGGTAAAAACACTTTAAAGCACCATCCAATTTATTGTTTCTAAAATTTTGATGAAAAAGAAGTTTTTCTTCTTCATCAAAAATGAACGACTCACCGTTCTTAACTCCTTTGACAAGTTGACTCTTCTGATTCAGGTTTCCATTTTCATGATAAATTTTTTCAACGGCTGTATCTGTCTTACCAACACGAACCCATTCCCGCAACAATTTTCCATTTTCGTGGAAATCTCTTAGAAGGATCTCCTGAGCGGCAAGTGTGCCGAGAGATAAAAAGAAACAAATAAAAATGGCTAACCTCATCTAATTGAAATAGTATTAAACCTTAACCCGTGGATCGAGCTGTGCATAAATCACATCCACCATTATGTTAATAATCACAAAAGTAAAACCGATAACCAATACGGCTCCCATAACTACGGGCAAATCCAATTGATTGAGGGCTTCCACTATTTGCTTACCCAGTCCGTTCCAACCAAAAATATACTCTACAAACACCGCTCCGGCCAACATAGAAGCAAACCAACCAGAAGCTGCGGTTATAACCGGATTCAAAGCATTCCTTAAGGCATGCTTGCGCACGATACGCGCCATAGTTAGTCCCTTGGCTCTTGCTGTCAATATATAGTTTTGATTGAGTTCTTCCAACAGGCTACTCCGCGTAAGCTGAATAATCACCCCCAAGGGACGAATACCCAGAACCAGTGCCGGGAGTATTAAGTTTTTTAGCTGCAGATGTTTCCCCTCGCCAAAGTCGTCAACCTCAAACAGGCTGCCCGTCATATTCAACCCCGTGTATTCCGACAGGATATAACCAAAAATCCAAGCAAAGAGAATTGCTGAGAAGAATGATGGAACCGACATCCCCACCGTTCCAACTACGGTTATCAATTTATCTAAAATGCAATTCCGCGAAAGCGCAGCCACTATACCCAATACGACCCCTAAAAACATAGCAATACCGATGGAGGCAAAGGCCAGCACAATGGTATTTGGCAATGTTTCGCCAATAATTGAACTCACCCTTTTGCCCTGACTGGTGAAGGATTCGCGGAGATAAGGCCATTTTAAAACAACAGTGGTTTGCCCCGCTGTGAATAGTTGAACATAGGTTCCGCGATAGCGGTCTAAGTAAGTATAGTTGGTTTGCCTCTTAGAGTGAAATGAGAGCGGGCTTACATCATTTAAATAGTAGAGGTACTGGGTGCCTATCGGCTGATCAAAGCCATATTTGCGTTTTACAGCTTCCAGTTGTTCGCTGTCTTCACGCTGATCCAGCATCATACGCGCAGGATCACCCGGAAGGATAGTAAACAGGAAAAACACGGCCGTAACCACCCCCAGCATTACAATAATGCTGTAACCAATTTTATTTAAGATGTAGCGCAACAAAAGCTACAGGTGATTTTTCTTAACCTCATCAAAAGTGGGAACATCTTTAAAATGCCACTTTTTAACCACTGTACCTTTTTTAAGCAAAACCAAACCGGGATTAGAGCGGATAATGGTTTTCAAGGTAGTTTCATCAACAGTGGCAAAGGGGAATGGCGTTTGAAATTCGTGGCGCTTCACCTCAACCTCATCCATTAAACTGGCACTAAGGCCTATTACAGGGATACCGGCCTTTTCTGCTTCAACCGCCAAGGTGTTTATGGCAGGATAACCGGCAGGATCAGTAATGCTCATCTTGTAGGCAATCACCAAAAACACCTCATCCATACTCAGTATTTCATCAGTTCGGTCTATATCGTCCTGATAAATCACAAAATCGTGAACTGGCGGCTCATAGCCATCACTCACCTTTATGGTTTCTGTTTTGTCGGATAGCATTTTGTACTGTTTCTTTTCCCACCATTTATCAGCCACATAATCATCTGAATTCACCTTCACCTCTTCACCATTTGTGGTGTCCTGTAAATAATAAATGGTCATATACTTTGGCGGCTCCTTACCCAGTTCCTCGGCAGACTTCATGCCTTCCGGAATGCTTTTCCCGGCAGCATAGGCACGGAAATCAATTACGGGAAGATGGTTTAAAACATAAATCCCAAGGCCCATGCAACCAATAACGGCAAAGCCCATAGTTGCAATTTGGAAAGACCTTCCGGCAATCGGTTTTATATACTGGCGGTTGAAAAACAGTATTAATATGAGAATGCTCAACACTACATCCTTACCGAAGGATTCCCAGGGAGTAAGCGGAATAGCATCTCCAAAACAACCACAATCGGTAACCTTATTAAAATAGGCTGAGTAGAATGTTAGGAAGGTGAAGAAGATGATCATCAGTAAGAGTAACCAGCTGGTAATATTTTTCCAAAAACCGATAAGCAGGGCCACGCCCAACAATACTTCAAGAATTACAACAAACACTGCAAGCTCAAGGGCAAAAGGCTGTAGGAATGTAAGATTCAGCACATCCGCACCAAAATATTCATCAAGTTTAAAGGAGAAACCAACAGGATCGTTGAGTTTTATCAATCCTGAAAAAATGAACAAGGCACCTACTACAATTCTGGAAATGTGGGTAATGAATTTCATAAACTTAGTTTTCACTCATTTTAATTAATACAAAGGCGGCATAGTTTACCATATCGAGGTAATTGGCATCCAAGCCCTCACTCACTATGGTTTTCCCGCTGTTATCCTCTATCTGCTTAATGCGGAGAATTTTTTGCAAAATAAGATCGGTAATACTGCTGATGCGCATTTCGCGCCAGGCCTCACCGTAATCATGATTTTTGCGTTCCATCAGGTCCTTGGCTGTTTTTGCATAATGGTCAAACAGCTCAATGGCCCTTTCTGTCTCCATATCAGGCCGATCCACTACCCCTTCATGCAATTGTATTAATGCAATTATGGAGTAATTGAAGATGCCGATAAACTCTCCGCGGAGGTCGTCATCAACAAGTTGTGTGCCCTTGTTTTCGATGCTCCTAATGCGCTGAGCCTTAATAAATATCTGATCGGTAAGTGATGGTAAACGCAAGATGCGCCAGGCCGGGCCATAGTCTTTCATCTTATTGATGAATAGCTGGCGGCAGTGATTCATCACTTCGTCAAACTGGAGGGAAGTTGTTTGGCTCATTTAATACTTTAGCCGGGTTTAGAAATTAGCAAATAAAATTGCTTGAGATGTTAAAAAAAACTGGGGCGAAAGATACCATTTTTAGTAAGAAAAGGAGCCTTAACCTGCGCGGCAGGCTGCTAATTATTGATGAGCCCTGGGTGATGGGAATCCTCAACCTTACGCCTGATTCCTTTTTTGATGGTGGCAAGTTTAGCAGTACCCAATTGGCCGTGCAACAATGCCAAAGCATGCTTGAGGATGGCGCCAAAATAATTGACATTGGGGCAAGCTCCACGCGCCCCGGTGCAGGGCGGCTTTCGCCTAAAGAAGAAATTGCCCGTTTAAAGAAAACTCTTAGCACCATCCGCAAGGAGTTTCCTGAAGCCCTACTTTCGGTGGATACCTTTCAGGCCGAAGTGGCCCGAGCTGCCGCAGATATGGGTACCGATATCATTAACGATATTTCGGGTGGCACTATGGATGACGAGATGCCAAAGACCATGGGCGAAATCAAGTTACCCTACATTCTGATGCATATTCAGGGAAATCCGCAAAGCATGCAGCAAAACCCCCAGTATAAAAATGTGTTTATGGAAGTGTCTAAATTCCTATCGCAGCAAATGCGAAAGTTTACTGAGCAAGGGGTGGCTGATATTATTTTAGATCCCGGTTTTGGGTTTGGAAAAACGGTAGAGCACAACTATTCTTTACTGAATCACTTAGCCGATTTTCAACTTTTTGAGCGCCCCCTACTCGTTGGCTTCAGCCGAAAATCCATGATAAATAAAGTGCTGGGTACTAAGCCCGAAGATGCACTAAACGGTACCACCATCCTCAACACCATGGCGCTTCAAAAAGGAGCAGACATACTGCGTGTACATGATGTAAAACAGGCAGTAGAAGCAGTGAAAATCGTTACTTTCGCCCAAAATCACACTTAATGTCGTTTATAGAATTCAGAATCCTTGATGCGGTGGATATACTTCTGGTAGCCTTTATGCTTTACCAGTTGTATCGTCTTATAAAGGGTACTGTGGCTATAAACATCTTTATTGGTGTGGCTGCCATTTATATTATCTGGAAATTGGTGGAGGCACTTCAAATGGAATTGCTCTCTGAGATTTTAGGGAAATTTATTGGCGTTGGGGTAATAGCTCTGGTAATTGTGTTTCAGCAAGAAATCAGAAAGTTTCTGCTTCTTTTAGGCTCCACCAATTTTACGCGCAGGCGGAAATTTTTGCGGCAGTTAAAATGGCTGCGCGATGACAAGGATCACAGTGTAAATGTAACAGGTATAGTGGAGGCATGCCGACACATGTCCAGTGTAAAAACCGGAGCCTTAATTATTGTGGAGCGCAAAAGCCGACTGGGAAGTTATATTGACACAGGCACCTACATAAATGGAAAAGTGAGCAGCCGCTTGCTCGAAAGTATCTTCAACAAACACTCACCTCTACACGATGGGGCCGTGATTATAAGTGGTGAAAAACTAGTGGCAGCCGGTTGTATTTTGCCATTAACAGAAAAAACCAGCATCCCCAGCAGATTTGGCCTTCGCCACCGTGCAGCCCTCGGTATAGCCGAAAAAACGGATGCCCTGTCCATTATTGTTTCTGAAGAAACAGGTGGTATTTCCCTTGCCGTGGATGATGAGTTTATCACCAAAATTCCCCATGACGAACTGGCGGAGAGGATTAATCAGTTTTTGGATTATTAGTATTTCTACTTGTAAACCTAAATTGCCACAAAGACACAAAGACACGAAGGCACGAAGGCACTAAGGCACTAAGGTTTTTAGCGCTTGTTTACTTGTGCAATCTTTAATTCTTAAAGATATCTCTGCGTTTCTTCGCGTGCTCTGCTTCTCTGCATTGAAGTAACGTAAAACTGCTTCAGCGCAGAGCCGCAAAAGGCGCAAATTTTCGCAGAGTTTTCCCTCACTTGTAACACACAACAAATGCCCCTTGTTCCTGCGTATCCCAGCATTCCACTCCGTTCTCCTGTGCCCACTCTTTCCAGTGCTTGCGCTGATAATAGTTTTGCATGCCGCATAGCACTATGTTTTCAGGAAGTTGAATTTCTTCCTTTGGCGGATAGCACTTACCCCCAACAATCCAGCAGGATGAATTTAAAAAGCGTGAATATTTTCCTGTAATCAATTGGAATATTTCCTCACCAAAGCCCAGCATATTTCCGCTTTTACGCAGATGATGGTTGGAGAAGTCGCTTTTTAAATCGCAAAACTCTACCTCCTCAATATCATTGGCCCACCAATGATGCTTTACATGAAATGTGAGCGCATCATCATTCTTCCAAAATGTACTGTCTGAGACAAGCACTCCCCTGCCATTTTCATAGAAACCAAACACCGCATTATTCTTAACACTGTACACCACCAATTGCTTTTGGGTTTTAAGTTGATAGGCCTCCGCCAACTGGCTTCCGCCAAAAGCCACGAGTACCACTCCGGCAGCAGCCAATCGCCAAAACTCTCCCTGCAACAGCCAGTTGAAAACCAAAACGATAAATACATACAGTAAAACCAGTTCAAAGCGAGTAATGTGAATTTGATCTATTAAAAAGGAAGCCTGCTCTTCTATAAAACTCACTCCGGTATTCATTGCCCATAAAAACCACCCATACAGCGAAACCAAAAAGCCGGGTACCCAACCCAACGCTGAAACCACCAATGCAATTAACCCAACATACATAAGCCCTGTAACCAGCGGAATTACCATCCAGTTAGAGATAAGAAAAAGGGCAGGAAACTGATGAAAGTAGTAAAGTCCCAATGGGAAGGTGGCAATCTGTGCTGCAATGGAAACCGTAGTAATACCCCAGAATTGTTTTAAAAACCAGTTGTTGGGTTTCCATATATCCTGAAACCTTGGCTGAAGCCAAACAATACCAAACACTGCGGCATAACTCAACTGAAATCCTACCTCAAAAAGGAAAGTGGGCTTAAACAACATCAGTACTATGGCCGAGCCCAAAATAGTATTGTAAATGGAAGTATAGCGCTTAAATCCTGTACCGATGGCTACAAAAGTGAACATTGTCGCAGCCCTCACCACACTTGCAGAAAGTCCGGTTATCATAGCATACGACCATAGCAGGAGAATGAGGATAAGGGTTTTGGTGATGGGGCCATACTTCACCCTATCTAAAAAGAAAAGTAAGTAGGAGGCCATCAGGTAAACGATGCCTACATGCAAACCACTAACGGCCAATACATGCATAGCCCCAGCGGAGGAATAGGCCTGTAACAATTCATCCTTGATATCATATCGATAGCCCAGCAGCAATGCCTTGGTAACTGCTTTCCGATCTTCATCGAGCTTCCACTGATCTATTTCGGCCAGCATATGCTTTCGGAAGTCCTTGGCAACCTTTAAAACTGTCCAGCCATGGCCTTGAGAAACCACTTTCCAATTGGTACTATCGGCATAAGTCTGAAAATATATGGCCTTTAGATTTAGATAGTTTTTATAATCAAATTCATAGGGATTCATAGGTGGACTCAAGGGATTGAGTATGCCATTGAGCACAATCCGATCTCCGTAAGTGAGATTTTTCGCTTCCTCAGACTTTTGCAGATAAAGCATAATCTTAGAATGCTGTTCCTTAAACTCTCCGGAATCTTTAATTGCCACAACCTCAGCCTTTACTCCAATGGAGCGCTCCTTTTCCTGTGGATCGTCTAGAAGTTGAATGAGGTATATAGCCCGGCCTGGCGGAGCCTTAGTTAAATGATTGGGCGAATGTCGTTCGGAATACAAATGGGTGATTACAACCCCAAGACTCAGAAAGAACAGATATAGTCCCGCACCAAAAACCCAGCGGTTACGATAACTGCTGAAAATGAATTTGGCAAAGGCGAAAAAAAGGGTAATAATGGCACTAACGACCAGTATTCCTGTAAATAGAAAAAAGGAGGTGTTTGTAAAATTGGCCAGCAATATGCCAGAGCAAAACACCAGAAAAATCCTGAAAACGGGGTAGCGTTGCCAGATCATTTTTTTTAGTTGATGATATGCGCTTTAATACAAATACTTGTTATTCTACAAGTCTCCGAATCCCCTGGTTGTGCGTGATGATGAAAGTAATAATTTTCCGTAAAAACCAAAAAAGTAATTGAAATTTTAGCTCTGCAGTGAAGCAGATTACCTCAACGCGGAGAACAACTTTTCTTGTAATGAATTCACTTCAGGAAACCGAATGACCACTCTGCGCAAACTCTGCGCCCTTGGCGCCTCTGCGGTGAAACCATAAGCAATGTGTTTACCTCAACGCAAAGACACAGAGTTCACGGAAGAGCACGGAGAAGGAATGTCCAAAAAATTCCTTGGCAAAAAATTACTCCACCACAAAAGGCAAAACATCACCCTGCTCAGTAGAAAGATAGTAGGTGCCGTGAGGTAGATTGACATGCACCACTTGCTTTTCTGTATCAGCTCTTCCAGTTAACATCAACTTACCGGTTACATCTAAAACCTTGTACGCATAAGGTTTAAAAGGTACGGCCGTATTGGTAAGTTTAAAAACACCACTAGTTGGGTTGGGGTATAGCCAGGTTTGTTGATGGCGAACTTTGATATATTCTTCCGTTCCAATATTGTTTAAATCAAGTTTGCCCAGCATTATATCATAGGAATAATTACCTGTATTTACATCAGGGTCATGAACATAGCCCATATAGTAAAACTCTTTGGGATTAGCTCCTTGAGTTAAGCCATTAATGACAGCATCCAACCATGGTGTAACGGCCTTTATAGTGTCCTCCAAGATCATTTGACTGGCTATTTTAAATGTAGTATCAACGGCCACCAATATGGTCGCGTCCGGTGGACCGCTCAAAAGAAAATCATCTGCTCTTTGGGCAGCTAAAACAAAATATTGCCCGTTGAACAGCGCTGAGTAACCTATTGTATGATGAGATATATTACCTGCCTTGGATGAAAAATCAAAGTGATAGCGGTTGGTTATAGAGTCCTGTTGATAATCGTACTCAATTAATGTTACCTGCTCCTTAATTGGGTCACTGGGATTCCAATTGAGCGGATCAGACATCTCACCATTTACAAATACCAACTTACCATTAAAAACCCAGGCCTTATTGAAACTTGAAAATGAACTTCCAGCCTCTATAATATTTAATGCATTATTCCAGCCAGCGTCAATAACGCCATATATTACTCTAGTGTATTGAGTATTAACCTGGGCCATTCTCACAAACCAATTTCCGTTAGGTAGCTTGATCGGGTTACCAAATGGATAATAACCCATACCATTTTCGAAAAAATAAGAAACTTTGGTACTGATTGCTAATGTTGATTTAGCAATGCGAACATGATGAATCTCTGGGATGGTATCAGCTGATCCAAATGCATAACTCGCTATAAGGTGTAAAGTATCAGCATCGTTATAAACTCCCAAAATGTCCATATTAAAAGCCGAGTCAGGTAGAAGCTGCAAGCAATTTATTAGGCTATCATTAACCAAATTACATAAATCACAATTTGAGGCAAAAGGAAAAAAGTCTGGCACACTTCCTTGATTCGAGGGATCCACACGGTATACCAAAATTTTCTCATTCCAATTTTCAATATCGCGCAATCCAAAATAATGATAAGGACTTATGGATGGTGTTACCAATAATTCGGTACCTAGTAATTGAAGGTTTCTATCCCACTCCGCACGGTATAAAAGCGTATTAGAATCTCTCTGGGGGTTTTGACCCAGTGAGTTCTTCATTATGTAACCAGACAGCGCACTGTTGGCTGAGTCATATTTCAATACCCCAGTAGAAAACTCGTTAACGCCAAAAACGTTAAAAAAACTTTGTGCGTTAAGCTTTATAGAGTTCATTGCCATTAGACTTATCAAGACAATAGCCAAGCAGCCTTTAATAGGATTTAACAATGCCATTGGGATAAATTAGAATTGAAAAGTAAGGAATTTTATTACACCCTTAATTTTTCACCGTTCCTCATCTTAATGGAATCCGCAAAAATCTATTTAATCAGATGTCCGAATTTAAATTGACAAATAATCTCTACGAAAGCTCTGTTCCCTTTTTATCTCCGCGTTGAAACAATTTGCTTTACCTCAACGCGGAGGCGCAGAATACGCTGAGGAACGCAGAGAATAAACTCATTACTAAAAATTATTTCTTAAATCCCGAATGTCTTCTCTGCGCAAACTCTGCGCCCTTGGCGTCTCTGCGGTGAAGCAATAAGCATTAAACAACTTAGGTTACCTCAACGCGGAGGCGCAGAAACCGGTGAGGAACGCGGAGCTTCTACCCCTCCCTCACCTCAATAGCATCAGTAGTAATTACATTGCTTTTGTGGCCGGCTTTGTCAATAGCGTAGATGTCGAAGTTTACAGCTTCCTTAGGGCCGGGGCCAGTGAGAAACAGGTTTTGAATTAACACATTTAAACGTCCTTTGATAGGCACATTGGCTCCACCCGGTACCAATTCCTGTATCCTAAATTCAAAGGGAACGTTGATACGTTTATCCACCACAAAAAGGTTAGCGCTATCGGGATGCACTCCTCCTAAATCGCCATCGCCATCTTCGTATTCAATTACAATTAGTAGTGAATCCTTAAACTCAACTACAGCAGATGGCCCAATGCTTATTAAACTGATTTTTGGAATAGGATCGGTAGGATCTTCCTCCTTTTCACAAGAGAGAAGTACAAAGAAGCAAATAGGTAATATCCACTTTGTCATGGTAAAATAAATGAGAAGTTATCTTTCCAGTAAAACAAACTTTGGTTGGAAGGCATTTGTGTTGCCGCGCCATGCTCATCCTCCAAATAGTAGCGGAAGTAAATGGTGGTGTTGGAGCTAAACTGCGAAGTATTAAGAGTGGCTACCGTTACATTTTCCCACAGCTTAATAACCGGAATGGATGCGATGGGAACGAAGTTATCGCGATCAAGGCTAAACTCCACTTTTTGATTTTTGAGGTCTGCTGTAGCCGAAGTATCATCCTCCACATAAAAAGCCAGAGTATAGGTTTGATTAGCTCCCAGTGTCATGGCGGAGGCCCAGCCGCTCACTCTATTTGTATCAACTCTAATATTATTGGAATCCAATAACTGATAGCCAAAAACCGTAGGCGGAAGGTTGGGAAAATCCGGCAAATTGCCATTCACATCCTTAGCCCCATTATTGATCCAGGCTCTTAGTCCATTTATCTCTTCTGCGGATAGAGGTTTTGCATACAGTGGCATACGTCCCAATACTTCATCATCCGTAGTTACGCGATGCATTATCCAGCTTTCATCGGCCTTACCGGGATAAACCCTGTATCGGTACGAAGCCTGATCGTCATTTTTGGTAACGGGATGATATACCAACGAAGAGTAGGCACTTTGCACCGTGCGAAAATCCGGCTCAAAACTGCCGTCATGGCAGGTAGGATTAGCACATTTCACCGCAAATACATTTTGGTGCAGCCCTTCAATAGTGCTAAGGCTTAATTTGGTTACAGATGTATCCGGCCCCTGCTGATTGAGAAATGGATTATCGGCATTACTGCCTGACTCCTTCTCGCATGACAATGCTATAAACAGCAGAGCAAATGGCAGTATATAGAGTAGCTTTTTCATTATACAAAGGCTTGATTTAATACTCTGCCCGGGAGGCTGGTCGTCATATCCGTGTCAAATCCCAGGATATTGGCGATGGTGGGCACGATATCTATACTCTCCCCTTCAACACCGGCTATTACCTTAGCCTGATGCACTACATTGGGTGGCCCGGCTACTAGACAAAAGATTTCCTTGCTTTCAGGATCTCCGTTGGTATGATCCAGGGCCGCCCGCCCATTTTGATCAACAATGGAATTGGGAGTTCCATTACGGCCAATTTCGGGAGCTACAATCAACACTGTATCATTAGCCAAACCAGGAGTGCTTTGTATGGTATTCCACAGGTGTCCTACCGCCCAATCAGCCCTTCGCAGATTATCACAATATCCCGTAAAGTCGCTATGGCAAACATCTACGCCAAACATATTCACCAACATCAACTCAGGTTTAAATTCCTTTAAAATCTCCTCTGCAAAAAATATGTTGTACATATCTCCATTCATATAAGTGGGCAGCCCCCACGGGTTATTGAGTTGTCCACCCAATGCCCTTTGAATAATATCATCAATCCACTTGTCAATTCTGGCAGCATCTTCAAGGGTGTTTTTTATCCCTGAGGATGAACTTTCGGGAGCACCAAAATTATTATTGAAAAACTTCCTCATTTCATTTTGCTGATCAGCATTAGCCGAGGAAAAGGCTGCTTTATTCAAAAGAATCTGCCCCGTATCATTATCAAAAAAATCGTTTGGAGAAAGCTGATTAGCGCCATAATCAGGGCCATATCCATTTACATTGCTGTAGTTGAGAATGGGGTAAAGATTATTGGTATGTGTTATCCACCAGGAGTTGAGAGCCGACATGGAAGGGCTGTTGTGCTTGCGATACAACTCAAATACAGTAGGTGAAGTTGGCCGTTCCAAAAGACTTAAACTGTTATCGGTATACTTACCGGTGATAGCCGTGGTATGTCCGTTGAAGTGGCCGGTTGGCCCCTGATTATATCTAAACTCTTTAAACAGTGTTCCAAAATTTTGCAGCGGGCTGCTCAGTGGCGATGAGCCAAGTGCCGACATACTTCCCGAAATATCACTACTGATGGTTTCAGATCCATTCAGCATGCTGGACATAAGGTTGCCTTCATTTTTGTGGATACTCTCGCGATTGCGAATCCCTCCCGCAAAGAGGCAAAAGACCACATGGTTGGCTTTTCGTGCGCCCGTTGGGGCAAACAAGGTTCCTCCCGGCAGCACATAGGGCAATGCAAATGCTCCTGCTGTGGCCATTCCCGTTTTCCTTATAAATTGCCTTCTGTTCATCACTTATGGGTTTTAATAGTAGCGGTACTCTTCACTTGTGAGTATGGCATAGTAAATATCAATAGGTTCCAATTTATTGTTGTTGGCAATTTGATTGGTTAAAAACCACTGCTCCTGTTTGGAGGGTAACCGAAGTAAAAACCTCTTATAAGTGTCCTGAACAAAGGTTTCGGGATCTGCCCTCATCTCTGTAATGGTGGGAATACTTGCGGATTGATCTGCCAACAGGCTTTTAATCAAGATATCAATAATCAAGGATTTATCCCCAATAGAGGTGTAGGCCTTATTCATGCTTAGCATCTGCTCATTGCTGATGCTCTTTTCAAAGATATCGGTGTACATAATGGAGATAAACTGCTCATCCGATTTCAGGTTTTTCTTGTCGCTCGCACTGGAATAAAGCTCCACATCCCGAATCTGATACTGAGTAACCATATCCTTTTTACAGGATATTGACATTACAAGGCCAAATATCAAAATACCAATTGGCCTCCTGATTTTAATTAAAGAAGTAATCATCACTGCTCAATATATTTATTTGCAATTGCTTATAATCCTTAGTTGCCTGAAACTCTCGGGTAAGGGTTACCATTTCTTCTGTATCCGGATTTTCAAAAAGATACTTGCGGTAGAGGTTTATCACCTGCCCCTCAAAATAATCATCACTATCAAAAAATATCTGAATAAAGTCTTCCTTGGAAGTTCCTCCTTTTAAAAACAGAGAGGCCGGGAACCCATCCACCATCAGCTTGCCATTTTCCAACTCCACATTAGTAGGATATCGAAACAGGAAGTTTTGGAAAGTGGCCACCACATAATTTTCCGAGCCCATATTTATATCATCATAATAGATATTGTAAACCGCCCTGCGATGTATTTCGATAATATCAATTTGATTTTGATCTAGCAAAGCAGGGATCTCCACCAGTTTTTTGAGTGTATTCTCAACAATCAACCAATATTCCCTTGTGCTGCCAGTGGCTGTTTTTAATTGATCAACGGCCAACAAATAATCGCTCTTAATCAAGGCCGTATCTACAGATTCGAGATAATCTCCACGAACCACTGAATATAGCTCCGTGTTGTACTCAGGAAGTGATAAGATTTGCTCAACCAACTTGGCACGATCTGCTTCCGAAGCCTCTGCTCCAAGTAATGTAAGGCCGGCTTCAAACTCGGTTTCAGTGGCCTTTCTACCAATCAGGGTTATGTAAATACGGTTTACATAACCCTCCCGCATTTGGGCGGTAACTATTTGTTCGTGGGGTGGATTGTTGTTTTCTACTTTCTCTATTTCTATCTTGCTACAAGCTAGTAATAAGAAACTCAACACAATAGCGGCAAAGATTTTCATATTTCACATAACTGACTGAAAGTAAATATAGTACAATTAAGAGACTTTACTTTTTTACTCTGGTTTAATTTATGATTAAAGATTTCTTTAGCACCTTTGACCTCAACAAGAAAAATCTATGTTTAAGAAAAGCTTCACCCTTTTGTTTTTGGTAGTTGCATTTGCAGGTTATTCACAGCAAATGAAAATGACTAAAATTGAACCGATAATGATTACAGCACGTGTAGTAGGCGTGCTGGAAG
The DNA here is from genome assembly GCA_048267305.1 of Owenweeksia sp. GTDB lineage: Bacteria > Bacteroidota > Bacteroidia > Flavobacteriales > Schleiferiaceae > Owenweeksia. Next base: position 25,188 of record JBLWXT010000015.1, on the reverse strand, counting down.
GAAACAGCAATCTTGCGGTTTTATACATTACCAAAGTGGATACTTCCAATACAATAAAACTGGAGACGAATACGGAAATCCTCGCTCGCTTTCACTTTGGCACCAAAGCCACTAAGGGCGATCCCGAATTAATGGGTGTAAAAAGCGGAGACCTTATAAGTGCCGAAATAGCGGGTAAAATTGATAAAAACAGTGCTCAGATGGATTATACCGTATTGCGCTATGATGTACTGGAAGTAATAACTATAGAAAAGACTTCAACTGAAGTAAGTGAGTCACCTCGTAAGTAGGTTTCTCCTGATGAGGCTTTTGTTCGGGATTGTAATATACCTGATCCATACCTGCTGAGCGCGCGCCAACAACATCTGCCTGCAGGTTGTCTCCTATCATAATAGAATGATGAAATCCGGCCCCGGCCCTTTTGAGGGATTCGTGAAAAATTTGAGGAGCAGGTTTATTCACCCCAATCATTTCTGATGAAAATACATTTTTGAAGTAAGGGCCTATACCGCTTTTGGTCATCTTGGTATCCTGAGATTCCATAAAACCATTGGTTATAATATGCAATTCATAGCGACCTTTGAGGTAATCCAAAACCTCAAGGGTACCCGGCATTAAGCGTGTTTGATGTGGGCATGTAGCGATGTACTCCTCCTCAAAAGTTTTAAAGAAATCAGGATTATCATAGCCGAAGGTTTTAAAGGTATCCGGGAAACGCTGGGCGCGCAAATCATCCTTGGTGATTTTCCCCAGTGAGTAAAGCTTCCACTTTTGATTGTTGATTTCTATATAGGTTTTATAAAAGGCTTCTGCATCGGCTCCGGTAGCCTGTTCCAATTCATAGCGGGCATACATCTCTTCGAGGGTGATTTTTGAGTTAGACTCAAAATCCCAAAGTGTATGATCCAAATCAAAAAAAAGGTGTTCGTATTTGTTAGCCATCGTAAAGATCAAATGGTATTATTTCTTAAACCACTTTAGAGGAAGTGGAAGTCCGTTGTATTTCAGCCGTTGGTAATACAGGTGTGTAGAACCAAATCCTTCATAAAACCGCGCCAGGCTTTTAAGGTTACTACCTTCAAAATCCAGGGTCATGGGCTTTCCACTCCACAAAATTATATATTCATTAATGAGGTAAAACATAGCCTGCATATCCCTTCCCATATCTGTAAGCCCCGAAAAAAGAAAGGTGGAGCGCTTTTCAGTTTCCACAAAAAATGCCCCCGCACAAACCTGATTGTGTGGACCATAAACCGTCCATAATTTGCCCACACCCTTGTGTAAACACTTATACATGGCCTTTTCCATATTGCGGTAAAAATCATCCGTCAAATCCAGCTCTCCTCCCTTTCCACTGCGAAAAAGATCAATGAGCACTTTAGGGCTATCATGCTCAAAAACAAACAGCTTATGAGCATTACTCTTTTTGATATTCCGCTTGGTATTGGTTTTATAGGCCTGATAAACCTCCCGATAGCTACGATTTAAATCAAGAGTATAATTAGAATTAAGTTCAGACTTAATATCCCTGAATGTCTTTAACCCTACCAATTGTTCCTCATTAAGGTAGATATCGGCATAGGATGAATTTGCCTGCATCTGCCGAACAAATTCCTGCTGATCACCCACTGTCAATTCTGATTTAGAAAAGATACCCAATTGCTGCACGGCAAAGGGGCGATAGAAGTATTTAAATCCGAGTTTACTCCTTACGGGAAGTGGCCACACCGCGTCATAATCGTTGAGCACCAGGGCATCCCAACTTTCGGCTACTGTATCGAGGTACCAGCTAAATGCGTACACCAATCCCCTCTTGTCCATCCTCACACAATGATCATACTTGGTGCGGTTAATGGCGTGATGCTGCACATACTTTATCATACTGCGGCCTTTACCATTTTTTCAAAAATCTGGTTCCATCCCTTCCACTCCGGTTCGCGCTCACTAAAAATACGGTTGTGCCAAATGGAGATAAACTCTCCCCCATACTTTCGATAAGTAGCTATATATTTTTCGATGTCTTTCCAGGCCTCCTTTGGTGATAGCTCCTTGTAATAAATATAGGTACCATCCATAAATGCAAAGGGATGCACCGTTAGCGGAGTTTCGGTTTCATATTCCAAATCATAAAACCTAAACGGGGTGCAAATCCCCGCCCTAAAACCTGATTCGGCTGCAAAGCCCATGGTATAATCGTCTGTAATCTCCAGCTCTATTAAGTTTCTATAGGTTTCCGGAAAAGACAGCTTCAAAAAGTGCTGTCGGCTTTTGGTTACGTCTATATTCAATACGTCCTCCAGCCTGTGCAATTCCTCTTCCAAAATGCTAAGGCTCTCATTAGAACGATAGGAAGGGTGAATACCCACTTTGCTAAAATCATTGATACCCTTGAGGTATTTATGCAACCTACTGCTATGCATGGTAAGGCTGCGATCGTATTGCCCCAGCTTGCTAAACAGGGCGAAATAAATACTTTCATACCCGTATTTTTCCTGAAGGCTCAACTGGTATTCAAAGGTTTCATAGGGGTCTTTCATCAATCCCAGGAAGGTACGTGTACGGTCGGCCATCTCGCCAAAGCGCAGATTGAGCAAATCCTTGGCATAAGCACCTGCATTGCGCACCAGGCCTTTGCCTAAGTAAGCGTAGGCATTGTCGATATCCACGGTATTGATAAACTTATACTCGCGTTTTTTAATCTCAATTCCGGGGTTAAACCTCTCCAGTAAATCGCCCAGCAAATCAGCATACTGATTTACCAATGGCTGATCCAAAACGCCTTCCTTAAACATAAAACTCTCCTTTGCGGCAAAGCGGTTGTGAGCGTCTGCTATAAAGGGCATATACTCCTCATAGCGGCTCACCAAAAAAAACGAAGCTGCAAAGGGATCAAACGGAAGTGCCGATTGCTTCCCGGAAAGGAAAAACATGGTTATGTCCTCCGATTTGGAAACCTGAAACTCCTGTTGAAAAATATCGGTTTCAAACAGTAGGTTGGAGGCTTGTATAAAAATGCCGCTTTGTAACGGATTTTTAGAATAGTTGATTTTGGGAATGGTGGTTTGGAGGTACTCGTCCAAATCATTTGTAAACCGCAGCTCCTGCCCCAGCAGGTCGCGGAGCAGCAATCGCGCTATATAGCGGAAGCGAGGCGTAATTTTTTCGGAGTAAACCAGTAACATTGGGCAAATATAGTCAGTTGGTTGGGCTGGTAGTTTCTCTGTGATAAGGAATTGTAAATGAAATAGAATTTTGATACCACTCCCCTTGCACCACCGGAGTTGGTATATGATCCCTGTATTTCATATTGTATTCGTATAACCCATCGTATTTAAGTACCCCTTGTCTGCTCAATCGAGACATCCCTTCGTGCTTAAAGGGGAATTATTGTACAGTAAATCACCTGCAATTGTATTCATTTGTATTTTAGACAAGTGTTTCAATTGAAAGTATAAATGCTTAAAAAAGTTCTACCCGGCATTTCCATATTGCTTTTCGGCATGCTCATCTACTTACTATATGAAACTGCCGAGGACATTAATCAAGGGCAAACTGGTATGGCCGTTTGGATTATGAATTGGCTTATAATCCTATACTCAACCTTTGGCAGAATAGGAACCTTTATGCTATTTGCCTTATTGTCTGCTTTAATTACCCTGATGATTTACAGGGGTTCCAAAACCTAAAATCAAATCCATTCTTAAATTCATCCAAGCCGGCTACATTCTCCCATCATCAGCAAAACTGTAGTACTGATGCTCGGTAACAATAAGGTGATCCATTATTTTAATGTCCATAATATCACCGGCCGCCACCATTTTTTTGGTAAGATTGAGATCTGCCGGGCTGGGTTTGGGATCGCCCGATGGATGATTATGTGCCAGCACGCAAGCCACGGCATTAAGGTTTATGCCTTCCTTAAAAATCATGCGTACATCGGCCAAGGTACCGGCAAGGCCACCTTTACTCACGCAGGAGGATTTTAGCACCTTGTTAGAAGTACTTAAGTATAAAACCCAAAATTCCTCATGAGGCAAATCCCCGATAAGGGGTTGTAGAATTTCAAATGCCTGGGCACTGCTCACTATCTTTTTACGATCCAGCGCCTCTGCCTGTCGCCTTCGCTTACCCAGCTCCATGGCGGTAATAATGCTAATGGCCTTAGCCTCTCCAACGCCTTTAAACTTACTTAGGGCCTTTACGCCAAGTCTGCCCAGTTCATTGAGGTTGTTATCAACGGAAGCCAGAATTTTTTTGGCAAGATCCACGGCCGTTTCGTTGGGGGATCCACTTCCTAAAAGTATGGCAATCAGCTCGGCATCAGATAAAGCTGCCTTTCCTTTAAGGATTAATTTTTCGCGTGGGCGGTCATCTTCGGCCCATGATTTTATACTGCGATTGGTGTTGGTATAGTTCAATAGTTGAGAAATTGGTTGGGCTAAAATTAAATAAAAAAAGCTCTCTCAGCTGAGCCGAGAGAGCCTTTGAACTAACCAAATATCTGACCTTAGCCCTGCTTAGCAGCTTTAAGATCAATCACTAATTTAATATTGTTGTCGATAGCCTTATCCTTAGCTACACTTTCAAGACTTGCAGAACCGTACATTACATTCCAGTTGGTACGGTCTATAGTAAACTCAGGAGTTTGAAGACTAATCATATCGTCAGTCATAGTAACTGTTGCAGGGAAGGTGATGTTTTTTTCCTCACCTTTCAATTTCAGGTTTCCACTGATATTGTGAGTAGCACCATTTTCGCCATTTTCAACTGCAGTAATACCTGTAATGGTAAAAGTAGCTGTTGGATGGTTTGCCACGTCAAAAAAGTCAGGGCTCGTAAGATGTCCTACAAGTTTTGCTCTGTTATAATCACCTTCTTCAGGAAGATCTTCGTTTGCGATAGAGTTCATATCAATTACAAATGAACCACCTACGATTTCGCCATTATGAGTGTCAAAGCTACCTTCAGTTACCTGTATGGTACCGTTGTGCTGATCACCAGTGATGGTTTTAAAACCAACCCATTTTACTTCGTCTCCCTCAGTAGAAACCACGTAAGTAGCTGATGTTTCTTCCGGAGTTATTACTTCCTGAGCCTCATTTGCTTCTACAGCCTCGCCAGTATTACTACAGCTTGCCGCGAAAAAACCGAAAGCCGCGATGGCAAAAAATTTACCTAAGTTCTTCATTTTGATACAGTTTGTTAAGTTTAATGTTTAAACAATGATTTGGCAAAGATATAGATGTCCCACAAATCTGCAATGCTTTATTTAACTTTCTTATTATTTATTAGATATCATAGTTTACAACGATATACTATAAGCTCAGTATTGCCGCAATGTGGGTTATTACTGCCTCATCCCAAACCAGGATATTCAGGATGAAGAATTTGCGAATCAAAAATTTTCATGTATTATTGTAATATCAATTTAATATCATATCAATGGAAAACGAAAAAATCATCAAAGGCCAGTCTGGTTATGCCCACCTCCTATTAACATTCCTGCTTATTGCCGGTGGTGTATTCCTCTTTACTCAAAAAAGTCCCTGGGGTATACTGCCCATTGTTATAGTCTTATTGCATGCCATAGGATATATGGTTGTAAACCCAAATAAAGCAGCAGTACTCATTTTATTTGGAGCCTATAAAGGCACTGTTTATAAAAACGGTTTTTACTGGGTAAATCCCTTCTTTGTAAAGAGAAAAATAAGCCTGCGCGCTGCTAATCTCGAAAGCAAGCCTATTAAGGTGAATGACAAACTGGGCAACCCTATAATGATTAGCGTGGTATTGGTATGGAAGGTGAGAGACACCTTTAAAGCCAGTTTTGATGTTAACGATTTTGAGGAGTTTGTGATAATACAGAGCGAAACAGCCGTGCGTAAACTGGCCAGCGCCTATCCCTATGATACTTTTGACGATGACGAAGCTGAAATCAGCCTGCGTAGTGGTTTGGAAGACATAAACCATGAGCTGGAAACAGAAATGCAGGAGCGCCTCACAATGGCCGGTATTGAAGTAATAGAGGCCCGTATAAACCACCTGGCTTATGCGTCAGAAATTGCTGGTGCCATGTTACAACGCCAACAGGCCACAGCTATAATTGCCGCCAGAATGAAAATAGTGGAAGGGGCTGTAAGCATGGTGGAAATGGCCCTTGAACAACTCAGCGAAAAGCAAATTGTGGAGTTTGATATGGAAAAACGCGCTAGCATGGTAAGCAACCTAATGGTGGTATTATGTGGAGATAAAAATGCCCAGCCCATTGTAAATGCAGGATCACTTTATAGCTAAGGCATGAGACAGGTTAAAGAAGTTCAAACCATTAGAGACAATCGCCCAATATTTATTTTGATGATGCTGGCACTTGGATTACCGCTAATGAGTGCGGTGATCCCCTTTTTTACTAATGAAGAATTGAACTCTAAAGACTTGATGGGAATGGCTTTGGTACCTATTGTATTGGCAATTACCCTGCTTCTGTTATTAAAAATGAAAATCGAGCTCATTATTAAATCCGATAAAATCACTTATCGATTTAATCCCTTTATAATAAAGCAAAAAGAAGTACTGCTTAAAGAGATAAGCTCGTGGGCTATAGAAAATCACAAATGGATAAATGGATTGGGCTACAGACTAACGATGAATGGAGGAAGCATTTATGTTATGAGCCCAGGAAAGGTTTTAGCTATTACCACTAAAGATGGCCGTAACTACCGCTTTGGGATAAACCGATCAGAGGTTGTAAAACAATTTATCACAGAAAACTGGGAGAAAAAGAAAACCATTTATGACTAAGAGAATCCTAGATTTCATTTATAGAATTACCTTTTAGAGAATAATGCACCACTTAGAAGAAATACAGAGTTTTAAAGACAATAAAACTATTATGATAGTTTTAGTGGGGTTGGTAATACTTCCATTGGGGCTTTGGGCCATTGGTTGGTCTCAAATGAAAGAATTTGACCCAGAGGAATTAGGTATGATGGCCGGAACTGTTGGTACGGTAGCTATTACGGTAATGTTCATTGCGCGCATAAAAACCTATTTACGGCTGGAAACCGATAAATTTATTTTCCGCACCAGCCCCGTATTACCAAGGCGTAAAACCATTAGGTGGGATGAAGTACAAAGCTGGCATATTGCTCGCCACACATGGAGAAACGGCCTTGGTTACAAGACTCATTTTAATGGAAACCGATTTTATGTACTACTACCCGGCAAGGTTTTGTGCATAACTACCAAAGATGGCCGCAACTATCGCTTTGGTATAAACCGACCTGCACTTGTAAAACGATTTATTGTGGAAAACTGGGAGCAAAAGGATACTGTGTATGGCTAGTAAAAAAGCATTCGCCCTGAGAATAGACGAAGACCTGTTAAAAGCTGTGGAGAAATGGGCGGCTGATGAATTCCGCAGCACCAATGGGCAACTGGAGTGGATTATTAATAAAGCGTTGAAAGAAGCGAAGAGGACTGGTTAATCATTTTTGCAGAACTCAATACAACTCTAAACCTATAACTTAACAAGGCCTCTACCTTACTCTAGCATTAAAAATTAACCTTCAGGCACTAGCTGTTTGGAGATTTTTTTTGCTCGATACATTCTTAAGCAAACCAGAATTTTAGATTTCCATTTGCGCAACCATATAACTGCACATATATTTGCAGTCAAATAACTGCGTATGGAATTAAGACGAGATGTATTTCAGGCTATTGCCGACCCTACCCGCAGGGCCATACTCACTTTAGTTGCCTTACAGGCGATGACCCCCACAGCTATTGCTGAAAAATTTGAGTCCTCCAGGCAAACCATTTCCAAGCACATTCAAATTCTCACTCAATGCGATTTATTGAAACAAGAACAGAACGGGAGGGAGATTCACTACCACCTAAACCCTACTAAGCTTAAGGAGATAGCTGATTTTATTGAGCCTTTCCGCCAAATGTGGGACGAAAGGTTCAATAAGCTAGAGGAGGTTATGAAAAACTATGAATCAAAGAAATAAGTAAATATGGAGCCAAAAACAAAGGTTAATGCAGAAGAGGGCAAACAAGAATTGGTAATTACAAGGGAATTTGATCTGCCTGTGGAGTTGCTGTTTAAAGCTTATATAGAACCTGAAATTGTGGAGCAATGGATGGGAACTAAAGTGCTGAAGCTTGAAAACAAAAAACACGGCAGCTGGCAATTTGTAACCACTGACCCAAGAGGAAACAAACACGGATTCAACGGAACCATCCATGAATTTGAGCTTAACCAAAAAATCACTCGAACCTTTGAAATGGAGAACTCTCCTTTCCCCGTTCAACTGGAGTTTTTGGAATTCATCAAACTCTCTGATAACACCAGTAAACTCCACATGCACATAGTTTACAAATCTGTGACTTACCGAAATCAAATGTTGCAGTTACCTTTTGCTCAAGGAATAAATATGGCCCACAACAGATTACAGGAAGTTGTAAATAATTTAAAACAGCCTAACCAATAATTAAAACCATCATGAAAAAAAGAAACAAAATCATTTACTGGATCGCCACCGTTTGGCTGGCTCTGGGCATGACCTCCACCGGAATAGTACAGCTCATTAAAATGGATGAGGAAGTAATTAACTTCAATAGCCTCGGCTACCCTCTTTACTTAATGACACTAATCGGCTGGTGGAAAATTTTAGGCGTTATAGCCATCCTGATACCCAAAACTCCAATGTTAAAAGAATGGGCCTATGCGGGCTTTTTCTTTGCCATGTCTGGAGCAATTATTTCTCATCTAGCAAATAGCCATGGCGCAACAGAACTTTTTGGCCCTTCCCTACTTTTGGTTCTCGCAATCTTATCATGGTATTTCAGACCTTCGAGTAGAAAAGTAGTAGCTAATTCATAACTCCAAACCATGATTAAAGACATCAGCTTTTTCTTTGACAAGCCCTCCCAATGGCAACAGGAATATAAAAAGTTAAGATCCATACTCCTGGATTGTGGACTTACGGAGGAATTGAAATGGGGCAAGCCATGCTATACCCTAAATGGCAATAATGTAGTGCTCATACATGGGTTTAAGGAATATTGTGCAGTACTTTTTCATAAAGGAGCTTTACTGAAAGACTCTGAGAAAATGCTTACTCAGCAAACCGAAAACGTACAGTCAGCACGGCAGATGCGCTTTAGTTGTCTGGAGGAAATAGAGGAGTTTGAAGCCATCCTAAAAGCTTACATTTTTGAAGCTATAGAAGTGGAAAAGGCCGGCCTTAAAGTGGAAATGAAAAAGACCAAAGACTTCGCCATGGCAGAGGAGTTTAAAGACAAACTGGACGCCATGCCTGAACTAAAAAAAGCCTTTGAAGCTTTAACGCCTGGTCGTCAGAGAGGATATCTTCTGTATTTTTCGGGAGCCAAACAATCCAAAACCAGAGAGGCCAGAGTGGAGAAGTATATTCCTCAAATTATGGCCGGAAAGGGATTGAACGATTAGTCTCTAACACATTTTAAAATGACCAATAAAATGAAGCTGTCAGCCGAAGAGAGTGAAGCACTTCTCAAAACATTGAAGGCCCGTTTTGCAAAAAACGCACAACGCCATGAAGGTTTGGAATGGAGCAAAGTAGAGGAAAAACTAAATGCCAACCCCACTAAGCTTTGGTCGCTAAACCAAATGGAAAGCACAGGTGGTGAGCCAGATGTTGTTGATCACGACACCGAAACAGGTGAATACATTTTTTACGATTGCTGCCCCGAAAGCCCCAAAGGCCGGAGAAGCGTTTGCTACGACCACGAAGCCCTGGAATCAAGAAAGAAGTTTAAACCCGCCAACAGCGCCATTAACATGGCGGAAGAAATGGGCATTGAAATATTAAACACCGGGCAATACCAACAGCTACAGCAACTGGGGAACTTCGATGCCAAAACCTCCAGCTGGGTGGAAACCCCTCCTAAAATAAGAAAGCTGGGCGGTGCCCTATTTGGCGATTACCGCTTTGATACCGTATTCATTTACCACAATGGTGCAGAATCTTATTATGGAGCCAGGGGATTTAGAGGAATGGTGAGGGTTTGATTTTAGGCAGTTACTTTACAGATCTATGCATTCAATCATGATTAGAACAATTATTCTGCTAATAGTCACCCACATGCTCTTTGCCTGTGGAGCACATAAAAATCCTGATAATATGACGGAAACTAAAACCGAGGGTAAATTTGAAATAATTTACAAGCCTGAATCATCAACTTTCTCATCAAATAAATTGAGGATCGTCCCAACTGAACCTGCTTTCGAGCCGACAGACGAGCAACAGAAAAAAGCAATACAATATTTAGCCGAGGAATACCCTCAAAATGAAATCAGGTCAATTTTAACTAAGGATATACAGTTTAAAGATGCAGGTGAAAATTTTGAATCGGTTGCGTGTAATCTATGTGGACAGGAGATTGAAATTGAATATTGGCAGGAAGCCATGGATAACGCCTCTCATTCGTCTTTTAATGATTTATCCTTTGTTTCTTCTTGTTGTAATAGCAACACAAGCCTAAATGATTTGGATTACAAAATGACTCAAGGATTCTCCAAATATGAACTGGAAATTATTAACCCCTCCCAAAAAGAAGATGATCTTAACCGCATCGTTGGGGATCTTCAAAGCATATTAGGAAAGGAAATAAGATTGATTTGGGCTCGTCACTAAAGTTGAAAAAACCCAAGAAATAAAATGAACGAAGGCGCTACGATAACCAAAGATCAGTTAACAGAGAATTGGAACAGAATTTTTGGTTTCTATGAAAGCCTAGTTAAACAAGGGTCCAGCCTTAAACCCATCAAGCATCTTGTGCAACACATTATTAAACAAGGACATTCTACCAAGCTCTACGGAGGAACCTCATTATACAGTCTTTTAATCTCGATTCCTGTGGACGGGAGGATTAATTATACCAAAACGCTTCATGTAAGCTATGAACAGATGATACAAGTAGTGACGTTCACCTACCACAATAAACCGAGAAACTTAAGAACAGAGGAGAATAGAGATTGGTCAGTGGAGTGCCAAGCCACCGAAGCCATTGATACATTTGAACATTTTTTGAACGAGCATAAAGATTGGAAAATGGTTCTGGCCAAATAGCACTTTTATTTGGCTTAGGGTTCTGCTTCCTTAGATTTCAAATACTAATTTCATTATCTGCTCAATGCCTTCCTATACTTCCACCCATCCATTGGCATGTTAAGCCTACAGTAAAATACTCTAGATTTAAGGCAGGTTAAAAAACACCACATTGATAATAGACAGAAAGCATTTTGATATTAATGAGAAAGCGGTGTTTGAGAGAATACTGTTTAAACATCCGCATCGAATGAAGGCTGTGTTTGGCGATTCAGCTTGTTTTCTGTACACCAAAAATGGAGATTCCAATGTGGTTTCGGTAAACGAAACCGTAAGTATGGGTGCCCATGAAAGTGTTTTGCTACGGTGCGGAACCTACTTTAATGAATATGTTAGAAATAATGTAGATACCCAAAGTGAGGTATATGCCATACACCTGCATTATGATGTCCTCAGGGATATCTACAAAAACGATATTCCCACCTTCTTAAAGGAGAGCAAGCAAAAGGAATACGCGGTGAAATTTGCCAATAAAAGTGTGATAGATCACTTTATTGCAAGTCTTGATTTCTACTTTGAAAATCCTGAACTGGTAACCAAAGAGCTGTTGTCATTGAAGATTAAAGAACTGATACTGCTTTTGCTAAAAGGCAGAAATGCACAATCAGTAGCTGATTTAATCTCCGATTTGTTTTCGCCCCGCCAAATTAATTTCAAGCAACTTATTGAGAAGCACACCTATTCCAACATCTCTGTGGAGGATTTGGCCAGTCTGGGAGGCCTGAGCCTGTCATCGTTTAAGAGGCAGTTTAAAGCCACTTACAACAATAGCCCAGCCAATTACATGAACCTCAAAAAACTGGAGAAGGCAGAAGTTTTATTGACTCAAACCAGCCTGTCAGTAAGTGAAATATGTTTTGAGGTTGGTTTTGAGTACGCCACTAATTTTGCCAAGGCCTTTAAAAAGAAGAATGGTATTTCTGCCCTCACTTACCGCGATCAAAACAGGCTTTCTGCCGGAAATGAACCAAATGAATAGTTCATTGAACTTTATTGCCAATTCCATCTAACACTCCTGCCTCACCTTTGTATTGTCAATAAAGGCATAATAGGAAAGGGAGCTTATGAGATTTAAAAAAGCCGTTGTAATCCACCCTTTCATTAAAATGGCCTGCTAAATATTGACGGGGCTACATTCATGCCTTTTATTCCAGAATCGTCAAATTATTAAGTGGCATAAACAAAAACATAACAATGAATAAATTTATCCGAATCGTATTATTTACTACCAATTTAGCCATGGGACTGGTTTTGTCTCGCTTCGTTATATCTAAGTTAACCGGTTGGGAAATATCAGTAAACGCATTTATAGAAATGGCCAAACCCTTAGGCATCGATCCTACATTCTTTCGGATTTCAACCGGGATTGTACTTCTCTTTGTAGTGCTTGGATATTTTACCACTGCCCTATATACCTTATTGAAAAATAAGCTGGCGCTAAAGGTGCCATATCCACAACTTGGCAAACTGGTAAACCTTGGCGGTTTGCTAACCATGGTAGGCGCATTATTGGCGGAGTACTTTTTAAGGGTTGAACCCAAATGGCTGCTGGTGTACATCGCCATTAGCGTAATTTTACTTTCTACCATCAATTTGTATTTATTACAAAATAAGGTAGCTAAGAAAATTGCTGCACCACAGTAAAGGATGGTACGATAGCAAACGGGGTTGGCCGAAACGTCAACCCCCTACTTCGCCTGATTCCAGATCTTAATCTCGGTATCGGCATCCACGCCTTCCAGCACTTCTACGTTTATACCATCAGAGAGGCCGAGCTTTACTTCGCGTCTTTCGAATTGTTGGTCGCCTGTGGCTACCTCTACGTAGGGCTTGCCATCTTCAAACTGGAGCAGTTTTTCCTTAATGCTGAGCACAGAGTCTTTACGAGATAGCACGATATCTGCATTGGCGCTGTAGCCTGCACGTATAAAGTCGGCTGAGTCCAATAGCACTTTGGCTTTTATTACAAACTGTATGGCTCCGTTTTCCTCCACCCCTTTTGGGGAGATATACTCCAAACGGGCATTAAACTGTTTATTTTCTATGGCTCCCACTGTCAGTAGAATGTCCATGCCTTCCTTAATCTTGCCCACTTCAGATTCGTCAATCTTACCTTCAAAAATCAGGTCTTTCATATCGGCAATGCTGGCGATAGTAGTTCCTTCATTAAAGTTGTTGCTCTCAATTACCTGGTTTCCCACTTTTACGGGAACATCCAGCACCATCCCCGAAACGGTGGCTTTTACCACATTGAGGGCGGCACTTCCCTTTTTTTTGCTGGCACCTTCGCGCACAATTTGTAAGTTATCCTGAGCGGCTTCCAACTCTTGCTGAGCATTGCGGTAGGCCAGTTCAAATCGCTGAAACTCGCTGCTGCTAATCACATTGTTTTTGTGAAGTTTCTCATTGCGGTCGTAATCCAGTTTGGAATTGCTCATGGAGAGGCGCGCCACTTCCACCCTGTTCTCTGCATTGTTTAAGGAAACCATATCAGGTATCACCTGTATTCTGGCAATCTCCTGCCCTGCCTTTACCAGCGTTCCGGCCTCCAGATAAACCTCCGTTATAATGCCGCTCACCTGTGGTTTAATAATCACTTCCTCACGGGGGATAATACTTCCCGTGGCAACGGACTTATTAATTACATCGCCATAAAAGGGTGTTTCGGTGCCATACACCTCAGGTGCCTTTTGCGACTTTTGGAAGAGGTAGAACAAGGTGTAACCAAATATGCCAAGGATTACAACGAAAAGGAGGATTCTAAAAAAACGCTTCATTAATAATGGTTTGTTTTCCCCGCTATAGCGGGATTATTGTTTTTTCTTTATTCGTAACGGAGGGCTTCCACAGGTCTTACTTCCACGGCTCGCCTTGCGGGAATAAGCCCTGCTAAAATACCCGCCAAAACTAAAATGCCAAGTGATGTCAATACAATGGGAAGTTCCACCCCGGGGTTTCTAAAGAAGCCCGATTCATCCGAAAACTGATTCATAGCCCAGGCCACGCCTTCCATGGTCCACACGCCACAAATTATGCCCAGTACGCCCGCAGCTACCGTTAATACCACAGACTCCATAATAACCTGTTTCATAATAGACCAAGGGGTTGCCCCGAGTGCTCTTCGCACGCCAAACTCTCTAGTGCGCTCTTTTACTATTACCAGCATGATGTTGGATACGCCAATGGCTCCAGCCAATAAGGTAAGGGTACCCACTATCAGCGAAAGCATACTAATACCGGTAAGCAGAGACATCATGCGATTAAAGTTTTCCTCCATATTCCAGCTGCCAAAGGCCATCTCATCTTCAGGATGTACTTTATGGCGCTCGCGCAATACGGCTTTCATTTGCTCACCCACTTCAGAAACGGGAACATTGGGTTTGGAGGTTACACTAAACCATCCAATAATATCGCCCCAGGCGTAAGCCCGCTGAAAGGTGGTTAGGGGAATAAAAATGGACTTCTCCTGCTCTTCTGATCTACGGGCATCATCAGACACGGCTTTAAAAAGGCCAACCACTTTATAGTTTATTCCCTGTGCCTGTATATAGGTGCCAATCACTTCTTCTCCGGGATTGTAAAGGCCATTGTAAACTTCAGTTCCAATTACACATATTTTCCTTCTTTCCTTAAGGTCGTCATCATTTAAAAAGCGCCCTTGCAATATGGTCATGGGCTGAATACGTACCAGCTCAGGATAATCGCCATAGATACCAAAGGCTCCGGTTTTTACGCCTCTGCTAATATTGGCGGAGCCTCTATGCCCACCTGCCTGGCAGCGCGGAGAGATCACATCAATATCCGGCACTGCGGCTTTCAGGGCTTCCACATCATCATTGCGAAAATTGAAGTTGCGGCCCTTCTTAAAACCCTTGTAGGGCATGCTGGTATTTTGTGTCCACATAAACAGGCTATTGGTGGCGGTACCTCCAAACCCGGCATTGGCACCATTGATAAGCCCCTGTCCGCTGCCCATCATTATCACCAACATGAATATTCCCCAAAACACACCAAAGGCCGTGAGGAAGGTGCGCAACTTATTGCGTCCCAGTACTGCTCCTATTTCCTGCCATTGGTCTCTATCTATCATTAGATGTTAGTAGTTTGTTGTTTGTTGTTCATATTTCGTACTTCGTATTTCGTACTTCGTATTTCGTCCTTCGTCCTTCGTATTTCGTCCTTCGCATTTCCCACACT
Source organism: Owenweeksia sp. (assembly GCA_048267305.1). Lineage (GTDB taxonomy): Bacteria > Bacteroidota > Bacteroidia > Flavobacteriales > Schleiferiaceae > Owenweeksia. The sequence goes on along the minus strand of JBLWXT010000015.1, from coordinate 9,838 downwards.
ACTCCTCCCTCAGTGCTTCTATAGGCCGTATCATGGCGGCTCTCCTTGCGGGAAAGTATCCTGCCAAAGCACCAGCCACTATCAATATACCAAGGGTTATCATGGCTATCTGAAAATTTACTTCGGGGTTTTTAAAGAAGTCGTGATCAATACCGCTGCCGGCCAGGCTTACGAGGCCCACGCCCAATACCAAACCCACATATCCTGAAAAGGTAGTAATAAACACCGACTCCTGAATTATAAGACCAATGATAGAACCCGGTGTAGCGCCCAAAGCCTTGCGGATTCCTATTTCTCGGGTACGCTCTTTTACCACTATCATCATAATGTTGCTTACGCCAATAATGCCGGCTATAATGGTGAAGATGCCAATTACCCACACAAAGATGTTAATGCCATTAATCACACCAATTACATCCTTCATATTTTCCTGTCGGTTCCAGATGCGAAGGGCACTTTTATCGGTAGGGTCAAAACCATGGGCTGCCGCCAGATCGGCCACCAGCTTTTGCTCGAGGGCCTTGCTTTGCTGCAGGGTATAATCCTCATCATAGGCCACTATTATGCGGGTAAGCTCCTCGGGTTTCTGGCTAAGGGTTTTCTGAGCTACGTTCACCGGAAGGTAAACATTGTCTTCCTCGTCATCGCCACCGGCATCAGAGTAAATGCCCACCACTTCAAACAACACTCCGTTTACACGCACATATTTGCCCAATGGCGGAATTTCCTTAAACACCTCAGCTGCCACCTTTTGGCCGAGCACTGCCACCTTGCGCTGTTCAATTAAATCAAGTTCATTGATGTAGCGCCCCTGTAGCAGTTCGTTGCTTTCCATGTACTGGTTTTCGGGATGCACACCGCGCACTTCAAAGCTTGCAGACTCTTCACCGTACACTATTTGTGAATTCCAGAAGTTTCGGCTGGCCGAAGTCTTTATTATATCGGGATTATCGCGAACGGTAGTATTGTAATCGGTATTGTTAAGTATTACGGGTTTGTTGGATTTATATCCCCCGTAAGGGACAGAAGTTCGTCCACCGTTTATCCAAAGGCTGTTGGTGGCATCCGCCAAGAATTCAGACATAGCGCCATTCTTCAGGCCCTGCCCGGCAGCCAGGAGCACTACCAGCATCATAATTCCCCAGGCCACACTAAAGCCCGTAAGGAATGTCCGCAACTTGTTTTTACGGATGGTGATGAATATTTCCTGCCATTTGTCTATGTCGAACATGGGGCTATAATTGTACTATGTTGATTGTATACTGTACATTGATATTTTTCTCAAACTCCAAACTCCAAACTCCAAACTCCAAACTCCAAACTCCAAACTACTTACTCCCTACTCCCGATTCCAGGCTCACTCCGGCACTTTCGATCAGTCCATCCTTCATAAACACTATGCGGTCGCACATATCGGCTATATCCTGCTCATGCGTTACGATCACTACCGTAATGCCCTCGTCCTTGTTTATCTTTTTAAAGATGTCCAACACTTCGTATGAAGTGGAGGTATCCAGTGCCCCGGTAGGTTCATCTGCCAACAGCACCTTGGGGTTTGTAATAAGCGCGCGTGCAATGGCCACACGTTGCTTTTGTCCTCCGGAGAGTTCGCTGGGCAAATGTTCTGCCCAGGCCCTTAAGCCAACCTTTTCGAGATATTCGAGGGCTATGGCATTTCTCTTACTTCTTTTTACGCCCTGGTAGTAAAGTGGGAGCGCCACATTTTCCATGGCATTTTTAAATGCAATAAGGTTGAAGGACTGAAATACAAAACCCAAAAAGCGATTTCGATATTGTGCGGCCTTCTTCTCGCTAAGGTTTTTCATGGAGGTATCCGCCAAATGGTAATTGCCATTGTCATAGGAATCGAGGATACCGAGGATATTCAGCAAGGTGGATTTACCCGAACCGGAAGAGCCCATAATAGACACCAGCTCGCCTTCCTTAATGTGGAGGTCGATGCCCTTAAGCACACGAAATGGCTTACCACCGGTAACATAGGATTTAGTAATCCCTTGAAGTTTGATCATAGAGAGGGGGAAATGGTAATAAAGATCCCAGTAGCAGTAGGAGCTTCAAAAATAAATAAAATAACTTCCATAACATATTCATATAAGGTTGATAAAGGCATAATGAGTGTTTTGTCTATTTTCACCCCAAATTGAACACTTCCCCAATGCTTCAACGATTACTGGAAAGTTTGTTTTTGCTAATGGCATTGGCTCCTGCCGGCTACTTTTTACAAAGGAGGTTATTCTCCAAAGCCGGTTCGGGTGTGCTGGAGTCTATAGTGGTTAGCTACTTTCTATTTACCGTTTGCCTTACCGTCATTGCTTTTTTTGCGCCACTAAGCAGTTGGTTTCTTGCAGGCTATACCGGTTTGAGTATAGCCGTTATACTTTTTGACCGGCCCACACGAGGGTTTCTTCTAAAAATCAACTGGCCCCAATTGATTATTGGGTTAATATTTTCATCGGTGCTGGCGAGCTTTGCCGTTAAGCTACCAGACGAGGCCTCTTATTATTTACAAACCATATATGCCTTGCAGGAGGATGGATGGATAAAGGGCATTGGGAATCTGGAGCCGAGGTTTGCCATGGGCAGTTCATTTCACGTGTTTAGTGCTGTTGGCAATGTATTTAGCGATGCACCACTAAAACTAAATGCCCTACTAATAGCAGCTTTGGTTTATACGGGTTTTGAGCGCTTAGCACAGGCACAAATAACCAACAGCATTTATTGGTTTATTATCACCATCCTTGGCTTTCCTGTGTACTTTATACTTATCCCCAGTCAGTCTCCTGATGTGCTGGGGATATTATTGACTTCTCTGCTAGTGGAACAATTGTTTATTGAGCAAACAAAAGGCCATGGACTTATTGCACTGCTATTAGGCACGGCCATTTTACTAAAGGCCAATGTGGCCCTAAGCTGTAGTATTCTTTTACTTGTAAGCTTAATAGCCAAGGGAGGCTGGGGACATTTCCTTAGAAACAGTTATTTGATAGTATTAGCAGGCTTGCTTTTACTAGTGAAAAATATAGTACTCTCGGGATACCCCTTTTATCCGGTTTCAATAATATCTGTACCCGTAGACTGGGCGATACCTTTGGATGCCGCACATCATGCCACCGGGCTATTACAAGAGGGGAATGTTATTCTGCTGAAGAAACTCAATCTTACCATAACATTCACAGTGCTCTTCATTTTAGGAATGCTTTACTTTTTAGTTCGAAAGCGGCTTCAAAGAATTTCGGGGAAGGGCATTTTCCTAACAGCGGGGCTTTTGATTGCCACTATTTGGGTTTTTACCATTTTCAATTTCCGATTGGCTTCTCATTTTCTTATTCCTTTTGTTGCCTTTTTCCTCTCGGGGGTAATTTACTTTATAAGACCAGTTGTCTTAAAAAAAGTGATACCTATTGGCATACTGATTATCACAATGGTAATATGCATGGCTCCTGATATTAACTTAGGCAGATGGCAAAGTACCTTTTACGATAAGTTTGATTCGTTTGAGCTTTCCAATATAGTTTATCCTAAAAAGCCCCAATATCCTGATGGTTACTGCGGAGAAACAAAATTTCCCTGTGTAACATTTGAATTATATCCGAGCTACCAAACCCAATATAACCCTACCGGGCAATACTACTATCTAAAAAAGATGGATTAAGAAAGCTTTGCCTCTGCCTGCTTGCGCTGAACAAAAAAGGCAGGTATCAGCAACATCATTAGCACCGGGTTCATTACTATGCGGTGTAAATGGGTTAACATAGATGAAAAACCGGCAGGCTGATTAAGAAACAGTATGATGTAGATGGGCACTAAAACAAAGAGCCCAAAGAACATCACATACATAGCGAAGCGGGCGTACTTCCTCTCATAAAACAAACCGTAAATAATAGCTATGGAGAAAAGATCATTTAATAAATAGCGCAACACCTTATTTACTATGAATGGTATTGTAGGTATATCTTCCATAGCAGTATAATCAACAAGCTGTGGTAAACGGAACTCAAACAACACCGAATAGAAATCCATCCGCAGTTGAAACAAATAAATAGAGGCAAGGCCTAAAGCCCCTCCCACTATAAAAAGCACCCGTCTTAAACTCATTCCTGCTTCTTTTTACTCAAAAGGTTTTTGCCTGAAAACTTGACTGCCCAAAGGTACCAGAGCAGTAAAACGGCCACATAAATAATGGCGGTGAAGATATACTTGTGGAAGAGGTGAAAGGACTGACCACCGAGCTCTACATTAATAAGGCTAAGCAGCATTAGCCTGCCAATATTGGCCAGATGTATAAACAGTATTCCGGCCGGTATAAAGATGAGCATAGAGGTAAGCTTACCGCCAAAGGCCACGACAAAGGCAATAAAGAGGAGCATAATATTGATACCATTACAACCCTCTTCAACTGAAATGGCATAAATACCGTCCATCCAGATGCTATCATAGGTTACCTCTTCGTGGTAATCACGGTTGTGGTGATCATCCAATACGATAGTAGGTTCGTAGCCCATCAGGCTAGCCGCCTGCGTACAGCTGTTAGAAATGAAGTGAGTGATACCGTCTACCTGAGAAGGCTCAGCGGTATCAAACTTTTTGATGTAAAACCCATATAGGATTGAGAAACCAAAATAGATAACAAAAAACTTTACCAAAAATAGGATGGTAGGCCTGAATTCTTTCCACATGGTGTCAAAAGTCGTAATAAGTATTGAAAAACTCTGTCCTTAGCCCAACGAAAAGGTAGTTGGAATTTCCGCTTGCATAGGGAAGGGTATTGGCAGTAGCAGACAGGCTACGGATACGAGCTCCAGCCTCTACCTTTAGTCCAGATGCCGGGTTTACCAACCACGCCATACGCAGGAGTACAAACATATAATTTCCGGTAGCACCTTGGGCTACGGTATTTCCTTCGCTTTGCTGCCGCTGGGTATAGGGCAGATAAATATCACCTCCCCAGTCAGAGCCATTGGTATCGAGGCCCATTTTTCCATAATGGAGCCTTGCCTCCACTTCCCAGCGCCTGCGCTGATATACTATTTGCAAAATACCTTCATGGAAGTTGGCACCCCAGGGGTGCGCCAGAGGCTGGCCATAATGGCCATAATTGGTAAGGGCATTTTTATGGGAATAGGTATAAGGTCTGGCGCCATTGTATTCTATACGGGTAAACAAACCTTCCATACCAAAACTATTGTACTGCTTCAGGCCTAGTTGCCATGCAAATTTATTAACCCAGGAGCCACTGCCATCGGTGAGTGCGCTTAGCTTAAACTCATCCAGTAAGAACTGCCCATAGGTTTGAATTCCATCAGCCAGTTTGTAAGAAGATGCAATGCCAATATGCGCGTTGCCTGATCTGGAGCCTGTGGCAAACTCCACCGGGCGGTAGAAGATAATGGGGTTAAAAAAGGAGGCATCAATACCATTTTGCTGGGCTGTGTCTCCAATTATTATGGCTTCAAAAAAGCTAAGGTTCCAGCGTGGGGAAATATTGATACTGAGGTAATGTGAAGACAGGAACTTTTTGGCATAGGCACCATTGGTAGCCACCTGAGCTTGTTTTCGCACGTCATAAAGCTGAGCCCAGAGGTTGGTATATTTTATTTTCCAGAAGGTAGTTTCCACTCTAAGAAAAGGGTAGTTGAAAGTACCATCAGACAGGAACATGGAACGATATCCTTCACCAAAGAAGTTTCGTCCCTGCCCCAGTGTTATGGAGAATATTTCATCAGGGGTGTAGGTAAACTCACCTGATGCCATTCCAAAGTCGAAGCCATTATCTCCGTATGGTCTTTGGTATCCCTGTCCGGGCACCACATTACTATAGAGGGTATAATCAGAAATATACTCAGGGAAGAGAGCCTGATTTTCGAGAAAAGAGGAGCTAAAGCTAAATTTGGATCCGAGTCGTCCTTCGAGGGTAAACCCTCTGGTATTTACATATTTGGCATCCTCATCCAATCCGAGTTGGAAATTGACGACAGGGTCTATGGTAAACCAATAGTTTTTACCCTTAACATCAATAAGGTGTTCCTGAAAAGCCTTTCTCCAAAGCCATTTTTTATATCCGAGAGTGAGGGGTTTCTCCCAGCCTTCTGCTCCTTGTGAACTAATGGAGTCCATCTCCCATGTATCAAAGGGCTGCACAGAAGTATGAGCATCGGTAAGCATGTTATAAAGAGGTGCTGCACTTCTTAAGCTTCTGATATGGTTGAGCCTTTGGTACTGGTATTGACCAAGAAGAGGGAAGGAGACAAGTATAAACAGTAAAAAGCCGGGGAGCTTATTCATTCACAATTTTCTTGAGATCGAGGCTCGCAAAGATGGAATTATTACTGATAAATTCGGGCACTATTTTTTTAAGGCATCCCACGAGTGCAAGGTTATCAGTTCCCTGCATGGCCACCTGCAAGTCTTCGAAGCTGTGCATCACAGACTTGTAGCTATGGCTATCCACCTCAGCAATTAAAATTTTGGGGTGATGGGTATTCTTAGTGTTTTCTCGCACAGCCAGCAGTTCTTCATAGAGTTTTTCACCTGGTCGCAACCCCACTTCCTTAATCTCAATATCCTTATTGAGTTGCAGTCCACTAAGCTTTACCATTTTCTTAGCGAGGTCGTAAATTTTCACAGACTCCCCCATATCAAAGACAAATATTTCCCCTCCCTGCCCCATGCTGCCGGCCTCAAGTACGAGGTTGCACGCTTCGGGTATGGTCATAAAGAATCGTGTAATTCTCTTATCCGTTAATGTAATGGGGCCTCCGGCCTCAATTTGTTTTTTGAAGAGAGGAATAACGGATCCATTGGAACCAAGAACGTTTCCAAACCGGGTAATTATAAACTGAGTTTTAACGCCACGCTTGTTTCCTAAACTCTGGGTATAGATTTCTGCACAGCGCTTAGTGGATCCCATAACATTGGTAGGGTTGACAGCCTTATCAGTAGAAACCATTACAAACTTCTCCACACCATAGTCAACGGAGAGGTCAGCGATATTTTTGGTACCAAATACATTCACATGCACTGCCTCGTATGGGTTATTTTCCATCAGTGGCACGTGTTTGTATGCTGCAGCATGGAAAACGATATCGGGTTCAAACACCTCGAATACCTTTTTCATTCTCTTTTTGTTGGCCACGTTTCCGATAACCATTTCGGCCACTTTAAGAGCCTGGGGGTGATTTTGTCGAAGTTCAATTTCGAGATTATACAAAGGGGACTCAGCCTGATCGAGGAGAATAACCTTTTTGGGAGAATAGTAAAGAAGCTGTCGAGAAATTTCACTACCGATAGATCCGGCCGCCCCGGTAACCAGCACCACTTTTCCCCTGATTTCCCTGGAGATGTTTACATTGTCGAGTATAATGGGATCTCTTTCGAGCAGGTCTTCAATTTTAACAGGTTTTATCTGCTTGGTGCTAAGTTCTCCCTGAATCCAGTTTTCGAAAGGCGGAACAATTTTCACCTGAATTCCAAACTCGAGGCACATTTCCACAATTTCCTTTTTCCTTTTGCTGGATAGTGATTTTTGTACAGAAATAATGACCTGCTGAGGTCTGTGTTTTTGAATAAACTCTTTGGTAAAGACCTTTTTAGGTTCGTAAACGATGACTCCACCGATGGCTTTTCCCTTTTTGTTGAGGCTATCATCAATAAATCCGATTACCTCGGTATCCCTGGCGGGGTCTTGAGTAAGGGTTTGCATGGTGGTAAGGCCGGAAACTCCGGCTCCGTAGATGAGCACTCTTTTTTGGTTAGCTCTTTTGGATCCGATGATAGTATCATACATATACTTAACGAGGAGCCTGGAGCCAATGAGCGCGAAAATAGTAACGAGGAAGTGGATAACGAGTATAGATCGCGGCACATACATAAGGCCTCTATCGTTAATGGAAAGAGCTTCCATGAGTGACAGACCGAAAAGGCAAACGAGCCCAAAGCCGGCACCCTTAAATACGTTTACGGCATCAGTAACACTGGTATGCCTAATGATGCCCACATAAGAACGGGTAACGAGGAAGCCCATGGCATAGAAGAATAGTACGATAGGCAATTTTTCCATGGCCCCGTTTTCAGCTGAGGCCACAAAATCAAAATTGAACCTAACTAAAACGGCTATTCCATAGGCGAATGAAACAAGAAATATATCAGCGAGTAGAATAATCCACCGCGCGAGGTAGCGGTCGGTGTGATTTAAAATAAACTTCTTAAGCATAGGTCGGAGTAGTGGTTTAACAAGACATCAAAAATAACTAATTACCATACAGTCAATTGATTGCAGTTAGTGTTTAACAAATAAGTTAACAACTGCAATTAGTTCATAAGATATATTATCAACTGAATGACAGTGCTTTACATTATAGGCTTTTGACTAAAAAAAAGTCAGAAAACCTTTGGTTTTATTGATTAGACTGAGCCAAAGGCATTACTCCCTGCCGCAAAAGCCAACTACAAGGAGCTAAAACAGGTATCGAGGGTATTAAAAATTCTTTTAAAGTCCTCTTCTGTAAGTGATGAGCCACTTGGCAAGCAAAGTCCGATATCAAACAAATCCTGGCACATGGTATCCCCTACATAGGGATAATGTTCAAACACGGGCTGCAGGTGCATTGGCTTCCATAGGGGGCGACATTCAATATTTTCCCTTTCCATGGCGAGCCTCAGTGCTTCCCGGGTCAACCCTTTATTGGTATTTGGGTTTATCAGAATACAGCTAAGCCATCTGTTACTCCTACTACCCTGTGGTTCATCCTGAAAGCGTATATCAAAGCCCTTATTATTCCACTTTTGGAAGTACTGCACATATCTTTCAAAATTACTCCTGCGCTTTGCCACTCTATCATCCAACACCTCCATTTGTCCGCGACCAATACCGGCCAGTACATTACTCATTCTATAATTGTACCCAACATGGGAGTGTTGATAGTGAGGAGCATCATCACGAGCCTGAGTAGCTAAAAACCGTGCCTTATTAATGAGTTGAGAATTATCACTAACCAAAGCACCTCCTCCACTGGTAGTTATTATTTTATTACCATTAAAAGAATAGACCCCCATATGGCCTATGGTACCGGTAAACTTTCCCCGAAATGTGGAGCCAATGGACTCAGCAGCGTCTTCAATAACGAGGAGGTTATACTTTTTGGCAATGCTCATGATGGCGTCCATATTGGCGGGCATCCCGTAGAGATGGACGGGCATAATGGCTTTTGGTTTGCCGGTTGATGTTTGGGGCTTCGCTTCCTCCCCTGCCCTGTCCAGGCCAAGGGCACCCCCTCCAGATGGGGATAGGGTTCCGGCCTGAGCTGCGAGGATAGCTTTTTCCAGTTGTATGGGGCACATGTTCCAGGTGCCGGGCTCAGAGTCAATGAAGACAGGTGTTGCGCCCTGATAGACAATAGGGTTTACTGTGGCGGAAAAGGTGAAGCTTTGTACAAACACCAAATCTCCGGGTCCAATATTATTTAATATTAGGGAGAGGTGTAAAGCTGCCGTTCCTGAACTAAGGGCTGCGGCATGGCCAATACTATTGTAAGACTGAAGGTCAGCTTCAAAATTATTGACATTGGGTCCGAGGGGCGCTATCCAATTGGTTTCAAAAGCTTGATTTACAAATGATTGTTCGGTTCCACCCATGTGGGGTGATGAAAGCCATATTTTTTCAGAACTCATACTACAACTTGAGGTTTTTTAAGGATGGGTGCAAAGGTAGTAAGGTTTGTGGTTTGGGAGTTGGGGTTTGTGGTTTGTGGTTGGGGGTTTGTGGTTGGGGTTTGGGGTTTGTGGTTTGGGGTTTGGGGTTTGGGGTTTGGGGTTTGGGGTT
>JBLWXT010000014.1:0-106684 GCA_048267305.1 Owenweeksia sp. | reverse complement strand
AAAAAATCCCAAACACTTGTTTTCCGCAAAAGGCCAACGCTTTTACCTATCTAAATGACCAAAAAAAATCTGATGAAACTAGCCTGGGAAAAGATACTCTAAATGATGTTGGCCTTTTGGCAATGGGCCATAACGGTTTGGCTATGAGCAGTTGGGGATTTTTTTTCCTAACTTTTCAGTTTAGCACTTATCTTTATTGTATTTACTATTTTTCATTTAAGCACCTAAACCCCAATTGCTTATAGCCTTTGTTACCCACAGTTATTTTTTCATTTTCTTTATTTCCGGCACAATATATTCATCCATTAGTTTTGTCGTTTGGTTATGTGATTCCATTCCGCCATTGTAGTATGTGCTTGTCAAAACAACAACCAATTCAAGTTCAGGAATAACTACAATTTTATTTCCTCCTGTTCCCGACATAAAGTAAGCCTTTTCCTTTTGGTCTTGCCCAAATTCAGATAACCACCATAAATAGCCATATTCATAATCAAACATTCCAACTTCTGCCTGTGGTTCAGTCGATTTTTGCACAAATTCTTCCGAAATAATTTGATTGTCGTTCCACCTTCCACCATTTAGATAAAGTTGTCCGATTTTTAGAAGGTCACGGCTTCTTAATCCTAAACCACCGCCTGTCATTGGTAATCCTGTCGGTGTCATCTGCCAATGATAGTCTGTAATTCCCAATTTTGAAAATAAGGCTTTGTCTGCGTAATTTTCTAATGAGCCTGTTACGCTATTTATTATGTCTCCTAAAACAACAACTCCTGCGGTACAATAACTAAAACTACGTCCGTATTTTGAGTCCTGTGGTTTTGTTTTCCATTCAGGAAAGCCTTTAATTGGTAAATCCCAATAGAATTTAACCCAATCTTCGATTATATACATCTTTTCTTCTTGTCCGCGTGAGTTTTGGTCCCAATCATCACATTCTAAAATAGACGACATTGTAAGTAAATCTTCAATGGTAATTTCATCTTTTCGATTGTCAGGATACTGCAAGTTCTTAACTTTTGAATATTGTGATGCTTTTTCATCAACTGATTTTAGTGAACCATCTTGAATTAAACTTCCGATTAATGTTCCTGTAATTGATTTTGTCGCTGAACGAGTGTTGTGTTTTGTATCTGAATTATTGTCGTTATAATAGTTTTCAAAGACAATTTTCCCTTTATGAGCAATAACAACACTTGAGATGCTTTTAAACTCATTATTTGAAATCAAACTATCCATTTTTTCAATTCTCGGATTGTCTTTTAATTCGCTTTCAACTGCCCAACCGTCATTAGTTTTTTCTGGATTGAATGGATTGTCCTGTGCGTTTACTGTTAAGCTGATAAATGCAAATAGAATCAGAAGTTTTGAATGTTTCATATAGATTTTTTGAATGATGAGTTTGTTTATTAGTCGAATGTTCTAATGTTTGTTACTATGTTCTTCATAATTGTGGGTAACTTGTATGTAACGATGTACATCGTTATATCAACTATGTAGCTTGGTTTGTAAGTTGTGGATTGTTAGTGATTTAGGTTGTGATTTACAGCACCTGGCATATTGAAGCTGTGTTGGTTATTTTGTAAATTCATTGGTTTGACTTAGGTAAACTTACAAAATACTGAGATAATTCATACACAAAATAATGGCTGGACTCAAAACACTACTAGTGTATACTTTATACATTCCAACTGAGTTAAATTGTTCATGTTTTTGCATAGTAACACTATTTTAAGCACTTAGCCTTAAGCCTGCTAAACTTGTTTGACAGGGTGTTTATTGGTGTTGCACTTAGCATTTAAACTTACATCCGTTTAAACAACCATCAAATCACTCCCACCCTTTCTCCTAACTAAAGTAGCCAAAGATCTAATCCCTAAACCCGCCCTTAAACACTTCATTAACCTGCCATAGGGTAAACTCTAAGTCGGGATAATATGAAGTGCTTTGTGGTTTTCGCAATTGTTTTCCATGGTAGTTGAGGAGCCATTCCTGAAAACCAAAGCCGCCATTGGCCTTTTTAGATACTCTTAGAATAAGCTCTTTATCCAATGCAAAGAGTCCATGATCAAATAGCTTGTGATGCATAGTGCACATCGCTATTCCATTTTGCTCTACATCTGGCCCGCCAGCCTGGTGCCATTTAATGTGTGCTGCCTCCAAACCAATAATCTGGTTATCTCGCCTTATTTGATAGCCACATACCGCACAAGAGTATTCGTAGGCCTCCAGAATCTTTTTGCGAAAATTAGGGTCACGAGCCTTTTTTACCCGCGCCAACTTGTAATCCAGATCAAGGCCTACAGCCTGAAGTATATCCTCGTGTAATGTTTCCGGAAAATTCTCAGTAAGCAAAAATTCCGCAACCTCCGAAATAAGTTGTGGATGACTCTCCAAAAGGCTCCTGATTTCAGGTGTAAACATTCCTTTTGCATTCATTTCAACCAACAGTTTATTTGAATAGTCTTTTGACAAATCGATGGGCCGGTTTGTATTCACGTCCCACAGTCCGTCATTAGCCAATCTTGTAAACGGATAATAGGGCCTCGGATGGGTTGGAGGCCCAAACTCTTCTAAGAGGCTTTTTAAAGCCTCCTTATGACCTTCATAACTGATAGAAGTATTACCGGCTTCAAATTGCCCCAAAGCATATAAAATCAGAAGAGGTTTATGAGGTGCCCGTTTACCATTAGCACTCCAGGATTTAATACCCTCTATTCTGCTCAATAATTCCTGTTGATTCAAAAAATCATGTAATTAAATGAATGATCAAAGCTAATGGGTTTGCAGAGATACCCTAAAATATATCCGAATTTCATCCTAATGAGCTTGGATTCCCAGGCAGCCCCAACTCTCCCTCCTCAGCCAAATCATCACGGCCTCCTTTCTTCACCACAACTAACAGCTCATCCAATGCTTCAACCACAAACATAAAACCTCCCCTCCACCAAACCTGGTCTTGAGCCATTGCTATAAAACAGCCGCAAATTTTAGAACATCTATAACATTGCATTGCCAACAACACCTTATCGGTAGATAGCTAGCCCTATGATAAGTAGATAGAGCGTAGATAAAGGGTAGATAAAGCGTACATAGAGCGTAGTAAGAGCGTTAAAGCCCCTTTTTAACAATCACAACCCGGCATAAGCACATCCGCCTTAGCTGCCGCCAAGCTACACGGGCCCCTTGAAACATAAACGCACAAAAAAAGCCCCGTCTCGGCTTAGCCGAGACGGGGCTTAATATATAAGCCTTGTTATTTAACAGCTTTTAGTCAACCATTATACGCTGGCTGGCATTCAGGCCTTTTCCGCTAAAGCGAACAATATAAACACCCTCAGCAACATTGCCCAGGTTGATGTTTTGCTCTACTCCAGGCTCAAGGTCTGATATTCTGTATACCACTTTTCCGCTAAGGTCCGTCACTTCTACATTATAAGTAGCAGTAGCTCCGGTGATCTTCACTTTAAAGTTTCCATTAGATGGGTTTGGATATACACCTATACCTGCGTTAAACACATTTTCAGATATACTGATATTGGTAACAGCTACAGCTATGGTAGTGTCATCAGTATTTCCACAACGGTCGGTTACAGTAAGCTTCACGCTATAACTCTGGTTCATGGTATAAGTAGCAGAGCTATTTACGCCTGTTCCTGTGTTGCTGTTGCCAAAGTCCCAGCTGTAGCTAAGTCCGTCTCCGGTACTTGCAGCTGCGTCAAAGTCTACAGTGGCATCTACCAGGGTAGTATCGCTTTGTGTCCATACAAATGAAGCCAATACCGGTCCTACAGAGTCAGTTTTGAAAGTAGCCACTGAAGAAGGGCTGCTGACATCCATGCTACAGCTGTCCACTACATACACGTCATACTCAGTATTAAGAGATAAACCTGTAATTTGGTAAGGACTGCTAACATTTGGCACAACAGTACCGCTACCAAGGGTAAATCCTTTGGCACCATACTCCACATAGCTTGATGTAGTTGCCGCAGCACTGCTCCAGCTTACATCTACCGTATCACATCCCTGTACCACAGCCGTTACGTTGGTTGGGCTCAGGCATGGCATTTCCACAATCTCGATATCATCTATATACCATCCGTCACGCTGAATAGAACCATCAGAGTCAATCTGGAATCTTACTCTTACGTTGGTAGTCTTGTAGGCAGAAAGGTCAAACATTTCGCGCTGCCACCATGTATTCTGAGCAGGAGCTAATATTGTTCCCCAGATGGTATAGTCATCCTCTTCAAAGTACAGATTACTGGTGTATCCCAGTGCTGAACCTATATAAGCTGATGCAGGAAGGTCTGTATAAGTCAATCCACCATCGGTTGAAATCTGAACATGACCTTCGTCAAATCCTCCTTCAAGAGCAGCAATATGAGCAAAGGTCAATACCGGAGCCGTGGTGTTTGTAAGATCAACTGTTCCTCTCAATTCTAAAACAGAAGTGTCACTATCCTGATAAGTCAGTTTAGCAGCATTTGATCCGCCATTAACAATAGACTGCTGTATTCCCCAAAGGGTCTTGTTATTACAGTTATTGTCAAAAGTGGTAAATCCATTCTCAAAATCCTCAACCACAGGGAAGGTAAGTGCTCCTGCAGGGGTTGTGAATTTCTTTGGACCACCCCATAAACTCACAGAGTTGGTTCCACAGCTATCGCGTACATAGTACTCGTAACATGTACCGGCTGTAAGGCCAGTAATGGTAAACGGATTGGTGTTTACATTGGTAATATGCGTTCCTGTACCCAAAACAAAACCCACAGGACCATATTCGATATTCCAGGCAGTAGCACCTCCGGTAGTCCAGTTGGCAGACACGCTGGTCGCTGTAGGACTGCTAACGCCAAGGGCGGTTGGTTTAAGACAGGTTGCAGGATCTCCTACATAAAACTCGTCTATCGCCAAATCACCAGAACAGCATCCTCCACTTATCGCTCTAAATCTCACTTTTACAGTAGCTGTACCGTAAGTACTTAGGGCTATAGTATCCAATACCCATGGGTCTGAACTTGAAGTTTGTTGCGCCCCTACTATAGAATCTACTGCAGTTACCCAGCTTGTACCATTGTGAATGTCTATATACATCTTATTGATGTTTGCTCCATAAAAATGGTAGGCATAGCTAAGAATTGGTGCACTCGTTCCTGCTAAGCTCACCTCTGGTGAAACTAATTCAGCAGTATTGCCTGTACTTCCACTTGATGACTCTGCATATGTATAGTTTCCTGAACCACCAAAGCCTGTATTAGGTCCGGTAGAACCACTACCTGTAGCAGTAGAGCGTACCCTCCAGCTATAGGCAGAACTATTGTCAGGGTTTCTTGTCCAGCATACGCCTATCACACTGTTTGAAGCGCTAAAGTCCGCATCATCTGCAACCCATCCCTGACCGTTAAAGTCTTGATAGTAGGGTGCTGCATAGGGTAAACAGGAGGTACATAGTGAAAATGGTCCTACCCATACACTTACATCACCTACACCACAGCTGTCTCTTACATACACATCATAACAACTGGCAGCTGTAAGACCTGTAAGCGTGGTGCTGTCATTGGCAACGTTTAGCAACGTTCCTGTTCCCACGGTAAATCCAACAGGACCATACTCAACATTAAAGTTTGAAGAACCTCCTGAGGTCCAGTAGATATCTGCAGTGCTAACTGTAATGCTCGAAAGATCAACACCAGCTGCTGAAGGTGCAGGACAGGTAGGGGTAGTACAGAATGAAAACGGTCCGCTCCAGGCACTAACGTCTCCTACAGCACAACTGTCTCTAACGTAATACTCGTAGCATGTTTCCGGCAATAGATTGCTCAATACCGCTGTATCATTAATGGAGTTCACCATCCTACCCATACCTAAAGGAAAGCCTACGGTATCAAACTGAATATTAAAGTTGCTTGCTCCGCCACTTGTCCAGTATACCTGAGCAGTATCATAGCTGATAGTGTTGCTTACAATTCCCAGAGAAGTGGGTTGCTGACAGGTAACAGACACAATACTCATATCATCAATATACCATCCATCGCGTTGTATAGATCCATCAGAAGTAATTCTGAAGCGAATCATAACGCTGTCAGTCTGATATCCGTTTAGACTAAATACTTCCTTCTGCCACCATGTATTCTGAGCAGCAACCGTAGTAGTTCCCCATATAGGATAATCATCTTCATCAAAGAGAAGGTCTGTAGCATAGCTACCCGCTGCGCCTAAATAGGCAGAGGCAGGTAAAGCTGTATAGCTCGCTCCCCCATCCGTTGAAACCTCAACATAAGCATCGTCAAAACCTCCTTCCAGCTTGGCAATATGCCAAAATGATAAGGTTGGATTTACTACACTGGTTAAATCAAGTAATCCCGCCAATTCAAGTGAACTGTTATCAGAAGCCTGATAGGTGACTTTACCCGCTGAGGTACCGCTGTTAACGATTACCTGCTGTGTTTGCCAGAAACTCATGTTGTTACAATTGTTTCTTAGTACAACCAGTCCGTTTTCAAAGTCTTCATACACAGGTACTGTCAACGCTCCAGCTGTAGTGTTGAAGCTAACCGGACCTGCCCATGCAGTTGTATCACCAGGACCACAAATACCTCTTACTAAAAAGTCGTAGCAATTTGAAGCGGTAAGAGTATCTACAGTATAGGAATTTGTAGTTGAAAAAGCCTTAGAACCTCCACTGGTTTGAGTTCCCTGATAGAACCCTTGTGGGCCATACCATACCTGATAAGAAATAGCTGAATTGCTATTTGCCCAGCCTAGTACTGCTGAAGTATCGCTTGCTCCGCTTACATTTAACGCAACCAAATCAGGACAAGATGGCGCCTCTCTAACTTCAAAGTCATCAATAGCCATATCTCCTGCACAACACCCTTTGGAGGTAGCTGTAAAACGAACCTGAATAGTATCACCAAAAGACGATACATCTATTCCCTTTTCTAAAAATGGGTCTGTACCAGATGAGTGTTGAGTTCCTGTAATGGTCATTAGGGTTACCCAACCTTTACCGTCATTCACATCTACTGTCATATCTCCCATGGTTGCTACACTTCCGAACCTGTGGTACCAGAAAGCAACATATGGAGTGTTTAATGCACTCACATCTATCAATGGAGAAACAAACTCCGCAACACTTGGGGTAGTGCTTGATGACTCTACATATATAAAGTTTCCGGTTCCTGAAGTGTGATCTTGATCCGGACCTGTATTTCCTGAAGAAGTTGTACCATTATATACCGACCACTTATAACCTGTGTTCGAATTGCGATACCAACAGTCATCAATTGTATCAGAAACACCACCTGATGATCCAATCATCCATGTTGATCCGTCAAACGTCTCTATGTATGGTGCCATCGTTGGTGAACAAAAAGTTTTTACAGTGATAGGACCTACTGTACTGCTGTTGCCTGCCAAACAGGTATCAGTAAGATAAAAGTCGTATGACGAATTTGGCGTTAAGCCCCCTACTGTCATAAAGGTATCAACTGTACTTACAAAACTACCCGTACCTAATGCAAACCCTGCTGGTCCGTACTCTATACCATAGTTAAGGCCATCACCCGGAATCCAGTTCATTCCCAATGAATCACTACTTAAATAATATGCCTGTAGTGCTGAAGAAGAAAAACAGTTTACCTCTTTTACTTCAAAATTATCAACAGCCCAGTAATACGTCCAGTTGGCATTGTAGTAATGGAATCTTACCTGAAGATTGGCGTTGGCATAAGCCGTGATATCTATACTCTGATGATCCGGAGCAGTAAACGAACCTACTACCGACCCTGACTGTGCTAGTACAGTAACCCATTGAGTACCATCCCATACATCTACATCAGCATTGTCGCCCAACTCGTTAAAGTACTGGTCAAAATCCAATACCAAGGCTCCTGTGAGGCCCGTGGCATTTATTACAGGAGAAACCAGGTACTCGTCTAATGAGGCACTAAATCCCGCTGCATCACTATTTACAAAGGCAAAGCCCGTACCGTCAAGATCCTGGCTATTATAATCACCTACCTGCATCCAGGTGTCGGCACTGTTGCCACTATCTAAAACTGAAAAGCAGCCTAAATTTTGGTCGAAGTTTTCTGAATAGGGTAGATTCTGAGCTAAGCATATAGTTGTAAAACATCCTCCGGCAATGGTATCACTCAAATCCGTACCACAACGCTCAAATAGGTAATACTCGTAAGAGGTTCCAGGAGTAAGACCCGAAAGAGTGTAAGTATTGGTAGTGGCTGTATCTATAGTAACACCAGGTGTGGCCTGATTGAAATTACATGGTCCCCAGTAAATATACCATGGACCGCTACCACCACTTTGCCAGCCTATATCTATGGATGACGTAGTAATATTTGAATCTGCTAAAGCCGTTGGTTTCGGACAGGCTAGTGGAGTACGCACCACAAAATTGTCCATATAAACATCATTATCGGCATTAGTCAAGCTAGACTCAGCGTATAAACCAAACTTAACTACACCCGAATAACCTACCAGACTTGCAGAAAATACTCCACCAGCTCCATTTGGGATAACTGATCCGCTGTGCAGGGTTAATAATGTGTTGGTATCACTCCAGGTAATACCATTATCAAGAGATATTACAAGCTTTATTGTATCATCTATTCCTAGCGTTGAAGCTGATGAGGAATTATATGTGGTAAGTCCAAGGTCAAAAGCTACTTCGTAACCATTACCTGTTCCTAAATCAATGGATGGACTTATAACCCAATCCCTTATGCCTGTACCATAAAGATTAAGTTTAGCAGAGGCAGAGCCTGAACCCGTAAAACTACCACTAGCCCAGGCTGAACTGCTGGATGTAAAAGTTGTAGAGTCTGTAATTAGACCCTTGCCCTCTGTCCAGTCATTTGGATAACTGTTAGACCAGTCTTCAGTATAAGGTGCTAAATATGGCGTAGACACTGTAAAAGGCCCTGTCCACGAGCTATACACACTACCGCCACAGTCCTTGCGAACATAAAAATCATAGGATGTAGAACCAGAAAGACCGGTAGCTGTAAAGCTGTTACTAGCAGATAGCCCGGTATTTGACGATGGTGCTCCTTGTGTAAAGCCAGCAACGTCCCAGTTAATTTCATAAGAACCTGCTCCTCCTGTAAAGTTTACTGTAGCTGATGCAGTGGTTATATTAGTAGGCGATGTGAAAATTGGCGAAACACATGCCGGTGGTGTAAAAGTAAATACCTGATCGGTTACAATGGTATCAATGGTTGCTGTTTCCGTAGTGTTGGAAACCACAGGAGTACCTGTACCAATACCACTTACTGATAGAAAAGTGGAAACACCACTTAAACCAATAGAGGCAGAAGGTGAATTTAGTGCAGAGTAATTCTCCCATCTATAAGTAAACTCAATCTCGTTGGTAGTTTCATACAGTTTTACCTGAAATGAAACCGTAGAATCATTAGCTCCATAATTCCATTCCCAGTTGAGCCACTCAAAGGTAAAAACCCGGTTAGGCGCAGTACCTGTTACAACGTATGAGGCCTTTGATGAAGAAGTAGCAACACTCCCTGCATGATCATCCCACAAGGGGGCAACAAGAGGCCTTCTGCTGGCAGTACCGTTGTCCAAATCATTTGTAGTTCCCGAACCTGCAGAGGCATTAAAGGAAAGAAAACCATCGGATCCTGCTCTAACGCTAGTGTATGAAGTACCTTCGAAATCAAAAGTAAATCCTAATGGAATTACAGCGCTGATGGCAGCATCGGCTTCAATTGAATTAACATCCGTACCGGCTGTTATTGGGGTAAAGGGCGCGGTAGACGAAGAAAATGTATAGTCTCCGGCTTGCCCATAAAGTAAATTACCATGGATAAGTGCTAAGCACAACCCCATGATTAATGTAATCTTTTTAATCATAAAATAAAAAATTGGGTTAGGTTGCTAATAAAGTGAATTCCACCATACATAAAAAATTTATCGTGTTAAAATTATGCATGCATACCTTTTTACTTCTTTCCTAGCCCACAAATAATCACTACAATTGTCCAAATTTTTTGACGACCTATCATGATAAAGAATATTATCCTCGATTTTGGCGGAGTTCTTATCCCCATTGATGAAAGCAAAACATGGAACGCTTTTTCCGAATTGGGCGCCAATAAAGAATTGAAAGATCAAACTGATATTTTCCAACAGTATGAAATCGGAAAATTATCCACAGATCAGTTTATAAAAAAAATACAGCCACACTTCTTTCGAACCATATTTCCAGGCGATTTAGCCAGGGCATGGAATGCTCTCCTCCAGCCTCTCCCCAAAAACATCACTCCACTTATTAAAAGATTAAGGAAAGATTACCGCGTGTTTCTTTTGAGCAATACCAACGAATTGCACATTTCGGCCATAAAACAAACAGCCGGACCCTTTGAGTTTACACAGTTTACCAAACAGTTTGAAAAGGTGTACCTCAGCCACCAAATGGGCCTCAGAAAACCCGATCCAAAAATCTTCGAAAAAGTAATAGAGGAAAACGATCTAATTGCCGGGGAAACCTTTTATGTAGACGATGGAAAACAACATATTGAAAGTGCCGAAAAACTAGGCATTAAAACCTGGCACTTTAACCCCGAAGAGGATTCTATTCAAAATCTTGACAAAGTTCTATCAAAACTCCATTAGTGGTTTTAGGATGTAGAAAACACACCAGTTTATTATCTGCACCGCGTTTGGGCTCATCACTTAGCAGCTGAAAACCCTCAGCAGCAAGGCGTTTCATCTCGGCTTTTATATCATCCACTGCAAAGGCAATGTGGTGTATACCTTCCCCTTTCCTTTCAATAAACTTGGCAATGGGGCTATCAGGATTAGTGGCCTCCAGAAGCTCAATCTTATTAGGCCCGTTTTTAAAGAAGGAGGTTTTTACACCTTCGCGCTCCACCTCTTCTGTCTTGTAGTGGCTTTCGCCAAACAGGGCTGCAAACAGTTGATTGCTCTTTTCAAGATCTTTTACGGCTATACCTATGTGTTCTATTTTTTCCATTCTTTTTTCTTTCATCGCAGATTACACGGATTTTCACAGATTAACTTTTATGAAGTTAATCTGTTTGTCACCCCTCTCCTGCAGGAGAGGGGCAGGGGGTGAGGTTTACCCAAAGCTCTGCATTTCCACCAACTTCCTATAAATACCATTGGCCTGCATCAATTGCCCATGAGTGCCTCGCTCGGCAATCTCACCCTGATCCATCACCAATATCTCATCAGCATGCTGAATGGTGCTTAGCCGGTGTGCTATTACCAATGATGTCCGGTTTTCCATTAATTTGAAAAGAGCATCCTGCACCAGTTTCTCCGACTCGGTATCCAAAGCTGAAGTGGCTTCATCCAATATTAAGATTGGCGGGTTCTTCAACACCGCCCGCGCAATGCTCAACCTTTGCTTTTGACCTCCGCTCAATTTACTACCGGCATCCCCAATGTTTGTATTATAGCCATCCTCAAGCTTCTCCACAAACTCATGCGCATTGGCAATCTTGGCTGCAGCAATAATTTCCTCATCCGTGGCATCGGGCTTACCCAAGGCTATATTGTAGCGGATAGATTCATTAAACAACAATGACTCCTGCGTAACTATGCCCATTTGGTTTCTCAGGTCCTTGATTTTAATATCCTTAACCTCAATATCATCAAAAAACAAATGCCCGCTCTCCACCTCATAAAAGCGAGGCACCAGATTAGTAAGCGTGGTTTTCCCACTACCCGACTGCCCTACCAAGGCAATCATTCGCCCTTTGGGCACTCTCAGATTAATATTCCTTAATACCTGTTTGCGCTCGGCCTCACCCTCGGGAGCAGGGTAGGAAAAGGAAACATTCTCAAAACGCAGTTCTTTCTCAAAATCCTTCATCGGTTGGGCATCAGGCTTATCAGCTATAGGATTGGTAGCGTCTAATATTTCCAATACCCTTTCTGCGGAAGCATCACCACGCTGTACGTGATACGAGGCCTGTGAAAGTGACTTTGCCGGTGGGATAATCTGATAAAAGAAAATGAGGTAGGCGATAAACTCCTCCGGTGAAAAGGAATCATTTTGCAGAACCAACCCTCCACCATACCAAATTACAGCCGCCATCACTGTGGTTCCCAAAAACTCACTTAGCGGAGATGCCATATCGCTCTTTCGCATTACGCTGTTCATCAATGCAAAGTAGGAGTTGATAGTACGTTCAAAAAGATTTTGCTTTAACTCCTCTGCATTAAAAGCCTTTATAACCTTTAAGCCCGTGAGGTTTTCCTCTGTTTGGCTCATAATCTCCCCTACCTTTTTCTGTGCCTTGGCCGAGCTCCGCTTCAGGCTCTTGCCAATACGCGAAACAATAAACGATACTACCGGCAAAAGGATAAACACAAAGAGTGTAAGAGCCGGACTCATGTATAGCAATATGGCCAGCGAACCAATAATCATTATCGGCTCCCGGAATATAGACTCCAAAACCATAAGGATAGACCACTCTATTTCCTTGAGGTCTGTGGTCATTCGAGACATAATATCCCCCTTGCGCTGCTCAGTAAAAAAACTGATGGGCAATACCAAAATCTTCTTGTGAAGCTCACCTCTGATATCCCGTGTAATGCCATTTCGCAATGGCGTAATGGCAAAAAGGGCCAGATAACGAAAGAGATTTTTAAAGAAAAAGGCAACTATAATAATCACACACACGTAGAGCAAGGCTCCTGCCTGACCGGTATCGGCCATTCGCAGTCCTATTTCATAAGAGAGATACTCCTCGCCATAGCTCAGCATTTCTCCACTATAAACCGGGGGTGAAAGCTCCGCCTCGGTATTGTCAAAAATGATCCCCAAAACGGGTATTACCAAACCAATGGAAGCCAATGAAAACACTATGGCCAAAAGGTTAAAAAGTACGTTGAGTATGATATTAGCCTTGTAGGGGCGGGCATATTTTAGTATGCGAGTAAATGCGCTCATTGGGGCAAAGGTAGATTTTACCTGAAATATTCAGCAAACCTCCCTTTCCGCTACAATCCTGCCAAAGTGAAGGGTAGCCGATATGGCAGAAAAACAAAATCCTGCTAAGGAAAAACCTCAGCAGGACCGCTTATTCAACCTCTCAAAATTGAATCTCCTAAAATCATTATTTACATTGTAAACTAATGGGAATGTCATAATCCAGCCTGTCATTACCGGAGAGATAAACCTGCCGGATAATCACAAACTTCATGGCCGTAACTGTCTTTCCCTCTGGTATCGAAAAAAGATCATCTGCATACACAAACTTTCTAAAGGTATTATCACCTGTATATTCCAGTTTCAGTTCAGGATATGTACCCACTGCAAAAAAGTTTGGCGCCACCTTTATAATTGTACTGTCTGACAATGTGGCCTCAGCATATATATAACACTCATCTGCCGAAAGATTCTGCATGCTCAATTTCTCCTCCTTGCTATTGTCATAGTAAATGGTAAAAATATCGTCTGCCTGGCCAGCCTTGGGAAACACATATGCCGGATCGCGCTCCAGTTTTGGTGGGTCAATAACCACTTTCAAATCATCTGACTTAGCATCGGGATCACCATAACCACCACCATCTTTAGGTTTCACCAAAAACATGATATCCTTTTCATAAACAGTAGCTGCATCCACTTCATAAAAATCTGTAGGCACCAGAGTGAAGCTGTAGATGTCGGTAGCTTCCTTTGTTAGCTTTAATAGCTCATTGCTGTTTTTCCAGGCCTGGGCACCAGTACCATTTTCCTTTGGGCTACCTGCAGGAAACTCAAAAGGGCTCCACGTCCAGAAGTACAGATCCTTACCTGCAGCGGCAGCGGCCTGAAGGTTTTGCACATGCTCCTGGGAGGCATCCAACTGACTGATGTCAATTATAATCTTTAAGGTTTGGGTAGGATCAATATCTTCTGCCGGCTCTGTGGTTACCTGTGCCTGGGCTGTTAATCCGGTTAACATCACCAAAAACGCTGCTATTACATTCTTAAAATTCATAACTATTTGCGATTAAAAGTGTAACTATAACTCACGTAATCCTCACCACATCTTGACCTGGTAAGCTTCAACCCCATTTTTGGATCAATGGAGCGAACCATATTGGTGAGGTCCATATTAAGCGTATCATTCTCAGCGGTAATCAGCATTACAGCACTGGGAAACTCAGGATCATTAAACCGAAAAGTGCCCTGTGTACCAAAGTTGTTGCCCTTTACTTCCGGATTTACAACCATGTACGTCCCGGCAACAGCATCAAAATTAATTTTAAGAGGGTTGGTTTTGGTGTAAAACTCGCTGATATCCCTACCCTCAGGCACGGGCAGCGTAAGGTCTGTAATCTCCACCTCGCTTATTTGCCAGGATCCATCTATACCTGTGGTTAAATCATACGAGGGACCTATATCCTTGTACCCATCAGGCTTGCAGCCAATAAGGGCCGCTACTATTAATGCCAGTGACAAAATCTTTTTCATAGCTTCTCAACTTATTATTTACAACCTCCGGTTGGGTTTAGCGGAAAGACTTCTGTACGTTGTACGGAGGGAAACTGAATAATCATCCCGTTACAATCCCAATCATCTCCTCTCACTTGTATTAATTCGCCCTCTATGGCGCCTCTTCTCTTCAATTGCTGAATGCGATCTCCCTCACCTATCATCTCAAATCTGCGCTCATGCCTTGCCGCAGCAATAATATCTCCGGCAGAAGCATTGGAAGCGAGGTTGTGCTGCGTATCGCCATAAGCGCGCTCCTTTATATCGTTTACATCTTTTATGGCAACTGATAAATCCCCGCCCGATTCTGCCAGTGCTTCTGCCCGCAGCAACTTAAGGTCAGTAAGGTGAATTACGGGAATATTAAAGTAATCGCCACTGTACTTTCTTAAGATGATGATCTCATTGGGCTCCCCCGGGTTTTTGATATCTATTAATCCCAAACGACTATCCGCAGTATCAGAGGCATACACATCATAAAAATCTCTGGAAAGACTTAGGGTTGGGCTATTGTTATTTGACTTTCCATAATTATCTGCAAAACCATAGGATTTACTCAACTCACGTCCATCAGACAGTTTGGTACTTACAGTAGTAAAAACAGCCTCCACTGAAACATCCGTGCGGAAACGGTTGACTGCCGGATCCAGCATAAAGGCTCCACTATTGATAACTTCAGAAGCCATGCTAGCTGCTTCGCCATATCTGCCCTGCTGAAAATAAACCTTAGCCAGTAAACCCTGGGCACTGTACTTTGTGGCGTAAATGCCGTTTTGCAACGGAAGGTTTTCAATGGCCAGCAAAAGATCATTCTCTAAATTCTCATAAACATAGGCTACCGATGGTCTTGGATCTAATGAAACCTCACTCTTAGTTTTATAAATAATTCCCGGATGACTGTTGTCTGCCGTATATCCCCAGGGCTGGGCAAACAATCTTACCACATCAAAATGCCCAAGGGCCCTTAGGAAATAACACTCCCCACGAATTTGCTTCAACTCACTCTCTGTAAAACCAAAATCCTTTTCGTCTAAGTATTCTAAAATCCTATTTGTCCTGAAAATCCCGATATATGGATCCTGATAGATTGGAGCGATAGTGCCGTTAAAAATCAACATATCGTGATTATATACCTCCGTCAAGTCATTATTACTAAGTGGAGTGACCAAATTATCAGAAAGTAGTTCCCCCAAATTTTGCAGCCTCCCACTGTAGGCACTAGCCATTACATCATAGGTAGAGTTCAAAAATTCCTGCATATCCGTTTTGGTTTGAAAAGCCTGCTCCTCTTCAATACCAGTGCCTAAAGGATCTAACTCCAACATCTTTTCACAAGACACAAATCCCAAAAGGATTAAAAACAAAAACGATGATTTTATAAATATTCTCATGTCTCTTAAAATGAAATGTTAAGTCCGATTAAATACGCCTTTTCCTGTGGTGGAGTAAGATAGGTAACGTTAGGACTCATGTTCCTGTCCGTTGCATTATCAAAATCACGTGCTATCTCCGGGTCAAGCCCCGGATACTCTGTAAAGGTTAAAAGGTTGGTACCTGTAAAGGTTAAGCGGGCATTGTCAATTTTACCTCGCTTCAACCATTTGCTTGGAAGATTCCAACCTACTATAACATTCCTCAACCTCAAATAGGAGGCATCATAAAGCCATTGATCGGTATTAATCCAGGGTGTGTTAGCTCCCAAATTGGCGGCATCTAACGTTAAGGCGGCATAGGTTGCATCATCGCCAGGTTTCTGCCAACGGTCATACGTTTCCTTAGTTCTGTTCCATTCGTCAACGGGCCCTAATTGTCTTTTAGAGCTTGAATCGTAGATGTTTCCTCCAATGGTAAATACCCACATAAAACTAAGATCCACACTACCGTACTTAAAGTAGTTACTTATACCTCCTATGGCATCAGGCATAACGCTTCCTACAACTACTCTGTCAACCACATCCCAGTCATAGGTTTCCTCGCCTGCCTTGTTGATATACACGGGCTGACCTGTTGCCTGGTCGATATGCGAGAATTTTACCAAAAAGTTGGCACCTACCGGTTCGCCTACCAAAACCCTGGTATCGTTGGTACCACCTTCAATAGCATCAGGACTATAGCCTCCCAAATCTTTTACTTCATTGCGATTGAATGAGATATTAAAATTGGTTGTCCATATCAATTTGCGGGTTAAGTTTCTTGTTTTTACCTGAAACTCATAACCGGAATTTTCAATTGTAGCAATGTTGTCATAGAGGCTGTTATCGCCATAGCCATCGGAGGCTGGTAATTTCACTCCTATAAAAACACCGTCAGTAAGCTTGTTGTAATAAGCCGCCTGCCCCGTAATTCGATCCTTATACAAACCAAACTCAAAGCTAAGATCAATTACCCGCGAATTTTCCCATCTTAAATCAGGGTTTTCAGGATTTGTAAGGTATCGGATATCCTGTCCGTTGTAACCCTCTGATCCTAATTGCGCGATAGACCTCCACTGATCATTTGGCAAATTTGCATTACCTGTATAGCCATAACTTGCCTTCAACTTGGCAAAGTTGACTACACGATTATTTTTTAAAAAATCCTCTTCCGAAATTATCCACCCTGCTCCAAGTGAAGGAAAAAAACCAAAGCGATTATCAGGTCCAAACTTTGACGATCCATCTGCACGCAATACCAACTGCAATAAGTATCTTGAATTACGCTCATAGTTAAGTCTTCCGAAATAACTCATAAAGCGATATTTACTTGTCACATTTGTACTGTCGAAATTCTTCAAATCTCCTTCACTAAAGCCATAAGCCGCCTCTCCAACATTATAAAATTCATTGGTGGCTCCCCCTGCTACTGTTTTAATATAATATGACTCCGTAGTTTGTTCCTGAAACTCACTACCCAGCATCAGTTTAAGCTTGTTTTTTTTCTTTAGTTTAAAGTCATAGGTACCTGTTAAAAAGGCACTGTAATTATTAGCTATTACAGGATACCTCTCTGCCCGCCCTCCGGTAAGTGCTGAGTTGGTATCACTATCTACTTCTACCAAATAGGTGTTGTTATAAAAAATATCTTCAACAAGCCTCATGTGGTCGTAAGACGCACTACCTACAAAGCTTAATTTATCGGTTGGAGAATAGCTTAAATTCACCGAGGAAATAGAGCGAATTTCCCTGTTTCTCCATGTTTTAAGCTCTCGCATAGCTACCGGATTATTATTGATGCCGTTGCCCAGATAATAATCCCCTACCTGCTTATCCGTCTCCCCTCGAGAATCAATTAGCTCCTGATCCCAATAAATGGGATAGTATGGCAATGCGGTAGACATGGCTGCTCCAAGACCACCACTCCAGGCTGCGTCAATTCTGTTATTATCTCCCTGAGAAAGGCTGGTGGAAACACCTACCTTAAGTTTATCTGAGAATCTATAATCTCCGTTAAAACGCCCGGAAAGGCGCTCGTAACTGTTCCCGATAAGGTAACTCTCATTGTTGCTATAAGAAAGACCCACATAGTAGTTATACTTCTCCTTACCCTGCTGAATATTAAAATCATAATTCTGCTTAAACCCGGTTTGTATCGTCTGATCCACCCAATCCGTATTATATCGTTGTGCATCTTCCCAAGACCACGCTCCCGGTAAATCGGGCGTACCCGTATTTCCATCATTTACCCATGCCTCCTGATACAGTTGTAAGTACTCCTGAGAATTGAGCATATCCGGCAGTTTTGTAGGATTGGAAACTCCAAAACTGGTATTGAAGTTAAATTTCAGCCCACCTTTCGCTCCTCTTTTGGTGGTAATAAGAATTACCCCATTGGAACCACGAGAACCATAAATTGCAGTGGCAGCGGCATCCTTAAGAATTTCAATGTTCTCAATATCGTTGGGATTTATGGTAGCCAAGGGGTTGTTATTCATACCCCCCGTACTTCCCTTCATAAAATAATCCTGTGTAATAGGGATGCCGTCCACCACATAAAGTGGATCACCACCGGCAGATATGGAGGCAACACCACGAACGCGTATTACAGAACCTGAACCTGCCAGACCACTACCTGTGATTACCTGCACGCCCGCTGCCTTACCCTGTATGGCTGATTCAAAACTCTGCGTTGGGGTTTCGGTAATATCCTTGGCATTTAAACTTACAATAGAACCTGTAACATCGCGCTTTCGCTGAACACCGTAACCCACAATCACCACCTCATTCAACTGGTTTTCCACCTCCACCAGCTGAACGCTAATAAACTGACTTTTGGAAGCGATAACTTCCACGGCCAGCTCCTTTGATTGATACCCTATAAATGAAAAAACCAGAGTTATTTTCCCCGGCTTTACATCATTCAATACAAAATTTCCATTGCCATCAGCACTGGCCCCAACCCCAGGCTGTTCCTTAATAATAACAGCAGCTCCCGGCAATGGCAAACCTTCCTTATCCTTTATGGTACCAGAAATTGCCTGCGAAAAAGCGGTGACGGAAAAAAGTAATAGTAAAACTGAAAAGAGGGTAGAAGTTTTAACCATATCGTAGCTATTAGGGGATTACCTTGATCCAAATGTAAAGAAAAATTTAACTTAGTGTAAAAAGTACACTTAAATTTTATGAAATGAGTAGCTGGATGGCCTAAAACCTCCGAATTATTGCAAAATCAATTTGCCGGATGACAACACTGGCCCTAAGCTTAGCTTGTAAAAATAAACTCCGGACGTGAGTTTTTCCATTTGCAGTTTATCCACCGCCAATTTACTTTGCCCTTGTGGTGTTAATCCAAATTCCTGTTTCAGAATAGCTCTGCCGGCTACATCCATAATCTCGAGTTTTACATCTGCTGCATCGGGCAAGTCCACATTTATAAAAACCACCCCCAAACTTGGGTTAGGGAAAATAACAGCATCTGGCAAATTGCCCTCACCCGGCTGAATTTCATTTAGTGAAACACTGTATGGGCGCTGTGCTTTAAAGTTTAAATAAATATGATACTCCCCGGCCTCATAGCTGGTATCCAGTTTTCCATTTATATTAAGGCTGTCGCCAGATGTGTAATCATACCACCACCCATTTTCAGGGAAATTTATGCTCACCGTTTTGGTGCTTACATCAAAGTTACCCGCCACAACCACACTACTGTCCAATGTTTGCAGGGTTATTTGTTTTGTAAAACCACTTAAGCTTGCTGTAACATTTGTAGATTGAAAAACATTGGGAAACTGATTTCTGAGTTTGATAATATTGCCATACTCACTGTATAAATCCAGCCTGTCCTGATCTTTAAGGTAATCCCATCGAATGGGTTTGTTGGAGATCCGGCAATTGGGATCAATCGTTCCATTTGGGCAGTAATTAATGGAGTAGTCATAGCCCAGCTCTCCAAACTGCCAAATCATCTTGGGACCGGGAATGGTGAAAAAGAATGCCGCATCCAGCGCCATTCTATCCAATGCCGTTTTGATATCCCTGGTGGAATATCCCGCACCAACCTTACCAAAATTCAGATTTTTATACATCAACCGCTCTTCATCATGGCTTTCCATGTAGCCCACTAAGTTTGGGTTTGTCCAGCTACGGTTTTTGTGATACACACTACCAAAATTGCTGGTGTACCCCATGCTGGCTTCGTTGTACTCATGATTTGCATTGCCCCAAAGCAAAAACCCGCGGTTTGACAATTCTATCTCCTCGCTGTTATCTGCAAAGTGCTCCAATATCATAATGGCTGCAGTGTCTATTT
The DNA here is from genome assembly GCA_048267305.1 of Owenweeksia sp. GTDB lineage: Bacteria > Bacteroidota > Bacteroidia > Flavobacteriales > Schleiferiaceae > Owenweeksia. Next base: position 86,469 of record JBLWXT010000014.1, on the reverse strand, counting down.
CCTCCACCTCATTCTTTATACGCTGAAGTGTAGCTATACGTGATGCATCATATTGTCCCCAGGCGCCAACATTTCCCAGTGTATTTTTTTGAGTGTAACCTTTAGATAGATCCATGCGGTAACCATCAACTTTATACTCCTTTACCCAATGCTGATACACGCGCTTAACAAAGTATTTGGTAGCGTCAGAACTATGGTTAAAGTCATACCCAACATTAAAATCGTGTTTGGCCTGAGTGTTAAACCATGGACTTTGACTAGTAGGGTTAGTTCCGTCAAAATACATTCGCACCAGCGGACATTGCCCAAAGGCGTGGTTCATGGCTATATCCAAAATCACGGCCATACCTCGTCCATGGCAACTATCCACCAAGGCTTTAAAATCGTTTCGGGTACCATAATATTTATCCGGAGCCATAAAAAACATGGGGTTGTACCCCCAGCTTTCATTTCCCTCAAACTCCATAATCGGCATAAGTTCAATGGCATTTACACCAAGGGAATCGAGGTAGTCAAGGCGATCAATCACAGATTGATAGGTATGTCGGCTATCAAAATCACGGATTAGCAATTCATAAATTACCAGCTCTTCATTTGGCGGTTTTTTAAAAGATGTGTTTTGCCACTGATATGGATTGGGATCTACTGTTTGAAACACTGAAACCGGAAAAGACGTTTTCCCCGTTGGATATGGCTTTAGGTTTGGATAAACCGGGGAGCTGATATAAGCGTCATTCCAGGGATCGAGGATTTTCTCTGCATAGGCATCCGCAACACGCAGCCCTTCCTGATCAATATAATATTGAAAAGCATATTCCTGATTGGGATCCAGATCCTCAATAACCAGCCAAAAGTAGTCATCAGCCGGGCTTTGGTACATCTCATACTCAGGCTGTACCTGCCAATTATTGAAATCTCCAATCACATAAATGAATTGCTTAAAAGGAGCCCATATTTTCAAAGCTATACTACTGTCATTCAGCACAGTTATGCCTTCTTCAAAATAGGAGGCATCAAAGGCTATACGGGTATTGGTACGGGCCAGATAACTCACGGTATCCCTATAAACACCGCTGGTGTGGGCTGCCTCAAAAATCAGGTTAAACCTGCCCGGCCCATAATTTATCAATGGCAATTTAAAATCAATACGGGTGGTATCTATGGATTGAGCAATTACAGTGCTGCCGTGGTATATTTTAAGATCTGCCTTGCCGGATGTTTGTGCCGATAAGTCAATACTATCGCTTACAGCATAAATACCAAAAGTGCCGGGGGCAGTAAATGAAGCCTGAAAACCTCCGGTGGAAATGGGCACGAAAATGTCACCACCGCCATTGTCGCGGCCAACGGTATTTCCACTGGCATCCCTAAAAACAAAGGCCAAACTCTTAACCGTTTCATTGGAGGGAACTCCATAAAAAGTGTTGATATGAAATTTTAAACTGTGCCTGTTATTACCCAAACTGGTCATCAGAACCTTCGCATCCGCAGTGCCCCAGTTTCCCTGTACATGGCGCCAGCCTGTAGGTGTGCTGCTGAGGTTTGTAATAACGCCCGTATGAGCATACACAGGCGAAACTCCCACTAAGGCTGCATTGCCAAGTGTGGCATCAAAAATCACTTCTACCGTGTCGTTTTGAGTAACGAATGGAGGGTTTAAAGACACTACCTGAGCGCTAACACTCAGGGCTGTTAAGAAAAGCAATAGGAAATAAGATAAGCCGTTTTTCATCAGGAACAGGGCATAGTGTACTTTTTACACTAACAATGATACGCAATTTTTTCGTCCTCCTAAAATACAAAGAACTTTAGGCCACTGGACCACAGCCAACAACATTACGTTTCCTCCCATGTACGCATCAATAAATTATCTTGGCCGCGAATTTCAATGTAATGCCCCAATCACGTCTTTACTTCACAATTTTCGGATGCCTTTTGGCATTCCTTTGTTTGCAGCTGCCGTTTCTGCAAACTGATCCACACATTGATATATCCAGCAGCAGGGGACCTTTTACAGACGAGGGGCTAAACACATTTCAGGCGCGCAACTTTGTAAATACAGGCAAATGGGGAATGACTGAAGGCGACAACCTCATCAAGAGCCCTTTATACAATGGCTACCAGGCAAGCGTAATGGCTATGTTTAATAGCAGCCGCCAAACTTTAAGACTGGCCACGCTCATCGGCTCTCTTCTACTCTTTGGGTGGTTTTATTTTCAAATAAAAAACCCGCTGCTAACCATACTCCTTACCGCTATTGCGGGATTGCAGTTTCATCTGTTTCAGTTCTTCCACTTCTCTATGGTGGAGATGCTCGTTAATGGCTGCACACTAATATCACTGGGCTTTGCATACCAATATCTAAAATCGGGAAAGGGCAAATCACTGCTTTGGTCTTACCTCCTAGTATATACTGCCTTCTTATTGAAAATTCAATATGCCTACTTACTACTTCTCCCCTTTGCCACCTGGGCATTAGGGATACTCACAGGGAATGATATCAAATACCGGAAATCACTCTTTGGCCTTGTTGTTTTAGCGATAAGCTCAGTCGGGCTGTTTTATCTGGCCTGGTATTTACCCTTTCGGGAAACCTTCCAAACCGTATGGGCTCATCAGGGAACGAACAGATTTGCCAGCTGGAATTCAATTACCACCGTTTTTTTAGATAGCGGAAAATACCTGGTTTGGAATGAATACAACACCTGGTTTACCTCCGCCTTTGCCCTGAGTCTGCCTGTTGGTATCCTCTATTTGTTCAGGAGTAGTCATCGCTTACGCCACCTCTTAATGGTATCGGGATTATGGCTGATTTTTGAATCTCATAAAATGATCATCCTTTATTTACCTACCCGCTATAGCCTGAGCCTCTTTATGGCCATGGCCCTGTGGATGAGCATTGTTATTTGCATGGCTTTAGATAACATTCCGGCTGTTGAAAAACTAAAAACCATAAGCTTAAATATTGCCGCAGGACTCTTGATTTTGACGCCTGCACTGCTCGGTAATACCTTCAACTTTAAAAGACTTTTAAACGGCCGCACCTTCAATTCGCAGTCCATCATCCACAATTATGAAAACCAGGACTTCAATGGGCAAACCATTGTTGGAGTATGGGCCACATCACTAATATGGAATCCAACGGCACATGTTATTCCCGTTTGGAAAAACTTCCTTAATGATGATGAAATCCTCGAAAAAGTAAAACCTCCACTAATTATAACGGAGGAAAATGAGGCTGATTCCGAACAGGTGTTTAGCAGCAGAGGGATTGATCTGAAAGCCATTTCCGACTCCTCAGCCCAATATCAATATGGCAAGTATAAAGTGGAGTTTTACTTTATGAATTACTAACTCCGTCTTCGTTTATCTCGTAAAGGAGAGCGGGTTTATGAAGAACCCCGGTTTGTTTTTCCGTAGTTGGAGTAACTAATTTTTCCTTTAACAGTTTCTTTCTAAAGTTCCTTTTATCCAGCTTTTTGCCCAAAATGGTTTCGTACAAAGTTTGGATATGGCTGAGGGTAAATTTTTCAGGAAGTAATTCAAAACCGGTTTTGTTGTTCTCAAAGTCCTGACGGAGCCTTTCCAGTGCTGTTGCAAAAATCTCATCGTGATCAAAAGCCAGTTTGGGCATTTCATTTACATCGCACCACAATACCTTATCAGCAAAGGAAGAAGCCTCAGGCTGAAAATCCCCCATCTTTACCAAGGCAAAATAGGCCACTGTAATTACTCGCGCCTGTGGATTCTTTCTAAAGGATTGCAGCCACTCCAAATCCTTTATATCCTTTACCCTGTTTGGATTACCAAAGGTGTGAAACTGCTTCAGGAAAATACCCGAAAGCCCGGTGAGTTCCTTCAAAACTCTATCAGCTGATTCATCCAGGCTTTCCTCATCGGTAATGAGGTCTCCGGGAAGAGCCACCTGCCGATGTTCCTGATTGGGAAGTTTTTGCTCAATTAGAAGAACGTTGAGTTTTTCGTTGTCAAAACCAAAAACAACGCAGTCAACTGATACGTTCGGATTGAGATTCTTAATTTGCTCAGCCACTCAATAATTTTGTTTAGTTGGGGATTATTAAAGTTCTGCAAAGTAAATATAACTAAACATCATTTGTAAGTGTACTTTTTACACTAAGTTTGTTAATCTCATCGTATTTATATGACGGAAAAAATAAAAACAATAGGAGTTCTCACCTCAGGAGGTGATGCCCCCGGAATGAATGCCGCGATAAGGGCCGTTGTCCGTTCAGCGGCCTTTTACCAAAAGCGCGTGTTTGGAATTTACGAAGGATATCAGGGGCTTATTGAAAACAACATTAAGGAACTTACTGCCCGTTCAGTAAAAAATATCCTGAACAGAGGTGGCACAGTACTTAAATCCTCAAGAAGTGAAGAATTCAGGACAGAAGCCGGCCGTAAAAAGGCATATGCAAACCTACAGTCGCATGGAATTGATGCCCTTGTACTTATAGGTGGTGATGGCACCTTTACAGGAGGACATATTTTCTCTCAGGAGTTTGACATCCCTCTGATAGGCATCCCCGGCACCATTGACAATGACTTGTACGGAAGTGATTTTACATTAGGTTTTGATACGGCCACTAACGTTGTGATCGACTGTATTGACAAAATCCGTGATACCGCAGAATCTCACAACCGCCTTTTTTTCGTGGAGGTTATGGGAAGAGATTCAGGGTTTATTGCGCTGCGTTCCGGGTTGGCATCAGGTGCCTTGGATGTTATTTTACCCGAAGAAAAAAGCCCTATGCAAGACCTCTTGGCTGAACTGCAAAAAGGAGAAGTTAATCACAAAACAAACAAGCTTGTGGTAGTGGCAGAGGGCAACGCCCTTGGAACCACTTTTGAAATTGCCGAACAGGTTCGTCAAAAATTTCCGCATTTAGAGTCTAAGGTTACTATTCTTGGGCACATCCAAAGAGGTGGTTCCCCTTCCTGCTTAGACAGGGTTTTGGCCAGCCAATTGGGCGTGGCGGCAATAGAGGGCTTGCTTGAGGGGAAATCTTCAGTGATGGCCGGAGTGGTAAATAATAAGGTGGTGTTCACTTCATTTCATGAGGCCATTAACAATAAGGCAGAAATTGATTTGGAACTCATTAGAATAAGTAAAATACTAGCAACATAAAAGACTAAAACAATGATAAAAATTGCAATAAACGGATTTGGAAGAATTGGACGATTAACCTTCAGAGCACTGCTGGCAAAGGAAGGTGTGGAAGTTGTGGCCATCAATGACCTTACGGATACAAAAACACTGGCTCACCTCTTAAAATATGACTCTGTACACGGCAAACTAACTCAGGAGATTGGTCATACCGATAACTCCATTAGTGTTGATGGACGTGAGGTGAAGGTTTTTTCTCAAAAAGATCCTACCCAACTTCCCTGGAAAGAGCTCGGAATTGACCTTGTTTTAGAATGTACAGGCATCTTCCGCAACCGCGAAAAAATGGGCTATCACATAACTGCCGGTGCCCGTAAGGTACTTTTAAGTGCACCTGGCAGTGGAGATATGAAAACCATTGTTTTAGGAGTGAATGACAATGAGTTAACGTCAGAAGACATTTTGGTTTCCAACGCAAGTTGTACCACCAACTGCCTGGCGCCTATGGCCAAGGTTCTTCATGAAAACTTTGGTATTGTGAAGGGTTTTATGACAACCACCCACGCCTACACTGCTGATCAGAACCTGCAGGATGGCCCACATAAGGATTTGCGCAGGGCGAGGGCAGCGGCTCTCAGCATCATCCCCACAACTACCGGTGCCGCCAAGGCAGTTTCGTTGGTACTTCCTGAGCTTGAGGGCAAACTGGATGGCTTCGCCTTCCGCGTACCTGTGCCAACCGGCTCTGCCACAGATCTTACCGTTCAACTGGAGAAAGATGCCACAGTTGATCAAATTAACGAGGCCATGAAGGCTGCCGCCATGAGCAACATGAATGGAATTCTTGAATACACCGAAGAGCCCATTGTATCTGCCGACATAGTGGGCAACCCCCATAGTTGCATTTTTGACGCTGACCTCACCATTGCCAATGGCAACCTGGTGAAGGTGGTTGGATGGTATGATAATGAATCCGGCTATTCTGCGCGACTTGCTGACATGGCAGTGAGAATGGGGAAATTGTAAATAGTACACTTACTAATATTTGATTACTTTCGTTGAAAGCAACACTCACAAACAGGCCTATTAAATGATTTATATTGCCGAAAGCGGTTCCACAAAATGTGACGCGGTTTTTCTTGAGAATGACGGTGTGGAGGTGGCGCGTATCAGAACCATTGGTTTTAACCCTTATTTTCATAGTTCAGAGTTTATAGATGCTGAACTGAAAAAAGTGAAGGAAATAGTGGAATATGGCCCTAAAGTGGAGCAGGTATATTTTTTTGGTGCCGGATGTTCTTCACCAAGTTTAAACCAAAAAGTAGCTTCAGGTTTAAAAGCCAGCTTTCCCAACGCCAAAATTGAAGTAGATCATGATTTAATGGCCTGCGCCTATGCAACCTACACCGGTGAACCAGCCATTAGCTGCATACTCGGTACAGGGTCTAATTCCGTATATTTTGATGGACAATCCATCACCAAGGGTATATCAGGCCTGGGTTATATCCTGGGCGATGAAGGTTCCGCCAGCTACATTGGCAAAAAAATACTCAGCGCCTATCTCTATCAGCAAATGCCAAAGGATATTATGGTGGATTTTGAAGAAACCTTTAAAATTACCCCAGACGAAATAAGGCAGCGCGTTTACAACATGCCGCATGTAAATGTGTTTTTAGGAAGTTTTGCCCCATTTGCCCATAAACACATTAAACAGCAGTTTTTTTATGAACTGGTTTATGATGGCTTCAAAAGCTTTATAAAGACACAAGTGATGCACTTCCCTCAGGCTTCAAAAGTGCCCATTCACTTTGTGGGATCCATAGCTTATCACTTTGAGAATGCTCTGCAAGACGTGATTTGTGATCTTAAATTAAATATGGGCCAAATTGTACGCAGGCCCCTGGATGGACTGGTTCAATACTACCTTGGCAACATACATACGCAACAAGCGCAATCACCCAAAACACTATCATGATTAAGGGATTTATTTTTGATTTGGATGGAGTATTGGTGGATACTGCCAAGTTTCATTTTCAGGCCTGGAAGCGTTTGGCCAATACACTTGATATTGATTTTACTGAAAAGCAAAACGAACAGTTAAAGGGTGTTGGCCGTGAAGAATCGCTTCGCAAAATTTTGGAGTGGGGCGACAAAACCATTACTGATGATCAGTTTGCGGACCTGATGACTCAAAAAAATGAGTGGTACCTGGAGATGATGAACACCATGACGGAAGATGACACACTTCCGGGAGTGAAAGACTTTTTGAGGGAATCGCGGAAACTACATCTGAAGATAGCCCTGGGATCGGCCAGTAAAAACGCCAGAAAAATATTGGACAGGGTAAACATTACCCAGTATTTTGATGCCATTATAGATGGTACCCAAACCACAAAATCCAAACCCCACCCACAGGTATTTACCATGGGTGCAAAATCTGTGGAACTTACCCCCAACTCCTTAGTGGTGTTTGAAGACTCACAGGCCGGAGTGGAAGCTGCCAACACCGGGGGCTTTTTAAGTGTGGGTATTGGTGAGAAAAAAACCCTGAATGAGGCGAAAGTGGTTTACAAAGGACTAAGCGCAGTAAGCCCGGTGGAAGTAATCAATCATTTGAATTTTGAAAAGTAGCATGCAGGATAAGTATCTTACTACGGATGAGTGGAAAATAGTTGAGGAAAAATGGGACCCCAAAAGACATCAGGGCTCCGAATCACTATTTAGTCTTGGCAATGGCCACATGGGGCAACGTGCCAACTTTGAAGAACAATACAGTGGTCCACACTTGCAGGGCAGCTATATAGCCGGTGTTTATTATCCTGATAAAACCCGGGTAGGCTGGTGGAAAAACGGCTACCCCGAGTACTTTGCCAAAGTTTTAAACTCAGTAAACTGGATAGGCCTTAACGTCAATATCGATGGCGTTTCTGTTGATCTGGCCAAAATAAAAGTACTGGACTTTTACCGCGAGCTGGATATGCAAAAGGGCATACTCACCCGCAGATTTACAGCAGAAATAGCTCCTAACAAAACCATAAAAATTGAAGCCATCCGCTTTTTAAGCATGGTGAGAAAAGAGATTGGCGCTTTAAAGTATTCCATCACCCCGGTTGATTTTGACGGTATATTAAAATTGACTCCCTACCTGGACTTTGACGTTAAAAATCACGATAGCAATTATGATGAGAAGTTTTGGGAAGCCGTAAGCGAAAATGTGGGTACCCAAAAAGGGATAGTTTGTGCCAAAACCAAAAAACTGGATTTTCATGTGGCAGCAGCCATGCGCTATGAATTTTTGGTAGATGGTGCCAGAGCCACTCTATACCCCGACAGCTCAACCCTGGATAAATACGTAAAAAACACTTTTGAATCTGAGCTAAAAGCAGGCAGTACCTACACCCTATACAAATATGCCGGGGTGGTTTCATCATTAAATCACCCAAAAAGCCAGCTCAGTCAGCTTGCAGATACTCTTGCCTCTGAAGCCATGAGAGATGGTTTTGAAACTTTATACAAGGAGCAAACTGAAAACTGGGCTCAGCGCTGGGAACAAGCCGATATTAAAATAGAGGGGGATCCCGAGGCCCAACAGGGAATCAGGTTTAATATTTTTCAGCTTACGCAAACGTATACCGGAGATGATAGCCGACTGAATATTGGCCCCAAGGGTTTTACCGGAGAAAAATATGGCGGTTCCACCTATTGGGATACGGAGGCTTATTGCCTTCCTTTCTATATGGCTTCTGCGGGTAAGGAGGTTGCCCGAAACCTTTTAGTGTACCGCTACAACCATCTGGCGAAAGCCATAGAAAACGCAGAAAAACTGGGTTTTACAAATGGCGCGGCATTGTACCCCATGGTTACCATGAATGGCGAAGAATGCCACAATGAATGGGAAATAACCTTTGAGGAAATACATCGAAACGGAGCGATTGCCTTCGCCATTTTTAACTATTGCCGCTATTATGGCGACAACAGCTATTTGGGAGAACATGGCCTGGAGGTGTTGATAGGAATTTCACGTTTTTGGGCACAACGCATAAACTGGAGCCAAAGCCGCAAGAAGTACGTGATGCTTGGCGTTACCGGACCCAATGAATATGAGAACAACGTAAACAACAACTGGTACACTAACTACATTGCTCGCTGGTGCCTGAGCTATACGCTGGAAGCTATTGAAAAGGTGAAAGCCGATTCTCCCCAAAGGTTAACCGAAATTTTAGAAGCTACCGCTTTCAATGAGGTTGAGGAGACACAACATTGGACAAACATTATTGAAAAAATGCACCTTCCGGAAAGTAAGGAAATGGGTATTGTGCTGCAGCAGGATAATTATTTGGATAAAGAACAGCTTACCGCTGATGACCTGGATGAGAGTCAGCGCCCTATAAACCAGCACTGGAGCTGGGATAGAATTTTGCGCTCCTGCTTTATAAAACAGGCAGATGTACTGCAGGGCATGTATTTTTTTGAAGATCATTTTAATAAGGAAACCATCCGTAAAAACTTTGATTTTTACGAACCTCGCACTTTGCACGAAAGTTCGCTTTCGCCCTGTGTACATGTGATTAGTGCGGCCTATCTGGATAAAATGGATAAGGCCTACGAGTTGTATTTACGCACCAGCCGTTTGGATTTGGATGATTACAACCGGGAAGTGCATGAAGGACTTCACATTACCAGCATGGCGGGCACCTGGCTAAGTGTGGTGGAAGGTTTTGGAGGAATGCGCGTAAAAAACAATGAACTTCATTTTGACCCTAAGCTACCGCAAAACTGGAAGAGTCTTTCCTTTAAGATAAATTTTAGGGGAACTATTGTACAATGTGAGTTTGGCGCAGATAACAAGATCACATTATATGGTGAGGAGAAAGTGACCGTAAGGGTAAAAGGAGAACCTGTTGCGCTATAAAATTTCATTATGAAAAAGCTTCTGTTTTTATTTGTCCTGATTCCAATATTTAGTTGGGGCCAGGTGGCTTTGCACGGGTTATATACTCCGGTGCACCTCAACTTTGATACTACGCGCATTTACCTCCGGGATTACTTGGCAGATTTAGAATTTACTGAAGTAGAACTTCCTGACGGGTTGACCAATCATTCAAAAAGTAAAGACACGCTTATCCTCACGGGTGCGCTACATGTAAAAATGGCTACTCTGGGCATTCGAACCGCAGAAGGAATAAAGGATTTGGTATTAATCAATTCTTCTGAAAAAGAAGTTACCATACGCATACCCGACAGTCTGTTTGAAGGAAGTGAAATACGCATTATCGGAGCATTTAATAACTGGAACCGGGAAAGCGCTCCACTACTCAAAAGAGAAGGAGCCTATGAAAAAACATACTACCTTACCCCAGGCCCGTATGAGTATAAATTATACGTAGATGGAAAGGAATTGTTGGATCCTACCAATTCCCTGAAGGTAAAAAATGGGATGGGCAGTTTTAATAATGTTCTTTTTGTTGGTGCAATAGATAAATTCTCCCCAGGAACTTTATCAGTTTCGACCGAGGAGAACTTGACCGCTTTAAGAGTTAAGAGTGGTCGCTATAAAATAACCCTATTGGCTTTTTGGAATAATGAAAAAATTTCACTTCAGGTAAATAGTACGTTTCACTCGGATTGCCTCATCAATATTCCAAATAAGGCAAAAAAAGTTAAGCGATCCTATGTCAGGGTTTACAGCTATTTTGGTGAAACCCAGTCAGAAGATTTTTTAATTCCTCTTGAATACGGAAAGCCCGTTACCGATGTTTCTCAGCTGGATCGCTCGGACTGGCATCAGGCGCGCATGTACTTCCTGATGGTAGATCGGTTCAACAACGGAAATCCCGATAACGATTTAAAAACACCTGATGAGGGCATTAATGACAAAGCCAATTATTATGGTGGTGACCTTGCCGGAGTAGATCAAAAGGTGAAGGATGGATTCTTCGACTCTCTACACGTAAATACCATTTGGCTTTCGCCAATAACCCAAAACCCGCTTGATGCCTGGGGACTTTGGGATAAAGGCGTGGTAAAAAGTAAATTCTCGGGCTATCATGGCTATTGGCCCATCAGCAACGTAAAAGTTGACTTTCGCTTTGGCAGCGAAAAGGAAGTAAAAACCCTTTTGGATGATGCCCATGCAGATAACAAAAATGTCATCCTCGACTATGTGGCCAATCACGTACATATTCAGCACCCTGTTTACAAAAATCATAAGGATTGGGCCACCAGCCTCTATTTACCCGATGGCACTAAAAACACTGAAAAGTGGGATGAACACCGCCTTACCACCTGGTTTGACGATCACCTCCCAACCCTTGATTTACGCAGGTGGGAAGTGGTTGACCCTATGGTTGACAGCGCCTTGTTTTGGGTAAGCAACTATTCCTTTGATGGCTTTCGCCATGATGCTACCAAACACATTGATGAACTGTACTGGAGAACCCTCACCTACCGCGTTCGTACCAAAACCGATAAGCCCATTTATCAAATCGGTGAAACGTATGGAAGTCCGCAATTAATTAACAGCTACATAGGCACCGGCATGTTGGATGCCCAGTTTGACTTCAACCTTTATGATGCTGCGGTAAGTGCCTTTGCCAATTCTGATGGTAATATTGAGCAGTTAAAAGCTAAACTGGAACAAGGCCTGTCCGTTTATGGTCATCACCATTTAATGGGAAATATTACGGGTAATCAGGATCGGTCTAGATTTATAACATTGAGCAGCGGTGAGGCAAAGTTTAATGAAGACCAAAAATTGGCCGGCTGGGATCGCGAAATCGGGAAGCCCTCTGCGGAAGCTTATAAACGTTTGGCATTGCTCCACGCTTTCAACAATGCTATACCTGGTATCCCCTGTATTTACTATGGAGATGAATATGGCATGCCCGGAGCCGGTGATCCTGATAACCGGAGAATGATGGAATTTGAGGGCTTGGATGAGGATGAAACGGAACTCCTGAAAAAGGTAAAAGAGTTGAATAAACTTAGAGGAACCCGGCTGCCATTGCTTTATGGTTCTACAAAATGTGTGGTGTCCGAAAATGGCCTGATGACTATTACCCGTGAGTATTTAGATCAAAAAGTAATTGTAGTTATTAATTCTGCTGATTCTGAGTTCAACAATATATTGGAGATTGATGTTGAAGAACAGAAATCGGTAAAGCTTATTGGGGGCAACGGCTTCATCTCATCTGATAAAATCGGTGGTAATAGCTCAGTTGTTATACCTCCACTTTCCTATGTTTACTTATCCGTAGAAAATCACAAATAATGAAAAATCTTTTACTTCTTTTTGCTGTTGCCGGATTGTTGGCCTGCCAAAACACCACTGTGCCTCTGGTTACAGAAGACGAAACCCCAACGGACACCATCGATATGGGGATGCACCCGAAGTGGACACAGCACGCTTCCATTTACGAGGTTAATATCCGCCAGCATACTCCTCAGGGCACCATAAACGCTTTCCGCGAAAAGCTGCCCGAGCTGAAGGAACTTGGGGTAAACATCCTTTGGATAATGCCTATCCAACCCATTGGTATTGAAAACAGGAAAGGCGGGCTGGGTAGCTATTATTCCATAAGGGATTATACAGCCGTGAATCCCGAGTTTGGCACCATGGAAGACTTTAAGAAAATGGTTCAGGCTGCACATGATGCGGGTTTTAAAGTGATTTTAGACTGGGTGGCCAATCATTCCTCCTGGGATAATGTATGGATGAAGGATCACCAGGATTGGTACACTCAGAAAAACGGAAAAATAATAGCACCCGTAGAAGACTGGAGCGATGTGGCCGATCTAAACTATGACAATGCCGAGATGCGCAGGGCCATGAAAAACGCCATGAAATTTTGGATTAATGAGGCCGATATTGATGGCTTTCGCTGTGATGTTGCCATGATGGTGCCAATAGATTTTTGGGAAGATACCCGTGCTGCCCTTGACAGTATTAAACCTGTATTTATGCTGGCCGAGGCAGAAGGCCCGGAATATCACACCAAAGCCTTTGACATGACCTACGGCTGGGAATTTCATCATATAATGAATGAGGTGGCTAAGGGCGAAATGGATGCTTCAGCTATAAAGGGCTATTTGGCAAAAATGGACAGCACTTATCCCGATGGAGCCTTGAGAATGTACTTTACCACCAACCATGATGAAAACAGCTGGAACGGAACCATATTTGAACGTATGCCGAATGATTACAAGGCACTGTATGTTTTGGGAGCCACTTTACCCAATGCCATTCCACTGCTATATAGTGGTCAGGAATATGGATTGAACAAGCGGTTAGCCTTTTTTGAAAAAGATACTATTACAGCCTCTGACTCTACCCTCTTTAATTTTTATAAGAAAGTGGTGAATCTTAAAATGAATCACTCCACTTTACAAAACGGCAGGTATCAAGGCGACTTTCAGCCACTTGAAGCCGATTCTACAGGCAGGTTGTTTGGCTATACCCGCGAAAAGGATGGACAGGCAATTTTAGTGCTTCTCAACTTTTCGGATGAGGAAGGTACATTTGCTCTTCCCGAAAGAACGCAAAAAAAATGGATCAATGTTATTACCGGAAAGGAACTGGCATTATCAGAGAAAGCATCCATGGCTATTCCCGCACACAACTTTCTGCTTTTAAAATATAAATAATGAAAATAGCACTTATAGCGCATGATGGAAAAAAAGCCGAAATGGTTGGCTTTATGCGTGATTTTATCAAGCAATTCCAAAGAGATGATGTTGAGTTGGTTGCTACCGGCACCACAGGAAGCCACGTGGAAAAGGCGGGGCTCAAGGTTCAAAAAGTACTTAGCGGCCCCATGGGTGGGGATGCACAAATTGCCACCATGGTTGCCGAAGGAAAAGTAGATGCCGTTTTCTTTTTCCGCGACCCATTGGACAAACACCCGCATGAACCGGATATTTTAATGCTGATGCGGATTTGTGATGTACACAACATTCCGTTGGCCACCAACCCGGCTACAGCCAAATTGATTTTTGAGAAGATGTTGGAGGGATAGATTTTACTTAGTGTAAACTTTACACTTTTTTACTACTTTGGCATTCTTGTATCAATAACAAAATCTCAACATGGCAACTAAACCCAAACTAAGCTTTTGGCAAATCTGGAATATGAGCTTCGGCTTTTTGGGAATTCAGTTTGGGTTTGCCTTGCAAGGTGGGTTTATGACCCGCATATTTCAAACTCTTGGTGCCGGCACGGATGATATTCCGCTATTATGGATTGCCGCTCCTCTTACCGGCCTTATTGTGCAGCCCATTATTGGGTACTTAAGTGATCGTACGTGGCACCCCATTCTCGGCCGCAGAAGACCATACTTCTTGATTGGCGCAGTACTCAGTTCCATTACCTTATTTTTTGTTCCTCATTCATCTGTTCTTTGGATGGCAGCAGGCTGTCTATGGGTTTTAGATGCATCCATCAATATTAGTATGGAACCATTCAGAGCCTTGGTGGCGGATAAACTTCCCGATAGTCAACGCTCCTACGGTTTTGTAATGCAGACCTTAATTATTGGTATTGGCACATGGGTGGCCAGCAATCTTCCGCTAATGGTTAGCAGCCTTGGCGTATCCAATGAGTCGCTGCCCGGTGAAATTCCCCTGTCGGTGAAAATAGCTTTTGGCATTGGGGCATTTGTATTTTTAGCCTCTATCCTCTATACCGTATTTACTACCAAAGAGTATCCTCCGGAAGACATGGAGGCCTTTAAACGGGAAAAACAAGAAAGCAAGGGAATCGGCAAAGCCGTAAAGGAAATTGTAGGTTTGGTTGTAAACATGCCCAAAACAATGGCCAAACTAGGCCTGGTACAGTTTTTTAGTTGGTTTGCCTTTTTTGCCATGTGGAGCCTGGCAACCCCTGCCCTTACCGAACATGTATTTAAATCGCCCAAACCAGTGGAGATAAATCTGGCCGAGGCTACAGATCAAGAACTTTTATCCTACAAACAGGCCGATAAGTTGTACAACGATGCCGCTGATTTGGTAGGTTCTCACATGGGCTTCTATGGCTTATCCTCTATGGGTTTTGCCCTGCTGCTTACTTTGTACACCTCAAAAAAGAGAATTAATCGGAAGTTGGTTCATTTGGGCAGCCTGGTACTTGGCGGACTTGGTTTTGTCTCCATGTATTTCATAACAGATCATCACTACCTGATTGGCTCCTTTGCCCTAATAGGCATTGCCTGGGGCAGTATACTCTCTATGCCCTACGCCATGCTTTCGAGTAGTATTGACCCCAAGAGGATGGGCGTATATATGGGCCTTTTCAACATGTTTATCGTGATTCCGCAAATTATTGCGGCCACCGGTGGGCTCAACTTTTTATACCAATTGCTTTTTGGTGAAGATTCAATAAACGCCATGCTACTGGCCGGAACTTCGCTTATAGTAGCCGGACTCTGCAACTTGTTTATCACCAACAAAAAGGCAATAACCTACATTCCTGAAGAAGCGGATTAATTCAATTCAATAATCTGAATACTCTTGGGCGCCAGCTTTATTTCGCTTCCGCTAAAAGGCTGCCCGCTAAGGATGTTTTTACCGCTTGAGCCCTTTGGCCATAATTCTTCAAATCGGTTTAGCTCCATGGTCTTTTCATTTTCCTGATTGGCATTTACCACTACCATTACCGTTTCAGTTTCGCTGTGGCGGAAATACACATAAACCCCATCCTGCGGTACAAACTGCGTCATCTTACCCTCTGTTAAAGCTTTGGAGGTGTTACGGTAAGCCAGAAGTTTTTGGATGTAATTAAACATGTCATTTTCAGCAACACTTCGGCCTTGCTCGGTAAACTTGTTAATAGTGTCTGAAGGCCATCCTCCCGCAAAATCCTCCCTTATAAGTCCGTGGCCATCCGTAGCCTTCATCAGCACCTCAGTGCCATAATAAACACAGGGAATCCCGCGAAGGGTAAACAACATGCCCAAGGCAGTTTTAAGCTTTTCAACATCTCCACCATTATGACCCAAGGCTCTCGCCAAATCATGATTATCCAAAAAAGTAACCATCAGATCCGGCCTGTCATATAGGTAATCTGCCGCCAGCCGATAATACACTTTTGTGATTCCCTCATTCCATCCCGGATTTTGATTTAATGCTTCCTGCAAGGCATAGTAAAGAGTGAAATCGGTTACCGCATCAAGTTGTGTTTGCTCCGGATTA
This sequence comes from Owenweeksia sp., assembly GCA_048267305.1. Lineage (GTDB taxonomy): Bacteria > Bacteroidota > Bacteroidia > Flavobacteriales > Schleiferiaceae > Owenweeksia. Next base: position 70,160 of record JBLWXT010000014.1, on the reverse strand, counting down.
AATTTATTCCCTTGCGGGAAGTAGCTTTGAATCTCTGGCCCGTGAACCCAGGTTTCACCAAACAGGAAAAATCCCGGATATTCCCTTTTCAGGGATTTTGCCAACTTGCCCATAAATTCCTGATCGGGATAGGTGTAGGTATCAATCCTAAAGGCATCCACACCAAATTCCTCAATCCACCAAATGGAATTTTGAATAAGAAAAGTCGCTACATGAGGATTCCGTTGATTGAGATCCGGCATGTGTTTTACAAACCATCCATTCTTAAACTGCTCTTTATCTGATTCAGAAGCATGAGGATCAAACAATGTGGCAGCTCTATAACTCGTCTGGCGAAAGCCACCCTCGTAACCTTTGTGCCAATTAAAGAAACTGGAATCGGGCAAATCTGTAAAAAGCAAATGTTGATCGCCCACATGATTGTACACTACATCCATCACCATTTTCATGTCACGACTGTGCATTTGGCGGACTAATTCGGCATAATCGCTATTACTGCCAAACCGTGGATCGATGGAATAATGATCGGTAAAGGCATAGCCGTGATAAGATTCCTCAGGTTGATCATTGGTAACCAGCGGAGAAACCCAAAGCGTATTAAACCCGAGATCTTTGATGTAATCCAAATGATTGATTATTCCTTTGATATCTCCGCCATGCCGCCCATAGGGCTTGTCTTTGCCATACTTCCCTTCCTTAAATCCTTTTGGGTGATCGTTTTTTATATCTCCGTTTGCAAAACGATCCGGAGTAATTAAATACATCGCATCTGCCGGGTTTAATGGCGCTGGCAGAAATCCCAATCTTGATTTCAGCTCAAATTTAACGGCCTGCCTGCCGCTTCCTATTTTCAGAGTTTGAGGTTTTGCATTTCCCAATCTCAGCTTTACATAGGCATAATTTGGGTTGACGGCCAATTCGGAAGAAAGCACCTGAATGTTTCCCTTTACAGCAGGAGCCTGCTTAAGACCATCTTCATTATAAACCAACAACTCAATAGTATCATTTTCCATACCCACCCACCAATGGGGAGGAAAGACTTTTGTTTGACCAAAGCTTGTATTCAAAACTATAAGGGTGCTCAAAACCAGTGCTGACAGGTATTTGTGGCTTTCTACTTTCATATTTGTAAGGCCCATTAAATTATGGATTAATAATCATCGGTTGGGAATATTTTATATATTGCGAGTAATTGTAATTTTTACACTAAGTACCAACAAATATTTTAAATCCTCTTTCTTATGAGAAAAATTTATTCACTTTTAGGAGCCCTACTTTTCTCAGCGGGGCTATTTGCACAGCATAATGTCACCTTCCAGGTTGATATGACTGGTCAAACGGTAAGTTCAAATGGAGTATATATAGCTGGCAATTTCCAGTCATCGCCTTGGTCAAAAGGAGGCACTAAGCTAACTCAAATAGGCAGCACCAACATTTACGAAGCCACTGTCAATATTGCAGCGGGCATTTATGAGTTCAAATATCTTAATGATAGCGCCTGGAGTGGTGTAGAGAGCGTTCCAGCCGTAGCTCAAGTAGGGCTGGGATCTGGAAACGACAACCGCTGGGTTGATGTTCGTTCAGACACCACCCTTCCTGCCATTATGTTTGGAGGTGCCGCACCTGCAGGGATGAAGGCACTTACCCTTATGGTAGATATGAGCCTTGAATCTGTTGTAGATGATACAATAAGTGTTGCCGGAAGCTTTTTCACCCCGGCATGGAGCCCTGGCTCTATTGCCATGACTGACCTCACGGGTGATAGTATTTACCGCACTATCGCATATATGGCAGCAAATACCACTGGCGAATTCAAGTTTATTAACGGAACCGACTGGAGCCTTAATGAGTCAGTACCTTCTGCATGTAATATGAATAACAACCGTTTTGCAAAAATTGCCAACGATAGTATTTATGGCCCTGTTTGCTTTGGTCAATGTGTATCTTGTTTTATCCCGGATACATTCAATATTACCTTTAGAGTAGATATGCAAAATGTTTGTGGCTTTACCTCTGACTCGGTGGATATTGCTGGAAACATGAACGGCTTTGCTGGTGGCCAATACCTTACTGATGCCAACAATGACGATGTATATGAAATCACAATGCGCATACCCGAAGGTGAAGTAGACTATAAAATCCGTTATATTCAAGGTGGCTCCACCAACTGGGAAGGTGGCAACAACAAAAAAGTAACATTACAAAGTGATACTGTTCTTGATATACGCTGTTTTGGGCAGGATACTTATGGAGCTTGTGTACCTAAGCCAAATCCATCAGACATCAGATTTGTAGTTGATGTAACTAACTACTCTGACCCAAATGTTACCCTATCTGACATTTACCTGGAAGGTGACTTTACCACACCGGGATGGCAAGGTGGCGCCATTTTAATGTCGCCCGTTGCCGGAAAACCAGGTTTGTACGAAACAACAGTTACAGGCATTTGCCCTGCGCGTTTAAACTTCAAATTCCTTAATGGCGACCCAACAGGAGCTGCAAATGACCCCAATGGTTATAAAGAAGAGGATTTTGTAGGACTAATGGACAGCTCTTGTGTAGAGCCAAGTGGTGTTGGTGGTTTCAACAGAGTATATGTACGCCCGGATGACCAGCCAAAAACTTTGGCTTTTGTATGGAATGAGTGTACTGTAATACCAGGAATTGGCCTTGATGAAAATTTTGCCAACAGCTCAATTGAAATCTATCCAAATCCTTTTAGCCATCAGGTATCTGTTAGTCTTGATGCTAATGAAAAGTATGATATCTCATTGGTGGATGTAACAGGAACTTCCGTAAATACCCGAAGCGGTGTTAGTGGAACTGTAGTGATTGAAAAAGGCAACCTTACTCCGGGTCTTTATCTATTAAACATTAAGAATCAAAAAGGAGAAATAAACATAAGTAAGTTGATAGTGAAGTAATCTAATTTCTTATGGAACTGTAAAGCCTGCCTCCTGTAATGGAAGCGGGCTTTTTCATTTACAATTCATCCAACAAAAAAACCCGAAGCAATTTCTCATTTCGGGTTTCTAATTCTTAAATATCTAACTCCTAGCAGTACTCGTCAAAGGCACTTTTCAGGTTTTCGGCAATCATTTCTGCCTGGCGGCCTTCAATGTGGTGGCGCTCAATCATGTGTACCAACTCACCGTTTTTAAACAAAGCCATTGATGGTGATGATGGTGGAAACGGAGCCATCATAGCACGGGCCTGATTTACAGCTTCAACATCATTTCCCGCAAAAGCGGTTATCATACGATCGGGAGTTTTACTGTGAGTAGCAGCCATCTTCACTGCCGGACGGGCATTTGCTGCCGCACATCCACAAACTGAATTAATTACAACCAAAGTCGTCCCTTCCTTCTTTATACTTTCCTCAACCTCAGCAGCAGTTCTGGCTTCCCGTATTCCTGCGCTGGTAAGGTCCTCCCTCATTGGGGCTATTAAATCTTCTGGATACATATTCTAAAATTTTTACAAAATTACTAAAGCACTATGGATGTACCATCGTACCTCTCGATAATGAAAATGCTAAAACCTATGGAATCTCCCTATAACTAAAAAGGCCCGGGGTGAATTCCCAGGCCTTCCTAAATCTAAACTAACCACAATCTAAATTAAATAAATAAATGGGAGTTGCTACTCCAGCCGTTTTCTGATTCGATGAGGTCAACCTCTTTGGCCAGATCTGCAATTTTTTTATTACTAAGTAAGCTAATGCTAAAAGTCTCTTTAAATTCCTTTCCATCTTTTAAATAATGTACTGTAAGTTTTTTTCGAATTCTTACGGTATCTATTTCAAAACGGAGTATGTTCTTTTTCAAAATGTAAAGGTTCTTTCCAAAAACACTGCTAAATGCCAGGTGACTTTTTATGTGCAATACATTGGATTGTGCATTGAACTGGAAGATAGGCAGACCCAAATAGGCATAGGCACCGGTAATAATAGCGGGCACTATCAAAGCACCATATCCATGAAAAAGATTACCGAGAGCACCACTCCACATGAGAAAGACCAAATCGGCTATAGCCAACAAAGCCAGCAGGCTTGTGCCTAAACTTAGAAAGGAGCGGATGTTTTTATTTGAGATTTTCATGACGTAAGAAATTCAATACAAAAATAATTATTTCAAATCTGTAGCCGGAAATCTCAGTCTTAATTGAATGTTAAATTATCCTCCGCCCTATAATGCTTATTTTAAGCGTTTACTGAGGAAATATTTCTTAAGAAGATCGCTGGCTTCAGCTTCAAAAGGCCCCTGTTCTAAAACTGTGCCACGATGTAGCCTTCCGCCATTTTCCAAAAATCCTCTTTTAGGATCGCTGGCCGCATAAATCACCTTTCCAATCTGGCTCCAAAACAATGCTCCTGCACACATGGGGCAAGGCTCAAGGGTTACATACAATGTACAGTCAGTAAGATACTTCGCTCCAAGGTGTCCTGCAGCCGCAGTAATAGCCTGAACCTCAGCATGAGCAGTAACATCTACCAGTCTCTCCACAAGATTATGTCCGCGGCCAATTATCCTCTTATTGGAAACTATTACCGCTCCCACCGGCACTTCATCAGCATCAAACGCAAGTTGAGCCTCGCGCAAGGCTTGTTTCATAAAGTATTCATCATTAAAAACGTCTATTTGCTCCATGGGTGATTTTTAAGAGATTGCAAATATACTTTGCCCCTTAATGTTTGTAATTTCGCGGGCTAAATTCAATTACTGATGTACAGAACCCACACCTGTGGCGAATTGACCCTTAGCAATCTTAATGAAAATGTAAAGCTGGCCGGCTGGGTACAGCGTGTACGCAACCTTGGCGGGATGACATTTATTGACTTACGCGACCGTTACGGCATTACCCAATTGGCCTTTAATGAAGTTTGGGATAATGCACTGATGGAGGCTACCCATAAGCTGGGGCGCGAGTTTGTGATACAAATTGAAGGGGAGGTAATTGAACGCAGCAGCAAAAATGCCAATATGAACACTGGCGATATTGAGGTGAAGGTTTTGAAACTTGAAATCCTCAATCCTTCTAAAACACCTCCATTCACCATAGAGGATGAAACTGATGGTGGTGAGGAACTAAGGATGAAGTATCGCTATTTGGACTTACGCAGAAATCCGGTTCGTGAAAACCTATTGCTTAGAAACCGGGTAAACCTTGCGGTAAGAAACTACCTTACCAATGCGGGCTTTGTAGATGTGGAAACCCCATATCTTATAAAATCAACACCCGAGGGAGCCAGAGACTTTGTAGTTCCTTCACGTATGAATGCCGGGCAGTTTTACGCCTTGCCACAATCGCCTCAAACCTTTAAGCAACTGCTTATGGTAGGTGGTATGGATAAGTACTACCAAATTGTAAAGTGCTTTAGAGATGAGGATCTTCGTGCCGACCGCCAACCCGAGTTTACTCAGATAGATTGCGAAATGGCCTTTGTGGAAAGAGAAGACATTCTCAGCACTTTTGAAGGTTTGACTCGCCATCTTATAAAAGAAATTACAGGTAATGATGTGGGTGAAATTCCACGAATGACCTATGATGAAGCCATGAAAAAATATGGCAGTGATAAGCCGGATATCCGCTTTGGGATGGAATTCGCGGAATTAAATGAAGTGGTTAAAGGTCGCGATTTTAAAGTATTTGATGATGCTGAACTTGTAGTTGGCATCAATGCTGAAGGATTATCCGGCTACAGCCGAAAACAAATAGACGCCCTTATTGACTTTGTAAAAAGACCACAGGTTGGCGCCACTGGACTTATATGGTGTAAGTACAATGAAGACGGCTCCCTAAAGTCATCTGTAGATAAATTTTTTGATGAAACCCAGCTGAAAATGTGGGTGGAAGCTTTTGACGCCAAACCGGGCGACCTTATGTTATTGATGGCTGGAAACACTGATAAAACGCGTAAGGCACTAAGTGACTTGCGACTTCATCTGGCAACCGAATTAGGCCTGCGCGATCCAAAGGTTTTTGCCCCGCTTTGGGTCTTGGATTTCCCATTATTGGAGTGGGATGAAGACACCGCAAGATGGTATGCCATGCATCACCCATTTACGGCACCCTATCCAAAGGATCTTCCTTTATTGGACACCGACCCCGGTGCTGTGCGTGCCAATGCCTATGATTTGGTTTTAAACGGAAACGAGATTGGCGGTGGTTCCATTCGTATTCACAATAAAGAGTTACAACGCCAGATGCTAGGGTTTTTAGGCTTTAGTGATGAAGAGGCCAAGGCACAGTTTGGATTTTTGATGGATGCCTTTGAATATGGAGCCCCTCCCCACGGTGGTATCGCTTTTGGCTTTGACCGACTAGTGGCTATACTGGGTGGCAAGGAAACTATCCGCGATTTTATTGCCTTCCCCAAAAACAATGCTGGCCGCGACCTTATGATAGACGCGCCATCACCTATTGCTCAGGATCAGTTAGACGAATTAAACCTTATATTACAGCAGGAAGAAAAACCTAATGCCTGAAAACAGACCCACATCGCTACTTGGAAGATTTCTCGTTTGGCGAGCCCGACACATCCCGCAAAAGCAGTTTGTGTATTTGCTGAGTATAGTAGTAGGCTTTATTACAGGTTTAGTGTCAGTGTTGTTAAAAAACAGCACTCACTTTATTCAGGGTCAGGTTCAGGAGGGATATTTTACCAAGTACTTTAACCCGTATTACTTTTTGTTTCCCGTTATCGGGATCATCATTACGGTGCTTATTAAAAAGTATATTATCCGTGATCAGATTACCGAGCCCATACCTTCCACCCTCTTTGCCATATCCCGTAAAAACGGATTTATAAAGCTAAAGAAGGTGTACAGTTATATGGTTACCAGTATTTTTACTGTTGGCTTTGGAGGATCTGTAGGACTGGAGGGCCCCTCAGTGGGCACAGGCTCTGCCATTGGCGCCAATATTGGCAAGGTGGTTCACTTAAACTACAAGTCGAGGTTACTGCTTATTTCCTGTGCTGCCGCATCGGCCATATCCGCCATCTTTAATGCCCCCATTGCCGGAATTATTTTTACCATCGAAATTTTCAGTCTCGACCTCACCTTTGCTTCCCTGATACCGCTTTTACTGGCATCTGCCTCCGGAGCTGTAACATCCATCTTTCTTCAAGGCAACAGTCATCTGTTTCACTATAAATATATAGAACCATTTATTGTAGCCGATGTACCCTTCTATCTTCTTCTGGGCGTGTTGTGCGCTTTTGCTTCTGTTTATTTCAGCCGTCTTTTCTTTTGGATAAACGGGCAATTTGAGCGCATACCCGATTATAGAAACAGAATGCTTATTGGAGGTGTTCTTTTGGGAGGGCTCGTGTTTTTAGTGCCCCCACTTTATGGCGAGGGCTATGAAACCATCAACAACCTTTTAAGTGGCAATATTGCCAACGTTACCGAACAAAGCATTTTCAGCGATTATCTGGACAATCAATGGATGATTTTCGCCCTGCTCCTTGGTTTGGTTTTACTCAAGGTATTCGCTTCCAGCCTTACCATAGGGGCCGGTGGTGTGGGCGGGGTATTTGCCCCTTCTCTTTTTGTGGGCGCTACTCTGGGCTACCTTTTTAGCACCTTTCTCAATCAGTTTAAAATGTTCTCACTATCCACCAGTAATTTTACGCTGGTTGGGATGGCAGGGTTAATGGCAGGAGTACTTCATGCTCCGCTTACAGCTATATTTATTATTGCAGAAATCACTGGCGGTTATGACTTGTTCATTCCACTGATGCTGGTAGCCGCCACTTCGTTTATGGTGGCACGGGGCCTCAAGCCACATTCTATCTATACAGATCAACTTGCCAAGAAAGGTGATTTATTAACTCACAATAAAGATCAGGTGATACTCACCCTGCTGAACATTGAACAGGTAATTGAGCGAAACTTTAAAACAGTAAAGCCCGAAATGACTCTGGGCGAATTGGTAAAAGTGGTTAGCCAAAGTAACCGAAACATTTTTCCGGTAACGGATAAGGACAAAAACCTTTGTGGTGTGCTTACGCTCGATAACTTTCGCCACATAATGTTTGATCAGGCTATTTACGACACCACCTTCGTAAATGAATTGATGAGCCCCCCTCCGGCTACTATCGAAAAAAGTGAGGGCATGGAATCCGTGATTAAGAAATTTCAGGAAACCAATGCCTGGAACCTGCCGGTTGTAGAGAACGGAAAGTACGTTGGTTTCATCTCAAAATCCAAGCTCTTTTCCGTGTATCGAAGAAAGCTACTGGAGTTTAGCGTGTAATATTCTGTTTGGGGTGCCATTTACCCGACACATTTTGAGCCGTTTATATTTTTATATTTGGCAACTTTCTCTTATTTTAGGAGATATTGCACGCCCTGTGCGACTGCTACTACAACCCAAAAAGGATAACTTTCTTGATGAAAAAACTTTTCTATTCCCTTTCCCTTCTGGCCTGCTTTGGTATTTTGAATGCTCAAAACGGAGACTGGGTGGAGCAAATGAACGATCCCTCAGTAAATTTTTATACCGTACAACAAAGCTTTGAAAACTACTGGAAAGAACGCACCATAGAAAAAGGAAAGGGATGGAAACAGTTTAAAAGATGGGAGGCATTTACCGAAACCCGCGTTTATCCTGATGGTGAAAGACCAACGGCCAATGTCATTACCCAGGCTTTTCAGCAGGTGCAGGCAGCGGCCAATGCAAACTATGGCCAATGGAAACCTTTAGGGCCCTTCAATGGAAACACCATTGATGGCATCGGCCGTATTAACAGAATTGCCTTTGACCCTACTGACTCTCAGGTAATATGGATAGCAACACCCGCGGGAGGTCTTTGGAAAAGCATAGATGCCGGACAAAACTGGACAACCAACACAGATCAACTTGCCAATCTCGGAATTTCAGATATTGAAATAAATCCAACCAATAAAAACATAATGTACATCGCCACGGGAGACCGTGATGGTGGCGATACCTATAGCTTCGGTGTACTAAAATCTACAGATGGTGGCACTACCTGGAACACCACAGGACTTTTGCACGGCATCACCTCTCAGATAAAGATTACTGATCTTTATCTTAATCCGCTAAACCCAAACATTATTATTGCCACTACTTCGCAGGGTATTTACAGAAGTATTGACGCAGGTGATAACTGGACAAACGTGCAAAACGGTTCGTTCAACGCCATTGTTCAAAAACCAGGAAATCCAAAGGTCCTGTTTTGCTCCTCCCTCAATTCTCCGCGTATCTATAAGAGTATTAACAACGGCCAGTCATGGTCAATAGTAGTAAGCAGTGCCCTGCCCACCGGTAACGTACGTAGAATTGAACTCGCTGTTACCCCACATGACAGCAACTACATTTATGCCCTTTACGGGGAATCTTCCAGCAATGGTTTTCTGGCTATTTGCCGATCCACAGATGGAGGTAGCACCTGGACACAACAGGCCACATCTCCCAACCTATTGGGATGGCAGGTAAATGGCAGCGATGCAGGCGGTCAGGCTTGGTATGACCTGGCCCTGGCAGTTAGCCCAACTGATAAAAACGAACTATATGTTGGCGGTGTAAATATTTGGAAAAGCACCAACGGTGGTTCTAACTGGAGCATTGCTACCCATTGGTATGGCGGTGGTGGAAATCCTTTTGTTCATGCTGATGTACACCATTTGATTTATCATCCCATAACGGGACAAATACACGCTGGAACGGATGGTGGCCTTTATCGCAAAAGACTGAACCAAAATGCATGGGATGAGCTAAACAATGGCCTGAACATTACCCAGTATTACAAAATGGGAACCTCTGCAAGTGATACTACCTTAATAATTGCCGGTGCCCAGGATAATGGCACACACCTGCAAAGATCATCCGGCTGGATAGACGTATATGGTGGCGATGGAATGGACTGTGCCATAAGCTCTAAAAACACAAATGTGATGTACGCCTCCATTTACTATGGTGATTTTTCAAAATCCACCAACGGAGGAAACAGCTTTAGGGCAAGTTTTAACCTTAGCCCTGCCGGTACCGGAAACTGGGTAACACCATTTATGCTAGACCCAAAACACCCCGATACTATTTATGCGGGGTTTGCCAATGTATGGCGATCCTTTAATGGTGGAGTGAGTTTTACAGACCTTACCGCATCAAGCATTTCCGGTGGTGGAAATATTGATGTTTTGGGCATCGCACCAAATCACACTAACAATGTATTTCTGGCCGATGGCAATCGTATTTTTAAAAGCACCGATTATGGCGATACATGGGCAAGATTATCCGCTTTAAGCGTTTTCAGATCTATTACCGGAATTGCTGTTGGCCACGACAATCCCAATCATATAGTAGTGAGCATCAGTGGCTACTCCGCCAATGAAAAGGTATTTGAAAGCAGGGATGGAGGAATTTCATGGACCAACCTCTCCCTGGGTCTGCCCAACCTACCCGTAAATTGTGTAACCATAGCAAACAATGCAGATCACAGTATCTATATCGGTACTGATGTAGGCGTTTATTACCGAGATGACAATCACACAGAATGGTTGAGTTTTAGTGCAGATCTGCCCAACGTTATTGTAAACGAACTGGAAATAAATTACATCAACCGAAAGCTAAGAGCGGCAACTTATGGTCGTGGTGTTTGGGAAAGCCCTCTGTATAGTGATCTTGTACCACCGATTGCCGACATGAAACTTTCGCAAAGTATTTGCCTGAATGATACCGTAACCCTACTTGATAATTCCGAATACAATCCAGGTACCTTTAAATGGGAAATTTCGCCAGCCACTTTCACTTTTGTAAATGGCACTTCTGACACCACTCAAAACCCACAGGTGGTTTTTTCTCAAAAGGGTTTTTATGATATTGGATTGAGGGTGGAAAATCTTTTGGGCGCAGATTCTATAATGCAAGTTGGCGCTATTGCCGTGGGTGGATATCCACTGCCTTTCCATGAAGGTTTTAATTCGCTATCAGACTTTAGTAAATGGAGCACCTCTGATTTTGACCCCAATGGCTGGAACCGTGAGGTGGCACCTAATGGTGACTTTGTCATTAAAGCTTCCCTTTTCAACAATACATCTCAAAAGGATTACGACATTATTTCTCCTGCTGTGGATTTTAGCGGACATGACTCAGTATGGCTATCCTTTGATCATGCCTATAGCGGACAAGCCGGCACTTTTGGCGATAGCCTGCTTGTGTTTGTAGCTCCTTCATGCAGCGATAACTGGATTCAAATTGCGGCATTGGGTGAAGATGGCAACAACAACTTCAGAACCGCTGCCGGAATAGCCACTGCTTTTTCTCCATCCTCATCCCAATGGTGTGGTGCTTCCGGTTTTGCATCATGCAATACCCTAAATCTTTCGGCTTTTGCAGGTATGGAAGGCGTACGTATAAAGTTTATTGCCATCAACCATAGTGGTAATCACCTATACTTAGACAACATAAAACTGCAGGGAAACCCAACTGTTTCTCCCACCCCCGCATTTACTTCCCTTAAAGCGGCTTGTGCCTTGGATACAGTGAGTTTTAATGACCAAACCTATGGTTCGCCCCAAAGTTGGAACTGGAGTTTTGACGGGCCTTCAAGCCTTACCTCACAAGATCGAAATCCGGCAGTTTCCTTTCAAAAGCCAGGAACCTATTCTGTAAGACTTAAAGTAAGCAATGGTAATGGCACAGACTCCATAACCAAGGTTTCCTATATCACCATCAACTCCGCTGATTCTGTAAATATTAGCCTTAACTATACGGGTAACTTTATCTGTAATTCAGATACCTTACAGCTCAGTGCCAATACAACCAACGCAGGTAGTAATCCTGCCTACAACTGGTACCTTAATGGCGCCTATCACGGCTCAAGCACCGGAGCTTCATATGATTTTACAAATCTCAACAATGGAGATATAATTTACAGCTCCCTTCGCTCAGATTTGAACTGTGCTTTCCCCGAACTGGCTTTTTCGGATACCATTAGAATCAATGTTCATCCTAAAACAACCTTACAGTTAAACCCTGTCGGAACGCTTTGTAGTTCTGGTAATTCTGTAACCCTTAGTGCTACTCCTGCTGGCGGAACATTCAGTGGCCCCGGAGTTAGCGGAACAACGTTCAACCCCAAGGCAACCGGCAGCGGCACCTATACCATAACCTATGCCTATCAGGATGCAAATAGCTGTATGGTATATCAGGATATGAACATACAGGTGCAGGCGCCTCCATCCATTGTGGTTATAAGCAACCCCACTTTTTGTGATGGCGACTCTCCCAAACAACTGGTGATGGCTACCCCTCTGGGTGGAGTATATACAGGACCGGGCATTACCAACAACCAACTGGATCCGTCCATATTGGGAAGTGGCACCCACTCCATTACCTATACCTACAACTCTCCCTCCTGTGGGCAAGTGTCAAAATCCATAAATATAAACATCAGCAAAACGGATACTCCTCAGGTTTTTGTTGGAAACAATGAGTTGGTTTGTAGTATTACCGCCTCTCAATATCAATGGTTTGACTCTAGCAACCAAGCGATACCCGGTGCCAACAGCAAAAGTTTTGTGCCAACTACCAATGGGATGTATAAGGTGGGAGTCATAAATGGCAACAGCTGTTTTGGCCAAAGTGCTTTTTACGAATTTAATGTTGGCCTTGACGAACTTCCATCAGGGGCCGAGTTTAAAGTTTTCCCAAATCCCACCAAGCAAAACCTTACGGTAGAAATATCAGGTATGGCCACTTTGGGCGAAATGCAAATGACTCTTTACAATAGTATGGGCGCTGCTGTAAAACATGAAAACTTCAAAATGACATCTACCTTTGAACGTACATTTGATGTAAGCAATCTGGCGCATGGCGTTTATACCCTGGCCCTTACTGGGAAAGACATTCACGTAACCCGCAAAGTTGTTATTGGAGACTAGAAACTCCGATTTTCAGGCACTGCATTAATTATTACATCCAACTTACATATTAAACAATGCTTTTACGTATTTCCATTTTTTTAGTTCTGCTTCGCTGCGGTGGCCCGGATAATTTGGTGCCCGAGGAGATTTTGGAGCTTAATGCCACTTACATGAAGTACGTGCCAGGAGCGGGTGGTGGCAAGGGTATTATGTTTAAAGTACTTAGTCCCGACTCCGTACCCAACCTTAGCATCCAAAAATTCGTGGTTAATGATATAGAGGTGCCTGCCCATATATTTTATGAGAAAGGAACAACTCTTATTGAGGCCACCATGTTTTATGAAGACCCTGAGATGACGGTTGATAATGAAAACCCTGAACCTGTAAATCCTGTACTTTTTAATCAGGAAGACTTTTCAGGAACAATATACTATACACTGGGAGCGGTTGCCGACTCTCTCATTATTGATGAGTTTACCGAGCTAGAGTCGCCTATGTATCAGTAGCCCTAAAGTTCTGCTATGAAAAAATATTACTCTTTGGCTTTTGTAGCCATCGTTTCTGTTATTGCTATTACCTATAGCTTAAAACCCGATGAACTCACCGAGCGTGAAAAATACGAGGAGTTCATCAACTCTCACCCCTATTCTACAAGGGAGCATTTAACTCCTGAAGATCTTAAAGCCATCCCTAAAAAAGACAGGCCCGACCTTGCCATGGAGCAAGATTTTTTACTCACCATGGATCCGGCTTTGGGCTACCCCACCCCGGAAAGGCTCATACCAATCTACCAACAGCTTGCTGCTGCCCGTAGCCATCCCATTCCCGGTACACCGGGATCAACAGCCACACCGTGGGTGGAAAGAGGGCCTGACAATGTGGGTGGTCGTACACGCGCAATTATGTTTGATCCAAATGATCTGTCCAATAAAAAAGTATGGGCAGGTGGCGCTACAGGAGGCTTGTGGTATAACAATGACATTACCAGCCCCACCTCAACCTGGGCCACTGTTGGCGATTTTTGGAAAAACCTCTCCATTACAGCTATAGTCGCAGATCCCACCAATGACAGTATCTTTTATGTAGGCACTGGAGAAGGCTGGGGATCAAGTAACTCGGGCGCGCGTGGTGCCGGCATCTGGAAAAGCACTGATGCGGGGCAAACATGGGCTCAGCTGTCTTCAACTACTGCCTACTACTTTGTAAATGATTTGGTAGTGAGAGACGAAAACGGCACAGGCGTGATATATGCCGGCCTCAGAGGTGTTGGATATGCCGGTTCTGTTCATGGAACAGCTTCTGAAGGAATTCAACGCTCAACCGATGGCGGGCAAACATTTACGCAAGTGGCGCCCAATGTGCCGTCACAAAGTTTTAACTATGCCATTGCCGATTTGGAAATTGGAGCCGATAACCGCATTTGGGCAGGAACCATAAACAGCGCAAACTCCGGAAGCAACAGAGGTGGAGGTAGAGTACTTTACAGTGATGATGGCTCCAACTGGACTGTAGCTTATACCAAAAGTGGTGGCGAGCGGGTAAAAATCGCTACCGCCCCAAGTGATTCTGCTTATGTTTATGCCATAATTGAAGTGGGAAATTCGGTAGGTGAAATTGTAAAAACCACAGACCATGGAGCCACTTGGGCAAATATAAATGAGCCCAGCGATGCTGATCCAAATATTTCTGCTGCTGACTTCTCAAGAAACCAAGCCTGGATTCATTTGGCGCTTGCCGTTGATCCCAACAACCCGAATACGGTAATTGCGGGAGCCGTTGATCCCTTTATTAGTAACAATGGCGGCACAAGCTGGAAACAACTCGCCCATTGGTATGGAGGCTTTGGCTACACTGAGGTTCATGCTGATCAGCAAATAGTGGTTTTTAGAGGAGGTTCTTCTTCCGAAGCCTTATTCGGTAACGATGGTGGGATTTATCGCTCAACCGACTTAACCGCCTCAACGCCAACATTCACCAACCTAAACAGAGGATACAATGTAACCCAGTTTTACTCATGCGCCATTCATCCAAATGCAGGAAACAACACCTTTTTGGGCGGTACTCAGGACAATGGATCTCAACGTTTTTTAACCGCAGGCATAAACAGCACCACTGAAGTTACTGGCGGTGACGGTGCCTATTGTTTTATTGATCAAACTGATCCCATGCTTCAGATTACGTCATACGTTTACAATAGCTATTGGCTGTCCACTGACGGAGGCATATCCTTCAACAATCGTGTGCAGAATACTTCAGGCACCGGTAGTTTTATCAACCCAACCGACTATGACGATAATCTCCATGCCCTTTATTCAGCAAGAACCTCAAGTTCTATAAACAGGATTCTGGATATGGATTTCAGTCCAAATGTGGGTTCATTTAATGTGGCTCTCGGAAGTATGGCCACCCACCTCAGGGTATCTCCATACACCACTAGCTCAACCACACTGTTTGTGGGAACTGCATCTGGTAGGGTTTTTAAAATCACTAATGCTGAAAGCAATAGCCCAACGCCCGTAAATCTTACCCAATCAAACCTGCCTACAGGTAGTGTAAGTTGTATTGATATAGGAGCCACTGAAAACGAGCTTTTGGTTACCTACAGCAACTATGGAATTAATTCCGTTTGGTATACCAATGATGGCGGCACAACATGGATCAGTAAGGAGGGCGACTTGCCCGATATGCCTGTGCGCTGGGCCCTTTTTAACCCCAACGACAGAAATGAAGCCATACTTGCCACTGAGGTGGGAGTATGGAGCTCTACAAATCTGAATGCATCAAACCCTAACTGGACTCCATCTACTTCGGGCCTGGCAAATGTTCGTACCTCAATGTTGCAAATGCGTAGTTCTGACAACGAAGTGCTGGCCGCCACATTTGGCCGGGGCATCTTTAGCAGCAATGGCTTTAGTCCGAATCAAGCCCCTCAGGCCTCCTTTATCACCTCTCAACAGCAGGTTTGCACAGGCGATACCGTTCTCCTTTCTGATAATTCCAACTTCTCACCTTCACATTTAAACTGGATTTTCACACCCAATACCATTACCTATATAAATGGTACTAATGCAAATTCCAAGAGTCCGCAGGTGGTATTTAATGCAACGGGCACCTATCAGGTTGTACTGGAAGCAACCAATGCGTTTGGCACAGACAAGGACACCATCCTCATTAATGCTGAAATCCTGCCCCTTCCGGTGATTAATGCCAATAATAATGTACTGACTTGCACCCCGGGAACAGGGTTTACCTATCAATGGTTTTATAACGGAACACCCATTGCTGGCGCAACTTCAAGCACCTATACCACCACTCAGGATGGATACTTCCATGTGGAGATAACCGGAACAAGCTGTACTGTTTCCTCAAACCAATACCTTTCCATCACTTTTGATTTGGAAGAGTTTACACAATCCATTGACCTCAGGGTCTTCCCTAATCCCGTAAAGGATAATTTAACCATTGCCTTTGACAATCCCTACCTGGAAAAAAGCAAAGTGCAAATAATTGACGCCAAGGGAACTTCCGTTTATAGCACTTCCTTCAACTCCAGTTCCACTGTTGAAAAACAAATTTCCCTGTCACATTTACAAAGGGGCAACTACCTGATTAAGATTACAATTGGCACACGAGATATAACTCAAAAAATAGCCAAACTCTAAGAATTGAGAGGGTTTCTACGCGTAAATAAGGGGTTTTTTCCAGCTATCAAATACGGCATTTTCCTTATTTGGTTTCGCTAATATGCTACTAACTTGCATATAGCATTAACCAATTTTAGCGCTATGATATTAGAAGTGAGCTAAGTAGATTAGCGCTAACTCTAAATCATTAAGGCTTAAACCTTTGCCATGAAAAAATTATTTCCCCTCCTGCTACTTGCCGTATTCCTTATTCCTACGAAAGAGCAACTAAAGCTTTCGGAAAAGGATATTTACCGAATTGCCATCAATGCGCATGAGTTCTCTCAGCGGCCTCATCTCAATAAGGAGCAAATAAAACAAATGCCAAAAAGGGACAGGCCCGATTTGGCCTGGGAGCAAAATTATCTGGCCACATTGGATCCCGCCCTGGGGCGCCCGGCACCAGAAAGATTACTCCCCATTTACCAGCAGGTGGCCCAGGCCCGAAATTCGATGACGGCCACACCCGGAGCCGCAGCTTCACCATGGGTGGAACGCGGGCCCAGCAATGTTTCTGGACGAACACGTGCCATTGCCTATGATCCCAATGATGTAACAGGAAAAAAAGTATGGGCCGGTGGTGTAACCGGAGGACTTTGGTACAACAATGATATTACTTCATCTGCTTCTCCATGGATTGCCGTAAACGATTTTTGGGATAATATCGCCATTACGGCCATCGCTTTTGACCCTACCAACACCAGCACCATTTATGTGGGCACAGGTGAAGGCTGGGGAACAGGATCAAGCCGCGGAGCCGGTATCTGGAAATCCACCAATGGTGGAACTAGCTGGTCTCAACTAAGTGCTAGCAGCAGTTTTTATTATATCAATGATTTAGCGGTTAGGAATGAAAGTGGAAACGGAGTACTCTATGTAGCCATCCGGGGCAACTACCACGCTCAAAGCTGGCATGGCTCCACTGATCAGGGACTTCAACGCTCTACAAATGGAGGTACAAGCTTTACTCAGGTTTTGCCTAATATCCCTGGCGAAACACAACCTTATGTAGCTGCTGATATTGAAATCAGCGCCAACAATACTCTTTGGGTGGGAACAACAACTTCTTCCTATGGCCTTACGGATCAGGGTGGCGGTCGGATTTTGAGCAGCACCAACGGCACTACATGGTCTACCCGCTATACTTCCACAGGTGGCGAAAGAGTAGAGGTAGCCTGTGCCCCCAGTGATGCCAATTACGTTTATGCCATTATTGAAGCAGGTAATGTGGTGGATGGCATTGTTCGAACCACAAATGGAGGAACCAGCTGGAGTAGCCGCACAGAACCGAGTGATGCCGATAATGGAATTCCAAACACTGACTTTAGCCGCGGACAAGCTTGGTATGACCTAATTGCCGCTGTAGATCCCAATAACAGAAATACCTTAATTGTAGGTGGTATCGATTTATTCAGATCTACCGATGGTGCCGGTACATGGAGCCAAATCTCAAAATGGAGTAACAACAATAATCTTGCTGCACTCAATTGTTCAAATGTTCATGCCGACCAACACGCCATTGTTTTTAAACCAGGCTCCAGCAGCCAGGTGCTATTTGGAAATGATGGTGGCGTGTATTACTCAAATAACATAGCCAGTGCCGCAACCAGCAACGTAATTTCCCGTAGAGATAATGGCTATAACGTAACACAGTTTTATGCCTGCGCTATTCATCCAACAGCCGCTACCAATTACTTTTTGGCCGGAGCGCAGGATAATGGAAGCCAACAGTTCAATACAAATGGTGTAAACGCCACCAATGAAGTTACCGGAGGTGATGGAGCCTTTTGTTTTATTGATCAAACCAATCCCAACTATCAAATTACCTCCTACGTATACAACAGTTATTATGGCTCAACCAATGGTGGCGGCAATTTTAACAACACATTGCAAAGCGATCAAACCACCGGGAAATTCATCAATCCAACGGATTATGATGACAATCAAAATGCGTTGTATTCGGCACGAACTATCAACACCGTAAACCGAATTACCAATATTACCGGTTCACCATCGGTGAGTAGCATTTCCGTTACCGGGATGAGCAGCATGGCATCACACCTTAGGGTATCTCCATACACCACAGCCTCCACCACATTGTTTGTGGGTACTGAGGCCGGAGATCTTTATAAAATCACCAATGCCAATGGCTCTCCATCTACAACCAACATTTCAGGTAACCTTCCTTCCGGGAATATTAGCTGTGTGGAAATTGGTGCCAGTGAAAACCAGTTATTGGTAACCTATACCAACTACGGTTTAACGTCAGTTTGGTACACAACCAACGGAGGTTCCACCTGGATAAGCAAAGAAGGAAACTTACCTGATATGCCGGTACGTTGGGCACTTTTTAATCCTAATGATAGAAACGAGGTTTTACTGGCTACAGAAGTAGGTGTTTGGAGCACAAGTAATTTTAATTCATCCAGCCCCAGCTGGTCGCCAAGTAATAGTGGTTTAGCCAACGTACGGGTAGATATGCTCCAAATCCGCGACAGCGATAAAGAAGTAATAGCCGCCACTTATGGCCGTGGTTTATTCTCCAGTTCAGGATTTGCGGCAGCACAAACCCCCGTGGCCAATTTTGGCTATAGCCAGAAGTTTCCCTGCACAGGTGAGGCCGTACAATTAGGTGATAGCAGCACAGGTGGGCCAACCTCACGCAAGTGGACCATAACACCAAACACTTTTAGCTACAGTGCCGGAAGCAGCGCCACAAGCCAAAATCCAGAAGTTACATTTAACGCAGCGGGTTGGTATTCCATTAAACTAAAAGTGAGCAATGCCAATGGTAGCGACAGCCTTACTATAACCCAAGCCATCCACGCAGGCGGACACACTTTACCCTTTACCGAAGATTTTGAAACCAACAGCGTAAGCGAGTGGCAGGTTGTAAACCCCGATAACGCCACAACATGGAGTCTTTTTATAACCGGTGGAACATCGCCTGGAACCAGAGCCGCAGGAATTGATAACTTTAACTACAATGCCGCAGGCCAAAGAGACGGTCTTCTATCACCAGCTTTTGACCTTACGGGATATACTCAGGCCACATTGAGTTTTGACTATGCTTATAGACGTTATAGCTCCAGCAACCAAGACAGCCTGGCTGTATTTATAAGTACAGATTGCGGTACAAGCTGGACAAGAATTGCCTCCTTTAAAGAGGATGGAACCGGGAGTTTTGCCACTGGCACAGATTTTACGTCTGTATTTACACCCAGTACTTCCTCCAATTGGTGTGGCTCTGCCGGAAACCCCAATTGCCCATCTATTAACATCAATAACTTTGCAGGAAATGCCAATGTGCTTGTAAAGTTTGAAAATATTACAGGCTGGGGTAACAACATGTACATTGACAACATAAACATTAGCGGAGCGGTGTCTTTAGCCCCAGTGGCCAACTTCAGCGCAAGCCAAACCAGTATTTGTGCAGGAAGTTCGGTTACGTTTACTGATTTATCAACCAATAGCCCTACGGGTTGGACATGGAGTTTTAGCCCGTCAACAGTAACCTACACCGGAGGAACATCAGCATCTTCACAAAACCCGCAGGTTACTTTTAACAACCCAGGGGTTTATCAAGTGAGCTTAACCGCTAGCAATGGCGCAGGATCAGATGCTGAAGTGAAGGTAGCATACATAAATGTTACAACCCAACAAACCCCTGCGGTAAGCATTGCGGCAACTTCTTCCACTATATGTGCAGGAACCAACGTAACCTTTACGGCTACCCCTACCAATGGCGGCACAAGCCCCAGTTATCAGTGGAAGGTGAATGGTGTAAATGCGGGTACCAATAGTGCTACATTTAGCTCTTCATCCTTATCTAATGGGAATACCATTACTTGTGTGATGACTTCCAACGCAAGTTGCGTAAGCACTACTTCTGCCACATCCAATGGACTAAGCATAACGGTAAACCCAACTTTAACACCATCGCTTGTATTAACAACTTCTGCCACTGCACCTATTTGTCAGGGTACCAACGTAACCTTTACGGCAAACGCCACTAATGCTGGCACCAGCCCAACCTATCAGTGGAAAGTGAACGGAGTTAATGCCGGAACAAATAGTCCCACCTTTAGCTCATCCACACTAACGAATGGCAACATAGTAAGCGTGGAGTTAACGAGCAATGCGCCTTGCCCAAGCACCGCCATGGTTTCGGCATCAATGCCAATGGTTATAAGCACTCCCGCCACACCGGCCGTAAATATTACTGCTTCAACAAGTTCCATTTGTACCGGAACAACCGTAAACTTCACAGCTACACCTACAGCTGGAGGAACTTCTCCCAATTACCAGTGGAAGGTGAATGGTGTAAATGCGGGTACTAATAGCGCCACGTTTAGCAGTTCCGCTCTATCAAATGGCAATGTGGTAACCTGTGTTTTAACTTCCAGCGAAAGCTGTGTAACCACAACTAACGCCACCTCCAATGGCATAACCATGGCGGTGAGTAACGCAGTTACGCCATCCGTAACCATAGCCGCTTCTACAACAACGGTATGCCAGGGAAGCAACGTGACTTTTAGCGCTACACCCGTAAACGGAGGCGCAACGCCAACTTATCAATGGAAAGTGAATGGCGTAAATGCAGGCTCCAATTCGCCAAACTTTGCATCAACCACTTTGGCCAATAACGATTTGGTTACCGTTGATCTTACTTCAGGTTTAGCTTGTGCCACGCCATCAACAATAAGTTCTGCGGCTATTACTATGGCTGTAATTCAAAAACCATTAATTTCAATTACTACTCCTTTGCCATTAGTGCCGCTTTGTGCGGGAGATACCTTAGGTTTATCGGCAACCGTAAATAACTTTGGGCAAGCTGGTTCTGGAGTTTGGAGTGGACCAGGTGTCCAAAATGGCAACTTCATTGCGGCTAATGCCGGAACAGGAACCCATACTGTAACTTATACCTACACTTACAGTAATCCTCCGGCTTGTACTAATGCTCAAACTTTGCAAATACCAGTTGAAAATGTACCCAAGCCCACCATTACCAACAATAACATGGTGCTTACGTGCAACCAAAATGGTTTTAATTACCAATGGTTTGATAGTGGCAACCCCATTGCCGGAGCCACCTCTCAAAGCTATACTATTAGCGGGAATGGCAGCTATACCGTACGTATTGGTTTAACAAATTGCACCGACATATCCGACCCAACAGTTATTCAAAACTTTGGAATGGATGAAGTGAAGGCCTTGGTTGGTTTTAAATTGTATCCAAATCCAACATCGGGTATAGCCACATTTGAAATGGAGAATCCGGGCGTAAGCAGCATTACCTATGAAATTATTGCCTTTAATGGAGCCGTAGTTCTTAAAAGAGAAGTTTTATGTGGATCTACCATAAAGGAAACCATTGACTTAGGTGCTTTGGCGAATGGCATGTACACGTTGCGCATTGTGGCAGGTGAACTCACCATTACCGAACGCATTGGAAAGCAATAACACCATCGCATATTGAAACGAAAAAGCGGCCATCTGGTCGCTTTTTTAATTTTTAGGCCTCCAGATAATCTTTACCGCGGAAAGCTGGGGCAGTTCCAGTCTGCAATCAGAAACTATTTCGAAGTCATTTTTGAGATAGAACTGCATGGGTGAGAGATAGGTTTCTCCATCATCCTTAATGTAGTCCTCATGATCCACTACCCAGCCATTTAATTCCTGATGATCGGCCTTGGCAGCCTCTAATAGTTGTCTGCCGAGTCCCTGCTTTTGGTATTCAGCGTTTATTATCATGGCAAACCACCTATCATCTTCGCGAAGAAAAGTGCTCATCCAGGCAATCACCTTTTGATCTGATTCAATCAGGTAATGGTTAAGGTCATTGATCTTGGATAAGTAATCTTCAAAACCTTGAATTGAGGAAAACTTCAACCCTACCGGGTACTCGGCATTCCAGATTTCAACGATCTGTTTCTTTTGAAGTTCAGTAAGAGTATCGGATTTGGAAATCCGCATTGGGAGAAACTAAGCTGGAACCAGATTCTTCAACAAACTTTCGAAGAACGCACGCCCATCCACATTTCCAAGATTTTCATCCGCTGCACGCTCAGGGTGTGGCATCATTCCAAAAACATTTTTGGTAGCATTGGTAACACCGGCAATGTTGTCCAAAGATCCATTAGGATTGGCAGCATCATTGATTTCACCGTTTTCATCGCAGTAATAAGCAATAATCTGCTCATTGTCTTTCAGTGATTTCAACGTTTCCTCTGTAGCGAAGTAACGTCCCTCACCATGTGCGATAGGAATTTTATAGGCTTTATCAGAATCAAGGCTGGCAGTAAGAGCATTGCTGCTGGATGCAGATTTCAGATAAACATTTTTACAGCTAAAACTATGGCTTGGGTTGTGCTGTAGTGTTCCCGGCAGCAATCCTGCTTCGCAAAGCACCTGAAATCCATTACACACTCCCATTACGTAACCGCCATTGTTTGCAAATTCAATCACTTTTTCCATGATGGGAGAAAAGCGGGCAATTGCTCCGGAGCGCAGGTAATCTCCAAACGAGAAACCTCCCGGAAGCATAACAAAATCAACATTTTGAAGGTCGGTGTCTTTATGCCAAAGCTCCACTACTTCTTGTTTCATAATGTTGCGCAACACATAAATCATGTCCTGATCGCAGTTACTTCCCGGAAAAATTACAACTCCAAATTTCATGTAGATTGATTTGCTGAATTCGCGGCAAAAATAGGGATTTTTAAAGTTGACAGGCAGGCAATCAATATTGAATATCAATAGAAAAATACACCCATTTCTATACAGCCCGGCTCCATGGTATATTTATATTGAGCCAATAAGGTTTAAAAAGGCAACCTGCCCAAATCCACATTACCACCACTTAAAATAATAGCCACCCGTTTTCCGCGGAAGGGATTCATATTTTTAAGAAGACAAGCCAGGGGAACAGCACTGGATGGCTCCACCACAATTTTCATCCGTTCCCAAATCATCTTTTGGGCTTCCACGATTTCCTTTTCGGTGCAGAGCAAAATATCGTTCACGTGATTTTGGATATATCCAAAAGTGATATCGCCCAATGAAGTGCGCAGCCCGTCAGCAATGGTGGTTGGTTTTTTGGCTGGCTGTAGTTTTCCTGTTTTAAAAGATTGAAAGGCATCATCAGCCTCTTCCGGCTCACAGCCAATAACTGTAGTTTGTGGTGAAAAGTATTTCGCACCAAGCGCAGAACCTGAAAGCAAACCACCCCCGCCAACAGGTGCCAACAGAAAATCAATATTATCAACCTCCTGAAAAACTTCAACAGCTGCTGTAGCCTGCCCTTCTATAGTATTTTGATAATTGTAGGGAGGAATAAAAGTGGCTCCGGTTTTAGCCATCACCTCCTCCAGCATTGTTTCCCGCGCCTCTAAGGTAGATTCACAAAACACCACCTCAGCACCATATTCCTTTACGGCCTGTACTTTTACTGCCGGAGCATTTTCAGGCATTACGATGTAAGCCTTAATGTTATTTTCTCTTGCGGCCCAAGCCAACGCCTGGCCGTGATTACCACTGGAGTGTGTGGTTACCCCTTTTTCCGCCTCCGCGGCACTAAGCTTTAGTATAGAGTTTGTAGCTCCCCGAGACTTAAAGGATCCCGTCTTTTGGAAGTTTTCACATTTAAAGAAAATCTCCGCAGCAGCGAGATTATTAAAAAACCGGCTTGTAAGAATGGGGGTTTTATGAATAATGCCTTCAATGCGCTTTGCAGCACTTGAAATATCAGAAGATGTAATCATAAAATTAAACGGATATGCCGAAACTGCCACCGATGGGTTTAATAATAGGTATGGGAAGCTGACGATGTAACTGAATATTGATGAACTTTTCGTTGTACTGAACCGGACTTATGCGATAAGTTTTATACCCTTTTTTTTGAACTGTAAATTTGAGCTGATCCATGCGAGGCATAATGCCATCCATTTTCAGCTCAAAATTTCCCTCCGCATCCGTTTCGGTAGATTGAATGACCTCGCCATTTTTTTCGATGTTGATAACCGCACCGCTTACAGGTCTGGCGCTTTCATCTGTTATAACGCCCGAAAGCGAGAATGAGCTTTTATCGCCATGTGCCCAACCAATAAAGGGTACTAAAAGTAGTAAGGCTAATATGGTGGTCAGTTTATTCATCTGCTACCAAAGTTAATGGCTTTTTGGCAAAAGCAATATTTGGATTAAACATTTCTTCCAGCAAATTAGTTAAAAACTCCTCAAAATCAGGCATCAACTCTCTTGAGATACCTTTCTTGCCGCCCATTTTCAGTGGCATCAGCCAATCATTTACTTTACGAAGGCTGATAATGGCTGGTGAAATTTCATCATAGTGGGCCTCCTCCTTAAAGAAAAGCCATGCATACATCATCAACTGTAAAGACTTATTCTTCTCCTTAGGTTGCCTCATATCCTCCATTTCCTTAATGGAGATATTGGCAGGTACCACTGACCCGGTCTTATAATCCACCAATCTTACTTCATTTCCCACACGATCAATACGGTCAATTATTCCCTTGAGCTTTACCTCCAGGCCTGATTTTAAAACCAGTTTGGAATTAAACTTTCGCTCCAAGCCAAGCATAGACAAAACCTGTCCATTGGCATCAATTTTTTCCAGTTCCTCCTTTTCCCTTTTCAGAAAATTTATCACCATGCCGGTAAGTATTTCGCGGATAAGCAGGTTTTTACCCTTGTCCAAATCGCTGAGCTTTGCTTTCTCCTCAAGCTGCTCCACCACCAACTTTCTGATTTCATCTTTGCCTTGAGCAAAAATTGGATCGTTGGATTTTAATACTGACTTTGGTTTTTCCTTTTTTCCATCTACGGAATAAAATTGCTCCAGCAGTTCGTGCACCACATTTCCCTGAGTGTCATAACCCGCCACTTCTTCCACCTCATCGGCTTCCCTGAGTTTTAATACCCGCTTTTTGTAAAACTCCAGGGGATCATTTATGTAATCAATTAAGGCTGTGGCCGAAAAACCCTCTTGAGCCATTTCATACAACCGAGCCATTACGGCCGGAGTTTTCACTACTTCTTCTTCAATGGTATCATTGGTATCAATACCAAAGGCAGGATGCACCTCTTCGAATGTAATATTTGAGCCAGCTTCATATTGTAGCTGGCGGATAAATCGACTAGCCTCGCCACTTCCCAAACCTTCAGAAAGGCCATTATAAATGAGGTGAATATTCTCGGCCCGCTGAATGAGCCTGTAAAAGTGATAGGCAAAAACGGCATCTTTATCCAGGTAGGTTGGGAGGCCAAATTCGCGCTTTATATCAAAGGGTATTAAACTGTTTTGCGATCTTCCTTTTGGCAAAACATCTTCATTAAGGGAGGTTATCACCAGATTTTTAAAATCCAGGGTTCGGGTTTCCAGCATTCCCATTACCTGCAGGCCGCTAAGCGGTTCCCCATAAATATCCAGAGTTTCACTTCTCACCAAATCCCGGTAAAATCGAACAGCCGTTTTAACATCATCCACAAAAGGATATTCCTCCATTAAATCCGCCAGGCGATTAAAGAGTTTAAAAAACCCGAAAAGCGACTGTAGCAGCACATCCTTATTTTGATGTTGGTCATTTATCGCTTGCGCCACCTCCGAAAGGCTGGTCCACATTTCGGAAATAGAACCACTAACATTTTGAGTAAAAAACTTAATTACCGATGTGTTAAAGCTACCACTGCCCCAGCTTTCAAGTTCTTCTCCAGAAATAAAAATCCGATTGCGCTCTCTGATCTGTAGCCTTAGTGACTCCGCAAATACTGCATCGCCACACCATATTTTAAACAGGTGATGACTTAAAAGATCATCCCACTTTTGAAAATGAAAGGCTGGTCTTTTTAATGAATCTCTTCTTCCTGTATGTTCAAATTCCTGCAACATATCGAGCAGCAGCTGAAAAAACCCGGCAACAGGAGTGCTCGTCATGGGCAAACCCATAGTTACATTTAAGGTTGGAATATCTTCAGCCAGGTTATTTAAAAATAGAGGAAGCAACTCTTCGTCTGCAAGTGCCACGGCCACATTTTCGAGTTGTTGCTCCTGAAACTCAAGTACCGATGCATTGGCCGCAACTGCCATTAAGTGGCGTCCGCTTACGTTTATAATCTTTATTTTTTTTGGGATGGTTGACAGGGAGTTGTGTCTCCACCTGAAATCATCCTTATCAATGAGCTCCTTTACCAATTTGCTTTGGCGCAAAAAATTCCCTGCTTCCTGAGCCGCATCATTAAAGTAGTAATCATCCACATCCCAATAGAACTCTGCCATTCCTTCTCTATACAACTTTAGGAGAATATCCTCCTCCGCAGTATTTAAAGCATTGAAGCCGATAAAAATCAGTTTTTCAAAACGGCTGCTAATGGCAGGTAAGTGCTCCGTTAGTTCCTCAGACATCCTGCGGTAGGCCATACCTTGATACACCTCGCCCTTTTCGGCCAGGGTAGCTGTAAACTTTTGATAGAGTGCCGGGAGACTCTCCCAAAGTTTGAGGTAATTTTTCACCAGTTCGGTAAGCTCCTGGCCCGGCTCCAGGTTCCATTTCTTAATACGCTCCACATCGCTCAGGTAGGCAAAAAGCTCACGGGCATCCACCTTATAGCGGTCAATCTCATTAAAATCTGCCAACAGCAAATGCGCCCATTGGCTAAAGTCGGCAAAGCTCTCCGTTGGCCCTTCCACTATCTCAGTATAACACTGGTATAGCTGAAACATAAGACTTGGCTGATCCGCTTGTTTCCATCCGAGTGACTCCAGCAAAAAGTCTTCAATAGTATTAATATAAGGGCTCCAGACTGGTTTATCAATCTGATTACTCAATTCCCTTTTTAAAAATACGGCAGCCCGCCTGCTGGGTAAAATAATCCCTGCTTTTTTAAGATCGGGGTGCTCTTGTAAAAGGTGCTGTGCTGTTTGGGTTAGAAAATTAGGCATGAAGCAAATTTAAGTTTCCACACTAATCCACCGCCTGGTAGTTTCCAATTTTATTATTCTATAGGATTTTATAAACCTCATTATGCTGGCTTATATCCAAACCCTCTGCCTCCGCAGATTCATCTACCCTCATGGGCACTATGAGGTTGGTTAACCTATAAAGCAACATTACACCAACAAAAGTAAATATCGCAATAGCAATAAGAGCCAGAATATGGATATAAAAAGTAGCAGACTGCCCGTAAACAAGACCTACATCACGGGCAAAAAACCCCGTAAGAATCATCCCTACCATACCTCCTACACCGTGGCAAGGAAATACATCAAGGGTATCATCAATAGCAGAATTATTTTTGTAACGCACAGCAAGGCTGCTTACTATAGCGGCCACAAACCCTATGAACACACTTTGACCAACAGTAACAAAAGCTGCTGCAGGTGTAATGGCAACGAGGCCTACCACAGCGCCAATACAAGCCCCCAAGGCAGATATTTTTCTTCCTCGCAGTGTTTCGAAAAACACCCAGGTAAGCATGGCCGAGGCTGAAGCCGTGTTGGTATTGGCAAAGGCAAGAACCGCATCTGAGTTGGCACCAAGGGCAGATCCGGCATTGAACCCAAACCATCCAAACCAAAGCATACCAGTTCCTAAAATCACAAAGGGAATATTTACGGGTGTTTCCTTTATTTCATTTCTCTGACCCAGATAAATGGCCCCTGCCAAAGCGGCCATACCGGCAGACATGTGCACCACCGTACCTCCGGCAAAATCAAGCACGCCAAGATTTCGCAAAATGCCTTCAGGATGCCACGTCATGTGAGCCAAAGGAGCATATATAAAAATAGAGAACAAGCACATAAATAAGAGGTAAGCACTAAACTTCACTCTGCCAGCAAAACTACCTGTAATAAGTGCCGGAGTAATAATGGCAAACTTTAATTGAAATAGCGCAAAAAGTAGAAACGGTATACCTGGTGATAGATCTGGGTTGGGAGACACTCCAACATTATTGAAAAACAAAAATGTTCTGGGGTCTCCAATAAAACCGTAAATACTATCGCCAAAAGAAAGACTAAATATGACCGCAAACCAAAGTATACTTATTACTCCGAGCGCTATAAAACTTTGTAGCATGGTGGAAATAATGTTTTTCTGATCCACCATTCCTCCATAAAAGAAGGAAAGTCCCGGGGTCATAAAAAAAACCAGACAGGTGGCAGTAAGCATCCATGCCGTATCTGCAGCATTTATTTCACTACCTCCTCCATTAGGGAAACTAACCGGTAAAAAACCGCCTATAAATGCCCCCACACTAATCAAGGCAAATACAATGTACCATCTCAATTTTACGGGCTTACTCATTTTAAACTCATTTTAATATAAAAAAACAGACCCCTGCTATTGCAGCAGCAGGCCTGTCCTCTTTCGACTAAGTAAAAATTATTGCGATGGGTTATAGTGCTAGCTTTTTAAATTTTGCTTTAAAACTGTCATTCAATGGTTTTTTTAAATACTCCTCCAAATCATATCCATACCACTTCGTGCGATTCTGACTCAGATGCTTGCACTCATTAACCCGCTGGCTTTTGATGTTAAAATAAACCTCGCTTACGCTGTTCGTTCTGTTTAACACGCCCACCAATTTTCCTTGCTTATCCATTTTTTAAATTTTACTGATTACAAACTAGGGTTTTCAAATGCCTGTTTATGGATCCCCACCACCTAACACCAGAAGGTGCTTTAGGGTGTCGCTATTAATTTTCTTTTCAGAATTATGCTTTAGCAATTTGGAGAATCACCGAGGGCAGTTGTGGTAATTTGTCCTGTAATGCAATTTATATCAGACTAAATTTTAAGCACAGGCTCATAACAAAGAACGCTACCTAGCAAACCACCCCCAGATGACCTCCTCTTTGCTTTGCGTCAAAATTAAATTAATTGTAGTTTATTGCGTAATTATTTTAACCTTTGCGAATATTATTAGCATATGTACAACAAAATAAGCTCTAGTTTATCAATTCAATAATTTAATACCAATACTGCCTTTATGAATTACGACCTCGACAAGCTAGACCGCGAAATTTTAGCGTTTTTGATAGAAGATGCCCGCACAGCTTTCACTGAAATCGCCAAAAAACTGATTGTTTCTCCGGGCACCATCCACGTAAGGGTAAAAAAGATGGAAAAGGCAGGGATAATTAAAGGTGCCTCTCTTAAAGTAGACTATCAGGCCGTAGGTTACGATTTTACGGCCTATGTTGGATTGCACACCTCAAGAACAAAGGATGCCAACGAGGTAATTGAAAAACTGCGACAAATCCCTGAAGTTACCGTGGCTCATATTGCCACCGGGCAGTTTTCCATTTTCTGTAAAATTAGATGTAAAGATGCTACTCACGCCAAGCACATTATTTTTAAGATTAATGAAATTGATGCCGTGCAACGCTCCGAAACCATGATCTCACTGGAGGAGAGCATCAATGACAAGGAGCGGCTATTCAAGAGTATTTTTGAAAGCTAGGTCATCAATAGCTATATCAGGCGCATCCTTTATATTTGAAAAGCTTGAAATTCATTTATCAAGTTATTGATCAATAACTAATACATACTGAATTTTGCCTTTTAGAACCCTGCTCTTTCTCTGCCTAATCTCCACCTCAGCTCTGGCCCAGAGAAATCAGATTTCCATTATTGGTTCTTTACACAGATACAACAGTGACTTCTTTTTAAACAGCAAAATGAAAGACGCTGGACAAACCCTATCGGCTGGTGGAAACTATAAGTTTTCAGGTGGACTGGCCCTGGACATGGGCTATACAAAAGACAAGGTCTATAACTTTCTGTTTCGGGCGGAGTATGCCCTGCGCTCCTACAGCACCCAGGTAGATGTTACTTCCACCACCATACAACCCATCTCAGAATACGTAGGACATTATCTGGATATTTCGATGGGCTTTAAGCGCATGAAGCCTATCAGTGATGAAAGCAAGGTTGGGTTTGGATTTTCTGCCGGAGCGGGTGTTCCGTGGTTTACAGCTAAATTTGAAAGCAGGCGAAAAGGAGGCACTACCGGCATACTCGAACAAAGCCTGCCTTTTGCAGAAATGGACTTTACCTTAAAAAACTACTTAGAAAAAAATGGTGATGAAGGCTGGGCCATGGACTATTCCTTTTTTGCAAGAGCTTACTTTACTCCGACCTATGAACGCTCAGAAGACCAGGATCCGACACCACCCTACCTGGCGTTTGGGATTACCCTAAAAGTTGGACACGTGAAATACTAATTGTAAAACACTATCTCCGATTTGAATAAACACCTTTTACTATCGCTCTTATTTTGTTTTAGCGGTTTTATCACAACTGCCCAAACGCAACTTTGGTTTAATACGGCCGTAAAAGCACATCCGGCTGATTTTACTTATCCCTCCTCGGTGAATAATGAAGATTTTGATAATTTACCGATTTTTAATCTGACCATTGGCGCTGATACCAAACTTGGGCGAAATTCATGGCACCTTAACTATGCTTTATCCTATAATTACGTAGAAAGCAGAATGAACATCAATCCTTCAGGCATAGCTCCGGGACAGGGTTTCATAAAGACTAACCAACCCATGTATTTTGTGGAAAGCATAAACCTAGTTGGGATAAAAATTGGTGTTGCCCCGCTCTTAAAGATTAAAGAGAAAAACGGTTTAGTGAGTTTACCCTTTGGTGCGCAGGGGTATTTACCCATTTTCTCCAAGGGCTTTACACAAATTGGAGATTCGCGTTTAGGCATGCACACCATTTATAATGGTGATAACATTAAGTACGCAGTATTCTATGGCCTGTATTTCCGGCCTACATATCGTTTTAAACTAACCCAAAACCGTTGGTCGCCCTGGAGTTTTGGGGTTTATGCAGAAGGTGATTTGCTGATACTAAATGAATCTGAAAGCAACCCAAAGTGGACGGCCGGTGGCGGATTGGAGCTGAGGTATTCGTTTGGCAAAAGAAGTGAACTACCTTCAGGAAATTTAAAATTTTAACAGACTCATAATCCTATCTATAAAACAAACCCTCATCAATAAACTTCCACACTTTTTCAGGAAGCATGAAGCTGACATTCTTACCATCCTTGATGGCATTACGGATATCCGTAGATGCAATTTGCATAATAGGGGCCTCGGTAACGGTAACATTAGGGTGATTTTTTAAATCCCCGCCATCACTCTCTATCCTGGGGTACACATATATTTTATGGTGTTCCAGTATCCACTCATAATTGCGCCACTTGTGAAAGGTCTGTAGATTATCCGCCCCCATTATCAGGGCAAACTCCTTTTCGGGGTGTTTTTCAACCGCATGTGCCAAAGTTGTAGCTGTATAGCTGGGCTGAGGTAAGTCAAACTCCATACTGCTCACATGCATCTGGTATTGGTCATCTACCGCCAACTGCACCATATGGAGGCGTTGGTAATCATCCAATAGTGTACTCTTCTTCTTATGAGGGTTGTGTGGCGTTACTACAAACCAAATTTCATCAAGGTCGGTAAACTCGAGCATGTGCTGCGCAATTATGCAGTGCCCTATATGAATGGGGTTAAAGGTGCCAAAATAAAGCCCGGTTTTCTTTTTCGTCATTTTCCCAAAAATAATCTCAGTAAACTTTCGGCCTCCTTTTTAGCCGTCTCCAGGTCGTTATTTAGCAATACGTGGTCAAACCTGTCAGCACGCCCCAGTTCTTTACGAGCCTTGGCCATCCGCTGACGGATTTTATCCTCACTATCCGTTTGGCGACCGCGCAATCTTGCTTCCAAAACCTCCAAACTGGGAGGTTTTACAAAAATAGCAAGAGCCTTATCAGCATAAAGGCTTTTTAGGTTTAAGCCACCAACCACGTCCATGTCAAAAATCACGGCATGGCCCTTAGCCCAAATGCGCTCCACTTCCGAGCGCAAGGTTCCGTACATACTTCCGGAATATACTTCCTCCCACTCTATAAAATCCCCTTGTAACACGCGTTTTCGAAATTCATCTTCGCTAAGAAAATAGTAGTCCTTTCCGTCCACTTCTTCTCCCCTTGGGGGGCGGCTTGTAGCCGAAATGCTAAACTCTATTCCCAAATCCAGGGAAAGCAAATGCTTCACCAATGTGGTTTTTCCCGATCCGCTTGGCGCAGAAAATATGATTACCTTTTTATTATCCGGCATTTATTTGTTTTGATTGAGATCTCTTACGGACCTCCTGTCTCACATCTAATGTCTAAATACTAATATCCTATCCCTACAAAATATTCAATACCTGCTCCTTAATCTTCTCCAGCTCATCCTTCATTTCCACCACCAGTTTTTGCATACCGGCATGGTTGGCTTTAGAGCCTAAAGTGTTTATCTCACGGCCCATTTCCTGACTTACGAATCCAAGTTTTTTACCATTGGCACCACCTTCATTAAGCAGTTGCTCAAAATAGTCGAGGTGGCTTTTCAGCCTAACCTTTTCCTCGGTTACATCCAGCTTTTCCAGGTAGTATATAATTTCCTGTTCGTAGCGGTTTTCATCAGGTTTATCAGCTATTTCAGCCAGGCCACGGCTCAATTTTTCCCTGAGACGCTTTACGCGATCTTCCTCAAAAGGGGTTACCTGCTCCAGTCGGTTGCGGATAATTCCAAGGCGTTCAATTAAATCCACCTTTAAGGTTTCACCCTCATCTGTTCTGAATTTATTCAGGCGATCTACAGCATCGTTAATTGTATTGGCAATGGCAGCCCATTCTTCTTCATCCACTTCATCTTCGGCCGCCTGCATTACATCCGGCATACGCATTACTGCAGATATAATATCACCCTGCACACCATATTTTTCGCTGATTTCCTTTAGCTGGCGGATATACTCAGATGCCAAGGCCTCATTAATCTTGGGAGCTTTTTCGGCTCCTGTTACCTCGCAATAAAAGTTAAGATCAACCTTGCCTCGCACCACTTTACCAGATACAATTTGACGAATATCTGCCTCCTTTTCTCTGTAAAAGAGCGGTGTGCGGATGTTCATATCCAGCTGTTTGCTGTTAAGACTCTTTACTTCTATGGTAATTTTTTTTGCAGCTAACTGCAGGGTGGCTTTACCAAAACCCGTCATTGAATATAAGTGCGCCATAGGCCTGCAAAAGTATAATTAACTAAGTTTCAAATATGAATAAATACCCGAGTTACTTTCTTTTGTAAAAAGACACAAAATATACACCCGTAAAAATGAGTGCTGCAGAAATTAAAACTACCGGGTTTAAGGCGTCTTTTCCCAAAACAATAGCAGCCGTTGCCGCTACAAGGGGTTGCAAATAAATGTAAAAACTCACAGTAGTGCTCGTTACTGTTTTTAAAGCATACACATTAAAAAGGTAAGCCAGATAGGTAGTGCCCACCACCACAAAACTCATTTTCAACATGATGGCAACAGGCAATGTGGCCCAACTTACTTCCACAAACTGGCTTCCGCCAAAAGGAATCACCATTAGAAGTCCATAAAGAAAAACCCATTTTACTACAGTGATGGCACTATACCGCGACATAAGGGGCTTTACCAACACCAGGTAGGCGCCATAGGACGCTGCATTGAGGAATACGAGTAAATTACCAAGTGATTTCTCCGCGTCAAAAATATCGAGAACAGTACCACCTTTGGTTATAAGAAACAGTGCACCGGCAATACCTGTGAAAATTCCCAAAATGCGGCTCCACCTCAATGATTCCTTTAATATTATGGATGACAGCACCAACACCAGTATAGGATTGGTCGTCATCATTACCGCGGCATTTATTGGTGTGGTGATATTAAGCCCGGAAAAGAAAAGCATTTGATTTGTAGCCACCCCGAAAAGTCCACAGGCCGCAAGCCTCAAATGGTCCTTCCTGTCAATTTTTTCGCGAATCACAAACTTGGCGGTAATCCAAAAAAGTATAGTGGCAAACAACACCCTAACTAAAATAAAACCCAACAGTTGAATATAAGTAGGCATTACATCCTTGGCAATGGAGTAATTGAGCCCGTATATCACCGCAACGGCAAAGAGTGCAAGGTGTGCTGTGAGTTTGGCTTTTTTCAGGTGATCCAAAGGCTGATGGTGTAAAAATGAAGGGCGCAAAATTAAGGGGATTATGGATGATCAGGTTCCTTTTCAGGCCTTTTCTATTTTTACCTTTACCGCCCCTAGTTTTTTAAATCCGAATATATGTCACACAAAAATCTAAAGTTCAATACCCTTACCATACATGGTGGTCAGCATCCTGATAAGGCCTACGGCTCGGTAATGCCGCCTATATACCAAACTTCCACATATGCTCAGGCCTCGCCCGGAGACCATCAGGGTTATGAGTACTCACGCTCAGGAAACCCCACCCGCCATGCACTCGAAGAAAGTATTGCCTCCCTGGAAGGTGGAAATTACGGTTTGGGATTTGGGAGTGGATTGGCAGCTATTGACTGTATTATAAAAATGCTGAAACCGGGAGATGAAGTGATTTCTACCAATGATCTTTATGGAGGAAGCTACCGCCTGTTCCGAAGAATATTTGAACCACTGGGCATAAAATTTCATTTTGTGCAAATGGCTGATACCAGTGGGATTGAGGCTTTGGTAAATAATCACACCAAACTGATTTGGGTGGAAACCCCCACCAACCCCATGATGAACATTATTGATATTGAGTCTATTGCCAAAATAGCCAAGAGTAATAATGTACTACTTGCAGTAGATAACACTTTTGCCACACCTTATTTACAGCGTCCGCTGGAAATGGGAGCTGACATTGTAATGCACAGTGCCACTAAATACCTTGGCGGACACTCTGATGTGGTGCTTGGCCTATTAGCCGTAAAGGATAAAGAGCTTGCTGACAAATTGTATTTCATCCAAAACTCCTCCGGTGCCGTTTGCGGCCCCATGGACTCCTTTTTGGTGTTGAGAGGCATAAAAACCCTGCATGTACGCATGCAGCGCCATTGCGAAAATGGTAGTGAAATTGCCCATTTCCTAAAGGATCACCCTAAGGTTGAAAACGTTTATTGGCCAGGTTTTGAAGACCACCCCGCACATGCCGTTGCCAAAAAACAAATGAATGATTTTGGCGGTATGATTTCTTTCAGCCTCAGGGGAAACTCTTTGCAGGATACCGTAAATGTGGTTTCAGCCTTAAAGGTGTTTACCCTGGCCGAATCTCTTGGAGGAGTTGAATCGCTGGCCGGCCACCCGGCTAGTATGACTCACGCCTCTATCCCCAAAGAGGATCGCGAAAAGAACGGAATAGTGGATTCATTAATCCGCTTAAGTGTAGGCATTGAGGATATTGAAGACCTAAAGGCTGATTTGGATCAGGCATTGAATTCATTTTAGCATTTTTAAAAACTCATAAAATGAAACAGTTTTTTATAACCGGCACCAGCAGTGGTATTGGCAAAGCATTAGCCTTACAGGCTTTAGAAGCGGGCCACAAAGTAATAGGCATCAGCCGCAGGAAAAATATTGAGCACCCAAACTACAGGCACCTCACTTACGATCTTTCGAATTATGAGAACTACCACCTCATCAATTTTAATGTAAATAAAAGTGCGAAAGAAATCGTGTTGATTAACAATGCCGGCTGGCTTGGAGAAGTAAAACCGCTTGGGCAAATCAGTCCGAGGTCTATTGAAAGAGCTTTTCAAATAAACCTCATCGCCCCATCTATACTCAGTAAGTTTTTTATTGAACAAACCGAAGAAAGCGGCCAAAAACGAGTGGTTTTAAATATTTCATCGGGTGCTGCAAATTACCCCGTACCGAGCTGGAGTACCTATTGCGCGAGCAAAGCGGCTATCGATAGCCTTAGCAGGGTAATGCAATTAGATCACCCTGATGTGCGTTGCTATTCCATTGCCCCGGGCATTGTGGATACTGAGATGCAGGGCGAAATTCGTCAAACAGACAATGCTGACTTTCCGGACAAGCAGCGTTTTGTTGACTATAAAAACAAAGGAGAATTAACCGACCCCAAAGAAGTAGCTATCAAACTTTTAGAAATAATTAACTCAAACAACAAACCTGCTGATTGCGTATTTTCGCTAAGAGATTTATAACACCTCCCCTATGAAAAAATTATTTGCCTTAAGCCTTGCCATTTTTGCTCTAACCATCACTTCTTGCAAGGATGATAATATAAGCAGCAATGAAGATCCCAATGATTATGAAGCTCGCCTTGAAGGCACCTGGGATTTGGAAAAAGTACATTATGATACCGAAATACCAGCTTTAACAGGTGGCGACCCCACTCCCATTTCAGGGGAGGGAAACAATGTAAACGGAAATATCACACTTACCCGCAACCCCAATACATTTACTTACGACTTTAACTTTGATGCCGACTTTTCCGGCCTGCCAATTCCTGTTGGCCAAAAAGGTAGCGGCACATGGACAACTTCGCGAGATAACAGTAAACTTATTGTAACTGACGACACGGGGCAGGAAATAGTTTTTGTGGTAGTCTCAAACGAAGCTAAAAAGCAGGTATACACTACAACCATCTCACAATCGGTGCAGGGCATTTTCACTTTAGAGGTTGATCTTGAATTGGAATTTACCCGTCCCTGATTAAACCATTTGCTTCTTCATAAGTCTATCTTCTTATAAAATCTATAATTATGAAGAATACTCTTTTTGCCCTGGCCCTCATGGCCTCTTTTAGCATAAGTGCATTGGCACAAGGTACCCCGGATACCGAACATACCCCGGAACAGAGAGCTGAGAAAATGACCGAGAGAATGGCCGAACATCTCAATCTTACGGAAGATCAAAAAGCAGCCGTTTATGAAGCAAACTTTCAAATGGCCTCTACCAAAGATGAAGACCGTAAGAGTAACATGGAAAAGCACGATGCTAATCTCAAGAATATTCTAACGGAAGAACAATACAAAAAATGGAGTGCCTCAAAAAAAGAACGCAGAGGTAACCGCCCAAAAGGCAAAAGACCAAATTAGGTAGATACTTTCGTATACCTTGAAACTCCGCTATTAGCGGAGTTTTTTTATTGGACAGGCCTGCAAGAAAATTTTCCATAGGCTTAGTTTATGTAACAACACATGTTTTCTATTTAGGTAATACTATCCTGACTCTAAAGTCTAATTTTGCTGCCCCTGAAATTTGCGCACCCACAATAGCACGTTTAGGTAATCACACAAAATCATAAATAATGTTGTTCCATATCAAAGGCATATCCCCATTTATTGTGTTGCTAGGGTTAATAAGTAGCTCGTGTAATAATGACAGTTCAGATGCTGCACCACAGAGGAGACCAACACCCTTACCCACCATAGAGGTGGCCGTACAATCTGTAGCCAGCACAACCCAATACCCCACCCGCATTGAAGGTACCGTAAATAGTGCCGTGCGCGCCAAGGTTGCCGGATACATTACAGATGTGATGGTGGAAGAAGGCCAACAAGTAAAAAAGGGCCAGCTACTGTTTAAACTGGAAACACAGTCATTGAACCAGGATGCCGGTGCTGCCAAGGCACAGGTAGATGCAGCACAAGTAGAGGTAAACAGGTTGAAACCCTTGGTGGAAAAAGGCATTATAAGTAAGGTGCAACTGCAAACCGCTGAGGCCAATCTGGCGAAAGCCAAAAGCAGCTACAACGGTGTAACGGCCAATATTGATTATGCCAATATTAAAAGCCCCGTAGATGGTGTAATCGGCACCATCAATTATCGCGCGGGTACATTAGCCAGCCCATCCGACCCTATGCCCATTACAACCGTGGCTGATATTGAAAATGTATATGCCAATTTTTCAATGAATGAAAAGGAGTACTTAGATTTTCTTCAAAGTGCGGATGGCCAAACCCTGAAGGAAAGAATTGAAAACTTTCCGTTGGTGAGCCTCAAACTCGCTAATGGCAGTGTATACTCCGAAAAAGGAAAAATAGAAACCGTGAGCGGGCAGGTAAATAAAACCACAGGCACGGTAAACTTCAGGGCTCGATTCGACAACCCCAACCACCTGTTGACCAACGGAAACAGCGGAACTATATTAATACCGGTAAACTATGACAGTGTGCTGGTGGCACCCGAAAGCTCCACCTTTGAGCAACAGGGACAAACCTTTGTTTACACTCTCAACGAAAAAAATGAGGCCACCCCAAAGCGGATTGAAGTACAAACCCGTGCTCAGGATCTTGTGATTATTAAATCGGGGATTGAGAAAGGCGAAGTGATTATAGCCAAGGGCGTAGGGAAAATAAGAAGCGGATCATTAATTCAACCCAAGCCCATCCCATTTGAAGAGGTAAACTCTTTTGAAACAGCATTTAAATAAGAATAGCGCCCAAATTTTTTCAGATGTTACAGAAATTTATTGACCGCCCTGTTCTTTCCACCACGGTATCCATCATTATTGTAATACTAGGTGTACTGGGGCTTTCCTCCCTACCCGTTACTCAGTATCCAGATATTGCCCCGCCCACCGTGCAGGTTAACGCCTCTTACCCCGGGGCCAACGCCCAAACTATTTTGGAGAGTGTAATCATCCCTATTGAAGAGCAGATAAATGGTGTAGAGGGCATGACTTACATGACCTCCACCGCCAGTAATAACGGAACAGCCTCTATCACCGTGTTTTTTGAACAAGGTGTAAACCCGGATATCGCTGCGGTAAACGTGCAAAACCGTGTATCGCGTGCAAACTCCCTACTTCCGTCAGAGGTTACTCGTGCTGGGGTTATCACCCAAAAGCAACAAAATTCAGCTTTAATGTACGTTTCGCTGCTTTCGCGAAATCCTGATTACGATGATACTTATTTGCAGAATTACCTAAATATTAACGTAAGCCCCGAAATACAACGTGTAAATGGTGTTGGGGCCGTAAATGTGTTTGGAGGTAAGGATTATGCCATGCGCATTTGGCTTGACCCTGTAAAGATGGCCGCCTACAACCTGGCTACTACTGATGTAACCGCTGCCATTGGTGAGCAAAGTCTTGAGGCAGCAGCCGGTTCATTAGGCCAAAATTCTGGTGAATCATTTGAATATGTAATAACCTACAAAGGTCGCTACAAAACAGTAGAAGAGTACAACGACATAATTATAAAGGCGTTGGGCAATGGCGAATTTTTAAGGGTTGGCGATGTTGCCAAAGTAGAACTGGATGCCTTTAGCTACTCCTCCATTGGCAGGTCCCAAGGTTATCCGAGTATTAACTTTGGTGTGTTTCAAACCCCTGGCTCTAATGCCCAGGCTATTATTGAAGAGCTTTATGTAAAACTGGATGAATTAAAGGAACGCTTCCCACCGGGAGTGGATTACACTATAAATTACGATACCAACCGCTTCCTCACCGCAAGTATTGATAAGGTGAAGGAAACCCTTATCGAAGCCTTCATTCTGGTGTTTATTGTGGTGTTTTTATTTTTACAGGATTTCAAATCCACCATCATTCCCGGGATAGCCGTGCCCGTAGCTATTATTGGTACATTCTTCTTTTTACAGCTTTTTGGCTACTCCATTAACCTGCTTACCCTGTTTGCACTGATACTGGCCATTGGTATTGTGGTAGATGATGCCATTGTAGTGGTGGAAGCCGTTCACGCTAAATTGGAAGACGGGTATACCGATGCCAATGAAGCCACAAAATCTGCCATGAGCGAAATAAGCGGAGCCATTATTTCCATTACCCTGGTAATGGCGGCAGTGTTTGTTCCCATCACCTTTATACAGGGGCCTTCGGGTGTGTTTTATGAGCAGTTTGGTGTAACTCTCATTATTGCCATTTTAATTTCTGCGGTAAATGCCCTTACGCTGAGCCCCGCCCTGTGTGCCCTGTTTCTGCGAAAGCACAACAAAAATGGTGAGAAAAAGCAAACCTTTTTACAGCGATTTTACAATGCCTTTAACGCTGGCTTCAATGCCATTTCCAGCAAATACATAGGTTCACTGGGATTTTTAACCCGCCATAAATGGATTACCGCTGCCGTGTTGATATTATCGGGCATTGGTATTTGGTGGACCAACAGTATTACTCCTTCCGGATTTGTACCATCAGAAGACAGAGGGGTGATTTTCGTGAATATGGAGTTACCCGAGGGTGCATCACTAGACCGTACTTTTCAGGCCACTCAAGACCTTTACAAGTTTATTGAAACCGTGCCAGGAGTACGTACAGGAACGATGATAAGTGGACGAAACTTCTTTTCGGGAAGTGGAAGTTCTTATGGAATGGGGTTTATAATGCTGGATAGCTGGGATGAACGCAACTCAGACTCCACCTCTATTGAGAGCATTACCCAAAATCTGTTTATGCGGGCCAGCGCCATAGCTGATGCCAAAATTATTTTCTTTACCCCTCCCAGTATTCCCGGGTTTGGTAGTTCTGATGGTTTTAGTTTTCAATTATTGGACAGGGCTGCCGGAGACTTAAAAGATCTGGATAAAACAGCCTCCAATTTTGTGAATGTTCTGAGCCAAAGGCCCGAAATCAGTTATGCCTCCAACTCTTTCAGCACAAATTTCCCACAGCTTACGCTGGATATTGATGTGCCCAAGGCCAAGGCTTCAGGTATTTCCGTTAGCGACATTCTTTCCACCATGCAGGGATATATCGGGGGATTTTATGCCACAGACTTTAGCCGCTTTGGCAAACAATACAGGGTATATGTTCAGGCAGAGCCAGATGATCGGCAGGATATTGCCGACCTCAACAGCATGTTTGTAAGAAATAAAGACGGTGAGATGGCACCTGTTTCTCAGTTTGTAACCTTAAGCCGCAGCTATGGCCCGCAAACAGTAAGCAGGTTTAACCTCTTCAACTCCGTAAATGTAAATGGCGCTGCCGCTGCCGGCTTTAGTTCTGGCGATGCCATTAATGCCATTCGCCAAACGGCAGAAACCGAATTGCCCAATAACTTTGATATTGCCTTTGCCGGAATTACCCGTGAGGAAATTGCTTCTGCCGGGCAGTCGGTCATCATTTTTGCACTTAGTATTTTGTTTGTATACTTCTTTTTGGCCGCCCAGTACGAAAGTTATTTACTGCCATTTGCCGTACTGCTTTCATTACCTCTTGGTGTAGCCGGTGCCTACTTCACTACCTGGGCATCAGGATTGGAAAACAACATTTACTTTCAAATTGCCCTTATCATGCTCATAGGGCTATTGGCCAAAAATGCCATTCTCATTGTGGAATTTGCGCGGCAGCGGAGGCGCGATTTGGGCATGGGTATTACCGAATCGGCCATAGCCGGGGCAAAATCCAGGCTACGTCCAATCCTTATGACATCCTTTGCCTTTATACTGGGGCTACTGCCACTGGTGCTGGCCCAGGGTGTGGGAGCCGTTGGTAACCGATCCATCGGAACAGGTGCCGCAGGAGGAATGCTCATTGGTACCGTATTGGGATTATTCATCATTCCTACACTTTTCATCGTTTTTCAATATTTGCAGGAGAAAATTACCGGAGCTCCAAAAGCAGCAATCGAAAAATCAGAATCCCGTGATTAAGCTTAGAAATAAAAAACCACTGCTTTGGCTACCCGTGATTGTACTAAGTGTGCAATCTTGTTTTGTGGCCAAAAATTATGAGCGGCCTGATGCCATTGTAAAAGAGGATTTGTTTAGAACCGATGCGCAACCTCAGGACACCAATAGCCTGGGGGAAGTATCGTGGAAGGAAATTTTTACCGACCCCTTACTGGCAGCTTATATTGAAAAGGGCTTGCAAAACAACCTCGACATTCGCATAGCCTTACAGCAAATCCTCTCTGCCGAAGCTTACCTCAAACAGGGCAAAGCAGGCTTTCTTCCCTCTTTAAGTGGCAAGGCACAACTAACACATCAGGAACTTGCCCAAAACAGTCAGTTTGGATCGTTTTTTAATGGATCGCTAGACCAATACGAACTTTCCGGAGCACTGAGCTGGGAAGCCGATATATGGGGTAAAATAAGAAGTCAGAAGCGTGCTTTTGAAGCCAGTTATCTTCAATCACAGGAAGCGCACAAGGCTATTAAAACAAGACTGGTGGCCAACATTGCCTCAACATACTACCAGCTTTTAGCTTTGGATGAGCAATTTCGCATTACCAGCGAAACCATTGCAAACCGCAGGAACAGCCTGGAAACCACCAAGGCCCTAAAAGATGCCGGAAATCTCACGGAAGTGGGAGTAAAAC
The DNA here is from genome assembly GCA_048267305.1 of Owenweeksia sp. GTDB lineage: Bacteria > Bacteroidota > Bacteroidia > Flavobacteriales > Schleiferiaceae > Owenweeksia. The sequence goes on along the minus strand of JBLWXT010000014.1, from coordinate 27,452 downwards.
AAACCGAGGCCCAGCTATACACCGCACAGGTCTTGCTTATCGATATTAAAAATCAAATACGATTACAGGAGAATGCCTTGAGTATATTATTAGGCGAAAGCCCAAACAGCATAGAGCGTGGAAGCTTACAAACCCAGTCGATGGACAGTATTTTCAGCATTGGGGTGCCCGCCCAATTACTTAGCAATCGCCCCGATGTAAGAGCTGCAGAGTACAATCTGCTAAACACCTTTGAGCTTACCAATGTAGCACGTGCTAATTTTTACCCTTCCCTCACCCTTTCGGCCACAGGTGGGTATCAAAGTTTACAGTTGGAAAACTGGATAACACCGCAATCGGTTTTCTTTAACGTGATAGGATCACTTACCCAGCCCATCTTTAATCAAAGGAGAATACGTACCCAGCACGAAGTGGCTAAATCCAATCAACAGCAGGCTTTATTGCGCTTTGAACAAAGCTTGCTCACTGCTGGTCGCGAAGTTTCTGATGCCCTGAGCACCTATGAAAACACACGCTCAAAAATTGAGATTAAAAACAAGGAATATGAAGCCTATCAAACCGCTTCGCTATACTCAGAGGAACTGCTCAACAACGGATTTGCAAACTACCTTGAGGTGCTTACTGCTCGTGAAAATTCACTGAATTCACAATTAGGCCTTATTCAATTACAGTATCAGGAGCTAAATGCCATGGTGAATTTATATACCGCTTTAGGGGGAGGCTGGAAGTAGAAGTTAAATTTTTACTTTTACGGCAAGTACACCGGCACGCAAGTATTCCTTGCATAATTCCTGTAAATGTTAAAGAAAATCAAGGGCTATCTGGGCAAAACGTTAGGCATTGAGCAAAACAAGCTTGCCATTGAAGATCTATATCATCGTTTTGAATTTGTATCTGCGTATATGAACCTGACGGTGCCAGAAGAAATTGTACTGAACCCGGCACTGATTAAGGATACAACAACTCAATTACTACTAAACTATCCCCTAAAGGAGTTTAATTCGGTTATTCACAAAAATGACCTGATGTTTGCCTTTCATGTGTACAATCATCGAAAAAATTTAAAGGAGGCCATCTACAGCTACTTCAAAATTGGGATTCGCACCGCCACCAATCTCAATAAAATTGCAAGCCGATTTAATATAAAAACAGATAAGCTTCTCGATTTCGGCAGTGGGTATGGCCGCGTATCGCGTTTTTTTCCGCAGGTTTTTCCAAATGCTGAAATCACTGTTTCCGAGGTAAAAGGCCATTCCCTTAAATTTCAAAAGGAGCAATTTGGATTTAACGGAATCGAGCATACTCAGAATGCCGAATCACTTGGTAACAGCACATTTGATTTGATTCTGGCACTCTCTGTTTTTACACATTTACCAAAAACAAGTTTTGAAGCCTGGCTGGATAAACTCATCAATGCCTTGCATCCAAAGGGTGGGCTCGTTTTTACTTTTAACAATATCACAACCTTTAAAGAACATACCCCCAACCCTGATTTCCATTATCTCACTCTTTCTGAAGACAGCTCTTTTTCATTTGTATCCGACAGTCTGAGCGATACCTCAGAATATGGCTCCACCTATGTGAGCCATAGTTACCTAAATGATTTTTTAAAAAATTACGATGTAGCATTTACCTTTCTAAAACATGAATACACGCCACATCAGGAATCCATAATTGTAATTAAAGAGTAAAGTAGGCTGATACTTTAGATATTTGCAGCCCAAACAAAATTGCGAACCAAGCCAACACGGCTTCCATCATATAGAACTATGCAAGAGAAACTGAAAAAACTTGAAGCTAAAATTGCCGAAGCCCAACTAGGTGGTGGCGAAAAGCGAATTGCATCACAACACGAAAAAGGAAAACTGACCGCTCGTGAGCGCATTCACTTTTTAATGGACGAAGGTACCTTTGAAGAAATGGGAATGTTGGTAACACACCGTTCTACAGAGTTTGGTTTGGATAAACAAAAGGTTTTGGGAGATGGCGTAGTTACAGGCTATGGCTTGGTTAACGGACGTCTTACCTATGTTTTTGCTCAGGATTTCACTGTTCTTGGTGGTTCTTTGGCGGAAGCCCATGCCGAAAAAATCTGCAAAGTGATGGATCTGGCCATGCAAAATGGAGCTCCCGTTATTGGTTTAAATGATTCGGGTGGTGCGCGTATTCAGGAAGGAGTAGTTTCCCTGGGTGGCTATGCCGACATATTTTACAAAAACACCCAAAGCAGTGGGGTTATTCCACAGCTTTCGGCCATTATGGGGCCTTGTGCCGGTGGTGCTGTGTATTCTCCTGCTCTTACCGATTTTATTATGATGGTGGAAAATACCTCCTACATGTTTGTAACCGGACCCAATGTGGTAAAAACCGTTACACATGAGGAAGTAACTTCTGAGGAACTGGGTGGTGCTTCGGCTCACTCCACCAAATCAGGGGTAACCCATTTTACCTATGAAAATGAGGTGGCATGCATAAATGGACTTAAGAAGCTGCTGAGCTATGTTCCTCAAAACTGTGAGGAAGAGCCGCCCATGTTGGCCTATGAGCCTGCAGATGAAACCCGCCCCGCACTTAACGATATTATTCCTGATAACCCCAACCAACCGTACGACATACGTGAGGTGATTGACGGCACTGTGGATACAGATACCTTCCACGAGGTGCATAAGGACTTTGCCCAAAACATAGTGGTGGGTTTTGCCCGCATTGGTGGTCGCAGTATTGGCGTAGTGGCCAATCAGCCCGCATACCTTGCGGGAGTTTTAGACATCGACAGTAGCACCAAGGCCGCGCGCTTTGTGCGCTTTTGCGATGCCTTTAATATTCCCCTTTTGGTGTTTGAAGATGTACCTGGCTTCCTTCCGGGAACAGATCAGGAATGGAATGCCATTATTACCAATGGTGCTAAATTACTTTATGCCTTTAGTGAGGCCACCGTTCCGCGTATTACTGTAATTACCCGTAAGGCCTATGGTGGTGCTTATGATGTAATGAACTCCAAGCACATTGGTGCCGATATGAACTACGCCTGGCCATCGGCCGAAATTGCCGTGATGGGCGCCAAGGGTGCTGCCGAAATCATTTTCCGTAAGGAGATTAAGGAAGCCGCAGACCCTGCAGCCAAACTGAAAGAAAAGGAAGATGAATATGCCCGCATATTTGCCAACCCTTATCGTGCTGCTGCCCGTGGTTATGTAGATCAGGTAATTCGCCCGGAAGAAACCCGCGAAAAACTGATTAGAGCCTTTAAGATGCTGGAAAACAAAGCGGTAAAACTTCCTAAGAAAAAACACGGGAATATTCCGTTGTAGGGGATTTTGTTTTAAATCCCTTAATTGTATTTTATTATGAAAAAAGTGTTGTCCTGTATTTTTCTTTTTTTAGGATCACTTCCGCTACTATCACAGGATGAAGCATTGACAAAGCTCAAGGAGCTGGGGAAATATGCCGATGTTCATGTACAGCACATAGTTGCAGAAAGAGATGGTTTTATATATACCGTGGGTACAAATCAAAGGCACCCAGCAATGCCTGAGAAGCACAAGGTTATTTACATCAAAAGGTTCTCTTCTTTATCTTTTATGCTTGATAAAGAATGGGAGATTGAAAACGATGACCTTGATGGAACGAGTATCTCCTTATCAAAATATGTAGTTAATGATGAGGGAATTAATTTGTTGATCGAAACTTTTGACAGATGGAAAAATAGCCAGGAACTATTCTCGAAATGCTTCTCATTTGATGGAAAATTAAAATCTGTTAAAAAGCTACTTTCTGTTCCTTCCAGTGGATATATTCCTCGAGAACTGATTTATAAATTTTCTCCAGACTCCACAAAAATTATGATTTATGTGGATGTTAATAGGGGTACAGAAGGTGAAAATAGACCAATAATTTTCGTATTTGATAACACTTTAAAATTACAATACCAGCAAGCTCCTAGTTTCTCGGCTCGAAAAAACCAGTTGTTGAAACCAGTTGATATGGTGGTAAGTAATTTGGGCGAAGTATTCATATTAGCCTATGAGGGTCAGCATATAGAAATGTACAACACCGGGTTCATTTCCGCTTCTTATACCATCTCCAGAACCTTTAAAAACGATAGCGCCAGGTTTTGTGGATTAGAAAAGTTTGACGTAACATTTCACGCTGCAACCATCAACTTTAACCCTTCCGGACATTTGATTTTTGAAGGCTTATACTCTAAAGAGCAAAAGGAAAGGTTTGAAGAAAACCTGTTCCTGACATTAGATCATTCCGATCTATCAACCATAGAAGAGACAAAAAGCATCATTGAATCTAGTTTCGTAGATCAACTAAAGCCATCTAAAACTGGCTTCATGACTACATCATTTTACTTCTATACTTTCAAAGACGTTATATATCAGCCTGATGGAATAACTATGATCGCGGAGCAGTATCACCAAACAGGCAATGAAAGAAAAGGAGAAACCATTAAAATAACTGAAACCGCCATATTGCTGATTCAATTGGAAGTTGATGGCAGTTTTAAGAGTTTGACAACTATAGAAAGGAACATTGCTCCAGATAGTTTCAGAAGCTCATATATCTTGTTGAAAAACGAAGGTCAACCCCAGCTTATATACTATGAAAACGAAGAGAACTTTGAGCTAAGGAAAGCTGGAGAACCTGTAAAAAATGCATTTAAAGGCAAGGGGGCTTATAGCCTTGTTCAAGTAACACTTAATAAGAATGGAACTTTGACGTACAGGGAAATTTTGAATAAATCCAGCATGAAGAAGAAGCCCATGTATTATTTCAAATCAGCATATATAAACAAGCACGGTAAAGTATTTGGGACATTGTGGTCTGGTCAAAGTGTTTATCTTTCGGAGTTGACTCTCGATTAACATAAAAGTATTCCATGCAATCCAAAGCCACCACCCCCGGGCAATACCTAAATGAATTACCGGAAGAACGCCAGGAGCCCATGCGCAAATTGCGGGAGGTAATTATCGAAAATCTTCCTCCCGATTTTACCGAGGCCATAAGCTATGGCATGTTGGGCTACGTGGTGCCTCATTCAGTTTATCCGGCAGGTTATCACTGTGATACCAAGTTGCCCCTGCCTTTTATCAACTTAGCCTCACAAAAGAATTTTATTGCCGTGTACCACATGGGCATGTATGCCAAACCTGAATTGTTGGAGTGGTTTACAACGGAATATGCCAAGCGCGTAAAAGGCAAACCGGACATGGGCAAAAGCTGCGTCCGCCTCAAAAAAATGGATCAGATTCCCTATGATCTTTTTGGTGAATTGGCCTCAAAACTTACCGCTCAGGAATGGATTGAGGTTTACGAAAAAGCCTTTAAGAATAAGTAATGGCTAGGTTTCAACTTCTGGATTCCAGCCACATTCCGCACATTATGCCTTTGGTGGTGGAGCTTAATAAAAAGGATTCTTTTGAAGTGCAGCAGGCTCGATTGGAACGCATGTTTAATATAGGCAACTACCAATGTTTTGGTTGGTTTGAAGGTGAGGAACTGGTTGGTGTAAGCGGTGGCTGGATTACGGAACGCTTATATAGCGGCAAACAGTTGGAATTGGATCATGTGGTAGTAAATCCTGAACAGAGATCAAAAGGTATTGGTGGTGCCTTTTTGGCGGAAATTGAAAGTTGGGCCAAAGCCAATGATTGTGTTACAGTAGAGTTAAATACTTATGTGCAGAATGCCGCTTCGCATAAATTCTATTTTGATAAAGGTTACCAGATACTAGGGTTTCATTTTCAGAAGAAACTCGCTTCCAATTAATTAGTTTTTGGGCCACTAAGGCGCAAAGACACTAAGAAAACTTTGTGCCTTGGTGACTTTGTGGCTTCCATTTTTGGTGCAGCATTACATAGCTACCAAATCACTGATCTGTCCTTAGGAGCAATCATAAGCAACCATTTCCTCCCTCACTTCATCTTTACAGAGAACTAAAACATAAAAGATGAAAAAATTACTACTCGCAGCCTTGGCTGGCTTACCCATATTACTTTCAGCCCAAACCTTTAAACAAGTGGCTACCGATGGCACGGGGGATGACCACAGCTTTGGACTGGACGTTACTGAAGTAGCCTACACCCTCTCTACAAACATGGATTCGCTCTATGTTCAAATAACTCACAACGGTCCCAGAGGAGATGATTTTGGATTTGCCCTCGCATTAGATACCAACCTCAATCCCAATGATGGAAATCCCATCAATCAAACCAATATTGTAGGCAGCCCCAATACTTCCATGAAATCTGATATTCTATTGTTCGCCTACCAAAACGGTTTTTTTCCGGGCCTTAATTATGAGTCTTACGGCCCTGCTGGCGGAAGCATCACACTAAATTTTGAGCTAGACACTGCCGATTCCTTTTACTCTATTTTCCGTATTCCACTTACGGACCTGGGTGGTAACATTGATTTTAACCTGATTGGCTTTACCGGAGCTTTTGACATTTCGGCCAGTGGCCCAAGTGATGCCGCACCCAATAGCACCTTCGGGCAAATTCGCGAAAGCCATATCGGTATTGATGAACATAAACTTGGTGTAGGAATATATCCCAATCCGGCATCCGGTTTCTTCCATTTGGAACAATCCGGCATGCTAAAAATTTATAGTACCCAAGGTGCCCTGGTGAAATCAATTGAAGCCATAGCAGGAAAGCCCGTTGACTGCTCAGGTTTAGCGTCCGGCCTCTATCACGTAAAATTTAATGACAATACTTCGGCAGGAAAGTTGATAGTACAATAAGCAGATTACTACCCCTTGTTTTCCCTATCCCTGGCCTCAATCCTATTGAAGCCGGGGATTTTTCGTTTAAGGATATTCCCACACATCTAAATAATATTTTGCACTTTTGAGGGTATGTCCAAAAAACTACACCAACCTTTTCTATTCCTCTTTTTACTGATTGCCAGCAGCGCCTCCCTTTTGGCTCAAAATGATTGCCCGGTTTGGGAGTGGGCCGATGACCTCCAGGTAAACCCCGGTAATGGAATTATTAAAATGGTAGGTGATACAGCGGGGAATCTTTATGCACTGGGCTCATTTACTAACTCTATAACTTTTGGTGCCGTAACCCTGACTTCATCCGATACCAGCTTTTATATAGCCAAATACAGCAAGGCAAGAACATGGACCTGGGGGGTGCAGTTTGAAACACAGCGGCCCGGAAGAAGCTTTAAGTCCACCGCAACGGACATCTTTCTGCATAATGACAGCATTTTAACCGTGACCGGTAACTTCTTTACTACCGCCACATTCGATACCATTTCGGTTACATCGGCATTTCCAACATCACCCAATATATTTGTTGCTCAGCTCAATACTCAAAATCAGGAATGGCAATGGGCAGCAAAGGCAGAAGGCCCTATGAGGATTACCTCTTACTCCGTGGTATCCGATACCAGCGGTACTATTTTTATCAGCGGACTTGCCTGGCAATTCACCCCAACTCCCGCCTCCTTAAGCTTTGGAAGCGTAACCTTACCGATGGACACCAGCATGAACTTTATTGCGAAGCTTTCCTCCAATGGAAATTGGATATGGGCTAAGGAGGTATCTCACTCGCAGCGACTGACTTCTTTGGCCGTGAATAACGCAGGGCAACCTGTAGTGATGGGAACTTTTACGGACCGTATAAAATTTGCAAACCAAACGGCAACAGGCCCAACGGGTGTTTTCAACTATTACATTGCAGGGTTTGATGGCGCAGGTCAGGAACTATGGCTGAAAACCATTGAAGGCAATTCTAACTTTCCACCATTTAATTACAGGCATCTGGGCTTTGATGACAATAACAACTTGTATGTAAGTGGCTCCAATAATTCCTCCCTAATATTTGATTTAGATACGCTAAAAGCAAACTCATTCGGAGGCTTTATTGCGAAACTAAAGCCAAATAGGCAGTGGAACTGGGTTCATAACATAGGCGAGGTAAAACAATCCACCGGAACTAGTGGTATCAGATCTTTTTTGGGCAAAACCTCAAACATAGGCGACACTTACCTTTCGGGCATGTTTAATGGGGAATTACGCTTTGGAAATGATTCCATAAATTCGGGTTCATTACTCAGTTTGGTGGTATCAAAAATTGATAGTGGAGGAAATTGGCAATGGGCCGGGGTTGCCTATCCGGATCGTTATCAAAACTTTTCAGCCCAAGGGCCAGTGGGCATTTCCTTTGACCTCCAAGGCAACTCCTACATCATGGGAAAACACTCCCAAACCACTCACTTCGGATATTATTCAGTTCGCAATCAAGGTCATTTTGCCGCCAAAATAAAACCCGATAGCCTCATCAGCTTAAAGCTCCCAAAAGACACACTGCTCTATTGTGGTGAATCCTATCAAATAAAACCACGAACCACCGGAGTGGGCCAACTTTACTACACATGGTCTCCCGGAGCTGGCCTAAGTGACAGCACCGCTCAAAATCCAATAGCCAAACCAGATTCAACCACTACTTATACCGTAAGTGCTTACAATGGCAATGGCTGTGTGGGTACCGCCAGTATTACTATCCGAAAAGACTCTGTGCCGTGGTTTGGAGCGGGTTTTCCAATTACCACATCATCCGGTGGAACAACTTTTTGCAATAATTCCACATTCTCCATTTCGGGCCCGGCTTACTTCACAACATATAATTGGAGTACTGGGGACACCTCGGCTACCATTGTTCTAAAAAAACCCGGTACCTACATTCTCACTGCCACAGATACCGGTGGGTGCTTCCGCAGAGACAGTATTGAAATCAGGCCCCCTTCGGCTATTACAAGCCAAAGCTTCCTGCTCTGCCACAATGATTCTGTTCTTTTAAAAATAAATTCCACTGGTTTAGACAGCCTCCGCTGGAACAACGGTTCAAGTGCAAATCAACGGTACGTAAACCAAGCCGGACCATACTGGGCTACCGTATATAAAAACAATTGTGTTTACACAGATACCGTAGAAGTTATTGCATTTAACGATACTGCAAATGCCGGTTTTACGGTCAGTAATAGCGGCCTCACAGCCAACTTCCAGCCTATATCCATTGGCATTGCCAAGGGCTTTTGGACATTTGGAGATGGAAACTCCCTTAACGGAATAACCGCCACCCACACCTATGCGTCTTATGGCACATACGAGGTTTGCTACCAAACCACTGATGTCTGTGGCTTTACCGATTACCAATGCGACAGCATTACCATTGCACCAATTGGCCTTCCGGAAATTAAAAAACAACCTTTGTTTTCAATTTACCCCAACCCCACCAACGGTATTTTAAATATTGAAAGCGATGAGAAAGCAAACCACACATTAAAGATTGTTGACCTTACGGGAAAGGTATTGATAGACCGGACACTTGAAAATGATTTGCACTGGGAAATTAACCTAAGCCACTTACCCCAAGGCTATTACTTTATCAGGATAGATAATCATACGAGGACTTTTGTGAAGAACTAAGCCGGTTTTTACTTTTTGCTTACGCAGATTTGGCCAATGGCTTTTTTGCAAACTGCAAACTATGGTCTATTGGCTATGGACTATTCCCTCTCCTCCTTAACTTCGCCACTTCTAACAAAACACCTTTACAGAATATGAGCACCGCCAACTGGAAAACCGTAGCCGAATTTGAAGATATCACCTATAAAAAATGTGGGGGCGTAGCCCGTATAGCTTTCAACAGGCCCGAAGTGCGCAATGCCTTTAGGCCAAAAACAGTGGGCGAACTTTACAAGGCTTTTTTAGATGCCCGCGAAGACGTAAATATTGGTGTGGTGCTACTAAGCGGAGAAGGCCCCAGTAAAAAAGATGGTGGCTGGGCTTTTTGCAGCGGTGGCGACCAAAATGCCCGTGGACACCAGGGATATGTTGATGATGACGGAATGCCGCGCCTCAACATTTTGGAAGTACAACGCCTTATCCGCTTTATGCCAAAGGTGGTTATTGCCGTGGTGCCTGGTTGGGCAGTAGGTGGTGGGCATAGCCTGCATACTGTTTGCGACCTTACCCTTGCCAGTAAGGAGCACGCCATATTTAAACAAACCGATGCCGATGTAACCAGCTTTGACGGTGGTTATGGCTCCGCCTATCTCGCCAAAATGGTGGGTCAAAAACGTGCCCGCGAAATTTTCTTTTTAGGAAGAAATTACTCTGCACAACAGGCTTTTGAAATGGGAATGGTAAATGACGTTATTCCTCATGCTGAGTTGGAAGACACCGCCTACCAATGGGCACAGGAGATTTTGGCAAAATCACCAACCTCCATCAAAATGCTAAAATTTGCCTTTAACCTTACGGATGACGGCATGGTGGGCCAGCAGGTATTTGCTGGTGAAGCTACCCGTTTGGCTTATATGACGGATGAAGCCAAAGAGGGCCGTAATGCCTTCCTCGAAAAAAGAAAACCGGACTTTAAGGATATTAAGTGGATACCGTAGGGGGTTGTAGGGTTTGAAGTTTAAAGTTGTCAAAGCCATACGTACTGATTGCCTATGAGATTAGGAGTACTTATTTAGGGTTGTCTATGGGAGTTGAAGATTTAAATAAGTCAGCTGAAATGCAAAAAACAGACAACATTAATCTTGATGAATTCCTTACTCTTCCGAGTATGGATATCAAGACATTGAGTAAGTTTTTTAAACGCAAAAATTGGCTCACAGTTGGAGCCCCCAACCCTTATCGCTCTAATTTAAGGGAATGGGTTTACCAGAAAGACAACACTAAAGCATTTTTCGAATATCAAGACACAAAAAAAAACGGACAGACATGGAAAACCGTTATGCTTGACAAGCCTGGCCAGTTTGAGAAGTTAACCAGAGAACTAAATGAGAAAGAAGTGACTCTAATAAAGCAAGACGAGGACAGTCACTCTCATAATTGGTACTATCAAAACTTCTCTTTTGATATTGTCCTAAAGAAATTTGCGGACATGAACGGAATGGAGGTTTTGCATCTAATAATTAGAAAAACAGCAGGCAATAAAATCTAAACTTCACTAGTCGCTAAGGCTTTCGTGGAATTGTAGTTTTTTGAAAACAAACCACATAAAAATTAAATGTTTAGACATCAAGGCAAAAGCAGAACAGCAAAGCACAATTTGCGAATTGCCACCATTTTATCGTTAGTAGCCGGAATTGTAAATGTTACAGGTTTTTTGGCCTTTCAGCAATTAACCACAAACGTTACAGGGCATTTTGCGCTGTTTATTAATGATGTGGCCAACTTTGATTTTTGGAAGGGAACAATCTATTTCCTGTATATTTTCTCCTTTCTCTTCGGCTCATTTTTATCTAGCTTCCTTATCGAAAAGTTCAGGGAAAATGGAAAACTCAACGTTTTTGTTGTGCCCACAATTATCGAGTGTCTGATTTTGGCTTCCATTGCACTCCTGAGCAACTTTACCGCAATAAAATACCCTGACCTGATTGTTTGCCTGCTGCTTTTTGCCATGGGTTTACAAAACTCCTTTGTAACCAAAATTTCTAACGCTATAGTAAGAACTACGCACCTTACAGGACTTTTTACCGATTTAGGGATTGACATTTCACAGTTGTTTTTCCCAAAATCACATCCACAGAAAGAAAAGCTAAAAGCCAATATCAAACTGCGGATTTATATTATTTCATTCTTTTTTGCAGGGGGATTAATCGGAGGTTATCTCTATTCAGAAGGGGATTTGAAACTAAACACCCTTATTGTTGCCGCTTTCATTTTACTGTTTAGCCTGTTTTACGATGATTTTAGATATCGCGTAATAAAAACCAAAAGAAAATACAACCAAAGAAAACATCCCCACAAAGGCGTTCCTGAAAGTAATTGGATGTTTTCACCCATTCCCAAAACTCATCCAGGATTTTCGGGCTGGAGACCGATTAACAAGTTTATGACCAAATTCCATAGCCATGGTTTTCAAAGATTGCTAGATTTACATTACCAGATGCCGAAACACTTCACAAATACATATTGAACCTTTAATTTATGAGTGAATTGTTTTATCATTTTGGAGTAGCCTTAGCCATCGGACTATTAATTGGCCTCGAACGTGAATTAAAAAGGACCGATGATTCACCACACCTTCTTTTTGGAGGAATTCGCACTTTTCCTTTACTTGCCCTTACAGGCTGTGCAGCTGCCATGCTGGGCGATTTAATGGATTCAAGCTGGGGATTTATTCTTCCCGTTGCTGTGGCAGGAGCTTTTCTCACAATAGCATACTACGGAACGGTTAAAAAGGGGGACTTTGGAATGACATCCGAAGTAGCAGCCCTACTTACCGTGATAATAGGCGCCATGTGTTTTTATGGCCAACTAGAGCTGGCAGCAGCCCTGGGCATTATCATTTTGGTATTACTGTCATTAAAAACAGAATTACACAAGTTTAGCAAAATGCTTACTCAGGATGAAATTGTCAGTCTGGCCAAGTTTGGCCTAATGACGGCTATTGTTTTGCCTATACTTCCCAACGAACCTACGCTACCTGCTCCATTTGATGTTTTGATTCTGCGAAATATCTGGCTCATGGTTATATTGGTAACCGCCATAGGAATGGTTGGTTACTTTCTTAAAAAACTCATTGGAAACCGCAAGGCCATTGTTTTAACAGGCTTATTAGGTGGCCTGATTTCAAGCACTGCCGTAACCCTCTCTTTTTCTTCGTTGAGCAAAAACAGGCCGGCATTATCCAAGGCATTTTCCATAGCCATAATTGTTGCCTGGATCACAATGTTTCTACGGATAATTGTTGAGGTTGTTGTCGTAAACCCCGTTTTGGTTAAAGACCTATGGATACCTATGACGGCCGTAGCTGTGGCAGGAGGATTATACTGCTGGTTTCTTATTGCAAAAGATGAAAAACATGAAGCCATAGCTGAAAAAGTTTCTGGAGAAAAACCCTTTTCCTTAAAAAAATCACTCGTATTTGGTGGACTATATGCAGCTGTAATTGTTATTGCCAATATTGCTCAGATAAATTTTGGAGATAAGGGTATTTACCTGTCTGCCATAGCTGCAGGCTTTACGGATGTGGATGCCATAACAATTTCAATGGCCGAAATGAGCCGTGGTTCGGGCACTGTGATGCCAGGTGTAGCCATTCGGGCCATTATACTAGCGGCCGTTTCCAATACACTGGTAAAAGCCGCCATTGTTTTTTCTACCGCTCACAAAGTACTGAAGCTACGAATTTTGCCCGGGGTTATACTCATCGTTTTAGCAGCCTTGATTTCTGCCTTTTTGGTATCGTAAGTAGTCAAACATCCAGTTAGCTGTTTGTTGTTTTGTGCTAATGTTTGGGTTTATTATTTGAATTATAGCGCCAATACTTAAAGTGCACATCTAATGAAAAACGATTACTACCATACTAAAGAATCCGTTGAGGAATACATTGAACTGGCCAAGGATGTAAATGGCGGGGAGTTGATTGCTGAGCTTAAAGAGTTTTTGCCTGCACAGGCCAGCCTGCTTGAAATTGGAACCGGACCGGGAACAGATTGGAACATCTTAAAGAAGGATTTTAAAGTGGTTGGCTCTGATAACTCCAAGGAGTTTTTAGCCCACCTCATCTCCAAAAACCCAACGGGTAGATTTCTTGAACTGAACGCCACAAGCTTAAACACCAATGAGAAGTTTGATGGCATTTACTCCAACAAGGTATTACACCACCTTACGGATGATGAACTGGTGGAATCCATTAAAAGACAAGCCGAAATTTTAAGCCCCAGCGGAATTATTTGTCATTCCTTTTGGAAAGGGGAAGGAACAGAAGAGTTCAAGGGCATGTTTGTGAATTATCACTCTTCGGACTCGCTGAGAAAGTTATTTGAAAAGCATTTCGAAATTTTAGTATTGGAGGAATATGAAGAATTTGAAACTGCAGATTCGCTTCTATTAATTGGAAGAAGAAAGTAGGCCACCTCTGTGAAAATAAGTCACAATCAGTTTATGGTTTTGCAAATAGGTTGCTAAGCTTCTGGCTGCCGCCTCGCCTAAATGGCAGCCACCGCTAAAATGTTTAAATAGCCTTTCTGCCCTATATTTACTGCACGCCCAAATACAAAAATCAACACGAATGCCGTTTACCGCAGAGCAATTACTAAAAGCCAAAACAAGAAAACAATTAATCTCTATTGCCAGTAAGCACAACATCCCCATTTCTAAAGTACTGGATAAGGTAAAGTATGAAATGGAGCTTTCGATGTTGCAATCGGAATTTGTGAATCTCCAAAAATGGATAGCCCAAAATAAAATGCGGGTGGTGATAATTTTTGAAGGCAGGGATGCTGCTGGCAAAGGCGGGGCAATAAAGCGGTTTCAGGAACATTTGAATCCCCGGTCTTCTCGCGTTGTAGCTTTAACCAAACCTACAGAAGTAGAAAAGGGGCAATGGTATTTTAGGCGCTATGTAAAGGTGCTGCCCAACCCTGGAGAGATTGTGTTTTTTGACCGCAGCTGGTACAACCGGGCAGTAGTGGAACCTGTAATGGGGTTTTGCACAAAGGCCGAATACAACAAGTTTATGGTGCAGGTTCCGGAGTTTGAGCACCTACTTTATGAGAACAATCTAAAAATCATAAAATTTTGGTTTTCCATTTCACAGGATGAACAGAAGAACCGCTTTGAAGCTCGATTAAGTAATCCCCTAAAACGGTGGAAATTTAGCCCAGTGGATATGAAAGGTCAGGAGCTATGGAACGACTACACCCATTATAAAGAGGAAATGTTTAGTAAAACACATACCAATTTTAGCCCCTGGATTATTGTAAAAACTAACAATAAAAAGCAAGCCCGCCTGGAAAGTATGCGCTATGTATTATCCCAATTTGACTATACCGGCAAGGGTGAATCAAACATCCCGATCCTCCCCGACCCCAATGTGATTATGAGGTACCATAGAAGTGTGGTTCAAATTGATATTTAATATACGCTACCACCATGAGTAACACAGAATTATCAGCAAAAGACCTTAAAATACTAAACTCCAAATTTGGTCTCCACGCCCTTTTGAAAAATAAAAAGGTAAAGCTGGACCGAGCCCTAAGTGAGACGAAGTACCTTTTAGAACTAAGGGATAAACAGGAGGCCTTAATTAAGCTTCAGAACTGGGTTATTGAAAACGACCAGAAAATAGTAATTCTGTTTGAAGGACGCGATGCTGCTGGCAAAGGCGGTGCTATACGAAGGTTTACGCAGCACATCAATCCAAGGCATTACAGAATTGTGGCTTTGGATAAGCCTACGGATGATGAAACAAAACAGTGGTTTTTTCAACGCTACATCAACCAATTGCCAAAGCCCGGGGAAATAGTGTTTTTTGACCGAAGCTGGTACAATCGCGCTGGGGTGGAGCCCGTCAACAATTTCTGTACGGATGAAGAGTATAAAATCTTTATGACTCAGGTTAATGAATTTGAAAAGATGCTGGTGCAATCCAATACACATCTGGTCAAACTCTATTTTTCCATAACCAAACAGGAACAAGCAAAGCGGTTTGAGGATATCCAACAAGATCCACTTAAGCGATGGAAAATGACTGCCGTAGACCAAAAAGCCCAGGCACTGTGGGCCGATTATACCCAGTATAAAGACGAGATGTTTAAGAAAACAAACACCGAACATGCTCCTTGGGTCATCATAGATGCGAATGAAAAATCAAAAGCCCGGCTGCAAGCTATTAACCATGTTTTAGATACTATACCTTTTAAGTAAGGGATTATGAATGGCAGTAACCATATATACAAATAACACCCCCCTGATAAAGTTGGTTAAGCATTAACCTCCCCTTGAGATGGCTGTCTAACTGAATCATCTTGAAGCGAAGTCATAAAAGGCACTTCGATTTTTTTTGCTCACACATACTGGCAGGAAAATTGCCTTGGTGTTGCAACATTAATTTTTTGTTAAAATCATTTCACGTAAAGAATCTATTACTATTTTCGAAAATCTAAAATCCACACTATGAAAAAACTTGGTTTGGCCGCACTGGCCTTAATGATTATCGCATCCGTTGCCTTTAAAGGTGAAGAGATGCTAAGTATTGGTGCAAAGGCTCCACTTACCGATGTGAAAATGAAAAATGTTGCCGGTACCGATATGAGCCTTAATGATGCCAAGATGGACAATGGCCTTTTAGTGATATTCAGCTGTAACACCTGCCCCTTTGTAATTGGCTGGGAAGATACTTACCCAGGTCTTGGTGAGCTTACCAAAGCCAACAAAATCGGGATGGTACTTATCAATAGCAATGAAGCAAAGCGCGGTGATGAGGATTCATTTGAAGCTATGAAGGAACATTATATGGATGCCGGTTATAATACGCCCTACTTAGTTGATAAGGATCACAAGCTTGCTGATGCCTTTGGAGGAAAAACCACTCCACATGTATATTTATTCAACAGCAAAATGGAATTGGTGTACCGCGGTGCTATCAACGATAAGTATGAAAACAGAGAGAAAAAGGCTACTAAAGCTTATTTAAATGATGCCATTAGCCAATTGGCCAAAGGCGAAAAAATAGCCACTCCTACTACGCAAGAGAAGGGGTGTTCTATAAAGCGGGTTAAAGCATAATTAACCCATTCCCTATAAATAGAAAGGCGGCCCATGGTCGCCTTTTTTGGTTTTTAACATTCCCTTAAGGCACTACATATTATGCAGGTATCGTTAACTTGAAGTATAAAATTAACCGCTAACATGAAAAACAACCTGTTATTCATTGCCTTTGTCGTATTATTTCACAACCTGTTTTGGCAGCAAGAATCTGGGCTAAATCTGGTGCTATTTACACTTGCTGCCGTTGTTCTGCATTACGTCCAAAATGGATTCCGCAGCATTACAAAACAGGAAGCCCTCTTTGGAATCTGTTATTTAATAAGTGCCACAAGTCTGCTCTTTGTAAACTCATCTGTAAGCCTGGTGGTTACCATAATCTCCTTTATTACTTATTTCGGTTACCTAAGGTTACGGCATACCTCCGTTCTCGAAAATTTTGTGAATAGCCTCTATGGGTTCATTGGCTGGAAAAACTCCATTATGCCTCACCCTATTTGGGTGGCTGGCCAAAGGCGTCCTGCCGGAGTGCTATACACTCGTCTGGCGATTATTCCTATTTTGATTTTTACTTTCTACATCCTAATGTTTTCAGGTGGCAACTCCATATTCCGCGGTTGGAGTGAAACTGTTTTTGGTCGATTCTTAAGTTACTTCGAAGAAATCTCCTGGACCTATATCTTCTTCATCATCCTCGGTATTATCATCGTCCGCTGGATTTTCTCCACCAAACTCAAAACCCTGTTCACTTTGAGTCCAACATCCACTCTTGCAAGGACAAAGCGTAAGTTCAAAACCTCCTTTGGTGTAAATGACCTTAAGCATGAGTATATAGTGGCGCTCATGCTTTTCGGATCCCTCAATGTGCTTTTTGCCATCGTCAACTTTATTGATGTAAAGTGGGTATGGTTTCAATTTATGGTACCTGCCGAGTTTAGCCTTAAGGAGTTTGTGCACGATGGCGTGGGCTACCTCATCATTACCCTGCTTATAAGCATGGGCCTAATTCTTTACTTTTTCAGAAAGAATCTCAACTTTTACCCCAATAGTAAATTACTGAAAACCCTGGCTATTGTTTGGATTGTTCAAAATGGAATCCTGGCGGTTTCTGTGGTAATCCGCACAGTTCAGTATATCAACTTTCATGGTCTGGCCAGTGGCCGGATTGGATTAATGGTATTCCTTAGCATGGTGGCTTTTGGGCTCATTACGCTCTTCATTAAAATCTCTAAAAAGAAAAACAGCGCCTTCCTGCTAAGGGCAAATTCAAGCTTTGCGCTGATTCTATTTGCTCTTTGTGCTACCGTAAACTGGGATGGCCTTATCGCCAGGGTAAACCTCAACCATAAAGTGGCCAATGAAATTGATGTAAACAACTACCTCAATCTCAATCCGCAGGTATATCCGGTAATCTTCGCCAATCTGGATAAGGTAGAGAAGCAAATCCGGTATCATAACAACAATGAAGTACGGTGGATCAGGTTTACAGATATTGAAGATTTCAAATCCGATTTAATCAATAGAAGTCAAAGGTATATTGCAGAAAGAGCGAAACTCAGCCCCTTTGATAGTTGGAGCTACGCAGATCAAAAGGCGGTTGCGGAGCTGGAAAAAATCCTCAATTAAAATTAGCTAAAAACCTACCTCTTGGGCTGAGTTTTACCTCAACGCAAAGACACAGAGTTCACTGAGGAACGCAGAGGAAATTGGCTACCAAAAGATGTACTGTAGCCACTCTGCGAAAACTCTGCGCTCTTGGCGCCTCTGCGGTGAAGAATACTTACCTCAACGCAGAGACACAGAGTTCGCTGAGGCACGCGGAGACCCACTAATGTCGGACATAAACTCAGCAAAGCCTGACACTATAATTATATATAGAATTCCAAAATTTCTGCTCGTGACCCAAATCTAATGGGTAATATACTTGTGCCTATCCCTTTAGAAACATACATTTTGGGATTGTAATCGGAATACAAACCTTTGAGATATCGCCCACTTCCTCTTGGCTTAAACGGTACATATCCAAAAAGATTAATCTGCCCTCCATGAGTATGACCTGAAAGAATTAAATCAATATCAAATTCAAGGCTCTCACTAGAAATGACATCTCGATACTCAGGGCAATGCGAAAGAACGAGGTGTGTACTTTCAGGAATAACACCCGCAATCGCTTTTTTTAAATCCGGACTACCTCCAACGTAGTCATCCAAACCGATCACAGATATTTCCCTCTCCCTAATGGAAAGGTTTACATTTTCATTAATTAAAAGGACACAATTGCTTGCTTTATAAACTTGCTTAAGCTTTGCCAAATCTACCTTTCCCCAATATTCCCAGTTTCCTGTTATAGCTATCTTTTCAATTGAAAAGTCCAGTAGCTCCAAAAATGATTGTAAAAAATCTACTCCATCTTGTTTGTCAACAGAATCTCCGGTGAAAACAAGCAAATCAGGTTTAGCCTGATTAATCTTTATAGCGATCTTTTTATGGAAAGAGTTAATACCATTTAGATGTAAATCTGAAACTTGAATGATTTTAAGTCTATCCGATTTATCACTTGAAAAATCCAATACATTCCAATCGATAACATATTTTTCAAACCAAAGTGAATCGAGCAAAATTAGCCCCAAGCCAGCAAGAGCAGTAGTTTTTATAAATCTTCGTCTCGTGATCTTCTTCATCAATTAATCTTGAAAAATTTACGATAAGTCATATTGATACATCGGCATTCCTGATTCAATGGACTAGAATTCCGCAGCCACTAATTGTGAAATCTCATTCATTTTCGGGAACCGCTATAACTTGACTTAATTGCATAGTCAATTGAAGACAGCCACTAAATGTACACACCTGGGCTGTGTCCTCGCTAAGTATTATTCTGGCGTCTGTTACATAAAGTGAGTTTGTGTTTTCAAGCGCTTTAAAAGCATATAACCTCACATTAGGGTTTGGATGTTTAAAAAGTAGGAACCAGTCCATTTCATTTTGTATTTCATACAACCTCTCAAAACAGGCATAATTTCTAGTATATGTGCCTCCAATCCCTACAGCAGCTTCATAAACACAGTCCTCACTTATCATTCCCTTAATCAATGAATCAATATTATCTTGTTTAGCTATTTCTGGAAAATCCCGTAAACCTCCAAAAGGAAGAGTATCCGTGATTTCTTCTCCTGTAACCGAGTTCTCGTAAGTATAAACCTCCCGTTGGTTATTACAACCGGTAAAAAAAGCGAGGGCAAGTAAAAAAATGTAGCGATTCATTTTAGGTCATCAAGTATCTCAAATATTATACTTCACCCCCAGCATCACATATCTGGGCAAAATATCATTTTGAGTGGTGCTGATAATGAAATCATTGAAGCTATCCTGGCGATTAACTCCAGTGCTAAGAAGGTTTAAACCACGAAGGCTAAACTCCCATTTACTCTTATCCGTTTTGCGGTAGTAGAGGCTGGCATTAAGAAAATCAAACTCGGTGTTACCCAAACCAGCCGGGCTCTTGTAAAAGTTATAGGCATAATCTGCCCGAAAGGTGAAGCTCTTCAAAAACACAGCATTTATATTTATGGAAGGTGAGTGCGTGGTAAACGTATTGCTCACCTGGGCTCCTTCATATTTATTGATGAGCACATTATAGGCTATTTCCACATTAGGTGCCTTCTTAAAATTCGTCCCCAAAGACGCCCTGTACCCCTGTGTAAAAGTGGTACTCTGATTTTCCTGATCATTAATCAGATTGTTAATTTTAGAAAAGTTTAAGGTAGCTCCAGCCTGAGCCTTCAATTTACCGAATCGCTTTTCATACCCTCCAAACCCTGATAAAATCTCGTTGGTGCCATCTACATTGATGGGGCTGTTTACTCTGTCCAAACCCTGAAATTGTGTAACCTGTGTGATATCATCAATCCTGCGGCTGTAGTTGGCCCCGGCAAACAGGTTGGAGAAATTATAGAGATTAATGTTGTAGTACGAGAGTGTAATGTTGTGCGACAAGCCATTTTGTATTTGTGGATTTCCCCTGAAAAGGGAGTTATAGCCGGCAATGACATAGCCATTGAGCACATTGTTTACATCAGTAAACTGCGCCTGCATTTTATAATCCAGTTGTAAGCGCTCCGATTTTTTCAAGTTAAACTTGATTAGTAAATCGGGCAAAAGAAACTGGCGGTTTTCCGTATTGCTCCCGGCAGGCTGCACATCCGAGATACTATAAATATGATAATTGAGCCCGGGGTTCAGTTCAAACTTGCCCAACTTCCAGCGGTAATGTACCCCTGCATAGATATCGCTTAGGCTGAAGTCCACATCATTTTTCAGGCTGTCTCCGCCAAATACAATCACCTGATCATCCGGTAGTATTTCATTAATGGAGGAGGTGTATTGCTGCGCGGTGTAACTCCCGCCAAGGGTAAAATTGATGTGATTGGTATTGTTAAAAATCAAATAGTGATTGAGGGTTGCATCCAGCTTATTGGTGGTGATTTCCTTTAGTTGATTTAGCCTGAAAGGTGCTGATGAGTTCTGTAAGGGAATTACCTGAATGAAGGGCAATATGGTGGTGCTCTGAAGATAGTCCGGATCTTTATAATCATAAAGATGCTGAACCTCCAGCGAAACCAGATTACGATCATTAATATCGTAGTAGGCATCCAGGTTTTGCTTTATCTCATAGGGCGTTTGATTGGTGTTGGTTTTAATATCATTTTGTAGGTTAAACACACTCAAATCCGATTCCGAAAATTGTTTGTTTCCATCATCAGATTCTGAGATTTTGGAAAAGAGCTTATAGCCAATATGTACTTTTTTACTGGGCGTATAAGTGGTGTTGAATTTAAATATGCCCGACTTATTTTCCTGAACCCCATCGGTTGTAAGCGTTTCGGTAAAAGCCAGTGTATCCACCAAATACTGGCG
This sequence comes from Owenweeksia sp., assembly GCA_048267305.1. Lineage (GTDB taxonomy): Bacteria > Bacteroidota > Bacteroidia > Flavobacteriales > Schleiferiaceae > Owenweeksia. Next base: position 6,004 of record JBLWXT010000014.1, on the reverse strand, counting down.
ACTGGTTTCAGATGACGTAAGTGTTTGCGATTGATTGGCGATGAAAAATCCGTTTACTGTCCATTTTTTAGACGGGTTGAAACTAAAATTTGCCGCGCCAAATTTGGAGGTAATTTCACGTGCCTGATTGTTCTGTGTGCTAAACCCAAGGTTATCTGCTCCAAACTGAAAGTTGGTTCCTCCTCTGCCACCCAAGTTTTTAAACCCTCCGCTAAAGCGGAAATAATCCTGAGAAGTAAAAGCCGGTTTACCAATGTTATTCATATCCCCAATAAAGTTTACGCTCACTTTGGGTGAATAAAAAAACAGGTTAGGGTGCAACAGGTATCGCTCATTAAGGCCTGCTTCCGCAGAAATATCCCCAAAAACAATGTTTTTCTTTCCTTCCTTTAATTTGATATTTAGGGCAATTCTGTCCTCCCCATCCAAGCCCTGCATGGGTGTAACCTCATTGTAGTTGCGAAGCACCTGTACTTTATCCACCGCGTCCGCAGGAATATTTTTGGTAGCCAGTTTGGTATCGCCATCAAAAAAGTCGCGGCCCTCCACCATTACTTTTTCCACCTTTTTGCCCTGCACTTTCACCTCGCCATTATCATCCACTTCAAATCCGGGAAGTTGGCTCAGCACATCCTCCAGCTTGCGCTCACGGCCGTTGGTAAAGGCATCGGCCTTATAACTAATGGTATCTCCAGAAATCATAATGGGGATATTCTCCACCACCTCAGCCTCCTGTAGTTCTACGCTAAGTGACCTGAGAACCACGTTTCGCACCACCTTATCCTCCCCAGGTTTTAATTGTATGGCAATTTCCTGCTGCTCAAATCCCAGGTAACTGATCCTTAAAAAGTAACCAGTGGTTTGGTCGACCGTTATTCTGTAGCGCCCCTGATCATCCGTAAAGGCATATGAGAGCATGGAAGTATCCGCTGCACTAAGGGCAATCACATTGGCCATTTCCAGAGGAGCTCCGGCAGTATCCTTAACGCTACCCTCTATCTTCACCTTTTGGCCAAAGGCCAGGGAAAAACTAAAAAGGAAAACTGATAATAGCAGATAGTTTTTAATCATAGGTGGTGGGTTGATCACGGCCTAATTGGGAATTTGAATCTTGATGCTACTGTTTCCACCTGATTGGTTTTGCTGGCCACCGCCATACATTTCCTGAAATTCCTTCATCTTCTTTTGCACGGTTTCCTGATACTCTTTTTCCGTTACCACCTTTCCTTCCCTGGGCCTGTCGATACTTACCTTGTTTTCAGGGTTTAAAACCACCTTACTGCATAGCACCGTTTGGCGGCCATCGCTCACCTCCATTATAAGCCCTGGGAGGCCAAAGTATTTTCCCGGCCCCTGGCTCACAGGAATCATAGGCGTGTACCAGGCCGTAACCGTTATGGCTGTTTGTATCGTGTCTTGTTTTATGTCTTCTGATTCTGCCGAGGTTTCTATATTCATTTCAATTACCTTTTGCTCGGCTGTAGCCTTGTAGCAAGTATAACTTCCAATTACCTTAGATTCCTTTCCCAGTTTCCAATCCAGTTTTTCAAGGGTATCTGTAATCAGGAATATTTTCCCGAAAAACTCAGTTTGTTTCAGGCTTTCCTCGGCTTTTATGTTTTTGTAAAAAGTACCTCCTTCTCCCATAAAATTATCCAACATACTTTGAAAAGGCATACTGTTTTGTTCCAACTTCTCCACCTCCTTATAAATAGATTCGGTTTTGGAGAAAGTAAGATTGTATTCCTTTTTAAGCATGGGCGCCAACATTTTAAATATGGCCGCCTGCTGGTCTGCACTGGCCACATTGCTGTCTATTTTAAAGTCATCCTGACTTATGGACACAGAAGTGTGGTAGGTAGCCACGCCTTGAAAATCCTGAGCGTTGGCCTGAAAACCAACTGCCATCACCACAAGCATGCAAATATTTATAATTGTCTTCATCTTAAGTTTTAATAGTTTCAAAAATGGGGATTAAGTTCGGGAAATACTCTTTAAGAAAGGTTAATCTTTACTTCGCCATATTCTCCTAAAAGCAAATTCTATCATTAAGCTTCTACCTCTCCTCTGGCCGGATAGTTCTCTTTTTCTATAAAATCTATCTTTTTCACAAACGCGTCAAGATCTGGCCTGCCCCAAGGCGCAGAGTTTATGGCTACATAGTAAATCTCATTATCAGGTTTTACTAAAAACATGCCTGGTTCACTAAACATATCCGGCTCGCCTTCTTTAATTCCCTTGCTCATGTAAAGGCCCCAACTTCTGGCGGCTTCCTCCTTCAAGCCGTATCCTATTTTCAGTTTATCCATTTTCCAATCGGCTGCCGTTTTTCGGGCGCGTACCTCTGAGTCCATACTAATGGCCAACACCTCTACTCCCCGGGCCTCATACTCGGGCAAAACTTCTTGCAACCCCTTCAAGTACTTTTTACAAACAGGGCAATGCAGGCCTCTATAAAACACTATCATGGTAAATGCTTCAGGCTTTTGATCACTTAAGGTCCAGAGCTCATTTCTTAATATATTTATTGAAAGATCGGGGGCTTGTTGACGTGGCAATGGTCTCATTGATAATTTCATTTTATAAGTTTAATAATTATTGAATCACTAAATACACTTAAGATATGACACTTGGCTCTGCAAGTAGTTCATATATACCTATTCGGGTTTAGCCTGTTCCATTGGTAAAAATCTATTTGCAATTTTTTTTAATGTTGAGAGCTCATCTGTGCCAACAAGTTTACCATCCCGTTCCAGTTTGCCATTTGCATCAATGTCACCTGATATATATCATAGGATAAAGTCTGTTGAAGACAGAACTTTCAGCCTTCAAATTCATTATTAAAATAAATATTTAGCTAATGAAACTTTTAAATAATAAAACAGCCATAGTTACCGGAGCTGGCTCTGGTATTGGAGAAAGCATTGCTTTACTTTTTGCTGAAAATGGGGCACGCTTAGTACTTACAGACATTGATGAAGAGGGAGGAAGGCGCGTACTGGAAGATGTAAAGAAAAAAGGAGCTGAAGCCATATTTGTGAAGGCTGATACCGGAAACCCTAAAGACAGTGAAAAAGTAATTACTGAAGCCCAGAAGGCATTTAAGGATGTTCATATCGCTGTAAACAATGCAGGAATTGGCGGTGCACAAGCACCCGTTGGCGAGTACCCAATCGAAAGTTGGGATAAGGTAATAGGTGTAAATCTTTCAGGTGTGTTTTACGGCATGCGATATCAAATACCCGCTATGTTAAAAGCAGGAGGCGGATCCATTATTAACATGGCCTCCATTTTAGGGCAGGTAGGTTTTGAACAAAGCTCTGCCTATGTAGCGGCAAAACACGGTGTAATAGGGCTTACGCAAAATGCAGCTCTGGAATATTCCGCTAAGGGAATCCGTGTAAATGCGGTAGGGCCTGGCTTTATTAAAACCCCATTAATTGATAAAAACCTGCCTCAGGAACAACAAGATCAGTTGGCCGCCTTGCACCCCATTGGTCGCTTAGGTAAACCCGAGGAAGTAGCAGAGCTTACATTATGGCTCGCCAGCGAAAAGGCTTCCTTTGTTTGCGGAAGTTACTATGCCATTGATGGCGGATATTTAGCGAGATAAACTTGCCCGTCTATAAAACAGAAAACCCTCAGCCGTCAAAAAACTGAGGGTTTTCTGTTTCTATAATCAAAGGCTAAACCCCCAAATTATATATAGCCTGTATGTCTTTCAGCTTATGCGCAAAGTCAATTTCGAGGTCGGTAAGAATTGTTAAAAGTGCCTGCAAAAGGATGGTGCGCCTTCAGGCCATATCCGCCCCAGCAAAACCACTATATTCAGCACAATGAGAATAGAGTTTTTTGATTTGGAGGGCTACGGCATGGGTTATGGTTTATCTTTTATACAACGGCAATACATATAATCCGCAAATGCCGGATCCTGGCCAGTTGACCTGATTTTAAAGTATCTGCTGACACTTGTCGTAGTTGTAGCATCAACATAATCATAAGATTCCACGCCAGCTACAATTCCATTTCCGGTAGAAGTCCAAAGTTTTGTCTGTCCTAATTTATTGCTCGGTAAAGTCCAAAACTTTACTGTTCCGCCATTATTACCATCTGTCCATGCGGTTTGAGCAGGCAACAAGCTAAAACCATGCTCATTGGTTGGAAGCGGAGGAGTTGCACCCCATGTTAAAACTGGTAATTCTACCATAGCATTATATTCTCCACCTACATTATTAATTAACGTTTGATATTCTGAGCTGCTTGGTACATGCCAGCCCTCCGGACAAAGACCTTGAATAATATCTCCATTGATTGAAGTTTGGTTATTGACCAACTCAAAGATGCTGTAAAGACGACCATAGATGTCGCAATTACCACCCACATTATCATAACAGATTCCGGCTCCTGCCCAGTTCAAATTTTCGGCCATCCATATTTGACCTCCAATACAAACCGTTTCATAAACATGGCCATCTCTCTTGTCAGTTAGTTTTTCTCCGCATACACCATAACACCAATTATCTTTTCCGTATTGATTAAAGCGAAGCGGACCTTCATTCCACTGCCATCCAAAAAATGCAGACCAAGGGTATTCATTGATGCTGTTTTTATACAAATGTGCGCTCCCCGTGCTATCACCGTGATAGAGGAGTGCATGAATTAAGGTGTCTTCATTACTCTTACAAAATTCATTTTCGGCTTTATAAGACACACCCTTATTGGCTGCCTCATATCCATAAAATGCCATTGGATTTTTACTCATCCATGCTGGCTGAACAGGATCCCATGTCCTAGAAAAATTTCCGTTTATATATGATTTACTCTTAAAACCACTATAACAGCAATTAGCAAAAACTATTGTATTACTGAGATCTGGTATAAGTTCACGAATTCCTTTTGATGTAAAGCTAACATTATATTGTCCAATAAGTCCCTGTTTTACCTGATCCCATACTTGCTGATTCTGTTGAGATGGGTTATACTTATAGCTATACCCTAAATTTAGGTTCTTATTCAAGAAGGATGTAAAATGCTTAGATCCAACTTTGCTTCTCAACATGTCAAGAAAGGCATCCACAGACCCTGGAATTGCAGATTTATTCAAACTAAATCGAGTACCTGACAATACCGCATCAATTTCGCCATGGGTGTCAAGAATCACAAAACCGTATTGATCAAAAGTTTCAATAATATCCAGAGTACATTCCTCATTCTTTAAAACAGTGACTTCAACTTCAACATCTCCCCCTTTTATGGTATTTACCACATTTTGAAATTCGCTGCTTAAATAAAAATCCTCTTGGTAGGCCCCATAAAGAAGGACCTTTTTGTTTTCAATTTTATTTTTACAACTTCCGTCAAAAGCGGCCAACTTGCCCAATCCAGATTGACTACCTCTGTACAAGCTTAAACCATCTACCCCAACCGCATTAATACTTAATGTAGTTTTATAACCCCCGATCGTAGTAATTCTCAAATAGGTACTATCCAAAAAATATACATCTTCTACTATGTCAAGATTTTTAAGATAGGGAAGTGCATGGAACATTGCCTGCTGCGGAGACACATCAAGTGAATCACCGATTCGAATTAACTCATCATTGGCCATATTTAAGGCTTGAAAGGATACGAACAGTTGGCGTTCCATTTCATCCGTATCGTCAACAGGATTAGAGCCTTCTTTTTTACAGCCAACCAGGGCAAAAACACCTATTAACAAGGATACTAATAACACTCTAAAATTCATCGTAAGCAAGGTTTAACTTTACCTGTCCAAAAATAATGAAATTCCACATCAGGTTTAAAACAGTAATAGCCTATGTACATAACCTAAGTACATGACAAAAACCACCTAACCACCTGCCAATCAACAATTTAATATTGATAAGAAATTAAAAAAAGCCTGATTAAACGGGATTTTAAAGCCCTGAAAGCCAGTATATTAGAAGAATAACTTCACTCATTTTTCTAATGAAGGCTTCCAAGGTCCAAAGCAATTTTACGC
>JBLWXT010000013.1:0-126880 GCA_048267305.1 Owenweeksia sp. | reverse complement strand
TGCTTATCTATTTCCATTATTTTTTGCCGGCCAAAGTACTTTATACTGACTTCTCCCCATAAAATTTAGGTGACCCCTCTTACGGCTTTACCAAAAAGCTGCTGTTTAAAAAAATGGTGGAACATGGTGTTATTTCCAATTGTGAGATAGATGCAGAAAAAGCCAAAAACTTTGCATTGAAGTACCACGAGAATATTTGGTGATGGATTAAAGTTCCTTTAGAGGTTCTAGCTGTGTTTGCCTGGGCAAAATCAAATAATTGATTTTCTACTGCGAATAATAAAGTGCTTTGCTTAGATAATAGAGTTGGCCCGCTTCAACGTGCCTATGGATATAAGTTTGAGTAGAATTTAAATAACACTTATTACTTATACCATGAAAACAATAACATTTACCCAAACAGCAAAGCAAGGATTAGTAGCACTGGCCATAGTTGCCATTAGTGTCGTAATTGTTACTTCGTGCAAAGACGAGGTTAAAACGGCCCCCATTCGTAAGCAGATTGTTTCGAAATCAATACTGGAGGGGGTGCGCCTTGCAGATGGTATGCCGCTTACCATTTCGGTTTCCACCAGATGGGAAGTTGAGGATAGCAAACTTTTTGAAACGCAATTTGGTAGCTCAGGCCGCTATGATACATTGGTGCTCATGCCAAAACAAATGGAGCTGGCAAGTCAGGTTTCCAATAAATATGAATACGTAGATTCCGTTTTTACCACCCAGCGCCAGGCTTTTATCCAAAACCTTAAAAATCATCTTACCAAAAATTTAAGTGAGAAAGGTGTTGAGGTGAATGATGTAATCATCTCCAAAATAGAGTTTCCGTCAACTTATACTGCGGTGAAGGAGCGTTTGGCTTTACAGGATCAGGAGTTGAAGAGCATCAAAAAGCAAAGCATAATAAATCTTGAAAATGCTCAGGCACAAAAGGAGCAGGCTATTGCTCAGGGTGAGGTAAATGTGGAGCAAGCCCAGTTGGATGCCCGCTTGGCAAAAATTCAGTCAGAGATGGAGCAAAGCCGTAGAGCCTCCATGTTGGCTAGTGCCGAAACCGAAAAGCAGGTTTCTGCCAAAAGAGCTGAAGCTGATGCCCGCAGACAAGTACTGATGGCCGAAGCTGACGCAAAACAACGGGAGATGTTTGCTCAGGTGGAAGCCGACCGGAACAAAAAACTGAACAACGTTGAGGTGCAAAAGCAAACAGACCTGGCCATGGTGGAGCTTGAAAAAGAAAGGAAAAATGAAGAAATAGCCTTTCAGGCTAATGTGAAACTGGCAGGGCTGTTTCAGGAAAACAATACTTACGCCAGCTACTTAATCAACAAAGAGTTGGCTTCTAAAGTGCAAATAGCGGTAGTGCCTGCGGGACAGGATGCAAGTGTGTTTAGTGGATTAATAAACAACAGCACTGTATTTAAAAAGTAATGTTTTCATGGTCACTCAGACTATTTAGGTCTGGGAGAAAACGAAGAAGGTCATCAGAGTAACAGCTGATGGCCTTTTTTTAGTGAAAACCCGATTTGACAATACCGCTTTTGCCGCAGCAGGCAAGATGGTTGGCTGAACTAATCCCGCTGGAAATCGGGATAGTGAGCCTAAGCATGATTCCTGGTAATCATATCTATAACCTCTGCCTTTTTTCTGCTCGATACCGGAACACGATCGCCATTGCTCATTACAAGGTATCCGCCATCGGCTTTTACATATTCTTTCACCTCCGAGAGATTGATGAGATGGGATTGATGCACGCGGCAAAACCCGGCAGGGCTAAGCAGTTGATCAAAGTGTTTTAGGGTTTTGGTTACCAAAATGGAGTTTCCGCCTTTTACGCTAAAGTGGGTATAGTTTACGTCTGCTTCGCAGCGGATAATTTCAGTAATCTCACAAATCTGGATTTTCTCCGATGTATGAAGGGCTATCTTTTTTAACTCGCCTTTGCTCTCCTGTTTTAAGTGAGATTTTAGAATACTCACATTTTCCATTTCCAGCGAAGCTCCTTTTACGGCTTTTTGTACAGCTACCACCAACTCTTCAGGGTCAATGGGTTTTAGTAGATAATCAATAGCGGAAAACCTGAAGGCCTGAATAGCATGAGCATCAGAGGCTGTGGTGAAAATTACTTTAAAGGAGATATTATCCAGCAATTCCAAAATGTCAAAGCCAGTTCCATCATCCATGTGGATATCAAGAAACACGATTTCGGGCTTATGCTTTTTTATGGCTTTGAGGCCGGTAACCACGCCATCGGCCTCAGCTAATACTTTTATCTCCGGACAAAACTTCTCCAAATCCCGCTTAAGGAAATCGCGGGCTTTCTGATTGTCGTCTATTATTAGGGCTGTGTTCAAGTGTTTGAATGTTGAGGGTCAAATATCGTGAAGTGTTTTGTATTCATATTTCCCGGAGGGTGAGGTCACAGGTTACTTTTTTAAAACATGTACATTTATTGGCTCAAACCAAAACCAATCTCATGGCCAACCAAAATTTAACTTTAGTATTTGTACACGGTTATAGCGTAGTTGATCTTACTACCTATGGCGAGCTTCCTCTTCGTATCAAAAATGAAGCTGTTGCACGAAATATCAATTTGAAAGTAGAGGAGATTTTCCTCGGTAAATACATCAGCTTTCAGGATGAGGTGCAGGTGGCAGATGTTAGCCGCGCCTTTCAGGCTGCGGTGCATAGCCAGCTCAAAGGTTTGCTTGACAAGGGCGAGCGCTTTATTTGCGTTACCCATAGCACAGGCGGGCCGGTTGTTCGCGAGTGGTTTCAATTCTATTATGCCGGTAAGCCGGGAGTTTGCCCAATGAGTCATCTGATAATGTTGGCGCCAGCCAATTTTGGATCTGCCTTGGCGCAGTTGGGCAAGGGTAGGTTGAGTAGAATGAAAACCTGGTTTCAGGGCGTGGAGCAGGGGCAGGGCGTTTTAGATTGGTTGGAGCTGGGTAGCAAAGATGCCTGGGAAGTAAATGAGGACTGGATAATAAATGCGGATAAGTATATTTCTATTGATCAAACTTTTCCTTTTGTCCTTTCCGGACAATCCATAGATCGCAAATTTTATGATCACCTGAATGCCTATACGGGTGAGCTGGGTAGTGATGGGGTTATCAGGCTGGCAGCGGCTAATCTCAACTCCCGGTATATAAATCTGGCGCAGACCAAGGATAGACTAAACATTGATAAGTATCAGGAGGCACCAAAAACCGCCTTTAGGATAATTACCGGGAAAGCACACGGAGGCAGCACTATGGGAATAATGAATAGTGTGAAGAAGGAGCTAAAGGATACGAAGAGCAAGGAGACAATCGATTGCATTTTTAAATGTATACAGATTGAGGATAAAGCGGGGTACAATCAATTGACTAAAATATTTGCAGAAGAAAACATAATTGTACAGGAGCGGGAGTTGGTGGAAAAGCAGGTAAAGAAGTTTGTGCAGGATCGCTACTTTATTCATGATCGCTATTTTCAGGTAATCTTTAAAGTTACTGATGAACAGGGCTATCCTGTTAGCGATTTTGATTTACTGCTAACCGGGCCAAATCACGACCCCGGTAATTTACCCGAAGGCTTTTTTAAAGACAGACAGCGCAACAGAAACTATCCAAACGTTATAACCTACTATTTCAATTTTGATTTGATGGTGGGTTGCGAAGCGGTAATTGATCCAAAAAGTAAAAAGGTATTAAGGGAAGCACATCCCGGTATTTCTGAGTTGGGGATTATGATTATACCAAGACCTCAGGAAGGTTTTGTGAGATACATGCCCTGTACGCTACATGCCAATACGGAGCTTATGGATAAGGTGGTTGACCCAAACAGCACTACCTTATTAGAGATTAAACTGAAACGATTGGTAAGCGATCAGGTATTTCAATTAGTACCAGTGGAAGGCGATAAAATGCCAAAGGATAACTTTAAGAAAACGAAGTCGGGTGAGGGATTGGTGGAATAGGATTTTTCAATAACAATAATTGTTATTCGTTGCTATCTTTGTGTCTCTAATACCAATAAAATATGAACGTATCGCTTAATCCATATTTTGATGACTTCATTAATGAGAAGGTAAAGTCTGGAAAATACAACTCAGCCAGCGAGGTTATCCGCGCGGCCCTGAGGCTACTTGAAGTGCAGGAGCAAGAGCAAAAGGCACAAATCGAGTATTTCAAAAATAAAATACGGGAAGGAATAGATAGTGGTGAAGCCGTGGAGTGGGATATGGATAGCTTTTTGAGGCGAGCAGAAAGTAGAGCCGAACTGACTTAACCCTTATTACATGGTTAGTATAAGGCCACGGGCAGAAGAAGACCTTTATCAAATATGGTATTACATAGCGGTAAAAAATAAGAGCCCGCTAAATGCAAAACGTTTCATTTCAAGGCTAAATGGTGTTTTCAATAAGTTATCATCTAACCCAAAAATAGGAGTTGCCAAATTTGAGTATTCGAACAATCTCCATCAATATAATGTAGGCCAGTATTTGGTTTTTTACTTCCCAGTTGAAAATGGAGTTGAGATTGCGCGTGTGCTTCATGGAGCGAGGAATATCCTGGATTTACTTTGACCTATAGTAGATGTTAGCCTTAATCCCTATTTCTATCTCCCAACATTCTATTCCTTCACCACCTTATACCTGCCCACGTTACCATCTACATCGGTAAACTCCAAAATAAAAATACCTGGCTTTAAAGCCGAAACATCTATGACGTCCCGCACTTCTGTAAGCTCTCTTATTAAAGTGCCATTCAAAGAGAACAGGCTTGCTTTGGCAACGGGAAATTCAGATTGGATTTCAAGCTTGTTTTTTACTGGGTTGGGGTAGAAGCTTAACTGATGTGCCCGGATTTCATTCAGCCCTATTTTATAACACGTGCTTACCGTGTCTCCATAAATTTTAGTGTTACCATCAAAAGCGCATTTCAGTTCAAAGCCCGCTTCAATTATGGCATTGCAGTCGGGGTAGGGATATCCTAGGTAAGTGGTAGCTCCAATTCCCTCTACCCATACTGAAACCACACGATTATGGCACCAGGTATTAGGATCAGCACCAACTAACCAAATCACCTTTCGCTGCACATTATTAAAATCCGTTCTGTAGAATACTGAATCTGCTATGAAATTTGAGGGCTGTGATGATATGCTGCCCTTAACTTTGAGTGTATCTCCCTGACTTAAACTAAAATCATAGTGGATCGTATCCCGAAGAGTACCTCCCGCAATTTCATACAGCGTTAAACTTCCAGCCGTTGTGTCCTCCAGTATCAGTGCAGCCTGACCAGGATTATTTCTAATTGAATCATTTCTGACTAAAAGAGAATACTGAACACCATTTAAAAGGGTATCACCTTTAACTTCCAAAACCATAGTGGAGTTACCAAGCCAGCTAGCCTGTACGTATGTGTACCACACCCGCCCCTGCTTGGCGATTTGATGATATTGGGCTGATACCCTAAACGAAAGGGCAAAAACAAAAAGTAGAAGTATTGATTTTTTCATTGGATGATGATTTTTTGTCGGAAGACTATTTTATTGCTCTCTGCAAGTTTTAACATATAAAGGCCAGGCGGGGCGTTCGCCAACTTAATGAAGCAGATTTTTCATGCATCTAAAATAAATAAACAGCGCACATAAATTCACGCTATAGAAAAGTTGGGTGATGATGTATTAAAGCATCAGCTTAGCTTCACCGTAACCTTTGTCCCCTCTTCCAAATCCTCAATCACCACACTTTCGCCATCAGGATTAATCATAGCTAATCTCTGTTGAGTTACGGCCAATGCTGTGCTTTTATGAGCCGTATCAACACGTTTAGCGGCTTCTTTTCGCCCTATTCCATTATCGGTGATGGTGCAGATAAGTGAGCCGTGATTTTCAGTAAATGAGATACTTATTTGTCCGCCTCCTTTCAAAGGAGCAACGCCATGTACAATGGCATTTTCCACAAAGGGCTGCAATATCATGGGTGGAATCATTATAAAAGCCGTTTCCAGGTTTTCATCCACTTCAATGTTGAATTCAAAGGAGTTGTCATGGCAAAAGCGCTCAATGCTTAAGTAGTTTCCCAGGGTTTCTATTTCGTTCTCCAGTGTAATTTCATTGCTGCGAGAGTTCTCTAAAATCTGTCGCATCAACTTAGAGAACTTGGAAAGATAGAGCCGAGCTGTGGCTTCATCTTTAGTGGCAATAAGCGATTGAATGTTGTTTAGTGTATGAAAAATAAAGTGGGGGTTCATTTGCAGGCGCAGCGCCTTTTGCTCCAAGGAAATCAAGTCGCGTTCTGTTTTTAGTTTTTCCTGCCGCTCTTTGCTCTTTTTGTTGATCTGGCTAATGATAGCGGCTGTAATAATCACGATGAGTAACAACGCCCCAAATAGAAGCACTACTCTAAACCAGCCCTTCTGCCAAAACGGAGCTTTAATTTCAAATTCGAATCTCAGTGGCTCGGTATTCCACACCTCATTTTCGTTGGCACTTAATACCTCAAAAGTGTATTTGCCTGGAGCGAGGTTGGAGTAGGTGACGGAGTTTCTTTTTGCCGGTGGCGACCAATCCTTCTCTAGCCCCACAAGTCTCCATTTGTATTTTACCTTAGCAGGAATGGTTTGGGTAATACCTAAGAAATCAAAAGTCAGGTGATTTTCATCGTGATCAAATTGAATAGCCAAACCATTGCTGTACAGGCTATCATAGGTGGTGTTGGACAATGAAATGTAATGCAGGCTGACTTCCTTAAAGTTAAGGATAGGTGCGGTTTTGTTTTTAACATCTGCCCGGCTGAGGTAGCGAAAGAGGCCGTCCACTGTGCCAAACCAAAGGTTGTTAGCCTTGTCAAGGCAAACTGCGTTGAGGTTGGTTTCAACTCCCGTAAAGCCTTCGTCACTGCCAAAGTGGGTGCTTTCCAAAATGGTTAGCGTTGTATCAATTTTCAATCTATCCAAACCTTTTTCTGTACCTACCCAAATGTGGTTTTCGGCATCAGCCACAAGCTGGTAAATATTAGCAGAACTTAGTTCTGATGAAGGAATGGAGTGTACTTCAAAGGACTTCCCGTAAAGTGGAATAACATTCAACCCACCGGTACTGCCAATCCAAAGGTTGCCAAACTGATCTTCAGCCAGCGAGCGTACGTCATCAGACGCAAGTCCCTCTTTTTTGGAAAAATACCTTACTGTGGAATCATTTTCAAAAACACCCACACCTGTGGTTTGATTGGCAAACCACACTCTATCCCGTTTATCAACGTGCACCTGAATTACACGGTTGCTCTTGAGGTAATTGGTGGTGTTGAACTTTGTCATGCTAAACCCGCCAGAAATGGGATTGATCTTGTAGATCATGGTAATTCCACCACCTGCGCTTGCTACCCAAATTCTTCCTTTTGAGTCTTCATCAAAGCTCTTTACAAAGTTGCCGGCCAGGCCCTGTTTTTCATTGTAAACTATAAAGCTATCCCCATCATATTTAGCCAGGCCTTTTCCATCAATCCCAAGCCAAATCAGGCTGTCTGAATCAATAAATACGGTACGGATTTTATCATCAACAAAGCCCGAATCACTACCATAGCGGGTAAAGGTATTTCCGCTAAGTTTATTTATTCCGCCTCCGGTGGCGCCCACCCAAAGGTTATTTTCATAATCGGCAGCCATGCAGTAGATGTAGCTACCGGGAAGTCCATGGCCCTTCCCGTATTTTTCAAATTGTTGCCCTGCGTATTTACTCACCCCTCCGCCTGAGGTGCCAATCCAGTAGTTTCCCCATCTGTCGTGCAGCATACTTCGCACATGGTTGTTGGCCAGCCCGTCTCTTTCAGTGAGGAAAACATGGCTGCTATCCGTTGGGTTGAATTTGCAAATCCCTTTCTCCTGAGTGGCTATCCATACCATACCATCTTTATCACAAAGGATGGAGAATACGGCTGTGCCAGTAAGGCTTGTTGGGCCATTCATGTTTTTAATGCCTTCTGATGTTATGAGGTCAACACCTCGGCCGTAGCTCCCAATCCACAGGTTTCCGGTAGAGTCAAAACCCATGCTTTGGCTTAGGTTGCTAGCCAAACCATTTTTAGTGGTAAGGTGCTCCGTTTTGCTCCCCTCCAAAATGTAGGTTCCGTTATTGGTTCCAATCCAAATGCGGCCATCTTTAGTTTCTTCAATAAAGTTGATGGCAATGCCCTTTTCGGGAAATGAATTTGGCTGGAAGCGGAGAAACTCATCTTTGCTTTTTCGGTAAATACCATTGGTGGTGCCCAGCCAAAGGCGCTTTCGGCTATCTTCTAAAATGCAGGTGATGGAAATTTTCCCTTCTGATAGGGGGTAGGTATTAATTTCTTTTCCATCAAATTGGCACAGGCCATTGTTTGTCCCTATCCAAAGTTTACCCTCATGATCTTCAGTCAGGCTCAGGATGTAATTGCTTGGCAGGCCATCTTTGGTAGTGTAGGTGCTAAACTCAAAACCGTCAAACATGCTTAGTCCGCCACCATTGGTTCCCATCCAGATGTAGCCACGCTGATCTTCGCAAAGGGCAAATACCTGCGATTGTGGAAGACCCTCATTAAGGCTGAAGTTGGAGAAGTGGTATTGCTGCCCTAAAGCTGTTGCAGTAATGGAGAGGAGGAAAAAGAGTGTTCTTAGTTTAATCAAAAGCGGAGATAAGATTTGGGTAAAAGTAAGACCAATTGATTATAGAGGTGGGAATTAAAACGATTTGCACTTTACCGAATTTTAATTGCATGTAATCTAAAAATCAACAAACTAAAAATATTGATTGTGCAGATTTGCTGTAGAAACTCTAAGCATCTTTAAGTTATGAAAACAGATAAAATGAAATGTTTGCGCCTTGAATTACAATCGGAGACTTCCATTTCTTCCATGTATTTAATCTTTCAAACACATTATGCCATGTATTCCTATTTACAGGAGCAAGGCTATTCATTAAAAATCTATCAACCTATGGGTGCTGATCGGTTTAATGAAAATGGTGTGGTGTATATAAAAACCAACCATCAGGGATTTTTTGAATCCTGTTTAAAAAATTACGCACGTGATTTCAATATTTCGGGAATGGATCCGGATTTTGAACCGGCAAAGAGCCATGGACTTATGTTTGGTACATATGATTCATTTCAACAGGCTATTGGCATAAGTTAACCCCATTAACTACGTTGCTGCTAAATAGCCGATTGCCTCTTTTGGCTGTCGGCTATTTTTATTTGCACAAGCCTTATAACGCATGTTTATATGTCGCTGTTTTAAAATGGTGGTAAGGATGTACGGCATTTCAAATAGCCGTTACTTAACAGCTTTCCCCTAAATTCGCACTCCCAAAATCAGGAGATCAAAATGGAGTATAATTTTCGTGAGATAGAGCAGAAGTGGCAAAAGTACTGGGCTGAAAATCAAACTTTCAAAGCCGAGGATGATTCATCAAAACCCAAATACTATGTGCTGGATATGTTTCCATATCCTTCGGGAGCAGGCCTGCATGTAGGTCATCCGCTGGGATATATTGCTTCTGATATCGTCTCGCGCTACAAGCGTCATAAGGGTTTTAACGTTTTGCACCCAATGGGCTATGATTCGTTTGGCCTGCCGGCAGAACAGTATGCTATCCAAACCGGGCAGCATCCCGCGGTAACTACCGAAGAAAATATTGCCCGCTATAGAAGTCAATTGGATAAGATTGGATTTTCATTCGACTGGTCTCGTGAGGTGCGTACTTCTGATCCTGATTTTTACAAATGGACTCAGTGGATTTTTCTGCAATTATTCAATAGTTGGTACAATATAGAAAGTCAAAAAGCCGAGCCTATTGCTGAATTGGTTAACCGCTTTGCCAATCATGGTACAGAAGGAACTCTGGCGCATGGAGGCGAAGAACTGAATTTTACCCCCGAGGAGTGGGCGGGCTATGATGATGAACTTCAGGAAGGAATTTTACAGAACTATCGCCTTGCTTATCGCGATGAATCAACGGTAAACTGGTGCCCTGAGCTGGGTACGGTCTTGGCCAATGATGAGGTGAAGGATGGTCTTAGTGAAAGGGGAGGATATCCTGTTGTACAAAAGAAAATGTTGCAGTGGAGTATGCGTATCTCGGCATATTCACAGAGGTTACTTGATGGTTTGGATACAATTGATTGGCCGGAATCTTTAAAAGAATCGCAGCGCAACTGGATTGGTCGTTCGGAAGGTGCATCTGTTAATTTCCCAATTAAAAATTCTGAGGATAAGATTGAGGTATTCACTACCCGCCCTGATACCATTTTTGGCGTAAGCTTTATGGTGCTTGCTCCTGAGCATCCCCTTGTGGATGCTATAACCCGGGATATTTACAAAAGCAGTGTTGCTCAGTATAAAGAGCAAGCTGCCCGTAAAACTGAGCGCGACCGTATGGCAGATGTAAAAACCGTAAGTGGTCAGTTTACAGGTGCCTATGCCATTCATCCTTTTACAGGAAATGAAATACCTATCTGGATTGGTGATTATGTGCTGGCCTCTTATGGAACAGGTGCCGTGATGTCAGTGCCGGCCCATGATAGCCGCGATTATGCTTTTGCAAAGAATTTTGATCTGCCTATTCCCGTAGTGGTTTCGGGAGGTGATGTCTCCAAGGAGTCTTACGATGCTAAGGAAGGTACTCTTATAAACTCTGATTTTTTGAATGGATTGGATGTCAGCCAGGCTGTGTCAAAGGCTATTGAAAAAATTGAAGAAGGAGGTCATGGGAAAGGCAAGGTTAACTACCGTTTGCGGGATGCAATATTTGGGCGTCAGCGCTATTGGGGTGAACCTATACCGATTTATTATGAAAATGGAATTCCCAAGGGCGTTAGGGAGGAGCATTTGCCTCTTACTCTTCCGCAGGTAGATAAATATTTGCCCACTCAGGATGGAGAACCGCCATTGGCAAGGGCTAATGACTGGAATTATCACCCTGAAAAAGGGATAGTGCCCAACGGTGAAGGTTTTCCTTTGGAGCTGACAACTATGCCGGGTTGGGCGGGTAGCAGCTGGTATGACTTACGCTATATGGATCCTCAAAATGACAAAAAATCCGTTGGCGAAGACGCTGAAGACTATTGGCAAAACGTGGATTTATACATTGGTGGTAGCGAACATGCTACCGGGCATTTGCTGTATTCCCGTTTTTGGCATAAGTTTTTGAAGGATCGCGGACGTATAAAACAGGAAGAACCATTTAAGAAACTGATAAATCAGGGGATGATTCTTGGATATTCCGCCATTGCTTACAGGGAGGAGGGAACAAACGTCTTTTGGTCTAAAGGTTTGGCAAAAGGCAAAAACTGTTCTCCCATACATGTGGATGTTAACATGGTAAATGCTTCGGATGAATTGGATATTGATGCGGTAAAGGCCTGGCGTGATGACCTGAAGGATGCCCGCTTTGAGTTGGAAAACGGCAGGTTTGTAGTAGGACGGGAAGTTGAAAAAATGAGTAAGAGGTGGTACAATGTGGTTAATCCGGATGACATTGTAGTACAGTATGGAGCCGATACTCTGCGGATGTATGAAATGTTTTTGGGGCCATTGGAGCAATCCAAGCCATGGAATACTGCCGGAATGGTTGGGGTGCATAATTTTCTGAAGAAGCTTTGGAGGCTTTTTCATAAGGATGGAATAGAGATGCTGAGCGAGGAGAAGCCCAATGACAAGGAGCTTAAATCGCTGCACACATTGATTAAGAAAGTCAATTCGGATATTTCAAATTACAGCTTCAATACCTCCATTAGCGCCTTTATGATTTGTGTAAATGAGCTAAACGACCTGAAGTGCAACAAGCGTGAAATACTCGAGCCACTGGTGGTGCTTATTTCTCCCTTCGCTCCACACATAGCCGAGGAGCTATGGTTGGCAATAGGTAATGAGCCCGGTGTTTCTTTGGTTGAATTTCCAATTCATAATGAAGAATATTTAACGGAAGATAACTTTGAATATCCGGTAGCTTTTAATGGTAAGATGCGTTTTAAGGAAGCACTACCTCTATCTATGGGAAAAAAGGAAGTTGAGGATCATATCCTGGCAATGGATAAAACTTTGGGATATCTGGAGGGAAATACGCCAAAAAAAGTGATTGTTGTGCCGGGTAAAATTGTCAATATTGTATTGTGATTGTTGTAAAATCATTATTATGTGATATAAATGATTGAGAATTAACTCATGAAGATATTCAAAATTCAGGGTGGTTTTGTGATCCTGAAGGATGTTCTAAACTTTTTTATATCAGTTATTTAGGAGATATTAGAGGCGAAACTCTTACTCCTCATACTAATGTCTTCAAATTACAAACCCAGCCTCATTAGGCGGCCTTTTCACTATTTCAGTTTTTCAATTCGTGAGGGCATAAAGATAGCCGTGAAATTTGCGGTGATTATGGCATGGCTTGCAGTCTTTTTGTTAGCCTTGCTGGAAGTCAAACGCTATTATAATATTGATGTCATTCCAGGGTATAATAGCTCGGTGGATGATGCTTACGGTACTGCACGAGGAACTTTTACAGGTTTTTTCAGTTCTTAGTGCTTCAAAAACTCACTCAATCTTCGCGTTTACTACCTGTTCTATAGATATTCTTCAAGCGATAAAAATTATCTATTTAAAGTCACCTAATTGATTGTCAGTGGTTTGCTTTGGTGCTTTTTGGGTTTCTGCTGTTTTTTTGCACTAAAAAGGCTTAAAATATTGATAACTAGCACATATAAGGCTGTTGTTTTTTAACTTTGTTGATTATCTAAAAACTAATCAGCATATGGAATCTACTCTACATCCTACGCGCACAAATCTCAAGGTTAAGGCCTCTCCCCATGAAAGGGTGGATAAATTGCTCTTTTGGGAAAACGTATCCATTATCTTTAAAACCACAGGGATGATAACCTGGTTTATTATCTGCATACTGGCCCTGCTGGAAATAAAACGTTACTTTAATATCGACCTTATTCCAGGTTATGATAGTGCTATTGACAATATGTATGGTGCGGTAAGAGGTACCATCTCCGATCATATGGGCGGAAGTCGCTAAAACATTCTGGCACCTGTTTTGTAATTCTCAGTCAAATCATTGTCATGAGAATACTTTCTATTACAACAGTTTTTCTTGCTTTTGCAGCCGTTTTGCCTTTGGGTAAAACCGATACAATCAATAGCAGTACATCCCAGGTTGAAGGAATATCCGAGCCTCTTCGCAAAATGGATAATACTTCATTTAAGGTGGGGGAATATCTCAAATATAGAATCCACTATGGGATTATAGATGCGGGCATTGCTGAACTTAGTGTGAAATCCAAAACCACTAAGGTGGGAAGGCCTGTGTATTACATGACAGGAAAAGGACGATCTGTAGGTATGGCCGAATGGTTTTTTAAAACCAGAGACACCTATGAAACCTACCTCGATACTGAGGCACTGGTGCCTTGGGAGTTTGTGAGAGATGTAAATGAAGGAGGGTATGAGATAAAGCGCCATCTCGTGTTTGATCACTACAACAATAATGTCCGCGACCTTGATCAAAAGCCGGTAAAAACCTACTCCATACCCAAAAATGCTCAAGACCTCCTGAGTACGTTTTATTATTCACGTTGCTTAGCTACCGAGGGTTTGGAAAAAGGGCAAACGATTCCCATTGATATGTTTTTGGATCACGAGCCGTTTAGCTTTAAGTACAAATATTTGGGAACGGAAACCGTAAAAACGAAGTTCGGAAAAATCAGGTGTAAGAAGTTTATTCCGGTAGTTCAGAGTGGTCGTGTTTTTGGAGATAAGGAAGGTATAACTCTATGGGTTACGGATGACAAAAACAAAATTCCGGTAAGGTTAGAGGCCGAACTTGTGGTGGGTAGCATTAAGATGGATCTTGAAGACTATAGGAACAATCTCTACCCCATGGATTTCAAATAGTAAGTTTACGTATTTTGGCCTCCCAATAATCAAGATATAATGGAGATTAGCACGGAGATTGAAGATCGAATAAAAAAACTTGCCACAAAGTACCAGGCCAGTGGGCAGGAATTGGTTGCCTACCTGGATGGGCTGCTTTACGCAGATTACAATACATATTGGGATTATATCCACTTGGATACTTTATTAAGTCTTCAAAACCCCAAAACCAGTTTTCCTGATGAGGAGATATTTATCATGTATCATCAGATTACTGAATTATACTTTAAGCTTTCTCTTCATGAAATATACCAGCTTGCGGATAAAGAGGAGATGGAGCCTGCGTTTTTTAAGGATCGTGTAAAACGTATCAATAGATATTTCAGCGCCCTAACCCACTCGTTTGGAGTTATGGAAAAAGGTATGGATAGAGATGATTTTCTCAAGTTTAGAATGTCTCTTATACCAGCCAGTGGTTTTCAATCCGGTCAGTATAGAATGATTGAGATTGGTGCTACGGATATGATCAATCTGGTGAATAAGGATTTTAGGGAAGAGATGCGTGCAAACAATGCCTCCTTTGAAGAAATGTACTCTAAGATTTACTGGAAGTGGGGGGCCACCATGGAGAAGACCGGAGAAAAAACACTTACCCTCAGGCAATTTGAAAAGAAGTATTCAGACACTTTAGTAGGGCTTGCCTATCGACTTAAAACAAAAAACATATGGCAGCTTTATAAGGCCTTTGACAAGGCTGGCAAGGCTGATGAAGAGATGAGGGAGCAGTTGAGAGCTCTTGACCTCAATGTGAATGTTAACTGGCCCTTACAGCATTACAGAACTTCGGTGGCCTATTTGGCAGCACGCCCCTATGATGTGGTAAGCACCGGGGGTACCAACTGGCAGAAGTATTTACCTCCGCGTTTTCAAAAGCGTATCTTTTACCCTGAATTGTGGACCGAGGCTGAGAAAAATGAATGGGGTAAGAAATGGGTGGTAGACGTTCTGAATGATGTTGGTCCAAAAAACAAAATGTGAGACAAGCCTTTTTTGTTTGATATTATTCAAAATCAAGTGTTAAAATGAATTAATGGATGAGGTGAAATGATATATTTGCCTCAGTTATTAACATTTATCCCAAATTGGTCATTTCGTACATGAAGAATAAACTGGCTCTCGTTCTATCAGTATCTGCGCTAAGCATAATTCTATTTCTTGCGGGTGGTTTTTACTTTAACTCAAGTGGTTCAAACCTTGAGGACAGTGAGCAATCCATGGATTTGAAGGAGGAGAAGGTACAAGTGGTGAATTATAAATTTGGCCTCCCGATAGACTCTTTTGAAGTGGTTGAGTCAGTAGTTCAAAATGGAGAAAGTTTTGGAAATATACTGATGGCCAATGGAGTTGGATATGATGTTATTAACACAATTGCAACAGGCTTTAAGGATATATTTGATGTAAGGTGGTTGCGCAGCGGTAAGCCATATGCTCTTTTTTGTGAAGCCAATGATAGTAGTCGTGTCGCGCGCTACATGGTATATCAGCCTTCGGCTGTGGACTACTATGTTTTTGACCTTAAATCTTCGGGTAGTGTTTACAAAGGCCAAAAGGAAGTGACTACCCAAACCCGAGAGGTTAGTGGTGAAATCAACTCTTCATTGTACCAGTCATTAATAGAAAAAGGTGCTTCACCTGACCTCACAATGCGCCTGGCAGATATGTATGCCTGGTCTATTGACTTCTTTCGTATTCAAAAGGGAGATTACTTTAAGGTTATTTATGAAGAGAAGTTTATAGATGATACTGTATCAGTAGGAGTAGGCAGGATTTTGGCTGCCGACTTTAATCATGAAGGAGAATCGTTTTATTCATTCTATTTCAAGAAAGGTGACGAATATTCAGACTATTTTGATGAAAATGGGAAGACGCTTAGGAAGGCATTCCTAAAGGCTCCGCTTCAGTTTAGCAGAATTTCCAGTCGTTACAGCCCCAGAAGGTTTCACCCCGTACTTAAGAGAATGAAGGCTCACTTGGGAACTGATTATGCCGCTCCGCACGGTACGCCTATAATGGCCACTGCCACAGGAGAGGTGATAGCTGCCGGATACACTGGCGGTAACGGAAACTATGTAAAGATTAAGCACAACGCCACCTATACTACTCAGTATCTCCACATGAGTAAGTTTGTAAGTGGAATGCGCAAAGGTAAGCGGGTAAAACAGGGAGATGTGATCGGATATGTTGGTAGCACTGGCCTGGCTACGGGACCGCACGTTTGCTATCGTTTCTGGAAAAACGGAACTCAGGTGGATCCACTTCGCGAAAAACTACCTCAGGCAGAACCTGTAAAGGCTGAATATATGGCGGAGTATAAAGCCATGATGAATGACCTCAAAGTAAAACTTGACGATATGTCTATAGACAGGCCAAAAAAGAAGGATGTGTATATGGCCTCTATTGGCAAGTAGTCAACTCCTCGGTTAGCTTTACATCCTTTATTCGCATTTGTAAACTTACATTGCCGTTATATTCATTTTCTTCGAGATGATAGGCAACGGATAATGGCTTTCCGGATTTTATGAGTTCCATTTTTTCTGCCATTCCAAATCCGATTCCTGTAAGGGTGATGTTTGACTTGGGATCTTTTAAAACCACCCGAAGATGTGTTTGATCAGCGCCTACGGCTTTGCTGTATCCCGTATCTACCAAACCATTCGTTTGAAAGGTTGGGGTCATGTTTTGGGGGCCAAAGGGAGCCATTTGCTTTAGTATTCGGTAGAATTTAAAATCAAGATTGGCAAAACCTACTTCACAGTCAATTTCAATTTCGGGAATCAGCTGCTCGGGGAGAATAGAGCTCTTAACAGCCTCTTCAAAGCGTTGTCTGAACTCCTCATAACGTTCTTTTTTTAAGGTCATTCCTGCGGCATACATGTGTCCTCCAAACTGCTCCAGCACATCGCTGCACTGATCCAGGGCATTGTAAACATCAAAGCCCTTTACTGAACGTGCTGATCCGGCTAACACGTCATTGCTTTCTGTGAAAACCACCGTTGGGCGATAATGGGTTTCGATAAGCCGTGAAGCCACAATACCTATTACACCCTTGTGCCAGTTTTTGTCAAAAACCACAGTTGATTTTCGATCTATTTCGTTTTGGTTGGCTATCATTTCAAGGGCGGAAGCGGTGATATTGCTGTCCAGTTCCTTCCGCTCAGTGTTATGGTCATTAATGATTTGAGAGAGTTCTTCAATCACTTTGGTATCGTCTCCGGTAAGCAGTTCAACAGCCAGGCGGCCATGCGAAATACGTCCTGCAGCATTAATGCGGGGTCCAATCATAAACACCACATCGGTAATGGTAAGGTCTTTTGTTTTTTTGCCGGTAAGCTCAACGAGTAGCTGTATGCCGGCACGTGGTTTTGAGTTGATGAGTTTCAGGCCGTAGTAGGCCAGAATTCGGTTTTCACCAACTATAGGTACTATATCGGCACCTATGCTTATGGCTAGCAAGTCCATTAAGGGATGCCATTCATTATCTGTAAGATTCCAGTCTTTACAAAGCCCTTGAACTAACTTAAAACCTACTCCACATCCACTGAGCTCATCAAAGGGATAATGGCAGTTTTCCTGTTTTGGATCTAAAACTGCGGCTGCAGCCGGAACGGTATCTCCGGGTCTGTGGTGATCGCAAATAATGAAATCTATACCTTTTTCGGCAGCGTAGTTTACCTGCTTTATTGCTTTAATGCCACAGTCCAGCGCAATTATTAGAGAGATGCCATTGTCTTCAGCATAGTCAATCCCGGCAAGGGAAATACCATAGCCCTCTTTGTAGCGGTCGGGGATATAGGTATCTATATTATTGTAGTGCTTTCGCAGAAATGAATATAGAAGCGAAACGGCAGTAGTGCCATCAACATCATAATCACCATAAATCATGATGCGCTCATTTTGCTGAATGGCACTGTTGATACGTGCCACAGCCTTGTCCATATTCAACATGAGAAACGGATCGTGTAGATCGCTTAGTTGAGGACGAAACCAGGCTTTTGCTTCGTCAAATGCAGAGATCCCCCTTTGAGCGAGTATTGTACAGAGTGCACGGTCGATTCCCAGTTTTTTCTCAAGAAGATCTACTGTTGACGATGTGGGGTTCGGAATTTGTCTCCAGCGATAATGCATGAACAACGGTTTGAACCCTTGTATTAATTGCTTAATACAAGGGGGAGGTGACATGGATAAGTTTTATTTGGGTTCGTGAAGCGCCAGCATAGGTATGTGTGTGTGGTATGCCAGTTTGCTGGTTGTGCTCTTGTGAAATAGTCCTTCAAAAAAACCATAGCGCTTGGTAATAGCGGTAACCACATCGGCCTTTTTAGCTTCGCAATGGTTGAGTATGGCCTTGTCGAGATCACCTTCCGCTTTAATTACAGAATAATTGTGTTCTACGTCATGCAATACTTCCTCCAGGAAATTTCTGTTACCCAGTCCTATTCCACTATCGCTTTGTAAGTAAAGAATTTCGATAGAGGCACCATATATCTTGGCAAAATTGCGAAGGCGCTGCAATGGTCGTTCTTTCTTTTTAAGGTCAAGATCGGAAGCTAGCACTATTTTTTTTAAGGGCTTTACCTGAGATTTTGGCGGAATCACCAATACAGGAACATCAAGGTTTTGTATAACGGAAGCGGCATTAGAGCCAATTAAAAATTCCTCAATGCCACTGGCACCTTTTGTGCCCATTACCACTAATTCTATTTCCTTGGTCTTTGCAAAGTCCTTTATCAGCCGGATGGGATTTCCCATTCGCACCTCACTTTCGTGAGATACACCACTTTGATCCAAAATATTTTTCTTGAATTCGGCCATGTGGTTATCCGCATTGAGCTTCATTTCCTCCAGCAGGCTGGTGGTCATGCTGTGCTCAGCATAAGGAAGGTCATATCCGTGTAATGCCAGAAGGTGGCCGTTGGTTCGCTTTACAATATCTATGGCAAATTGGGCTGCCAAATCAGCGTTTTCAGAGAAATCGGTAGGGAGTAAAACTTTCATAAAAGGTGATTGAAATTATTTTTTTCGAGTTTGTGCATCCACACAAGCTAAGGTAATCATATTAACGATTTCTCTAACACTACTACCCATTTGAAGAACGTGTGCGGGCTTATTTATACCCATTAAAATTGGCCCAAGTGCTTCTACCGATCCAAAGGATTGAAGCATCTTGTAGGTAATGTTTCCGGCAGCTAGATTTGGGAAGATAAATGTGTTGGGTTGATTCTGCACGAGATCGCTAAATGGGAAGGACTCCTTGAGAAGTTCGTTGTTCAGGGCAAAGTTGGCCTGCATTTCACCATCCACAATCATCTCGGGATAGTATTTCCGCAATATGGCTACGGCCTTTTGCATTTTTTGAGGCTCCGGACCGTCTGACGATCCAAAGTTGCTATACGATAGCAAGGCAATTTTTGGCGTTATACCTATGCGTTTTATGATGCTGGAGGCCTGTAGTGCCATCTCCACGATTTCTTCTACAGATGGGCTTTCATTGATTGTGGTATCCATAAAAAACATGGGGCCCTTCTTGGTGAGCATAATGTACATGCCTGCAATCTTCTTGGTTCCTACCTCGGCCCCAATTACTTCAAACAAGGATTTCACTACTTCGCCATATTTTCGGGTGAGGCCCGAAACAAAGGCATCAGCCTCGCCTGCCTCAAGCATAGCTGCTCCAAAGTAGTTTCTGTCTCTAACTATTTTACGGGCATCAAACAAGGTTACACCTTTGCGTTTTCTCTTTTCATAAAGCACATTGGCATAGCGCTCCAGGTATTCCGGGCTTTCATAGGTGTCTAAAATTGGGAGATGCTCAATGCCAAGATTATTGTCTTTTATGAGCTTCTCAATTATTTCCTTTTTACCAAGCAGAATAGGTTTTGCCAAACCGTCTTCCACTACAATTTGAGCTGCTTTGAGTACTTTCAGGTTATCTCCTTCAGCTAAAATCACCCTTTGAGGATTGCTGCGGGCTTTTTCCTGGGCCAGGCGTATAAACTTGTCGTCACGCCCCAGTCTTTTAATAAGCTCTTCCTTGTATGCATCCCAGTCTTCGATTGGCTTTCGGGCTACACCACTATCCATAGCGGCTTTGGCTACTGCCGGAGAAACTTTGTAGATAAGGCGTGGATCGAAAGGCTTTGGAATAATGTACTGTCTGCCAAACTGAAGATTGGCCTGATTGTATGCCAGGTTTACAATTTCAGGAACCTGTTCCTTGGCAAGATCGGCAATGGCTTTTACCGCAGCCAGCTTCATCTCTTCATTAATTTTCCGTGCGCGCACATCCAGTGCTCCTCTGAAAATATATGGGAATCCCAAAACATTGTTTACCTGATTAGGATGGTCTGAACGGCCGGTGGCCATAATAATGTCATCCCGTGTGTCAATGGCATCCTTGTAGGCAATTTCAGGATCAGGATTGGCCAGGGCAAAAACAATAGGATCCTTAGCCATGGATTTCACCATCTTCTTTTTCAGTACACCACCTTTTGAAAGTCCAACAAATACATCTGCACCATTTATCGCTTCCTCCAGGCTTACCTTATCGGTATCTCTGGCAAATTCTGCCTTGTGGTCATTTAAGTCATCTCTTTTGGTAGATATAACCCCGGTGCTGTCCAGCATCATCAGGTTTTCGGGTTTTACACCACAAGAAATATATAAGCGCGCGCAACTAATGGCACTGGCTCCGGCACCGTTAAATACCACTTTTACTTCGCTGATTTTCTTATTAACCAGTTCTAAGGCATTTATCAGGGCAGCGGCTGTAATGATGGCCGTTCCATGCTGATCGTCATGCATGGTGGGGATATCTGTTTCCTCCTTTAAGCGTCTTTCAATTTCAAAGCATTCCGGAGCTTTAATGTCCTCCAGGTTTATTCCTCCAAATGTTGGCTCAAGAGCCTTTACGGTTTGTATAAAAAGCTCGGGATCATCGGCATTAAGCTCAAGGTCAAAAACATCAATATCCGCAAAAATTTTGAAGAGTACACCCTTTCCTTCCATTACGGGTTTACTGGCTTCGGGGCCAATATTACCTAATCCCAACACGGCAGTACCATTGGTTATAACTGCTACCAGGTTGCCCTTGGCGGTATATTTGTACACGTCTTCCTTGTTTTTGTGGATGTCAAGACAAGGCTCTGCAACTCCGGGAGAATAGGCAATGGAAAGGTCGCGCTGGCTGTTGCTGGGTTTGGTAGGCACTACCTCTATTTTACCAGGTCGGCCTTCACTGTGATAATCAAGAATGTCTTGCTTCTTCGATTTTTTTGGCATAAGAGTAATTTAAGGGGCGAAGCTATGCTGAAAAATCATGGAAATCCAGCCGAAAGGGAAAAAACCTGTCATGATTCTGCCCGAATTCCAGCTTTGAATTTTGTGTGTAAAAAAATCATTCAAGCAAAGTTGTTTGGCAAAATGATTTAGTTTTACGAACAAGGCTCTGGAAAAGTTTTGGGGCTGAAATATATAGTTGGTATAACGATGTACATAGTTATACGCTAGTTGCCCACAATTATGAAAAAATCAGACACAAAAGAAATTCTCATTAGTTCAACAAAATCTTTGTTTGGTGCAGTCCCCTTTGGAGGCACAGCCTTGAACGAACTGATTTTTGAATATAACGGCAGAATCAAACAAAAACGCCTAAATAAATTTGTCGAAATACTTGCACAAGGTTTTACTGAAAATTCGGGAATAAATATTGAAAACATCAAGACTGAAGACTTTAACGACCTCTTTGAGTCTGTGCTAAGAAGAGTAGTTCAAACAAAGTCTGAATCGAAGCTAATCAGGTTCAAAGACATTTTAGTAAAAGAGCTGTCCCAACCATCAGAAAGAGCGGAAATAATAGATCATTATTTAGATCTAATAAGTACATTGACCGAGGAGGAAATTACAATCCTTTATCATCATAGACACTTCGACACTGAATTCGAAAAAGAAATTGATGAGTTAAATTTACTACGAGATAATTTGCAGTCTTTAGAACAACAAATGAAAAAACAGAGTGTGGTTTTTGGTGAATCAGAGTATAAAAAGCCACGTGACGAAGTCAAATCTAAACATGAGAAACAAAAAAGTAAATTAGATGCTTTTCAAAAATACCGTGAGGCTGAATTCTACAACATGAATGAAAAAGACTTCCTTTTCTATAAGCAAAGATTAGTTTCAAGAGGACTTTTAATTGATAATCGAAATAACAGAGTAGGATATGTTCCTTTTGACCATATGGGAATTACAGAATTTGGAATCGACTTCATTCGGTTTATAAAAAATGAAAAATAACTGTGGGCAACAACAAATAAACGCAAGTCGGCTTTAATCCCGCTCCGGTAGCGGCTTTACGGTTGACAGAGAAACCTGTCGTTTCTTTACAACACCACGGACGAAGCCGTCCTGCGTTTATTAAAACCGTTGGAAATAATTTGAAATGAAACTGCTTCAAATAATCTGGATATTACTCCCATTGCTGTCGGTAGGTCAGTCCATTGAATTGACAGGAACAGTTATGGACTCTGCTGAAAAGCTGGGATTTCCAATGGCGAGTATTGAGTTATATAAGAACGATTCAAGCTTCTTGACAACGGAAACAGACTTTGAAGGCCATTTCAGAATTAAAAACTTGGAAAGAGGGATTTATCGACTTACCATCAAAGCAATAGGTTATGGCGACATCGAGATAGCTGAATTGAATCTAACAAATCAGTCGAATAATATCGAAATTGCACTGACTAACACAGTTGTACTTGAACCCATTGACATTGAATGGAAGTACTTTACAATAATTGACAGCACAGGTACCATGAGGTGTGTCAGGAAAACAGAATAATAAACCTAAGCACAAGATCAAGTAAAGTTTATGAGGCCTTTATGGCTCTGGTTGACCAATACTTCCGAAAAAGGAACTTTCGACTTCTTTTAAAAGCCAGAAAACAGCACTACCATTGTTCAAGCGGTTCGGAAATCTTTACTTCCCCCCATTCAAAACGTATAACTGTACCCCACCCGCACCACTTGGGTTTCATAATAATTGGCAGAGGTATAGTTAAAACCATCACCTGTAGTATCCTTGCGGATAACCATAGTGTTTAATAAGTCAGTGGCGTTAACAAACAGCTCTCCTTTTCCTTTTTGGATATTTTCAGCATGGTGTGGGAACTAAAGAAATAGCCGGGTGTAAGTATGTAAATTCCTGACGAACCTACAGCTCAATTCTAAACCTAAAGGTGGGATGCAATTTGATTTAGGGATTAGGTGTTTTCTTTTGGCCATAGCTTAACTTGGCAATCAATTTTATCAAAAGCTTTAAACCTATGAAGACCTTTGTGAGTAGTCTTTCCAATAAGGAATTTCCTGAAAGTGAGAAGGTGCACGGCAATGCTGTGCGACATGGCATTTTGGAGCTTATCCAAATGGAGTATCCCAATTTTGGTGATGATGATTTGATTTCCACTACAGAGCTCAATCATTACAGGCAAAAGTATGTAGCCGATTACCTTTTAAAGGAGGTGGGAGAAATATCGGAAATGGAAAGAACAGTGCTTGATACACTTCAAAACAATGAGGTGGTGTCTGATAAAATGCTGGAAGACCCGGGAGCCAAATTTACTTTTGGACAGAGGCTGGCGGATAAAATTGCCACTTTTGGCGGAAGCTGGAACTTCATTATCATTTTCGGGGTTTTTATTTTCATCTGGATGGGCATCAACGTATGGTTGCTTGCCACTCATCCTTTTGATCCATATCCGTTTATCCTTCTAAACCTTATCCTTTCTACTTTGGCGGCACTACAGGCTCCGGTAATTATGATGAGCCAAAACCGGCAGGAGGAAAAAGATCGTGAACGCTCCAAACAGGATTACATGGTAAATCTTAAATCAGAATTGGAAATACGGATGTTACACGAAAAGTTAGATCACTTAATAGTGCACCAACAACAAGAGCTACTTTCCATTCAACAAATACAAATTGAAATGATGGAGGATATTATGAAGAAGCTGGAAAAAAAGCGTGGGTAATAAATTCACTCATTTTAAATGATAAGCCTTACACCTCCCATTTGCTCAATTTTGATTCATACGCATCAAGTCATCCTCATGGCTACTTACTGGTTTTAAAATCGTATTAGCGAAGATTTAGAGCCAACCCTCTAACAAGCCGTTGTCAATTTCCTTACGGGCACTTTTATATCCTATATCAAAAATTTTGGCAGCATCTTTAAAATCAAACATGGTGTATTCAGAGAGGCTGCTTATGCTAAATACAACATTGGCCATTTGCATTCGCCTTTCTGTGTTTTCCTTTATAAGTACATGGAAGCATCTGGTGCCAACATTTTTGATGTTGGAAAGATTGTCAGATACACCATAGTATGAGGCGTTTACATTTATAGCTATGCTTAGGTCGCACTTGGTTTCAAACAGCGGTTCTACAGGTAGGTTATTCAACAAACCTCCATCCACATAAGTAAAGCCGTTTCTTTTTACGGGTTTAAAAAACAGAGGTATAGCTGAGGAAGCCATTATTGCACTGGAAAGGACACCACTGTCAAATGTTTCCGGTTCTCCTGTGGTTAAGTTTGTGGCAGTTACATATAGCGGTTTTTTAAGGCTTTTAAAGTCATCCGGTTGAATGTGATCCTTTATCATTTGCCCTATCATTTTTAGGTCTACAAACCCGCCACCGGTGGGCCACCAATGAAGAGATTTACGATAGGATGGATGAGACAACAGTTTTAAGGTAGCTTTTGGAGTATAGCCTGCACCAATAAAAGCACCCATTATAGCTCCGGCACTTGTTCCCGAAATTACATCCGGTTTTACTTTATGTTCGGCCAAAGCCTGTAAAACCCCCAAGTGTGCAAACCCACGGATGCTGCCCCCGCTAAGGGCTATTCCAATCTTTTTTTTAGGATTCATATTGGCGCTGTGTTTCTGTTAAAATACAATGTAAAAGTCCTAAAACTATAGCCCAATTTTTACATTTCTGCCCAATTCTTTTTAAACTCGGCCTCCCATTCCTTGGCGTTTTCCATTCCCCACTTTACGGATTTGGCATCTGGGTATTCAGCCTTACAAGCGTTTTGCACTGCGGTAGGGGCTTTTTCTTGGGCGCAGTCTACTATAAGGCTAATCATCGCAGCCAGGAGACTCACAATTATTTTTTTCATGAGTATTAGTTTTAAGCTAAAGTAGAGGGGGATTCTAAAGAGAATCTGAAGCGGGAGGGCGAGACTACAAACCTGACAGGTTTTAACTGAAATGATTTAGTTTTACAGGTAAGGCTCTGGAAGGGTTTTATGCTAAAATATATAGGGGATATAAACGAAATGGCGTTTGTCTTTAGTTGGTAAATATTTGAAATGAAGAATTTGTATTTAATAGTAATTTTTGTTTTAACAACAGCTTCATCACTTTGCCAAACTAATTTTGAGTTGGATTACAACATTAAGGTCAAACTGGATAGTGAAGTAAGTGATAGCTCGAAACAGCTTGTACAAGAATGGTATTTACGACTTGATAGTATAACCATTGATGAATTGACATTTGCTAATGGAATATTCGATTCAATTGTCTTGGTTGAATACTCACTAAATGAACGGGAACCATTAATAATTTTTGGGGGTAAGTTCTTTGATTCTTCAAAAACTGAGTATGAAAATGATCGTATTGTTTTAAGCCTTAAGCATGTAAAGTCGATTGTAAACTACCTAAACAATCCAAATAATTACAATTGGTCTGAATGTGGCTCACCCATAGCAGAGCATGAGTTACAGTTATATGAAAAAGGTAAACTTAAGTTGAGAATAGTAATCTCTTGTGATTACTCACAGGTGCACCTATCGGAAAAAAACGAAATTATAAAGCATGGAGCTTTAAATGAAAGGGGTAGTAGTTCGACACTTTACAAATTGATAAAAGAAGTGAAAATTACAGCCAACAAAATCTACAAACAATAGCATCCAGTGGAGCGTCACAAGCCACAGGTTTATCTAAAATGATTTAGCTTTACTACTAAGGCCTCATAAGGTTTTGGGGGGTGAAATAGATAAGGGACATTACTGTAATTGCGCTTAGGCCTGAATTTGTTAATCTGCTTCAATTCTCTTTTGGAGAATCGAATAACAGATTTTAGTAAAGTTGGAATTTCAATTGGTTACTTTGGAATTCTAAAAACGGACTTACAGAATAGAAAGTTTGAAAGTGCGATATTTATTTTTCAGGATACATAGAAAATAAATACGGTGTATAGCATTCTAGAAGAATACATAGCTTCATTTGTCAGCTGCGGTAGCTTATTCTAAGCATTGGCTGGAACATAAAAGAAGAGACAGGGTCTATCCGAAAGTTGGCTCTACCTCAATACAAAAAGTTATTAAACGGAAACCTAATAGCATGAAGCTCAGCCACCAAATCATAAATCCGGTTTTTGAGGTCATCAATATTTTGCTTTTCGGTAGCGGAAATAAACACAGCATTTTCACTTTTGGCAAACCAGGTACGCTTCCAATCCTCAAGGGTGTAATTTTCCTTGGTTACAGGGCTTGGGTCATCTTCCTCCTTCTCGCTGTAAGAGTACTGGTCAATTTTATTGAATACCATAATTACCGGTTTTTCACGGCCATCAATCTCTGCAATGGTTTTGGTAACGGTGTCAATATGCTCTTCAAAGTTAGGGTGAGAGATGTCTACCACATGAATTAGCACATCTGCTTCACGCACTTCATCAAGCGTTGACTTAAAAGACTCTATAAGTTGTGTAGGTAGTTTTCTTATGAAACCTACAGTATCGGTAAGAAGGAAGGGGAGGTTCTCTAAAACCACCTTTCTTACTGTAGTATCAAGGGTGGCAAATAGTTTGTTTTCGGCAAACACCTCTGATTTGCTCAAAATATTCATGAGGGTAGATTTGCCCACGTTGGTATATCCTACCAAGGCCACGCGTATCATTGATCCTCTGTTGCCACGTTGAATGGCCATTTGCTTATCAATTTTCTCCAGCTTGTCTTTAAGTAGCGAAATCTTATCGCGGATAATCCTTCTATCCGTTTCGATTTCACGCTCACCAGGTCCTTTCATACCAATACCACCCTTTTGTTTGCTAAGGTGTGTCCACATATTGGTAAGGCGGGGTAATAGATATTGATATTGCGCCAGCTCTACCTGAGTACGTGCGTACGAGGTTTGTGCACGGCTTGCAAATATGTCTAGTATAAGATTTGTGCGATCCAGCACCTTACAGTCAAATACCTTTTCAATATTCTTTAACTGCGATGGAGAAAGCTCATCGTCAAAGATGGCAAGGTCAATTTCGTTCTGCTTTATGTAACTGGCGATTTCCTCAACCTTCCCGGATCCTAAAAGAGTTTTGGGATTGGGTTTGTCGATTTTCTGCCAAAATCGCTTTAGGGTTTCAGCGCCTGCTGTTTCTGCCAAAAACTCTAGCTCATCCAGGTATTCAGAAAGCTTTTCTTCACCCTGAAATTGAGTAACTACTCCAATGAGGATAGCCTTTTCGGCAACATGTGTTATCTTTTTCTTGTTTTCTATCATAAACTAGGAGAGGGCCATACGCCCCAAGGGATTCTTGATAACACCAGTACAAGACCAATGGCATAAAAAATCCAAAGTGTTTGAAATTTGGCTGATGGCTCTGTTTTTCTTTTTGCTTTGGAATATCCAATAGTAATAAAGATGATTGCCAATATCATTACAGAAATGTGCTCAACGGCATAAAACCTGTGTGAGTCATTTTTCATTACCTCGCCAGAGGCCAGTGCCGTTTTAACTACCGGGCTTATAAAGTATAAAATAAGCCCTACTACCAGCTGGATATGAGCAAGTATTAAAGTAACAAGGGCTAATGTTTTGTCCGCTTTTTTAAAAGTTCGACCTCCAAACTTTTTTGCAACAAATACCAGCACAGATGCTAATAGGGCGGCAATAAGTAAATAAGGTAGAAATGAGTGTAGAGGCTTAATTGTTGAGTACATCAAAAATATATTTTGACGCAAATTTACAGATTAAGACCATTCAAACTTTCCTTCCTCCTCTAACTCTTTATTATGCTTGCGGATGTACTCCAGGGATTGGATGACATAGCCCAACTTCCGAACCGGAACAAAGCTTAGGTTAAATTTCCTTACTTTCTTTACTCCCTGTTGGGTAATGAGGTGTATGGTAAGCTGTTTTCTAAAAAGATTTTCGCGAAAGTCAAAATCGTATATAATGCGCTTTGGGAATTCATACCTTGTTTGGGCTGCACTCTCAAAAGAGCCGAATATTAACGATTTGGAGCGAATGTGGATGATTTCATATTCATCCTCATAACTAAAGTAGTTGATCCTTATACTAGCTAAAAGAAGAATTAAGGAACCTGCTACAATTGCCGGGATGTGATGATTAAAGTATTGACTTATGGATCCGTTTACGTGAGATAAAACAAGGTCAGCTATCACAATGAGTATTAGAAGGACTAATAATACTCTCCAAAGCAAAAAATAACTTTTGTTATTTACTATCATTTATAAGTATGAGTTTTCGTGGCGCGAATGTATAAAGTAATTAACGAAAATTAATGTTCTTTAGTTTGAATTTATCAGATACTTCTTACCATAGCTGTAGTGGTAATTTGTAGTGGTTTTTAGTTAAGGTCTTTGTTTAGAGTGGTTTGAGTGGCTTGTTGTTTAACAAAAAAAGCCCCTTGATTGCTCAAGGGGCCGGGTTCTGGTTTATTAAGTTAATCTACCAAAACCACGAGATATTTAGTGGTTTTCCAGAATTTATCAGAGTTTGTAATCTCAAGGCTAGTTACTTTATCTTCTGTTTTATTCCACTTGTATGAATCACTTGGGTGATTGCTTACCAGTTTTACGTCATCATCATCAGAGTTTAAAGTAATTACCTTGGTTTTGGTAATGTCGATTTTTGTGAAGTATTCTTTGTTAAAATCTTCAGCCACAGTTTTGGTTCTTCCAATACCAATAATACCACCCTTGCGGTCTATCACTTGGTTTGCCTCAAGTTCCTTGGAGGAGCCTACAGCATAATAGGCGGTGTTAAGGCTTTCAGTTTGTGCCTCTATAACCTTTTGCTGCATTTTGGTTTGAGCCGTTACCGTATCTAGCTTTGAGTTAAGTTTTGACATTTCAAAGTTCATAGTGGCCAGGTTTTCCTTTAATTCCATTACCTGAGCATCCTTTGTTTCGATCTCTTTATTGAGGTTGGCCACAATTTTTTTGAACTTCCCTACCTCGTAGCTGTACTTCTTTAGGTTTTCATTAAGGCCGGTGATGGTTTTTCTGTTTTCGCTAAGCAGTTCATTGATAGCCTCCACATCCTTTAGTACAGATTCGCGGATATTCCCGGATTGCTCAAATCCTCCATCTCTGGCCTGTTCAATGCTTTCTTCCTTTTGACGGATGGTGGCGAGGTTTTCCTGAATTTTGGAGAAATCGGCAACAAAGCTGTTGATCAACGAATCCTGTTGTTGATTTTCCTGGGACAATTGTTCATTCTCAGATTTCAAACGTGCATTGTCTTCCTTTACCTCTTGGTTACAGGCAATTGCAAACGGAAGTACAAGCGATGCAAAAATTAACTTTCTCATGGTTTTGAATTTATTAGTGATGCCAAGCTATGTTAAAACCGTGCCCACGAAAATTGTTTTAGGTAAAGATTTCCACACATCAATATTAGTTGTCTGTAAATCAAAATTTTGCGTGTGATTAATAGCTTGTATCCGGCAGGAGGAAAACAATCAGGGTACTTCATTTTGAAGTACGCAATCAGTTAATCCTCACCATAATGATAAAATGGAGCCGAAAGTAACCTCATAAGAAGATCTTTTAAGATCGGTCTTTTCGGAATCTCTCAATCAGGCTTTTTGTAGAATTGTCATGTGTGTTTATATCCCCTGTTTTCGCGCTTAGGGCTGGCAATATTTTCTTGGCCAGCTGCTTGCCCAGCTCCACCCCCCATTGGTCATAAGAGAAGATGTTCCAGATAATACCTTGTACAAAAATCTTATGCTCATAGCAGGCTACAAGTTTTCCAAGGGTTTCGGGATCGGCTTTTTTGGCGAGGATAGTGGTAGTTGGCCTGTTGCCTTCAAATACCTTAAAGGCAGTTTGTTCATAGTCGTGCTCCGTGGCATCTTCACCCAGCTCAGCTTTAACTTCACTCATGGTTTTACCGCGCATAAGCGCTTCGGTTTGTGCAAAAAAGTTTGCCATCAATTTATCGTGATGATCGCCTAAGGCATAGTGAGATTGACTAAAACCAATAAAATCGCATGGGATTAATTGTGTGCCCTGATGTAGCAACTGAAAGAAGGCATGCTGACCGTTGGTGCCTGGCTCTCCCCAAATTACGGGACCGGTTTGGTAGGTTACATGCTCACCATTGCGGTCAATCTGTTTGCCATTACTTTCCATATTTCCTTGCTGAAAGTAAGCCGCAAAACGGTGAAGGTTTTGGCTGTATGGAATAATTGCCTCAGAAGTGGCACCCCAAAAATTCACATACCAAATACCTATACACGCCATTAGTGCTGGTATGTTTTGCTCGAAGGCCTGGCTCTTAAAATGTTGGTCCATGGCAAATGCCCCTCGCAGAAAACGCTCATAGATGTCGTAGCCTAATCCGCAGCAAAGGGAAAGGCCTATGGCCGACCATACGGAGTATCGTCCTCCAACCCAATCCCAAAAGACAAACATGTTTTTTGGGTCAATACCAAATTCACGAACTTTTTCTGCATTGGTGCTAACTGCCACAAAATGGTTGGCAATAGTTTCCTGTTTTCCACCTGAGTTTAAAAACCACCTTCTGGCCGAAAGGGCATTAGTCATGGTTTCCTGAGTGGTAAAGGTTTTGGATGCAACGATAAATAAAGTTTGCTCCGGATTAAGGCCTTTGAGGGTTTCGTCTAGATCTGCCCCATCAATATTGGAAACAAAATGACATTTTATTTCACTCCTGTGATAGGGTTTTAATGCTTCATAAACCATTACCGGGCCTAAGTCAGAACCTCCAATGCCGATATTAACTACATCGGTTATCCGTTTACCGGAATAACCTTTCCAGGTTCCATCAAGTAACTTTTCTGAAAAAAGCTTCATTTGATCGCGAACCGCCACAATACCCGGCATTATATCACTGCCATTTACTAATATGGGGTGGCCCGAAAAATTTCGAAGAGCGGTATGTAATACGGCTCGTCCTTCAGTTTCGTTTATCGGGGCACCTTCAAACTGGAGTTTTATGGCATCAGATACCTTACATTCTTCATACAGCTCTTTAAGCAGAGCTATAGTTTTAGAGGTAATGCGATTTTTAGAAAAATCAAATAAAATATCGTCAAAATCCAAAGAGAATTTCTCAAACCTCAAAGGGTCATCAAGAAACTGATTGCGAAGATGGCTTTGAGCAACTTTTCTCTTATGAGCCTCGAGCTTTGGCCAGACTTTGGTTTTGGTTGGGTTGATTCTTGAAAGCATTTTATGCACTATTTTTGCGAAAGTAGAGGATGACGGCTAACAGGCCGTTAAAATATGCATTAATTAAGAATCAAAATTGCGGTTAAGGATGGCAGAGAGTACTGTAACGGTTAGGTTTCCAAGAGCCGGCAAAGAGTCATTTCGTACAACACTTACAAAACGAGTTAAGGCGTATTTTGAAGATACCGGTCTTTCC
This sequence comes from Owenweeksia sp., assembly GCA_048267305.1. Taxonomy (GTDB): domain Bacteria; phylum Bacteroidota; class Bacteroidia; order Flavobacteriales; family Schleiferiaceae; genus Owenweeksia. Next base: position 95,232 of record JBLWXT010000013.1, on the reverse strand, counting down.
AGCAAGGCCAATGCAAAAATGGTTTGGAAAACGATAGGTATGCTTGCTCTTTACATTGTGCCTTACCTTTTATTATTATTTGCAAACCCGGGTGTTTGGGCCGTATTTGGTCTGTTTGTGCTTATGGGTATTGGTATGTCTGGTATTGGTATGGGTGTAATGCACGATGCTGTTCATGGTGCATACCATACCAGTAGAAGAGTAAATCAGCTGTTGGGGGCAAGTATGTATCTTATCAGTGGAAATGTGGCCAACTGGAGGGTTCAGCACAATATTCTTCATCATACATTTACAAATATTGATGGTTTGGATGAGGATATGGATTCCTCCGGGCTTATAAGGTTACACCCATCTCAGAAGTGGAGAAAGTTTCACAGATTTCAAAAGTTCTATTCTCCCTTCGTTTACGGCTTACTTACATTAAACTGGGTAATAGCAAAGGACTTTAAGCAATTGATGAGATACTACAAACGCGGAATAGGAGGGCATACAGCCAAAAGCATAAAAAAGGAATGGCTGGTGCTTGTGACCACTAAACTTTTATATTTCGGTCTTTTTGTTGTTTTGCCTCTTATTCTTGTGCCTGTTGCCTGGTATTGGGTAGTATTGGGTTTTGTATTAATGCATTTTGTGGCCGGAGTAATTTTGAGCTATGTATTTCAACTCGCCCATATGGTTGAAGGGGTTGACACTATAGATGTACCTCATGATGGTATGGCTGAGGACGAGTGGATGGAGCATCAGCTAAGAACCACGGCAGATTTTGCTCAAAAAAGTAAAATAATCAACTGGTTTGTTGGTGGGCTAAACTTTCAGGTAGAGCACCACTTATTTCCCACCATATGTCATGTGCATTATCCTGCGCTGGCCAAAATAGTAAGGGAGACGGCAAAAGAGTATGGCCTCCCCTATAAGGAATACACTAAATTGACGGATGCCTTAAAAGCGCACGTTGATCACCTTGGCGAAATGGCCCGAAGGCCACAGCTTACTTAGCCGTTGACGGCCTCCACGGTTTTAATCTGCCCCGGAAGCATTTCCTGCAGGAGGTTCTGAATTCCCTGCTTGAGGGTTTGGGTGCTTGATGGGCAACCTGAGCATGCGCCCTGTAAGAGTACCTTCACTTCACCATCAGTGTAGTTCAAGAACTTGATGTTTCCTCCATCTTGTTCTACAGCAGGTTTTACGTATTCATCCAGTAAAGACGCAATTTTCTGCTCTATAGGTTCCCAGGTTTCCGGATCTTTTTCTTCAGGATGTGCAATGGGCCCATTAGGGGTTGTTTCGCTGGCAGCATCTTCAACTTTAGGTGTGTTATAAACCGATTCGTTTAGCACAGGATTGCCGTTGGCAATAAAGTCGCGGATAAGTTCGCGAACTTCCATGGTGATTTCGTCCCATTCTACAATATCATATTTGGTAATGGCCACGTAATTTCCTGTAATAAAAACTTCTTTTACAAAAGGAAAGTGAAAAAGCTTAACAGCAAGGGGCGAGGGCTGTGCCTCTTCAATGTTTTTAAACTCTATAGAATCTAAACCTATAAGGCGTTTATTTGCCACAAACTTCAGCACGGCTGGGTTGGGGGTCATTTCTGCATAAATGCTTACCGGCACTTTTTTCATTTCTTCCATCACCAAATATTTTTGGCAAAGATAGTTGTACCCCAGTAGCCGAGGCATTCTCATTACTTTTGTTTTTTACCAAATAAGAAATATCAATATGGCTTTAGTAAAATCAATTAAGGGAGTTAGCCCGAAAATGGGTGAAAACTGTTTTTTGGCAGAAAATGCCACACTTTTAGGAGATATTGAAATGGGCAACGAGTGCAGTATTTGGTATGGTGCTGTTATCAGAGGTGATGTAAACAGTGTGCGCATGGGCAACAAAGTGAATGTTCAGGATAATGCCACCCTACACTGTACCTATCAAAAATATCCACTTACCATTGGCAATAATGTTTCCATAGGCCATAATGCCATTGCCCATGGTTGTACCATTCACGATAATGTACTTATAGGCATGGGGGCGATTGTAATGGATAATTGTGTGGTAGAGAGCAACTCCATAGTGGCTGCCGGTGCAGTGGTGTTGGAGGGAACGCATATACCTTCAGGGACCATCTTTGCAGGTGTGCCTGCCAAAAAGGTAAAGGATATTACACCTGAACTCATTTCGGGCGAGATAGATCGTATTGCCAATAACTACGTAATGTACTCCGGCTGGTTGAAATAGTTATTGAAGAACCACTCGTGCCCGCTCAATAATATCGTCAATCCCCTGCAATTCATTTTGAGGATCAGTGTTCATTGGTATATGTGGCGGAACGCCCATTTCGATGTTGTACAGTGCGGTGTCAAATACCGGAATAAATGAAACTGAGGCTGAAAAGCGATAGTTCCAGCCATTAGGCAATTCACTGTCAATGGGGATGCCGCCACCGCCACCGGTTTGGTCACCAATTAGGGTTACATTTTCAAAGGATCTCATCATCCCTGCAAAGAAATTGGTGGCTGAATATGAGCGTCTGTTTGTGAGGATGGCCACGTTGCCATTGTAGTTTACTCCCTTGGATGGCTTTAAAGAATAACCGAGCCCATTTCCGAAATCATCAGGAGCCGGCCCCGTTTTTTCAAATGTTATCATTACCTGCCTTTCGGTGTTGACTAGCCTTTGGCCAAGCGCAAAGGCATTATTCAAAAAACCGCCACCATTGTTGCGCACATCTACTATAAGACCTTTGGTGTTTTTCATATAGGTCATTACTTCATCTAAATTGGCCAGTGAAAAGCCGCTGCTAAAACTACTATAGTAGATGTAACCAATGGAATCCGGTAAGATGGTGTATTGTAGCCCGCCTGCAATTCTATGATCAGTACCGAGGTAGTTTCGCTCCACCAGCTCATAATTAAAGTTATCGGGATAATTCAGATACCAATTCCAGTTTCTGCTTAGGTTGAATGGCGAACGAAGATTTACGTGGCCATCTCTTAAATCATAAAGCATACTATCTAAAACGGTGAAGAGCTGCTCATCAGTGGTGTTTTCATCCACCATAGGATCGTAGTGATTATAGATACTGTCCCAATTAATGTTTTTGGTTTCAAAAAAGGTATACTTATCATTTACATTCTGCCAAAGGATGTCAAAATTTGTTTGCGGATCGTTATTGGGATTTTCATCCATCAATGCCTTCTTACATGAAAAAAACATTGGAATAAGCAGGAGAAGTAGAATGCGGTTTTTCAAAACTTAAATATTGTAGATAATCCAATTTGCTGCAGATCGGTTTGTGCCTTGTTTAATACATCCAGTTGGGTAAACTCCCAGTTGTAAAACAAGCGGAGTTGGTTGCCATTGTCAAAAATCCAGCTCAATTCTGTTTTTGAATTGAGAATGTAATAATCTCCCCAAAAGGCAAATCCGGTGCTGCCTACTTCAGTATTTAGGTAGGGCTTTACATAGCCGGGGCGCATGTAGTAGGCACCAAACGGAAAACCGAAGGTATAGCTCAGGGCAAAGTTTTTGGTAAACAACTCAAAGGGCTTTTGTATGGCTACCGATGTGCCAAATCCAAATAGGGCTTCAAAGTTATCGCTGCTATTACTATAGCGATTGTGCTGCCGAAAATCAAAAACGTTGTGAGAAAGTATACCGGCATAAAAACGAAAATCCTTATAGGTGACGATTTTTCGCATTAGCTGATATGAGCCGCGGGCGAAACCGGTTACAGTGTTGCTGGGGTTGTTTTCAGGATTTACATCTGGAGCCTGAATTCCTCCTCCTCCATTAAGGTCGAGGGCACTTATCCAATTGTCATTTTGAAAGTGATAACCCAGTATTAGACCGCCCAAACTACCTGAGTAGCTTATTGGAGATAATGCATCATCTTTAACAGTTTCGTAGGCATACATTACGCCAAAGGGCATATAGTGGCCATTTAATGATTGTGCCTTAGTAGTGCTAAGAAACAGGGTGATGGAAAGGGTAAGGAGGAGTTTAACCTTCAAGGCTTTGTTTTTTTAGATAAAACACAGACAGATATCGATGTTTAAAGTCAGCTTCGAAGATAAATTTAAAAATGAAAAAAGGATGTAAATCCGCAGAAGGGATTATCTGATGATTACAACAGTACCTTGTTTTGATATCACCGGCTCTTCATAAGGGGTTGAGGGGTGAATACGAACGTAGAGATTCCAGATATAAACACCTTGTTGAAGTTCTTTACCTTCAAAGGTGCCATCCCATGCTTGATTAGGGTCTGAAGTTTTGGTTTCAAAAACCATTCTTCCCCAACGGTCAAATATCTTCAGGTCAAATTCCTGAATATTGCAAATATCACTATGCTTGAGGGTAAACCTATCGTTGATTTCATCTCCGTTAGGTGTAAAGGCATTGGGAACGAATATGTTACATCCTACACTGTTGCCTTGATTAACTCCGCCTTTTTGGCTATAGCCAGTGGTGCCTATTAGTATAAATAGGGCGAATAGTATGATTATTTTAAAGTAGCGTTTCATATATAGTCTCACAAATATATACAATAAGCTGAAACCTAGCACGTGGCAAGTGCTAATTTGCCTTCTCACTTATTTTAGGGCGGCTAGCGATTAACAATCGAAGCTATCCTAATCAAAGTCCAGGGTCAACTTAAAGCGTAATACACGGCCATTTCCGGCATCAGCCACATAAAGTATTTTATTAAAGTATGCTACGCCCGATGGAGATCTAAACTCAGTTAATCCGCCTCCAGTTCCACCGAAGCTTGCTTTTTGATATTTCGTAATGCCCGTGGCTGCCGGTGGAAGTACACCCTCCAGGCCCGTAAAGGTGAACTGATATAAAGAATCAGTTTCCGAATCAACTACAAAAATATATTGACTTCCGTCTCCGGCTATGGTTATATCTGTTGGTTTGGAAAATTTATTTGGAGAGTTTAAAAACCCATCAGCCTTTGAGGTATCGCCTGCTGCCAATAGCTTAGGAGTATAATAGCTGCTAAATTCAGATTCAATAAACTCAATATACTGGGCCTTTAAGGTAGTGGCTTCATTGGCTGAGGTATAGATAAAATCACGACCAGTGCGTGCACTGATTTGTGGCGGTTGGGCCAGTGTGGTTATGCCTGAAGGGGTGTCAAAGTAATTGCCGAAAACACCTGAACTGGTGGTAACATTAATGGTAGAGATGTACTTATCATCATTGCCAAAATAGCATATGGCATTATTAGGGATTAAGCCGCCACCGCTGTTTCCTGCGCCCTCGCGGGTTACATAAAACTGATTGTTAAGATCGGGGTCGCTATTATTTGCGAGTATTGCTATTTTATTAAAACGTACAAACTGCACCTGATCGAGGCTGTTGCCTCTTCTTCCGGTGTAGAATGGGTGGATGATTTTACTTGTAACCTGAGCATTGGCAAGATTGTAACCATCACTGCCCAGTAAATCTATTCTGTAAATAGTAGAGAAGGTAAAGGTGTTGGAAACACCGCCATTTACAAGGGTGGTATCAAAGGTTCCTACTACCAAAAGGTCAAAAGCACGATCCTGAGCAACAGCCGTAGCACCGGGAATAAATTTCTTAGCCAGTATTCTTCCTGCCTGATCCATCACAATAACTTCTTCAGTGCCTTCATCCACAATATAAATCAATTCATCAAAGCCCACGCAAACGTCAACAGGCTTTACAAACTGATCCAATGCCGGTAGTATAGGGACATAGGCTACTGATCGGTTGGCGTCATAATCAGGAACCTCAATGAAGTCCAGTTCGGTTTTTTTTCCAAAAAAGTCTTCACAGCCTCCTGCAACCAGGGCGAGCGAAAAAATGGAGAAAACGGATAATACTTTTTTAAACATCATTATCTCTCGTCATTAATTATGTTGATGCGAAGGCCAAAAGTGTGTTGCAGCCCCAGATAGTTCCCGGGATTTGCGCCATAGTCGATATAAAGTGGATGGCCTCCAAGACGGGCTCTGTAGCTAAAGCCAAAAGTGGGGTAGTCCTGATCACGGACATTGATTTTATATCCGCCTCTCACAAAGAAAATACCCATATACTCGTATTCTGCACCAATGCGATAGTTTTCGGTATTGTCATTTGGGTGATTTAGTTGCAAGGCAACCAAAATGCTTTGTTGATCGGCTTTCCATGGTTTAAAACTCGCACCCATTTTGAAAATAGTAGGTACTGTACTGGCGTCAAGGCTTAATCCTGCATCTCTGTTGAATAGCACCGGAATGTCGTCACCCTCATTTGCAAGGGATGAGTTTCCACCGAAGTTTTGCACCATTACGGCAAACTGCAAATCCTTAAGATCGGTTTCGTATAGAAAGGCCACATCAACCGTGGCGTTGTGATTGGTGTAACCAGCCATATACTCGTAAATATACTTTACGGTAACACCGGCACTAAAAAGATCAGAAAGCTTGCGGGCATAAGTTGCCCCAAATGCGGTGTGCGAAACAGACACCTGTCTTCCGGTTCCTTCCGGTTGAAATTCGGTGCGCTCTTCCATGCGGCCAGAGTTTAGGGAGTTAAGGCTAAAGGCAAAATGGCTCACTTTATTCTTTAAGGGATATATCCCCGAAAGATAGGATTGGTTTATGCCAGCGCCAATAAACAAATGGCTGAGAGCATAGGAAGTGTGCTTCACTCCTGTTAATGCAGCCGGATTTGTAATTACCGAGTAGGCATCTCCATCAAGGGAAATACTGGCACCACCCAAACCTGCCGACCGCGGACTAAGGTCGTTTTTAAGGAAACTCAGGGTTGACAGCCCGGCTCGCTCACCACCGTAGTTGGGGATGATTTGCGCAGAAGCCGTAAAGGTTCCCAGAAATAAAATCGATATAGCTAATTTCTTCATCATGCTCTAAAATCTAAAGGCTATTCCAAATAGAATTTGACGTGGGGCGAGGTAACGTGCAGGGTTTCGCGGGTCAGTACCTCTTTCTGCAGGACTGTTGTACAGCGGGTCGCGCCAATCGCTTGGAACGGGATCACCATACTCATAGGCTTCGCCCGTTACAGGGTTAATGATTTGGCTGTTTTTGGCGTTCAACAGGTTTCTTACTTCCACGCTAAGTGAAACACCTTTAAAACCCATATTTAGTGGGAGGCGATAGTCGATCTTTAAATCGAAATTATGCCAGTTTTTAGCCGTCTCTGTAAGGTAAGAAGATGTGATTTGCTCATATTGTGGGCGTCCCAGCTCATTGGTGGAAGCCAGATAATATGGAGTGTATCGGTAACCAGAGGTAAACTGATAGGACAGATACACATTCAGTCCGTTAAGATTAAGCGCAGAGAAAGTGGTGCTATCTGGTGTAAACACTATACCTACGTTTACGTTCCATGGGCGGTCAAATGCCAGAAACTGAGCCTTGGTAGTACTCACTTCACCGTTTTGAGCAATCTGTAAAGCTGATTCTCGAGCGGAGTTACTTTTACCCTTAGCCACCTGATAGGCTACGTTCCCAAAGGTTCTGAAGTATTTACCCAGGCGGTATTGAGCGCCAATCTCCACGCCATAGATATTGGCGTAATCCTGATTGATGTAAAAAGTTTTGGTGGTATTTCTGCCTGATTGATCTTTTACAATAACACTGCGCGATACAATGTAATCGAAGCGGTTGTTGTTAAACACAGTAGCTGTAAAGGCTAAATCCTTAGAGAGCTTAGACTTGTAACCAATCTCATAGGAAACGTTTACTTCAGGATCCAAATCGGGGTTACCCAAACTGGAAAGGAAGGAGCGATCCTGATAGGTAGGATCCAGGCCGGCATATACAAAGCGAGGGTGTGGCAACTTCATGCTGTGGCCATAGTTAAAGTAAAGCACGTTGTTTACCGTTACCGGGAAGGAAACGTTGATACGTGGTAAAAGGCGTGTTTTCCAGCGCAAGCCAAACAGGCCAAAAGTCTTGTCATTGTAATCCTCACGAACCTGATCAATAACCGGAGCGTTGGGGTCGTCTACCGCGTTGTCTACAAATTTTCCGGGCGCCCAGTAATTCAGGCGTAAGCCAAGAGTGGCCGATATACCGTTGTAACTGATTTTATCCTGAAGGAAAATACCGCCCTCCACGGGGTTTACTTTCCAGATATCATTACTGCTGCCAATGCTCAGGTTTTCGGTTACCACAGAGTCGTTAATGCGGATAGGTGCGCCAACCCATGGAGCGGTAACATCTACCCACTGATATTCGGTAAAGGTATTTTGAGTACCAAAGCTCACCTCATTGGTTTTATTGGGGATGTAGGTAGCTTTAAGATTGATGGTATATTCTTCGGCATAATGGTCGTGCCAGGTAGAGGCTATACCGCCATTGTTTACCAGGCCACCATCACTGGTATTTACAAAGTATATCCCTAAATCCTGACTGCTGCCCTGAAATATATCTATGGGATAGGTGATGATGTTGTCCTCATCCAAAATCTGATCTACAGTTTCTGAGCGAAACGGGCGCCCGTTGGCATCAGCACGTAAGTTGGTAAAAAGCCTTCCGGCAGAAACACTTAGTCCCCAGCTTTGATTGATAAGGTGATTAATGTTTAAAGCAGTAAGGTTGGATTGGTGAGTGTAAGTTGTGGCATTATCTAAATTAAGGCTGCGGCTGTACTGATAACCCGGGGTAAGTATGGAGTTGAAACCCACAATCTGCAGGCTTCGTGTATTTTGATTAACGCTTAGTGAGTGCTGGTTGGTAAGCGATATTTTGGTTCCCGGCTTTAGCTGGTACGCCAGTTTAATGGTGTTGGTATAGGCATTATTTTGGCGTGGGGCCCAAAAATCAGGATTGTCAGGAAAAAGGGAGCTGTTGAGCTGACTTGCAGTATTGCCATAGTACTCATCAGTTAAGTACATAGTGGCACTGGTAAAAAGGGTCAGCTTGTTTTTGGTGCCGGGTATGGGTGTACCAATGTTTAGTTCCACTCTATCGGTATTAAAAGAGGTGGCCCAATCGGAGTTACCCAGATTATCGCGTTGCCAGCTACCGGAAATTTCAAATTTATCGCTACCCTCACGGATGTTGGTGCTGACCACTCCAGAGCTGCCACCTCCATATTCAGCGCCTGCACCTCCGGTAATAAGGCTGATGTTGGAGATGGCTCCACTGGAAACATCTACACCAAAACCAGTTCCCGCTAGTGGATCCTGCGCACTGATACCATCAACAATGTATTCGGTTTCGTAAACGCGGCCACCACGGATTTGTAAACCATCCTGGGTTTTTAGAACACCGGCTTGCTGGCCCACAATTTCCTGTACATCGCGCACATTCATTTGCGAAATTTCCTCCTGTTTTAGGGTAACTTCACTGGCCGCCAGTTCAAGGTTAATCTGGCTGCTGCGACCCACCACTACAACTTCCCCCAAAGATTCGGTTTGCTCTTTTAGTTTGATGTTGAGCACCTTATTCTCTCCTGCCTTAAAGGTGATGCCGGTAAATATTTTGGTTTCATAACCTAAAAACTGAACCTTAATGTCGTAGTCTCCGGGTTTGATATCATTGATGACATAGTTTCCATCAAAATCAACCGATACTCCCTTATATGTTCCTACTAATAGTACTGAAGCACCCGGGAGTGGTTCTCCATTGCCGGGGTCAGTAATTTTTCCCGTAAGGGTGGCTGTTTGTGCAAAGAGGCCGGTCGATATACAAATCAAGGCCATTAGGGCAACAAGTATCGTTTTCTTAGAATTCATTGATCAGGATTTCTTCGAATAAGTCTTCGAGTTTTGCAGGGTCACCATCGTAATTGTGCAACTCCACGCCAAAAAATACTTGTGACCACACGTTGTTGGGTCTGCGGATAACACCCACTACATCAGTGCCCGTCCAGCCCTGTAGTTTAGTCAGTCTTGCCCGATAAAAGTCTTCAGAGTCATCTGTACCAACAATAGGCACAACGCCTGTTTGCAGGTTGTTGCCTTGAGTTTTAATAATGGGGTAGGGCCCGGTCATGAGCGGTACTAAACCAGAATCGGGCACAATACGCGCCTGCCCGGAGGCAGATGTTACCAGCTCTTTTACCGGATAAGGTCCGGAAATTTCGGAGAGATCTTTAGCCTTGTTGAAGCTTACCGTTATAAAAGACTTTCCACCATCATTGGTAAAGCTCTGAATGGAAGGTGCCATAAACTCAAGCATGGTAAGATCGCGAGAGGTAACACGGTTTCTATAGGTTTCCTGTCCGCTGTTTACAAACATTTTGGGGTATTGACGGCTAATCAGCTTGAAGGTGGGATCCCAGTAACTTGGCATGGCATCGCCATTAATATTTCGTCCATAATCCAGAAAATCATAGGTTAGGCTCAAGCCGTCTAATACAGTTTTGTATTTGCTGGCAATGGTGGTAACCTGCCCTGAAACCCAAAGCAGGGTAGCTCCGGGAGTTTTGTTTTTTAAGTAAAATGGCCGGGCAGTATCTATGGGGCTTATAGCTCCGGCAATATCTGTGGCTCTTATAAAAAGGGTGTCAAACCCATTTACAAGTAATCCATCAATTTTTTTAGTTTCAGCTGTACTGTTGTTACCGTAGTAAAGATCTGCGGATGCTGTACCTGATTGTATGGTGGGATCAACCAAAAAAGAAATTACTTTTTCCTCTTTGTTGAGTTCATACCACTGGCCATTATTAAAGCGCACTTCAATTTTACTAATGGAAGCATTTCCATCGGGGTCAGAAGCATTCCACTGAAAGGTGGAAACAATGAGGGCTGTGTCTCCAGGGCCCAAATCATTATTAAAAGATGCTGTTGGTGCGGTGTTTTTTAGGGGAATGGATAAATAGGCTGGGCTAAGGTCGGTAGCACCTTCATTATCTATGGCTCTAACGTAGAAGTCGATGCTGGTGGTGTCCTGCCCGCTGGGGATATTAAAAACAAAGGTTGAATCCAGTCTTTCAGTAAATTTCCAGTTGACATTATCAAGGGATACCTCAAAACCTACTACATAGCCATCCTTATCGGTGCCAAACCAATTTAGCCTTACGGTTGAGTTCAGGCGGTTGTCATCAGAAAGGTTGATTTCCTTTACGCTGATTTCTGTATTTGGGGCTAGGTTGGCAGTTCCATTGCCTTTGTTGCAGCTTACAACTGAGGTGAGCAGTACAATACCGATTAGTCCGGTAAGGCCCTTCCAAAAATCATTTCTAATAATACCCATGTTTGTGTTGAGCAAATTAAGTTGAAAATGAAAACCGCTTTTTAGCGATAGTTTTTGTCATTCTGAGCGGTAGTTTGTTTTAACTACCGCTCAGCGTGACTGGGTTTAAGACCTTTTGTCCGAAGCCCAAATGTATAAGCTCAATTATTGAGTAATCATCAATTTATAAGTACCGTACAACTCAGAGCTGTTTCCGGTAACTTTCACGATATAAAGGCCAGCTTTGACATCGTTTACATTCAATACCACAGCTTCATTGGCGCTGGCAGTTTTGATGAGAGTTCCTTTAAGGTCAAATATGCTTACCGTTGCTTCTCCTTCAAAACCTGAAATAGTTACCTGGTTTGTAGCAGGGTTTGGATACATATCCAATACCACACTGGAGGCCATATTTTCGGAAATACTGAAGAATGGAGGCATGCATCCGGCTGGGTCAAGTTGTACACTCAAACCTTCGATGTCGTTGTTGTTACGAGGAAGAAGCTTGAAGTTGCTAAACGAGTACCATAGAATACCGGTCATAGCATCCATAGTGATGCTGTCATGGGCTTCAATAGGTGTGAAAAACATTGTTCCATCGGTAGTGGCGTAAGAAGAATCACTAACCAATTGAACATAAAGTGAAGATTGGGCATTGGTACCCGCTGCACGACCTGCAAGTACTCTGCGTTGCTCGTTTGTATTGGTAGTATTTTGAATGGAAGAAAGGGTGTATTCACCAAATCCGGCATCAGGATTAGCGATGTAGATTTTGCCACCAGTGGTAGGCGATTGGTATTTTACCAGCATGCTTTCATACTTCTCATAGTCTGCAAGGGCGGCAGCATCAGATGGATCAAGAACTACCGGCTGAATCTCATAGGAAGAACCGAGGCTTTTAATGCTGTCGATCAACATTTGGGTGAAGCCAAAAGACTCCTGAATAGTACCACTTACCTGCACATACTCGTTGCGGTAAAGGTTGGCAAGGTCTAATGAACTTCTAAGGGCAAGACCGGCATACTCGGTGGCAGCACTGTCCTGAATGTATACATAACCAAGGTCGCACTGACGTTGTGAGGCTGTTACAAATCCTTTAAGGGTAACTTTTTGTCCGTCAAACGGAGAGTCAGTACTAGTTCCAAAGGGAGTTTGAACGTCAACGATGGACAGACCGGCATCTCTCACAAAAATGCTGGCAGTGTTGATAGGCTGACCGGCTGCGGTGCGTGGGAAAAATGCAGAAGCAGTGTCATTATCAGTAGCAACAATGTAGTAGCGGATATTTGTGCCATTTGGCTGGCCAGGTATACTATGAGTATAGGTGATTCCGCTGCTCAAAGTCATGGCAGCCTTGGTAAAACCACTTATGGGTGTGGATGCATTGGCAGACCAAAAGATATTTACAGAATCAACAGAACCATCAGAGTCAATAACATCAGCATTTATAACGATTGGAGTGTTGCTTGGAGGTACGGTAGGTGTGCTTCCTGCATTGCTGATAGTTGGTACAGCTTTTCCCACATCGTAATGAGAGGCATCAAAAGGTTGAATTCTATATCCTTGTCCAGTTCCTCCGGTACATCCGTTTCCAGAATGCTCAACTACTCCTTTTATAGAGTTGAAGAAAGTACCTACTGATGGAGGGGTAAACGCACCTGCAGTAGCTGGTGAGTTAGGGTTTTGGGTAGTCCAGGAAGTGAGTTTTTGCGCAAGGAAGAAATCATAAATCTGCATAGAGTTACCTGCCGAGTCGGCTACAGTAAATTCCACACGTGCAGTTACACCACTACCAAATTGGTTTACGTTGGTTACAGTTACATTTCTAACTTCAATAAAGGCTCCTTCCCATTTTTCACCAGTCACCAGGTTGTTCACCTGGTTTTGGTCATTCAGTTCACCAACTTTTACTCTTTGTGGTGTAAAGCCTGGGCTGTTGCCGGTAAGGATATTAATAGAGTTGTTGTTTAGTGGCTGAAACTGTGTTGCTCCGTTATAATAACCTACCACACCTGTAATTTCTACAAGGTCGCCAGCTATGAGAGAGGTGAATCCTGAGGTTGCCTGACTGGTATTCCAGTTAACACCCATAATTTCCATACCGGAGTAAGGGCCTACAGCACCGCCATTGGCAGTATCGTTTACCCATATAAAGGGGCGAGTACCATTGGCGCCATTGATGGAGCTTGAAACCACCTCGCTTAGATTACCAGAAGTAACTACATAACATACCACCTTAACGGTATCTTCAAAAAGTTCTGGTTGATCATTACAGGCAATTAAGCTATCTGCATGAATGGTTCTAATGTCTTTTACCTGCACCAACTGCTGGCCAAACAGGCTGGCAGAGAAGGCTGCGGCAAATAATAAAGTAAATAGATTTCTCATTTTTCAATCGGGTTTATTTAATAATTACAAATTTTCCAGTAAACTTTTCTCCAGAGTCAAGGTCTTCCACAGAGAACATATAAAGACCACGGCTGATGATCTGACTATCCAGGCTCAATAAATCCCAGGCGTGTTCTCCACCGGAGAAAACATTGTCCTCGGCATTTTCACTTCCAAAGGTTTTAAACCAGCGGATGTCGGCTCCATCATAGTATTGATCGTGATAAATTTCATCAATAAAATCTCCGGCAACGGTATAAATTCTTATTTGGCAACGCTTGGGCAGGTTGGCAAAAATCATCTTGCGGCTTTCTTCCTGAAAGTTGGATTGACCTTCCCATGCCGCTCCATAATAATAGGGGTTTGGATAGGCGAAAGGCTCATTGGCCTTCATATCCTTATTAGGTGCTTTACCGGCAAATGTTCTGAAGTCGTTGGCCAAAAAACTGGACTCCAACGACTGTATATTCCTTTCATCATCGCCTTGGTCAAAGGCCGTAACGGCCACTGCATTTTGCCATCCATTGTTTACATTATTTATAGTATAATGAAACATATAGGTATTGGTATCGCCTTCAAATGTTTTGGGTTGATCAAGTTTTATATCATCAAAACCGGTGTCAAAAAACAGTCCGTTGGCAGCGCTGTCGTATTGAGCGATAAGGTTAAGGCTGCTTTGCAGATCATTTACGCCCTGTACATCAAAACCAACCTGGCTGAGGTAAATTTTAAAACCTTCGAAGTCTTTTTTATTACTGATTGGATCCAGGGTTTCCACAGAGTTGTTTGTCCAGTATATGTCGATCTTTCCGTCACCTGCAATTACCTTGGTAATAGGTGTGGCTGGTGGCGTTGGAAGTACAAAGCGGGTAATTTTCCCATCTCCATCCACATCTTCACCCTCGTCCAGTACACCGTTAAAATTCAGGTCTTCACCATTGTAGGTTTCCTGAGAAAAATTGGCATTGCTTACCAGGTTTTGGCGTTGGGTTGGGTTGTTATCGGTATTGGGGTTTCCATCCTCTTTTTTCTTAGCCAGCACGTAGGCAAAGGTTACTGTAACCACATCGCCCGGCTCAAATTTTGAAAATGGTCCAACAGAAATTAAATCGGATCTGTTGCCCGGCTGTTTTAAAATATTTTGAAAATCAAGATTACCGGGGCAATTCGGGTCATTTGGATTGTCCCAACAGGGCGACTGATTAAGTCCGGTAGACATTTTATCAAAGCGTTGACCTTCGCCACTTGGAGCAGAAAGCTGCGCAGTGAAATCATTAAATACCCATGCCTGGTAATTGGCCTTAAAGTTATCTGCTTCCCATTGGCCTGTAAGCTGATTAAAATTACTGTCGAGTGAGGGGCTATGAAAACCTTGCTTGTCTTCGGCTCCTAAAAATTTCTGTGCTATATAGCTGTCGGTAAAACCAGGGTCTCCTGTAGCATCAAAGCAATAAGCCATGTTTAGAGAGTCTAAATAGCCATTTCCTCCCTTGTTGTAAAACTGTGCTCCGCCCGTTCCGGCTGGAGTTACATTTATATTTCTTATTACTGTATTATTCCATAAACCTACATGTAAGTCGTCATAATAGTTGCTTCCGGTATTCTCAATCTTAAAGGTTACAAAAACTACAAAGTCGGAAAACAGGTAGTTCCAGTTGTAGGTTTCCATGGTAATCTTTAAGCCCATAGGCTGATGGCCTGGGCCGCCAACGCGGATGGATGTTCCGGGATAAAACTGAACGGTATCGCTTAACACCGAAACAAAATCTTCGTGAGAAACGGCATTTCCGGTATAGTTACGGCTGTCAAATAGCGATGATCGTATTTGCAGTGGTGTAAGGGCAAAGGTTTCAAAACCACCGGCACCAGGGGTGTAGCCCGATGAATTATCAAGAGCTGCGGTGGTTACTCTCACATCAGCACCATTCTGTTTTCCGCCTACCCACAATCCTCCCTCAAACAGGTGTTCAATGCCTGAGCCTGCCGGGAATTCGCAACTTGGAGTTCCTGAGCCATCGCGGTATCCGTCAAAAGAGTTGCCAAAAGTGGCAAAGTTCGTTACCCCTAATCTTACGTTGGAAACGGAAGTAACCTTACTTTCGAAGGATTGGGAAAAAGTGTTGCCACCTATAAAAAGTAAGAGGAGTCCGGTAAATATCCTAAGCTTCGTCATGCCTTATTTCACAATTTTTTTGGTAACCACTACACCTCTTTTGTCTGAAATCTTAACGAGGTAAATCCCTTTGTTCCACTCTGTAGTGTCTATGGTGATTTTTTGCTCACTTCCAACCATCTGTCCGTTGAAAACCGGCTTGCCGGTAATGTCACAAATAAAAATATCAAAATTGGATGTTGAGGCTTTTTTTCGATTGAAAATCAATTTATTGCCAAATGGATTGTTCATCTCCAGTGCGTCTTTGGCCGAAACCTCACTCAACCCAATACCGCTTGGCGTAATTTCATATTCAGCTACTACAGGGAGGTGGTCACTAAAATTGTAAAGTGCGTTGGCCACGGTTTGAGAAACCACTCCATTAGTACCAACATTTATGGATTGATTAAAATGACCTCCGTCATTTCCGATGGCCTGCATGCTGTTGAATTTATATTTGATGTTTGCGGCTCCGGTACTTATGCTGCCTGAGTGAAGGATTAAGTCAAAACGATCATCCAAACCACCACCTGAGAAGCAGCCGCTACCAAAACTATGTGTGCTTTGAGTATGCAGGCTGGCAAAGCTGCTGTTGTTGTTCCATGATCCTGCAGCTCCGGGATCCACAAATCTTTCGTTTGCCACAGAGTAATTCACTGCTTTTTGATAAGCCCCTTCGGTACTGCCGTAGGTATTCATATCCCCACAAAGGATTACATTTTTGTCGCTCACATTATTAGTGAGATAATTCATCACCGCCTCCATGGTGCGTTCTCTTTCAAGCTGATCGGCTGCTGAGTTTCCGGCTTTTAAGTGGCCTACAACCAGAGTGAGGAAATTGGTGTCGGCACCCAGCTTCAGGCCCGGATCCTTATAGTAAAGGCGATAAAAATCCACTACCCGTACCAGCGCCTGATTGTTAAGGTTGTTTGCTAATGCAAACTGACTGCTCAATACAAAAAGGGTAGTGTCATAAAACAGCATATTGGCTATGCTGCTTCCTGGGGCATTGCTGAATTTTGCACTTACAAAATTAGATTGGCCATCTGTATTTATAACATTATTGAGGATAGATCTGGCTCCTGAATTGTCGGTAAATGCCACAATTTCATTTACACAAAGTATGTTTGGGTTTATAGCCTTAAACACTGTCTTGAAAGCCTGATCTTTCGCTGTGGCAGAAATGCCTTGAACACAAGGGGCATTGGCATCGGGTACCTTATAATACATAAGGTTGTATGTCATCAGTTTGAAATCCTGTAATTGAGCGGATAAGCTTACAGTTAATATGCTGATAATGATTAGATAAAGCTTTCGCATGTTCCCTTTTAAAAATCGGGGCAAAAGTAATAATTAAAAAGGGGAGGGGGATGGGCTAAGGTTAAGCTAATATCAATTTTAACTATTTGTCCTTTTCATCGCCAAAGAGGTCATATTTAATCCCTGAACCATCCTTCTTTTTGTCTTCTTTTTCGGATTTTTTAAAAATGTTTTTGAGTTGTTTTCCCTGTTCCTTGAGCCCGGTGTTGATTGATTCACCCATGCCCTGTCTGTCAAGTTCAATCGTTGGATCCTCAATATCCCCTGCCATTCGTATGTAAATGTTTGGGTCATCGTCTTTTTCCACTTCTATAAGGTGTTCGTCAAATTCGGACTTTTGTTTTTTGTTTTTCCTGTTGGAAAACAAAACATCGGAAAGCTTCAGGCGGATGCTGTAGTCAATAATATTATTAAACCCGTGCTTTCCCTGCAGGCCCATGTCTAATACGTTGCTGCTGATGTTCATCATGGGGATGATTACCTGAGAGTTTCTGATACTGATATTGTTTTCGAGTTTGGAAAAACGTACCTCCTGCAGCTCCTTAATATCGGCAAACCTTGAAAGTGCGAGCATGGGTTCATAGTTGTTGAGTTTTCCATTTTCGATGGAAAGTTGTGATTCCATTACGATGCTGGAAAGGTCAATTTGCAATGTGGGGCTCATGGAGCATGAAAGAGCCATATTGAGGTTGGCTACGCCATAGAGATTGTTGCTGGTGATGGCTTCCTGCCCAAAGTTGTTGAAGCTCAGGAAGAGCTTATTGATGTTTATGGAATTAGCTTTAAGCACAGCCTCCATTTTGTAATTGGCCGGCTTGGTGTCAATAGACAGGTGTCCCTCAAAAGTTCCGTCATCTGCATTCAGTGTTATGGATTTGGCTTCTATTAGTCCGTTTTTCACATCGAGCTTACCTCTTATTTCCGAAGCAGAAAACTGATCAAACATAAAGCGATCTACGGCAAGTTCAAGTTCAAGGTCGAGAGCTTTTACAAATTCCAGATTGTATTCATCATCACTTTCTGTGGTTCTTCCCAGTATGAAGTCTTCCATTACCAGCTGTTTGGAAACTAGCCGGGCATCAATGTTTAATTTCTGATCATTAAAATAGGCGTAGTTCAATACATTTTCGAATGCCCCCTCGAGGTAAATGTCGCTTTTACCGGTGCGGAAAAAGAAGTTGGCAATTTTCAGATCATTGCCTAAAAACCGTAAATCCGCATCTAAATCTTCAATCCGTCTGTCGGTATTTTTAAATGTAAAACCGATGCCATCAAGTTTAATGCTTCCACTGGCTTTGGCTCGTTTTAATTCTTCGGGCTTTATGGAGCTCAATGATTTAAACTTGTTTTCAAAATGAACGTCAATATTGGCTCGGCCTTCCGGTTTTGTAAGTGTATCGGCCGGCACAAAAATCAGCCATTCACTAAATTCAAGGTCACTCTTGAGGTCGAGCACAACTCCTGGTTGAGAAAAATCCTTGATGTCAAGCGCTCCCGTGAAGCTTCCCGAGCGTCCACTGCCTTTAAATTTCGTTAGGTGGAGATGATCTTTTCCGTGTTTGAGGTTATAGGAACCCTCGCAGGTAAAGTTTTTAATACGGGCATTTTCGTATCCCGAAAGTGTGGTGTTTGATGTTGAGAAATCCACCTCAATGTCCACGTCTTTGTCGTACTCAAAAATCCCTTTAAAGGAAATGTTGGTCTTGCCATCAAACTCAATACTGTTGGGTATTCCCCAGTTTTGGGTGGAGGCCAGATCTTGAAGGTCACTCAGGTTAATGTTGTTTTTTGACGCCAGTATGGCCACGCCATTTGGTTCTATATTAATGGCAAAATCCACATCAGTATTATTGAGTCTTAATGTGCCTTGGGTAAACTGAAAGTTACTCGAATTGCCAGCCAGGGTAAAAGCTGCTTTGGTATTTACGGATTTGAGATAAACAAAATTATCCACAACAAGAGAATCCAGGAAAAGATTGCTGCTGTTTGTGATAGAGAAGCTTTCTGATTCAAAACTTCCCGAAAAGGAAAGTTCATGTATATGTCCGGTTGCTGTTTGCTTAATAGCACCTTCGTGCTGAAAGAGTTTAAAGTTTTTAAAACTTACCTCGTCCAGAGTAAAGAGTGAGCTGCCTGAAGTGGAGTCTTCTCTCCATATTTGGTAATTGGGTGTGCCCTTAGCTGGTCTTATAATGTGAGCTGTGCCGTTTTCCAATGAAATTTTACGAATACTGAGGTCATCAGAAAACACATTCCAAAGGTTAAATTCAAAATATACCTCTTGAGCATAGAGGAGTGTGTCGCCCTTCCGGGAGTCGGCACCTGCAGAAAACACTTCGCTAAAAGCCAGTGAGGCGTAGGGGAATTTTCGAAGTGAGACGTCAATTTGTTTGATAGACACAGGTTCGGCCAACATGCGGTTTACCTCATTTAAAACCACTGCCTTAATCTTGTCTTGGTTAAGGTAGAGGACTGTGGTAAATACGGCTAGCCCGAGCACAAAAATGCCCGAAAACCAAAGTAGAAAACGAACGATCTTTTTCTTCATTCCAAATTGCTCATACAATATTACACATCAACGCGTGAAGGTCATAAATATGTCTTGATGTATATAAAAAAAGCCTCCCGTAAGGAAGGCTTTTCTAATTGTGATTTTTCCAAAGTTGCTTTTATTTGGCAACCTTGTATCCGTGTTTTTCAAGAAAATCAATTTTTTCCTGAATAACCTTTTTTGAGCGTTTGCCCATTTCCTTAGCAATTCCCTTGCTCAATCCGTCCAGTTCCTCAACGCTTAGTTTACCTAAGAATTGACTGGAAAATAGTGCTTTAAGGGTTTTGTTGTTGTTTTGGTTATCTCTGATTGTAGATACCAATACACCAGGAGTTACTTTTCCTTTTGCCATTTTTACGTGAATTTGTTGTTGTGTGTAATTTGTTGTGTAATACAGCGAAAATAGAAAAGAAAATATATATAATTATTTCATCTTTAAAAAGCTAACTTCTTTGGGCGTCAATTTTCGCCATTGGCCACGGTTGAGTGTCTTTTTGGTAAGGCCTGCAAAAAACACGCGATCGAGTTTACTTACCTCATAACCAAGGCTTTCAAATATTCTTCGGACAATTCTGTTGCGGCCACTATGTATAGTTACACCCACATGATTGTGTGCTTTTTGATCGATAAAAGTAATTTCATCAACCTTTATTGGTCCATCCTCCAGTTCTAAACCAGCCTGAATTTTAGAGAAATCGGCATTCGTAAGCCTTTTGTCAAGGGTAACATCATAAATTTTGCGTGCCCCGGAAGAAGGATGAAGGAGCTTGGTTGTTAATTCACCATCATTGGTAAACAGCAAAACTCCGGTTGTCTTCCGGTCTAATCGGCCTACGGGATAAATTCGCTCGTTACAGGCATTGGCCACAAGGTCCATTACTGTTTTTCGGGCTTTGGGGTCATCTACAGTGGAGATAAATCCTTTTGGCTTATTAAGGAGTACGTAAACCTTTTTTTCGGTTTGTAACTCAGTGCCATTAAATTTAATAGTATCCGTGGGCTGTACCTTGTATCCCATTTCGGTAACTATTTTACCATTTACTTCTACCAGTCCTGTTCGTATCAGTTCGTCACTTTCCCTGCGGGAGGCTACACCGGCATTGGCCAGATATTTATTTAGGCGTACCAGGCCGGAAGTGTCCGTGGAAACGGGATTGGCTTTACTTGCTCTTCTTTGTTTGGGAGGTGCAGGTTTGCGCAGCCTTGGTTTCTTGCTGCTATCTTTTTTGTCAAATTTACCTGTGGCTTTCTTTCGAGAGTCTCCTCCCTTACTTGCGCCACGACTTCCTCTATGCATCAGAATATTTTTTGCAAAAGTAGTGAGAATTAATACCTTGACACTATGGGTAAAAGGCTTCGGGTATGTGGGTTAATTGAAAGGTGGGTTCCAGTAAAATACTGATAACGTCAAATCGGATTTCCTTTTCGGTAGGGTAGTCTTCTATAAATTGATTGGCAGCGCGGATGAGGTGCTTCTGTTTGCCGCGGCTTACAAATTCCTCAGGTCTTCCGTATGAGTCATTGGTTCGGGCTTTTACCTCCACCATCACCAGCCAGTTTTCAGTTTCGGCAATAATGTCAATTTCGGCCTTGGCAAATCGGTAATTGCGATGTATTATTTTGTAGCCTTTCTTTATTAAATATGCTACAGCTTCATCTTCGCCTACATTTCCAAGATCATTGTGATTAGCCATCAAATGTCAGGGTTACTTCGTTTTTTGTAACGTTAAAAGTAGCATTTCTTCCAAAAATCAAAGTGCG
Organism: Owenweeksia sp.; assembly: GCA_048267305.1. GTDB lineage: Bacteria > Bacteroidota > Bacteroidia > Flavobacteriales > Schleiferiaceae > Owenweeksia. The sequence continues at coordinate 73,904 of JBLWXT010000013.1, read as the reverse complement.
GTTATCTTCCAGATGGCCGGCAGGAAATCCAAAGCATACCGGATAGCTGAATTCGCTTAAATGCCTGTGGATGATCTCTTCGGCCGTTTCTCCAAAAGGTATGCTGTTGTCATTCATGTCGCTCATGCCGCCAATAATCACTCCTGCTGGTTTGGCGAAGTATCCGTTTCTTTTTAGGTTGTACATCATCCTGTCAATATGGTAGAGGTATTCGTCTAAATCTTCAAGAAACAGGAGATGGTGCTTAGTGTTAAGTGCGGTGGGGGATCCGGTTTGGCTGTAAAGCATGGATAGATTTCCTCCGGTAAGTATTCCGCTTGCCATTCCGGTTCTGTTTAAGGAGTGTGCGGGAATGGTGTAGTGAAGCGTTTCTCCGCTTAAGGCTTTCTTTAGGCTTTCAAGGGCCGGTTGTGTATTGCTTTTGAAGTTGATGGGCATAGTGCTGTGGAGCGATTCAATACCCATCTTTGAAAGCTGGTTGTGAAGAACGGTAACATCGCTATAACCTGCAATCCATTTGGGTTGCTCTATTAAGTTGTTGAAGTCAAGTTTATCTATAATCCGCACTGTTCCATAGCCTCCCCGGACACATAAAATCGCCTTTATGTCAGGGTCATTTATAAAGTTCTGCAAATCGCTCAGCCGTTCGTTGTCGGTGCCCGCAAACTGCCTGTATTCCTTAAAGAGATTTGGGGCAGTTCTAACTTTAAAACCCCACTCCTGCAGAAGGGCAATGGCTGGCTGTAGTTCACTGGGGCTTATTTTTCGCGCGGTGGACAATATGCCAATGGTGTCGCCTGTGACGAGGGGCGGAGGTTTTATCATTTGCCGGTATTTTCCAGTTTCCTGCGATAAATCTGAATAGTATTTTCCAGTCCCAGATAAAGGGCTTCTGAAATGAGGGCGTGACCGATGGATACTTCTAATAGGCCAGGGACGTTTGCTGCAAAGTACTCAAGGTTTTCCTGGCTCAGATCGTGGCCGGCATTCACCCCAAGGCCATGTTGGGATGCAATTTTGGCGGCCTCAGTATAAGGTGCTACGGCATTTTCGGGGTCCTTCTCGTATCCGGAAGCGTAGTCCTCAGTATAAAGTTCTATTCTGTCTGCACCTACTTTGGCTGCGCCTTCTATAAAATCTTCGTTACACTCCATAAATATGGAAACACGGATGTTTTCGGCTTTAAGCCTTGAAACAACATCCGCTAAGAATTGCTCGTTTTCAATGGTGTCCCAGCCAGCGTTTGAGGTAAGTACACCGGGAGGATCTGGAACCAGTGTAACCTGCTCGGGCTTTACCTCCAAAACCATTTTCATAAAATCTTCGGATGGATAGCCCTCAATATTATATTCGGTGGTTACAATTTTTTTAAGGTCGTATACGTCTTTGTAACGTATATGCCTTTCATCCGGGCGAGGATGAACAGTGATGCCCTGGGCCCCGAATTTTTCACAGTCGGATGCAACTTGTAAAAGGTCAGGTACGTTGCCTCCGCGAGCATTTCTCAGGGTGGCAATTTTATTGATGTTTACGCTTAGTCTTGTCATACTGAGCAAATATAAATCCTTAGTTTTGCTTGTAACATATGAAGGTAGATAATCATTTATTAAACGACCTTAAGCCACTTGCTGATACGGATCAGGTAGGGGTGATTTTGGATGCCATGGAGGAGTTGAAGTTTTCTCATCTTCCGGTGGTTGATCAGGACAGGATTTATCTGGGAGTGGTGTGTGAAGATGATCTCCTGGAGGTTTCTGAGGATGGTGATACTTTAGGTAAGCACTCACATCTTTTAAAGACATACTCCGTGGCCCGCGAAGCCAACTTGTTTGATGCCATCAAAATAATAGGAGAGGGAAACCTGAGCTTATTACCCGTGATAAATCAGGATAAAAAGTATATAGGCTATTTGTCTACAGCAGAAGTGTTGCAGGATTTAGGCCGTGATCTTACTTTTTCAGAGGCGGGAGGTGTTATTGTTTTAAAGATTCCTGTAAGGGATTATCAATTAACTCAAATTGCGCAGATCGTTGAATCGGAAGATGCACGTATTATAGGAGTTCATCTGGCCAATGCCAGTGATCCCGATGAACTCATTGTCTGTTTGAAAACCAATCAGCCTGACCTTAGTCGTATTATTAAATCCTTTGAGCGCTATAATTACGTTATAACAGAAGTTTTTCATCAGAGTATTTTTGATGAGAGTGTGGCAGACCGATATGAAGCTTTTATGAAATACATAAATACCTGACGGATGAAGGTTGCCGTATTCGGGAAAATTATCAGCGCAGACACCAAGCCTTTTATTCAAAAGCTGCATCAGCATCTTTTGGATATTGATGCGGAAATAGTGGTTAATAGGAGGCTGAACAAATTTATAGAGGAGCACTGCGATTTCGATCTTTCATTTGAGGATTATAATAGCCATGAGGAGCTTTTGGCTCATGAGCCGGATTTTGTTATTACAGCAGGTGGAGATGGGACTATTCTTGATGCTGTGACCTTTGTGCGCGATTCGGGCATCCCTATTTTGGGGATCAACACAGGACGTTTGGGATTTTTGTCTAACGTGAGTAAGGAGAAAATCGGGCAGGCTGTAACGGCTCTGCAAACGGGTGAGTATACGCTTGATGACAGGTATTTGCTTGAGGTTGATGCTCCGGGCCTTGATCTGGATCTCAATTTCGCCCTTAACGAAGTTACCGTAAGCCGTAAAGACACCACTGCAATGGTAACCATCCATACCTGGATTAATGGTAATTACCTAAACAGCTATTGGGCAGATGGTTTGATTTTGGCAACCCCAACAGGTAGTACCGGCTATTCACTTAGTTGCGGAGGGCCCATTATTATGCCCGGCTCTGAAAGTTTTGTGATTACACCCATTGCGCCACACAATCTCAACGTACGTCCATTCGTTATCCCAAACAGTATTGAAATAAAACTGAAGGTAGAAGGTCGTGAAAGGCAATTTCTAATTTCTCTGGATAGCAGAATTTATGCTTTGGAGATTGGTTCTGAGGTGATTGTGAAACTTGCTAAGTTTAAAATAAGGTTGGTGAAAACCGAAATTCAGGATTTTGCCGATACCATGCGTAATAAACTCATGTGGGGGCTTGATAAGCGCAACTAAATTATCTTCTGTTTTATTTGAAATTAATAACAGGCACTGTAATTCATTGCGCTGAGTAAGAGCTACTTTTTGGTGCTTCCGATACTCAATCCTGCGTGTTTGATTATATTTGCCCTCATTTTCATGAAATGAAGTTTAAGGTATTCATAATCAAATTATTAGCTGTGTTTTTCTCGCTTTCGGCCAATGCTCAATATTCAGAGGTTGGCTTGTTTGGCGGAGGCACTGTGTTTATAGGTGATGTAGGCAATTATGGCCTGCAATTGCCAAGTGGCTATGCCTTTGGTGGATTCTATAAATATAATTTTAATGACCATTGGGCGATAAAGGCTCAGGTAAACTATGGTTTTATTCAGGCTGATGATGCTGAGAGTAACTTTGATTACCGGGTGAATCGCAACTTGAGCTTTCAATCAAAAATTTGGGAAGGAAGCCTTACCGCAGAGTTTAATTTTTTGTCATTTGAGCCCGGCACCAAGCGCAATCGCACACCTTATATTTTGGGTGGTTTTGGTATATTTTCCTTTAATCCACAGGCAGAATACAATGGTGAGCTATATGATTTGCGGCCGTTGGGCACAGAGGGGCAATTAACATCTTTCAGTAAAGATGGTCTATATCCATTAGCTTCCAGTTATTTTGTATTTGGAATAGGATATAAATGGGCTGTGGGAAGGTTTACCACTATAGGATTTGAAACCACTTTTAGAAGTACCAATACTGATTATTTGGATGATGTAAGCGGATTGTATGCCGATCCTGTATTGCTGGAAGAGGAGCGCGGGCCTGTGGCTGCATCGTTAAGTGACAGGAGCCTTACTGAAACCAATAAAGAGAGCACCTATAGAGGTGATCCTCAAAATCAGGACTGGTATATCTTTACCGGCATAACCCTGCAATTTAAGTTTGGAGAATTGTATGAAAAATGCGCCAATTTTGTAAGATAATGAGCTTAAAGGAACAACTTATAAAAGAGAGGCTGCCCCAACACCTTGCCGTAATAATGGATGGAAATGGCCGTTGGGCCAAAGGGCGTGGTTTTTTGAGGGTGATAGGTCATGAAAATGGTGTAGATGCCCTGCGGAGAACTGCAACAACCTCGGCCGAACTGGGTATAAAATACCTTACGGTTTATGCCTTTTCCAGTGAAAACTGGAACCGGCCCAAAAGCGAGGTTAATGCCTTGATGACTCTTTTGGTGAGTAGCCTTAAGAATGAATTAAAAACCCTTACGGATAATAAAATCCGATTAAATGCGATTGGTAACCTTGACTCGCTTCCCGCCAAATGTTATAGAGAGCTGATGGAGGTAATGGAGAAGACTAAATCGCATGATCATATGACCCTGACATTGGCCTTGAGCTACGGCTCTAAGGAAGAAATTACAAAGGCAGTAAGGGCTATCGCCCAGGAGGTTGCTGATGGAAGCCTCTCCCCGCAGGATATTACCGAAGCCACTGTGGAGCAAAATCTTTTTACTGCAGGAATGCCCGACCCTGATCTGTTGATTCGTACCAGTGGAGAAAATAGAATCAGTAATTTTATGCTCTGGCAAATTGCCTATTCTGAGTTGTTTTTTAGCGATAAACTATGGCCGGATTTTAAAGAGGAGGATTTGTATGCAGCCCTGATTGACTATCAAAAAAGGGAGCGAAGATTCGGTAAAATAAGTGAACAAATTAAGCCTTGAGCTGCATGTGCAAATTCAATATAGGTCTGTTATTGGCCCTTTTTTCCTTTTCAATTACCAATGCCCAGATTTCTACCGAAAAGAAGCTCTCTGAGCTTTCGGTTGATTCCCCAAAAGAATATGAAATTGGAGGTATTATAGTAACCGGGTCTGAAAATTTGGATAACCAGGTGGTAACCTTAATCAGCGGGTTGCAGATCGGTGATAAAATAACCATCCCCGGTGCTGATATTACCGATGCTATCAAAAACCTGTGGCGCCAAAAACTCTTCGATGATATAGGTATCTACATCACCGAGATTAAGGGTGAGGTGGTGTTTCTCGAAATCCGATTGAAGGAATTGCCAAAATTGAGTAAGTATGGTATCAGAGGTTTGAAAAAGTCAAAGCAAAATGACCTGCGCGAAGAGCTTGACCTCAATAGCGGAGCCATTGTTACTGAAAACCTTATAATTCAAACCAAAAACACGGCACGCCAGTTTTTTATAGATAAGGGCTACCTGAATACTGAGGTTACCATCGTAACACGGCCCGATACCAGCAGAGGTAACTCTGTGATTATGGACATCACCGTGAGAAAGGGAGAAAAGGTGAAGATTAAAGACATCAACTTTCATGGCAATACGGTTGTAGAGGTTGAGAAGGAACACTTCTTTGATTGGTTTAATAATACAGAAGGCTTAAGCGACAGAAAGCTTCGCAAGGCCATGAAGGAAACTAAGCGCAAGCGATTGTGGACCATCTTTAAAAGCTCTAAACTTAACCGTGAGGATTATAAGGAAGACAAAAAAAGTATAATCAATAAGTACAACTCCCTGGGGTATCGCGATGCTCGAATTGTGAGGGATTCCATCACTCAGGTGTCTGAAGATCGTATTGTGATCGATGTTTATATCGAGGAGGGTAGAAAATATTATTTCAGAAATATCACCTGGCTGGGAAATACGAAGTACAGCAATGAAGTCCTCAATACAGTATTGAAAATTAAGAAAGGAGAGGTATATGATGCCGATTACCTGCAGGAGCGCTTGTTTATGGACCCCAATGGTGGAGATGTAAGTTCTCTTTATCTGGATAATGGATATTTGTTTTTTGACCTTAACCCCGTAGAGGTATTGGTGGAAAATGATTCCATCGATTTGGAGATGCGCATACGGGAAGGACGCGAGGCAACCATCAGGAATGTTACCGTGGTGGGAAATGACAGAACCAATGACCATGTTATCTTAAGAGAACTTAGAACCCGCCCGGGAGATCTTTTCCGCAGAAGTGATATACAGCGTAGCTTGCGTGAACTGCAGCAACTTGGCTTTTTTGAGCCTACCGAACTTGATGTGAAGCCTATGCCTGATGCAGAATCAGGAACTGTGGATATTGAGTACTCTGTAGTGGAGCGAAGTACCAGTCAGCTGGAACTACAAGGTGGCTGGGGTGGCAATCGAATTGTAGGTACACTGGGCTTAAATTTCAACAACTTTTCCGCTAAAAATATATTTAAGAAAGGTGCATGGCAACCCTTGCCTTCCGGAGATGGACAAACGATTAATCTGAGAGCTCAGAGTAACGGGCCTACCTATCAGTCGTATAGTGCTTCATTTACTGAGCCTTGGTTGGGAGGTAAAAAACCGATATCTCTTACCACGTCCATCTATCACAACGTTCAGAATTCATACCTCTCCAAGAGTGATCCTGATTTTTACTCATTGAAGATTACTGGTGTTACTATTGGTCTGGGTATGAGATTAAGGCGCCCGGATGATTATTTTACACTTTATCAGGCTATAGATTTTCAGCGCTACGCTCTAAGAAATTACTCTTTTAATGAGAGTGGTATCTATTTCCCGGATGATGATATCTATAACATAGCTTATAAAATCACCTGGGGAAGAAACAGTACCGATTATCCTATTTACCCTCGTAGGGGAAGCCTGTTTAATATAACCGGTGAAGCTACTCTTCCATACTCATGGTTTAGAGGGGAAACAGATTATAGCGAAATGCCGGGTTACGAACGATACAAGTTTTTAGAGTATTATAAGTTTAAGGTTAATAGTAGCTGGTTTACCGAGGTGTTTGACAAACTGGTAATTAAAGCAGCTGGTGAGTTTGGTTATCTTGGTGCCTTTAGCAAGGATCTTGGTCTTCCTCCGTTTGAGCGTTTTTACCTTGGAGGGAGTGGGCTTCAAAACTTTGTGCTGGATGGTAGAGAGGTTGTGGCATTAAGAGGATATCCGGACAATCGCGTGCTTCCCGAAAATCAGGAGCTTGGATTGGCGGGGTCTATCTACAATAAGTTTACCCTTGAGCTTCGCTATCTGATTACTGAAAACCCAAGTGCTCAGATATTTACCCTTGCTTTTATGGAAGCAGGTAATAGTTATTCCAATTTTGACAACTACGAACCGTTTAAGTTAAAGAGATCGGCAGGAGTAGGAGTGAGGATATTTATGCCAATGTTCGGTCTTTTGGGAGTGGACTTTGGGTATGGGTTTGATCCACTGCCTGGTGCGGTTGATCCCAGTGGTTGGAACACTCACTTCATTATTGGTCAACAATTTTAATTTAAGTAATTTCGCCCGCCTCATGAAAAGGAGCATATTTCTACTACTTGGTCTGGTTTTTGGTTTTCAGCTGTCCGCTCAGCGATTTGGTATAGTGGATAGTGAGTTGATCTTAACGAAGATTCCTGCTTATGGGCAGGCACAAAAACAGCTCGATCAACTTTCGGCACAGTGGCAGGGAGAGGTTGAGGCCATACGGGCAGAAATAGAAGCCTTGAGGCAGGCATATAATGCAGAAAAGGTTTTGTTGACAGAGCAGCTGCAGAAGGAAAAACTTGCTGAAATAGAAGCCAAGGAAAAGGAAGCCAAGGAATTGCAGCGAAGGTACTTCGGTCCGGCAGGGGAGGTTTTTAAAAAGAGACAGGAACTGATTAGGCCTATACAGGATCAGATTTACAACGCGGTACAGGATGTGGCCCGCAAGCGTAAGCTGGATGTAGTGTTTGATAAGAGTAGTGATTTAATAACCTTGTATAATAATGGGCAAGCCGATATTAGCGATGAGGTATTAAAGAAAATGGGATATTAAAAAAAAATTAACAAAGAGTAACACTTTATAAAGATGAGAAAACAACTAGCGGTATTAGCCCTTGCGGTAGGTATGATGATGAGTTTCGGTGCTGTAGCACAGCAAAAAATAGGACACATCAATGCTGATGAACTTCTGCAAATGATGCCGGAAACCAAAGCCGCTCAAACTCAGCTTGAAGCATACGGAAAGCAGTTGGAGAAAGATCTTGAGGAAATGGAGACTGAGCTGGATACCAAGTACAAGAAATTTATGGCAGATCGCCCTGTTCTTACTACCCTGGCTTTGGAAACCAAGCAGCAGGAACTTCAACAGCTTCAACAGCGTATACAGGAGTATGGTCAAAATGCTCAGCGTGACTTGCAAAACAAGCAGGTTGAACTTTTAACTCCGATTATTGAAAAGGCCACCAAGGCTGTTCAGGATGTGGCTAAAGAGAATGGATACACTTACATTTTGGATAGCTCACAAAGTAAGGCAGTGGTTATTTTTCAAACAGATGCCAATGACATTATGAAGTTAGTTAAGAAAAAACTGGGCATAGCTGCTGAGTAAGCTTAATATTTAAAATAAATTAGCATCCCGTAATACCTTATTGGTGTTACGGGATGCTTATTTCTACACGTTTTGCAAAAACCCATTGGCATTTTTGACTCAGGAGTTGGCGGACTTACAGTGGCCTCGGCCATTAAGCGCATGCTTCCCAATGAGTCGTTTGTTTATTTTGGAGATACCAAACATTCTCCATACGGTGATAAGTCTGAAGAAACCATCAGGAAGTATTCTGATGAGATTACCACCTTTCTACTGGAGCAAGGCTGCAAGGCCATTGTAATAGCCTGTAATACCGCTTCAGCAGTGGCTTATCCTTACCTCAAGGAAAAGCATCCTGAAATACCCATCATAAATGTGGTGGATCCTGTAGTGGCACATGTGGGAAGTAAGATTAACAGCAAAGTGGGAGTGATTGCTACCCGCGCTACAACCAAATCTGGTATTTATCCCAAGAAGTTGAAGAGGCTCAATCCAAAGCTTCATGTGGCTTCTGTTGCAACGCCTCTATTAGTGGGTATAGTTGAGGAAGGCTTTATGAATACCAAAGTGAGTAGCGGTGCTATTGAAGCCTATTTGGGCAGCAAAAAGTTTTCGGACGTTACCACAATTATTCTGGGATGTACCCATTTTCCCCTTCTCCAAAAGGAAATAGAAAGTTTTTATGGGGGACGTGCTGATGTGGTGGATTCGCCCGAATTAGTGGCTCACCACCTGAAAATGGAGCTTGCAAAATACCAGATAGCCAGTGATGTTGATGGTGCCACGTATCAGTTTTATGTGTCTGATAAAACCGAGGCTTTTTCCCGTATCGCAAAAATGTTTTTTGGTGGAGATATTCGCTTGGAAGAGCGTGAATTGAGTTAAAAATTATTGATCTCTCCGCTTTTTGCGGGGTGCAAAAAGTGGTTTGCTAAACTAATAGTATAGCAATATTCAAATCAATAACTTAGGGTAGATGTTGTTGTTTTTTAACTTTTGAGAAATTCATCCACTAAAGCGAAAAATTCTCTTGGTTTTTCGGCATGAAGCCAATGTCCGGCTCCATCAATAGTTTGCAGTTTGGCTTCCGGAAAATGCATTTGGATTTCGTCTATATCCTCATCTTTTATGTATCCTGAGTTGCCACCACGAACAAATAAGGTAGGTCCATAAAAAATGGCTTGTCCCGGCAGTGGTTCTCCCACTTTTTCAATTTCCCTGGCAATTACAGCTAAATTGAATCTCCAGGCGAGTTGATTTTTTTCTTTCCAGTACAGGCTTTTTAACAGGAATTGCTTGGTGCCTTCGTCCTTTATTCCAAACTGTTCATCGGCCTCACTTCTCGTTTTAACAGTATCTAAATCCAAACCTTGCAGGGCTTCCAGTATTTGTTGGTGATGGGGTTTGTAGGGCTTTGGGGCAATGTCCGCCACCACTAGCTTTTCTGTTCTTTCGGGATTGAGAACAGAGAAAAGCATGGCCACCTTACCGCCCATGCTATGACCAATTATACGGGCCTTATTAATATTATGATCATCCATATATTCCACTAAGTCATCGCTCATAAACTCATAGCTAAACTCATCACTATGGGGGCTGCGCCCATGATTGCGCATATCCAGTAAATGAACCTCATATTGCTCCGCCCACTTGCGGCCAAGGGTTTGCCAGTTATCGCTCATGCCAAATACGCCATGCATTATGATGAGCGCCTCGCCTTTGCCAGAGATTTGAGAATATAGTTTCATTTGGAAATTGAATTAGTGAAATGAAGGTGCAAAGAAAATGGTTTTGACTAATTCATGACCATGTGTTTTGGATGAAAACCATTAGGTGTGATTGGCTTTTTGGATATGTGGAAGTTGGCAATTTCTGGAAAGGTATTTGCTAAGGCATTGATTTGGTGGATTTTAAGTTTTATACTAACTAAATAAAAATTGCAAACTAATTTTTACGAGCGTACTGTTTCTTTCCTTACTGGCCACATCTTGTAAAGATGAGGGAGGTTCATCTTTTGAAGGTGCTTGGGCTGGTACCTACTCTGGTGCCGAAGACAATGGGGTGTGGAATGTAAATATCAATGCAGACGGGAAAATAAGTGGTGAGGCAAGGTCAGATTCGTTTCCGACTTTCCCCTTTAGTTTTAATGGGAATGTAAATGCCCAAGGGCAGTTGACCGCAGAAATAGACTTGCCTTTTAGTACGGTAGTTTTTAAAGGCGTTCTTGCTGGGAACTCAGGCTCGGGTATATGGGATAACCCTACAGATAGTCTTAGCGGCACATGGACTGGCAGTAAGAAATAGTCTCAGTTTATAGCATTTGTGCTATCCTGAAATTTTATTGGGAGTGGGGGGCTTAATCTGTTGTTTGTCGGCTATGGGCTGTGGTCCATAACTTCCCTACTTTTGCGGCTTCAAAATCACAATACAGACGAATGTCAGAACCAAAAAGATATACCGTTACAGCCGCACTTCCTTACGCCAATGGCCCCGTGCATATTGGGCACCTGGCGGGCTGTTACCTTCCGGCAGATATTTACGTTCGCTATCTGCGCCAAAGTGGTAAAGATGTAAAGTTTATCTGCGGAAGCGATGAACATGGCGTAGCCATTATTATGAAGGCCAAGGCCGAAGGCGTAACACCTCAGGAAATTGTAGATAAGTACAACGGCATTATGAAGTCCGCTTTCGCGGAATTTGGGATTAGCTTTGATATTTACTCGCGTACCTCAAAGGAAATTCACCATAAAACGGCACAGGACTTTTTTCTTAATCTTTACGAGAAAGGAAAATTTGTAGAGAAGGAAACCGAGCAATATTTTGATCCGGAGGCTGAACAGTTTTTGGCTGACCGATATATTGAAGGAACTTGCCCCAACTGTGGTTTTGAAAATGCCTATGGCGATCAGTGTGAAAACTGTGGTGCCTCGCTAAGTCCAACGGAATTGATAAACCCTCGCTCGCGATTGAGTGGTGCTCAGCCCATTTTAAAAACCACAAAACACTGGTTTTTACCCCTGGATCACCTTAGTGGTAAGATTAAGGAATACATCCAAAAACATAAAGACTGGAAACCCAATGTATATGGCCAATGCATGAGCTGGCTGGATGATGCGGGTGGTTTACAGGCTCGCTCCATGACCCGTGATTTAGACTGGGGAATAAAGGTGCCATTGCCCGATGCGGAGGGAAAAGTATTATACGTTTGGTTTGATGCGCCAATTGGATACATATCTGCCACCAAGGAATTGATGGGTGATGACTGGGAGAAGTACTGGAAGGATGAGGAAACTTCGCTGGTTCATTTTATCGGAAAAGATAATATCGTATTCCATTGCATCATTTTCCCGGCTATGCTTATGGAGCATGGTGATTTTATATTAGCTGATCAGGTTCCTGCCAATGAGTTTCTGAATTTGGAAGGCAACAAGATTTCCACCAGCCGTAACTGGGCGGTTTGGCTGCACGAGTATTTGGAGGATTTTGAAAACCGTCAGGATACATTGCGCTATGCCCTTTGTGCGGCTGCACCCGAAACCAAAGACAATGATTTTACCTGGAAAGACTTCCAGACCCGCAATAACAGTGAGCTGGTAGCCATATATGGCAACTTTGTAAACCGTGTGCTCGTGCTTATGCAGAAGTATTATGAGGGCAAGGTGCCTGCTGCCGGAGAATTTACATCGGAGGATAAGGAGATGCTGGCAACGCTTCAATCTGCGCCTGCCAAGATAGGGGAGTCATTATCTAAATATAAGTTTAGAGAAGCACTGGCCGCCTATATGAGTATTGCACGGGCCGGAAATAAATACCTGGCAGATGAAGAGCCCTGGAAAAAGGTGAAAACCGATGCAGACCGCACCGCAACCATCATGCATGTGGCTGTACAGGTGGCAGCGCAACTATCGCAGTTGGGCGAACCTTTTATGCCGTTTAGTTCAGCTAAGCTCAGACGTTGGCTAGGCTTAGACTTATTAGCTTGGGATGACTGCGCCAAACAAGAGTTTTTGGCTACTGGCGATATCATCCAAAAAGGAGAACTGCTTTTTGAAAAAGTGGAAGATGAACAAGTGGAAGCTCAGCTGCAGAAGCTGGCAGATACTAAAGAGAGTAATAAACCCAAAACAAATATTCCTGCTTTGAAAGACGAAATAACCTTTGATGATTTCATGAAAATGGACATCCGCACCGGAACTATACTGGAGGCCTTTAAAGTGCCTAAGGCGGATAAGCTACTTCAACTCAAAGTGGATATTGGTGTAGAGCAGCGCACCATTGTTTCGGGTATAGCCGAGCACTTTACACCCGAAGATGTTATTGGAAAGCAGGTTTCTGTTTTGGCGAATTTGGCGCCCCGCAAAATCCGCGGTGTGGAAAGCAAGGGCATGATATTGATGGCCGAAGATGTAGACGGGAAACTGGTTTTTGCCAGCCCGGGAAGTGAGATTGGGAATGGCAGCGTGGTGAGGTAAAACTTAGCTTGTAATTAGCCTCGGTTATTATACTTTTGCCGACTCATTAAAACAGTATTCGTAGTTCAATGGATAGAGTACCCGCCTGAAAGACAAAGTTGGGCAGGGAAGTTTCCTGAACTATAGATGCAGGTTCTTTTTTTAGTATTGGAATGAAGTAGTATTGGCCCCGTAGTTCAATGGATAGAATAGAAGTTTCCTAAACTTTAGATGCAGGTTCGATTCCTGCCGGGGCTACATTTAAATCAAAAGTGCAAGGTTATAAATTGTAAGGTTTCACACTTTCAACAAGTAACCGATTCGGCTCCGTAGTACAATGGATAGTATATAGGTTTCCGGTACCTAGGATGCAGGTTCGATTCCTGCCGGGGCTACAAAGAAGGGGTATTTTGCCCCTTCTTTCATTTAAGTATTTAACCATCGGTTTCCCTTACCTTCGGAACGGTTTTTTCTTACCTTTTGCCTCAATTCTATTTTCATGAAAAAAATTCTATCCCTGTTGGTCTTTGTTGGCCTTTCCACAACTGCCATTTCTCAACATTTTGTTAGTGCAACCTACATAGGTAAAACGCCTCCCACAACCTTTTCACTTTTTACCGCCAAGGCCATTTACACTGTAGATGCCTATAAGATAACCTACAACACCACTAATGTGGATGGAACTCCTACTGTAGCCAGTGGGATGCTTGTTGTGCCCTCTGGCGTGGGCTGTGATTCATTACCCATGGTGGCTTATGATCATGGAACAGTGCTTTTGAGGAGTGATGTGCCCTCGCGTGATAATGGTGAATCTCTGATTCCAAAAGTGGTGGCTTCCACCGGGGCTATTGCCGTAGCACCTGATTACTTGGGCTTGGGAGATAACCCTGGTTTACACCCCTACCTACATGCCGAAACAGAAGCTACAGCTACTATCGATTTAATGCGTGCGGCCAGAGAGTATTTAGGAGACTCACTGGGCGTATACTTTAATGGTGAAACCTTTGTAACCGGATATTCGCAAGGTGGGCACGCTGCTATGGCTACCGCAAAGTATATTCAGGATAATAGCCTTACAGCGGAGTTTAACCTCATAGGAGCGGGTCCGGCAAGTGGCCCTTATTTTTTAAGTGGAAGTCAGGCTGAAGTACTTGTTTCAAATGCGCCATACAGCAATCCGGGCTATATATGTTATTTGCTTTTTTCTATGAACAGGGTGTATGGCAATATTTATCAAAATTATTCAGAGATCTTAAAATCTCCATACGATACTCTTATTCCACCCTATTTTGATGGCAACTATGACATGTCTGTGGTAAATGCTCTTTTACCCAATACCCTTTCGGGATTTTTACAGGATTCGGTTTTGGCAAACTTTAAGAATGACTCGGTGGGTAAAACCCATCCTCTTTGGCAAGCTCTTGTAGCACAGGATAATTACGATTGGAAACCATTATTCCCTATGCAACTTTACTATTGTACATTGGATGAGCAGGTGAATTTTCAAAACTCCCTGGATGCAGAATTGGCCATGACTGCTAATGGGGCCAATGTTACCGCAGTGGATAAGGGAGCTTATAATCATGGTAGCTGTGTGGTACCCTCTCTACAAGGTGCTTTGGGTTTCTTTTTATCCAAAAGAACGAAGTGCTCCATAGGTATTGATGAATTGGCTTTTGCGGTGAATTTGGAGGTTTATCCTAACCCGGCAGGTAATTGGTTTAAACTGGATGGCTTTGACAAAACTGTTAAAATCAGAGTTGTTAATCCTTCTGGGCAGTTAGTTATGATAAAGGAGGTTGGCCCTCAGCAAGCCGTAAACACCGCAAGTTGGGCTACAGGTATGTACACTCTTGAAGTTGCTCAGGATGAAAAAAGAGCTTACAGAAAATTGATGGTGAGGTAGGGCTGCTAAGTCTATTTCTCCTTAGGGGCGGCCTGAAAATGCAATGAATATTTGCTTTCAAGCTCCATTTGATATTGCCAGGGAAGGTCATTAAAACTTTTCTGATACTTCTGTAAAGCCTCCTCTTCTCTTTGATTATCGATAGCTATATGAGCCGCGGATAATACCTTTATGTATTTTGAAAAATTGTCAGTGGGGTTGTAGCTGTAGCGGATTATCCTATCAGGTTTTTGATCCATTTGTAGTTGGAGGGTCCGGGCCATGCTGGCCTGATCAAATTTTTCCGTGTTTATTTTAAGTTGTTTTATAACCACAGGAGGAGGTGAGGGGATAAACTCTCCGTTGTAGACTATAAACTCGGTGTCAATAGAGTAAAGAGGGTTTGGAACCTGCACTCTGTCAGGAATTCCAAGATTATTATAGTATCGCACATCATACTCAGGATTTTCAGGCACAACCATATAAAATACCTTTCTTATGCCAGCGCGTGCTACTTCTTCTTTTACCTTTTCAACAAATGAGATTGCTACCCTGCTATCTATATATAATTGCGTGAAAGCATAATGCCTTTCGGCCTCATTCAGGTCATTCACGAATTGCTGAATGTCATAGCTAACCCCTTCTAATGAAATCGATTGCCCCTCTATAAATATAGAATAGGGTTCTTTAACCTTAGAGGAGTCAATAACCACTTTAATCTTAGCGGCTAAGTATGCATTGTAATCGTTTCTATAATATGCGGTTCTGGGTAACTCAAAATCATATTTATGATACACACTGCCCTCTTGCTTCCTCTTCTGAAAAGCCTCCTGATCTTTAAAATTAACCCTTGAAAGTGCGAGTGAGAACAGACCAAGGATTATGACTGATGTCAACATCCATTTGAGGCTTTGTTGTGCAAAGAGTTGGCGAAAGCTGTTCCATGACTGTAAAAACAGCACAGCCAAAACCAGGTAGAATAGTAATTTATAATCCGGATAAAAGCTAAAAATATAATGCCCGCCCCAAAATGTTAAACCAAAGAAAATCCAGAATACGAAGGCCAATTTTCCAAACCAGGCTAAAAAATACCAGATGAGAACGTTTTGGTCGTTTAGTATCCTTATCCTGAAAAGCGCTGGTAGGGAAAACATTTGACGAGAACGGTAGAACCAAATATTAAAACATACCGATTGCCCGAGTAGGCTGGAAATGGCCGCGTAAAAAAAGTTATAAAAGTTTAGCTCTTCGTTGGTAAGTTCCCAAAAGAACTCGGGTTGACGAGCTGATAAATCCCTGCAGATATCCCTGCAGAAATATAAAAGTGCGTAAAAGGTTATGGCAACCAGTACCCCCATAAAGGGCCCTATATACTTACGGGTAACAGGTATTTCCGAAAAAAGCAGCTTCCGGTGTAGAAAGCCTTTTTGTAAAGTCATTAAAGAAAATTAAGCCTAATGTTGAAAAATAGGGAATTTTCCATTAGCTCAATCTTTAAAAAGGTATTGTAAAAAAGAATACACCTTTCTTATCGCAACATATTTGTACTCTAAAGCTATATGCAACAAGTGTTTTTTGAATTTACGGGTTAATTTCTTTTACCCAGAAAAACACTCAATCCTGCACCAACATTAAAATTAGAAGAGGGTTGGGAGGAAGGTATATTTTGAGATACGGGAACCTGAACAAATGCCTGTAGCATAAAGCGGTTAATGTATACATCAAGTGCAGCGGTAAAATTTGTTAGAGTTCCACCGGTATATGGCTTCAGCACGTCATATTGATAGTCTTTTTCAAAGTGGTCTACACTAATACCAATACTTGGCAGAAATGCCATTTTTTTTGTTTCTGCCCAGTAGAAAAGGGCTAAAGCACCGCTAACTTGGTTTCCATAATCATACTTTAATTCGTTTTCGCCACGGTAAGTATAGCGAAGATTGGTATTAAGGCCCCACGTACGGTAGCGAATAGTGTGTATCAGATTTAGGTTATACTGAAAAGCACCGGAACCAATTTGAAAAAGGGCAGGTAGCATTAGTTTGGTATCATCCCGCTGTTGGTACATGCCGGTAGGTAATTCCACACCACCTCCAAGTAGTAATAGGTTTTTCCAGTCCGAGCTAATGCTGTCGCCATAGTCAATTAAGGTGTAGTTTAAGTTTAGATTGATGTCCCCAATGCCTTCAATAGTTGTAGTGCGTTGAGTTTCCAGTCGCTGATGAACTGCGTATGGCACATTTACAAAAAGCTGCCAACGATCTTCTAAAAAGTAGCGCAGACGTAGCTCGGAAGTATAAAATTGGTCTTCCAATACTTGGCTAGTCAGATCGTTGGTGTTGAAGTTGCTAACGGGGTGAATTGAGTTTCCATATCCAAAGCGAATGCCGATGAGATTTTTGTTAAACTGCGGTAGTACGCCCATATAATTGGTGCCGGAGGCACATCCGCACACATCACAGGCAGCCAATTCCAGGGTAGTAAAAAGAAAAAAAAATGTAAAGTATTTTAACACGGGTTTCATGTTCAATTTGTATTTGATTTGGAAAAGGAAGGATCCGATATATACTCATAATCAGTTAAAGTGGATAAAAAACGGAGTAGGTCTTCTTTGTCCTGTGAATTCATTTGAATAGGGTTTATTAATTCGGGATCAAGGTTTGGCGCGGATTGTATTCCGTTTGTATAATGATCAAGAACTTCGCTAAGAGTTGTAAAGCGGCCATCGTGCATATAAGGGTATGTCAATTCCACATTCCTTAGGCTAGGCACCTTAAATTTTCCATAATCGCTTTCGTTTTGTGTTACACGCGCCCGGCCGGCATCTTTTGATTGTATATCAAGGCCGTTATTACGAAAGCTAAAGTCAGTAAGCAATGGCTCTTTATGGCAGCTGCCACAGTTTTGCTTAAAAAGTGTGTAGCCCCTTTTTTCACTTTCGTTAAAATGGTCTTCACCCTTTATTACATGGTCATATTTACTGCTGGCAGACACCATGAGGCCCATAAACTGCGCCAAGGCGTACAGCATTTTTTGATCAGTAATGCTATCGCTATCAAATGCGGTTTTGAATAGGTCTGGGTATTCCGGGTGTTTTTGCAGTTTGGCCAATACGTTATTAAGATCTTCGGCCATTTCGAGTGAATCAGTAAGGGGTGCGATGGGCATTACCTCGATGTGATTTATTCCTCCATCTGCCATAAACAGGGGAAACCAAGCCAGATTGGCCAGTGCGGGCGCATTTCGTAGCCCCGGTTTTCCATCAACGCCTAAGCTAAATGCCTTGCCGGGGTCAGAGAAACCAGCCTCCTGAAAGTGGCAGCTGCCACAGGAAATCGTGCCATTTTTAGAAAGTAGGGGGTCATAAAAAAGCTTACGGCCCAACTTAAAGCCAGCGGGTGTTGTGGGGTTATTTTCAAAACTGTAAACTGGTTGCGGAAAGTGAGGAGGTACTTGCAGCTCTAAAAAGGATACGGGTTGTAATACAGTTTCTTCGGGCTGGCAACCCATAAAAAGCAAAAGGATGCCCACTGCGTACAGCAGGCATCCTTTTTTGTTCAACACTATTTTTATCTTAAGAAACAAATTAATCGTGGATATGGTCTAGTGAAAAGGCCATGTTGAAATTATGCGCCAGATGTACTGCCATCATTCCAGGCATGTGTACTTTTTCTGTAGTAGCTACACTTACTGCATGCATTCCATCAAATGCCATTTTTAGGTCTACTTTTATGTGTATCTGAGGTTTGGCATCAGGCGATATGTTCAACATGTGGTTGTGCATCATCAGCTCTTTGGTGGTGATGGCATTGTTGGCACCTGAAAATCCACCAACGTGATACGCAAAATTACCTGAAGCAGCTTGTGGAGAGGTTCCTTCAATCTTAAAGAAAATGTAGCCATTGTTCCAGCTCCAAAACATATTGTTAGATGGGCTTAAGGCGCCTTCCTGAGCACCACTTACGTTGTGGGCACTATCTACACCTATCATATAGCTGATTTTATGGTATTCACCTACAGGTACATTTTCAAGGCTTAGCAAGGTTGATGAGGCATCACCGGCATCTATCAGGTGGTAGCTGTCTTCTTCGGCCCAGATGGTGCCATCCATTTTTTCAAGCTTAATATTGGTAAGGTAGTAGCGTACGGTGGTAAACTGTACTGTTTCAGCCGAACCGGTTGTGAAATCCTGATTAAACTTGAATTCACTGCCGTCAAACAGATGCTCCAGTTCTATGGCAAATTCACCTTTTTTAGTTTCGGGAGTGGGTTCAACTGTGTCATCATTTTTATCGCAGGATACTGCAAACACCATAGAGCCCATTAGGGCCAGGAGACCCATGTTTTTGAAAATTTTCATTATAATTTTTTTAAGATTTTGTTTTTGAAATACTTGCGTATATAGATTGCGCAAAGAGGCAGCTGTATTCCATTATGGATGGAACAGCAAAGCTTCCGGCAATAGGTACGCGTTAATGTGAGGTACGAGTGGGGACTACACCTGTGGCCTTGGGGGATGGAAAATATCCTGTGGAAAAATGCTTGGAAAGAGATTCACAGAGCGTGGAGCTGGATGTGATAAATCGGGGGTACTTTGCAGCTGGACCTCAAATAGTGAATCGGATATTAAAAAAGATGAAATCTCGATGCGAAGTGCTTCCGGCAGGGTAAGGGGCTCTTCCGATTTGTCATCGACCAGATTTAGTTTTTGCATCAGCACACATTTTCCGTTGCAGTGCATGTCTGGCTTGTCACGGTTTTCACAAAGAGTTTTGGCAATGTAGTCTTGCCGGATGATAAAATCAGCGGTAATAGCCACCTTGGAAATCCAGGTAAAAGCCAGTATGCCAATCAGAAATAAAGCTGTGAAAACCTTTTTCATTAGTGCAAAGTTAACTACGCCATTTGTATTTACCTAAAGTTGCCTTTTACAATCCAGTAATAGATTGATTGTATGATTGAACGGCAATTTTTTGATGGTAAAGTTAGTTGTGCTCTCAGATACTCACGGCAATTTTAGTCCAGAAGCTGTTTTTTGCTTTCTAAATTCTCCAGTTTCTTCTGCCACTTTTCCCATTCTTTCATGCTGTGATCCAGTTTGGTTTTTTTGGCTTCGTATTTATCGTAAAAGTCGGGTTCCTTGCTTAGTTCCTTAAACTTTACAGGATCATGCATTTGTTCGTCAATGGCATCAATCTCACCCTCCAGTTTTTCTATGGTTTGCTCCAGTTTTCGGATTTCATTTTCCGCCTGGCGGATGTCTTTGTCCAATTGTTTACGCTCTTCGCGTGAGATGGCCGGCTTTTCGGTGTTTTCCTTTTCTGCTTCAGGTTTTTTATCTCCCTCTTTTTCCAGCTGGCGGAAATCGTCAAATTTCCGGGCTTCCAGGTATTCGTCAATAGTACCCAGAAACTGCTTCACCTTTCCATTCCTGAATTCATAAAGCTTTTCGGTAAGACCTTGTAAAAATGCCCTGTCGTGAGAAACTAAGATAAGGGTGCCATCATATTTTATAAGAGCATTTTTCAGCATCTCCTTACTCTTCATGTCGAGGTGGTTGGTGGGTTCATCCATCACCAAAAGGTTGTAAGGGCGTAGCAGAAGCTTGCACAATGCCAGTCGGCCTTTCTCACCGCCACTCAACACTTTTACCTTTTTTTCCACATCTTCTCCCGTAAACAGGAAAGAGGCCAAATAGTCCCTTGCTCTTTTGCGTAAATCCTCCGGAGCTTCATCCTCTACGGTTTGAAGTAGGGTAATGTTGCCGTCCAGTGTTTTGGCCTGCTCCTGAGCATAATAGCCAATTTCAACATTATGGCCGATTTCGAGTTCTCCGGTATGTTGTAAATGTTCTGCTATAATCTTAACCAAGGTTGATTTCCCCTGGCCGTTCTGCCCCACAAAGGCCACTTTTTCATTTCGGTTTATCTCCAGGTCAACATCCTTAAAAATTACCTTATCGTCATAGCTCTTGCCCAGTTTGTGGGCTTTCAGGGCGATTTTACCCGAGCGAGGTGCAGGCGGAAAGCGAAATTTTATTTTACTGGAATCATCCACATCAATTTCAATCTTCTCCATCTTATCCAGTTTTTTGATAAGATTTTGTGCGAAGGATGCCTTTGATGCCTTGTATCGGAATTTTTCTATCAGCTGTTCGGTATGCTTAATTTCCTTCTCCTGGTTTTTCTGCTCCTGAAGCTGAATGTTTATGCGCTCTTCGCGCAATTGTGTAAAGCGTGTGTAGGGCACCGGATAATCATAAGCCGTTCCCTGAACAATTTCCACTGTGCGTTTGGTAATATTATCCAGGAAAAATCTATCGTGAGAAACCATTACAATAGCTCCCTCATAGTTTTTTAGAAATTCTTCCAGCCAAATAATGGAGTTTATATCCAGGTGGTTGGTTGGTTCATCCAAAAGTAGCAGGTCGTTTTTGGCCAAAAGCAATTTTGCCAATTCAATACGCATCCGCCAGCCACCACTAAATTCAGTGGTTTGTCTGTTAAAGTCTTCACGGGTGAACCCCAGTCCGCTTAAAATCTTTTCCAAATCACCATGGTAGGTATAGCCTCCTACAAGGCTAAAGCGCTCGGTGAGTTTGTTTAGATCTTCAATAAGGGTCATGTAGCTGTCCGATTCATAATCCGTACGAACCTCCAGCTGATGGTTTATGTGGTCTATTCCCTTTTCAATGTCTTTTATTTCACTAAAAGCTGATTCGGCTTCTTCCCACACAGTGCGCCCGTCATAAAGCGGTAACTCCTGAGGGAGGTAGCCCAATACAAAGTCCTTAGGTGTACTTATATTACCCGCGTCAGCCGATATGTTGCCGTTAATAACCTTAAGCAGCGTGGACTTGCCAGCCCCGTTACTCCCTACCAGGCCAATTTTGTCGGTTGGGTTTATTAAGAATGAAACGTTTCTAAATATGTGCCTATCGTTGTATTGAAGGCTGATATTATTAATTCCTACCATAAGTTTGCAAAAGTAAACGCACTAAAATGAATATTCTCCCAAAAGGCAGTAAACTCTATAGTATTTTCAATTTTAAATGTCCTCGCTGTCATCAAGGCGATGTGTTTGAAAGTAAAAATCCCTATAATCTCTCCAAAATGTTTGACATGCATGAGCATTGTAGCCATTGTGGTTTGCGCTATATGATTGAGCCTGCCTTTTTTTATGGAGCGATGTATGTAAGTTATGCATTAACGGTGGCTATAGGGGTGGCTACCTTTGTTTTGATTCACCTGTTTTTTGATCCCGGAGTTTGGGAGGTGATTGGCACGCTCGCAGCGGTGCTTGTTCTTGGCTCTCCCATGGTGCTGCGTCTTTCACGGATAATTTGGATGAATACTTTTATTAAATACGATCCCGAAAAGAGAGGGCCGAATTTGAAGTAGAACTCACTTTTTCGATTCTTTTGTTGCTTTATTTATCCGCTAACCTAAAATAGCGGACAATAGCCGGTTTCCTTGCTTTTTGGAAATTGGAAGATGGAATTTTGTCGAATATTTTTATTCGTTCATCGGATGTATTTTCTTCTTATTTAAAAATAGTGTTAAGTTTACTGCATTCAACTGATGTTAAGAAGGTTTGGATATAAGCTTTTTGGTGTCAGTACTAATCTTAACCTAACCTAATATGAAGTTTAAACTTGCCCTGTCGGCCAGCGCGCTGTATTTTCTATTTCTGTTTACAGCCAATGCTCAAAGCACAATCCCACTCAAAACATTACAATCTGGAAAAGAGTCTTTAAAGGAAGCTGAAAAGGTAAGCCCTGCGCTTATACAGATTTACAAAGGCCTGCCGGAAGCACCACAAGGTGAATCTGACGTCCCGTATATAAGTGCAGATTTATATCTGATCATGAACAATCTGGTTCGTATCGAGGCGTCTGCGGTTTCTAATGCAGATCTTTTGGTAACGCAGCTTGAAAGTGTAGGTGGATCAGAGATAAGTGCCTACAAAAGAATTGTGAATGCGTGGATTCCGATAAGCAATATTCTGATGCTTAACGAACTTACTGAATTGCGATATGCTGAAGTGGTTTATCGTGTTAAGCCCAATGTAGGCTCTGCAAACTCTGAGGCTGACGCAGCCATGGCCGTTGCAATTTCCAGAACCGATTATTGTTTGGATGGAACCGGAATAAAAATAGGAATCCTTTCTGATAGCTATGATGCCAAAGGTGGTGCTTCTGCCGGAGTTGCCAGTGGTGACCTGCCGGGAGCGGGGAATCCGAATGGTTATAGCAGCCCGGTTACCGTAGTGTCTGATTTGGCTGGTTATAGTGATGAAGGACGAGCCATGGCTGAATTGGTACATGATCTGGCACCCGGGGCAGAGTTGTTTTTTAACACAGCTTTCCTGGGGCAAGCCTCTTTTGCCAATGATATAGTTGCTCTGGCCAATGTGCATCAATGTGATGTAATTGTAGATGATATCTACTATTTTGAAGAGCCATTTTACATGGATGGTATTATTGCACAAGCCTGTGATCAGGTTTTTACTCAAGGCGTACCCTACTTTTCGGCAGCCGGTAATCATGGGCAGGCGTCTTATGAGGCACCTTTTAGGGACGATGGAAGCCAGTGGCATGATTTTGATCCGGGCGCTGGAGTAGATACTAAACAATCGATTACAGTAAACTCGGGTTCATCTGTTAGAATTGTTGTTCAATGGGATGATCCATGGGGAACCCTATCATCAAACAATCCATTAACGGATATTGATTTTGGAATTTATAATGCCGATGGAACTACACTTTTATATAGTTCTGTTAGAGATAACATAGCTAATGGTCAGCCAACTGAGATTGTCGGTTTTACTGCGGGTGGAGCAGGTACATACACTTTTACCATTGGTATATATAAATTTGCCGGCCCTGCACCCGCAGCACTAAAATGGATAATTTATAATAATGGTAGCGTAGTTATTAATAATTATAGCACACCCACTCCTAACGGCCAGTCTACAGCTTTTGGACACGCCAATGCCGTAGGTGCTAATGCCGTAGGCGCATGCTATTGGGGCAGTAGCCCTGCTTATGGAACTAACCCTCCGCTGGCGGAGCCTTTTTCTTCATCAGGTGGTGTGCAAATAAGATTTGATACCAATGGCAACGCAATAACTCCGGTTACCCGTAATAAGCCTGAATTTACTGGTATAGACGGTGTGAGCAACACCTTTTTTGGTAATGGCAATAAATTTTACGGTACATCCGCTGCAGCTCCAAATGTTGCTGCTGTGGCAGCACTCATGCTTCAGGCCGATACCACACTTACCCCAACTCAAATCAGGAATATGCTGGCTAATTCGGCTATAGACATGAGTACTCCTGGTTTTGATTATTTAACCGGAGCAGGATTGGTTCAGGCAGATAGCGCGTTGGCACAGGTGTACGCCTCTGGTTGTAGTGTTGATAGTTTTTCTTTGGTGAGTGGCCCAACCTTAGAGCCGGGAAATACTACCTACACGGTAACTCTTAAAGTACATTATCGCAATAATGGATGTTCTGATGCTTTAATGGTGGAAGGGCAAACATTTCCGGTTAATATAGCAGGCACCCAGAATGTTACTCTTACAGGAATACCCGTAAATGGAATACCTCTGTCGGTTACAGCTAAGTTTGTAAACAACCAATCATGCCAGCTCTCTACTGTGGTGCCTTTTGTTTTGCCTGCGCCACCGGTTGATTGTCAGCTTAGTGCCTGGAGCCCATGGAGTGCCTGTGATACAAGTTGTGGTGGCGGAACTCAATCCAGAACGAGAACGAAATTGGTACCTGCCTCAAATGGGGGAGCCGCCTGTGGTGCTTTAATAGAGTATCGCGCGTGTAACACTCAGCCATGTCCTGTGGATTGCCAGCTTAGTGCCTGGAGCCCATGGAGTGCCTGTGATACAAGTTGTGGTGGCGGAACTCAATCCAGGACGAGAACGATATTGGTACCTGCCTCAAATGGGGGAGCCGCCTGTGGTGCTTTAATGGAACAACGCTCGTGTAACACTCAGCCATGTTCAGTGGAAACCACCATGAGTTTGGTTTCAGATTCTGGCTGGGCCTTGAGTACTGTGGTTACTTCCGCAACAGCAAATACTTACCCATGGCCAGGGGTGGTTTCTGTGCCGGCTACACCCACATTTAGCTTAGCAGCCATTGTTGGACAGCCTTATGCGTGGGAGCATTTATATGCTGTGCCAGGTTCGCAGGTGATAAAGGCGGGTAGTGGTGTGACGTATTACAGACGGACATTTGAACTTACCGATCACACAGCCTTAAGTGCACGCTTTAGAATGTTTGTAGATGATGATATGCAAATCTTTATCAATGGAAATTGGATTGCGCTGGAGGATGGAATGGGAATTCAAAACTGGCGCACAGTTAATCACGATATTCTTTTTAATAGCAATGGTACTGTGGATAACCCCAATGCTGGTGGAGACCCATTTGATTATTACACCACTATGAGTCTGGACAATATATTCTTAACAGGCACAAATGACATAGTGTTAGCCATTCGCAACCGTACTTTAAAACCCGATGTGGGAGGTTTCTCCTTTAGGATGGATTTGGATAAAAGCGGTGTGCCGGTTATTAAGAAGGATCAGCTTATTCCAAATGCTTCTGAGTTTAGTATGTATCCAAATCCTGCCACCGAGAGTGTTTGGCTTAGCATGCAAAATGCCAAAGTGGGTACTAGCTATACCATTGCTATCATTGATTTAAGTGGTAAAATACTGAGAGAGCAGATTGTTTCAGGAAGTAGTCTTTCTGCAGGTGAGGAAATCAAAGTTTCAGCTTTGGCGGAAGGCATTTACCTGTTGAGAATTTCTTCGGAAGATCAATCACTTACCAATAGGTTCATGAAAAAATAGTAGTAAATACATTCGAATATTTCAAAGCCGGTCTGATTTTTCAGATCGGCTTTTTTATTGAAAACAAACCGTGTACTCTTATCGGGATGAAGCTCATTAGGGTTTTAACCCGTTTTCCGTTGTTGGAGAACATCTTGTAAATCATCAAATATGAAGTGCTTGGCAGGCAGTTCTTTCATGTTAATTCTCAATGTTAAGTTTCACAGGATCTTCTAAATATTACAAAACCGAAACCTGAAATTAATCTCAATATCGTATAGGGTTAGTCTTATTGTGTTTCTGTTGTGTTTGAGCGGAGTTTGCGGTTTCGCCAATGGGATAAAGTAGATGATGTGCTGTTTTTGTCTAAAAATGAGGATCAAAGTATTTTGATTTCCAGTAGGTAGAAAGTTTATGGTAACCCATTTTTAATATAGTATTTACATGCTCGGTATTTGAGTAAGGTAGTTTCGATCCCTCATATTTTAACTACAAAAACAATCAACACAATGAGGATTTTTACATTTTTCATGACAATTATTCTGTCGGGCACGATGTGCTTTGCGCAGAATGGCTCCCTCGATTTAGGGAGCGGAAATGCCTACGTATCGTTTGGCACAAATTCAAACTTAGGACTGGCACAAATCACCCTTGAGGGTTGGTTTAAATGGTCAGGTCACGGCCTCACTGCTTCGTCAGGATCAGGAGGTGTGGTTGCTATCCCTCTTATTACTAAAGGCAGGGGTGAGTCAGACGGAAATACCAAAGACTGTAACTACTTTTTTGGGATCCAATCTGGAACCAATTTTTTGTGTGCCGATTTTGAAGAGGGTACTGCAGGAAACAGACCTGGACTAAACCATCCCATTATTGGTAATACTGCAGTTACGCCAAACCAATGGTTTCATGCAGCTGCTACCTATGATGGCAGCGTTTGGAAACTTTACCTAAATGGTAATCTGCAAGGTTCTGTTACTGTAAATGAACCACTTCAACACTTAAGCATACAGCATGCAGCTTTGGGAGCAGCGCTTAATTCTGCTGGCTCTGCTGCTGGCCACTTTGAGGGGCTGATGGATGAGGTTAGAATTTGGAATTATGCGCGGTCAGATGCTCAAATTTGGGATGCTGCCGATAGTGTGATTACTGGTCCTAAAGCTGGTCTAGTTGCACTCTGGGGTTTAGATGACGCAACTGGAACTACTGTTTCCGATGCTTCGGGAAATGTGGTTACCGGAACTATTTTGGGTTCTGGCTATAGCTGGAGTACAGAAGTTGCTCCTTACAATGCCAGCGTGATAAAATCTATTGATTTTGCAAATTCAGGTTCATATGTGACTTTTGGAAACAATACTACACTTGGTCTTGCTGCATTTACGCTGGAGTGCTGGTTTCAAAAAACAGGTACTGGTTCTACAGGCTATTCGGGTACGGGTGGAGTTACGGCTTATCCGCTAATTTCAAAAGGACGAGCGGAGTCAGACGGAAATACAAAAGACTTAAACTACTTTTTTGGAATTCAATCGGGAACAAAATACTTGTGTGCCGATTTTGAAGAGAGTACAACTGGAGGTTCTCCGGGATTAAATCACCCTGTGGTAGGACGTACCGCGATTGTGGATAACCATTGGTATCATGCTGCTGCCACTTATGATGGTGGTACATGGAAACTTTATTTAAATGGAGTTTTAGAGGACTCTTTGGTTGTGAATCAACCGGTACAAAATAATAGTATTGGACATGCTTCTTTAGCCACTGCGCTTAATTCAACAGGCTCGTCTGCTGGCCGTTTTGCCGGACTTATGGATGAAGTTCGTGTTTGGGATTATGCACGTACAGAACAGGAAATAAGAGCTGATATTAATGAAGAAATTATTGGAGCTCAACCAGGATTGGTAGCCCTTTGGGGTATGGATGACGCCAACGGAACTACTGTGGCGGATAGCTCAGGAAATAATATTGATGGCACTTTCGTTGGGACAGGCTATAGCTTGTCAAATGCTTCTGCTCCTTTTGATCTTGACTTTACTCCTCCCGATACAAGCAAGGCATTACAGCTAGAAGGTACAGATTCTTATGTAACTTTTGGAGATACTTTAGCGTTGGGCTTAGCTCAATTTACCCTTGAGGGTTGGGTAAAGAAAGAAGGTAGCGGACTTACTACCTCTTCTGGTTCAGGAGGTGTTTCTGCTGCTCCGTTAATCACCAAAGGTGTAGGTGAGGTTGATGGAAATAATAAGGATTTGAACTATTTCTTCGGTATACAATCTGGCACTAATGTGCTTTGTGCAGATTTTGAAGAAGGAGCAGCGGGAAGTACTCCTGGGCTCAATCACCCTGTGGTAGGGCAAACGGCTTTGCAGGACAACAAGTGGTATCACGTGGCGGCTACTTATGATGGCGGCACCTGGAGCCTCTATCTTAATGGTCAATTGGATGGCACGGCAGTTATTAATCAACCCGTTCAAAACCTAAGTATTCAACACGCTGGTTTAGGTACAGCACTAAATTCAAGCGGTACAGCTATTGGCCGTTTTGATGGAAGTATGGATGAGGTGAGGATATGGAACTATGCTCGTAGCCAGTTCGAAATTTTAGCTACAGCTAATACGGAACTGCATGGCCCGGAAACAGGTTTGGTTGCTCGCTGGGCATTAAACGATATTGAAGGAAATGTGGTAGCCGATAGCTCCGGAAATGGACTTGATGGGCAGCTTATCGGTTTTGGTCACAATTGGTTACAAACCGGAGCGCCATTTAATGTAGATACCAACTTCAATATAGTTCCGGAAATTACTATTGCAGATTCTGCTACTTCTGTAGAGTGTGTGGTAGATTCAATTGTATTGAGTGTGGATGTTGCCGATCTCAATTCTAAGGATGAAATGGTTGTACAGTTTTATGGTCGTCCTAAAAAGAAGAATATTGATCCGTTTACCTTAATTGGTCTTCCTGATACACAGTTTTATACTGAGCAAAGTAGAGGTGGTAGCAATGCTATTTTTAAGGATCAAACAAGCTGGGTAGTGGCTAATCAGGAGGCGCTGAATATTGTGCATACCATGCAGCTTGGAGATTGTGTTCAGAATGGCCAAAATGGAGGAAACGATATAGAGTGGAAAAGAGCAGATACTTCTATGAGTATTATGGAAGATCCTATTACCACGCATCACCACGATGGCATGTCATACACCATGTGTGTGGGTAATCATGATCAATCTCCTTTTGGTAGCGCTACTGGTTCTACCGATTTTTACAACCAATATTTTGGTGTAAACCGCTTTGCAGGAAGATATTACTGGGGTGGAAATTATGGTATCAATGCCGATAATAACTATCAGTTGTTTTCTGCTTCAGGAATGGACTTTATAGTAATCAGCTTGGAGTATGATGCAAATCCAAATACGTCTGTGTTAGCTTGGGCTGATAGTCTTTTAAAAGCCAATAGCAACCGTCAGGGAATTATTGTAGCGCACTATCTTATTAATACCGCTGGTAATTTTGGTACACAAGGAGCGGCTACTTATAATGCTTTAAAGGATAATCCAAACTTATTTTTGATGCTTAGTGGTCACGTAGCTGGCGAAGGTTTGCGTGCGGATACCTACAACGGAAATACAGTGTATACTATTTTGGCTGATTACCAAAGCAGAAGCAATGGTGGAGATGGTTGGTTGAGATTAATGGAAATTGATCCTTCAACTAAAAGCATGAATGTGAAAACCTATTCTCCATGGTTGAACCAGTATGAAACAGATGCCAATAGTCAGTTTACACTTACTGATCTTAACATCCCCGGAGATGTAACTCCATTTACCCTTTTGCATACAGATACTTTAGCAGGAAATGGAATGGCAAATTACACCTGGAAAAACCTTCCATTGGATACAGCCTATCAGTGGTATGTGGCGGTAAGTGATGGTAGAGATACAGTGGAAAGTTCAATATTTGAATTTAGCACTGCTGCCGGAAGTACTCAAGCTGAAAGCATTTGCGCAGGTGATAGTATTCTTTTGGGCGGAGCTTATCAAACTGAAGCGGGGACTTATGTGGATTTAATTCCGACAATTGATGGCTGCGATAGCGTGGTAAGTACAGTATTGGTTCTCAAAACTGGTGCTGCTTGCGGAGATACTACAACTACAGCTTGCGTATCGGTAGTAACTGATAACAGCTGGATGAAAAGTAGTGTGGTAACAGCTACCAACCTTAGTGGTGCATGGGCTGGCGCAAGTGCTTTGCCTGCAGTCAATACCTTTAATGTTCCGGTTACTGTTGGTCAGCCTTATGGTTACAATAGTATTGGTGAAATCGAAAATACTGAGGTGATTTCTACTACCAGCTCTATTACCTATTTCCGTAAAGAGTTTACAGCTACAAATGCTAAGGATGTTAGAATTCTGGCTACAGCCGATGATCAGGCAGATATTTATGTTAATGGTAGTCGTGTGGCACTGATCAACACCTTTGGCAGGATGAATTTTAAATTTCCTGCTCATGATGTGAAATTTAGTAATGGCACAGCAGACAATGGTTTTATGGGAGGTGATGCTTTTGATTTTGTGACCATGGCCAATTTGGATACGGTTTTGAAATCCGGCACAAATGAAATAATAGTAGCCGTTCGTAATTTGGGTAAATCCAGCGATATGGGTGGATTCTCACTTCGTATGGATATCAACTGTGATGACAACGCCATTACCAAAAAATCAGCAGCAGCAGATGCGGGTAACGAGGCAGGTTTAGTATTGTTTCCTAATCCTGTAAACGATGTTTTAAATGTTCAGTCAGAACTGTCTATCAACGCAGTGAAGTTATTTGATTTAACCGGAAAGCTTGTGCTTAGTAATGCTTGCGAAGCAGAAAAAGCCGTTGAGGTGAATTTGAAAAACCTTCACCCGGGAGTTTATATTTTGGAAGTAGAAGAAGTGGGAGGTTCTGTTTCCACAATGAAGATTGTGAAGAAATAAGCCTTGATTTTTTCTTAAGGAAAAGAGGCCGCCCAATTGTTTTGGGCGGCCTTTATTTTTTAATAAACATTCAACCTTGCTGGTTTCTTCCGTAGTTTTTTTAGCTAAAGTATTGATGCTAAGTGCAGCAATACTGACGTAAGTAACGGGCATTTGAATAATGATGCTTACGATGTGGTAAGTCTGGCAGGTTTATACATCACTCTTTGTGTAAGTGTTGGTGAGATATTGTGGTTGAAACAAACTTAAAAAAGCCAGTATATTGGTGGAGGTAATACATTCGGTAAAAGTCTGTTTATTGTGTTTAATTGGCTGTAATGATGGATTGATAAGTATTATTTGTATCGTGAGAAATAGGTTTTTTTTGTGCTGATTTAGTTGTTAGTGTCGTGACTTTTTTCATTGGCTGAAAAGTTTGATTTTAAAGGGCTGTGTGATTCTGAAAGACAACTCTAAGTATATATGATTGATGTTTAGTAAGAGGTTTAAGTATTTGAAAAGTAGGATTTTGTGAAGATGTGTAAATGTGTCGGATGGCAAGGGTGCAATTTTAAGGGAGGACGTTTATAACTTTTGGTTGTTGTGGTTAGTTGAGTTTTTGAGATGAGTATGCGTGGGGAGTTCGATTTTTTATTTATAACAAAATATTACTAGTTTTATCCAACTCAATTGATTGTTAGTATTTTTTGTTGAAATTAAATTTCAAATTGTTATTAATTTAACCTTAGCTAAAATGAAGTTTAACTACGCTTTTTCCACTGTCATGTTGTGTCTTTGTTTGTTTGATACAATTAGCGCACAACAGAAATTTTCAAATCAAAAGAATGATACCCAAAAACGGGTTTTCGTAAAAAGTAACTCAAAGATAAATGCTGCGCTTAAACCGATTTACGATGGACTGCCGGCAAAGCAAACAGATCAAGCTGGGTCTGTAAATAATCAGGCAAGTGAACTCGCTGTGGTGGAGCGTTTTGTTACGTCAATCCAACCGGAGGCGATTGCTATGAATACGTTGGTTATTAGCGAAATAATGTATAATTCGCCAGTCTCCGGGGCAGATAGTCTGGAGTATATAGAAATTCACAATCCCACTTCCTCTGCTATCAACCTAAACGGATATTCTTTTACCGGAGTGAATTACACTTTTGGCAATGTGAGCATTCCGGCAGGTGGTTATGTGGTGGTGTGCGATAACAGTTCCGCCATGAAAAGTCAGTTTGGAGTTAATGCTTTTCAATGGAAAGGTGCTCTTACCAATGGAGGTGAACTTTTACTCTTGAAGGATAGCCTTGGCCGAACTGTGGATTCAGTGCGATATGACGACAGTGCTCCCTGGCCGGGTGCCGCTAATGGCAAAGGAGCATCTTTGGTGCTGTGTGATTTCGCTGCTGATAATTCTTTGGGAGCTAATTGGCTTGCGTCAAGCCAAAGTTCTGGTAAGACTATTAACGGTAAGCTTTTGCTGGGATCTCCCGGATTTCCTGATAGTGCATGTGGAGCGTGCCTGAGAAAGGACTCAACAACGGTGAATCTTGTTACGTGTGATTTTGATGAAGCTGGAATCACAGTAGCCACACTTCAAAATATTGAAGGTTGCGATTCTGTAGTGACTACTATAAAAACCTACGATCAGGGATCAAATGGTAGTCTGCCTCCAAAGACCGTTTGTCAGGGCGATAGTTTGCAGATTTTTGGAGTTTACCAGAGTGTGGCCGCTACATATTATGATACCCTGTCCAATATCAATGGTTGCGACAGTATTGTTTCACAGACTTTAATTGTGAATCCTGTAGATACCATTGAGGTTTCTGATACAACAATGAACCCTGCTGATGTTGGTGTGGAGGTGCAGATATACATCGGAAGTGATCTTTGTGACAGTGTGGTAATAACCACTACAACCTATGTTTCTGATCCATGTGTCATTCCTGATTCTACCTATGAAATCCTTTATACCTGCAACTTGGCGATGACGGGAATGGAAGTTGATACTTTTATGGGTAGCAATGGCTGTGATTCATTGCATAGTATTGTAAAAGTACATGATCCGGGATCCCTAAATCCTTTGGCAGCCTTGTCAGTTTGCGAAGGGGATAGTGTTTTGGTTTTTGGAGATTACAGAAGCACCGCGGGAACTTATTACGACACCTTAACTAATAGGCATGGTTGTGATAGTGTCTTAAGCAGAATGGTATCTGTGAACCCTGTAGATACTACATACCTTTCTATTAATAGCAGTGATTCGTCACTTGTAGGGGTGGTTGTGGCTCAGCTGATGAGTAAGGCTGGTTGCGACAGTGTAGTAATTACCACCACTACTTATGAAGCTCCAGGCGGTGCAGATAATCTTCGAATTACCGAGATAATGTATAATCCGCCAGAAAGTGGAATAGATACCTTGGAATATATAGAGATATACAATGCGGGATCGTCTGCGGTAAATCTTAATGGTTATGAATTTACAGAGGGTGTGAATTACACATTTGGCAACACGTCTATTGGTGCTGGTGATTATGTTGTGGTTGGCCGTGATAGCTTAGCGCTATTCAATACGTTTGGAATAAGTGCTTATGAATGGTCGGGCACCCTTGTAAATGGAGGCGAGGATATAGTTTTAAAAGATAATTTGAATCGCACTTTGGATTCTGTGGAATATGACAATAACAGTTCGTGGCCTGCCGCAGCCAACGGCTCGGGTTCGTCTTTGGTGCTTTGTGATCTTTCAGTTGATCAGAATGATGGAGGTAATTGGAGGGCATCCGTTTCAGGGACTGGTATTATCAGTGCTGGAGGTGAAGTAAAAGGATCTCCCGGATCAGCTGATCAGGGTTGTGAAACGGTGGTTGACTGCCAGTTGAGTGCCTGGAGCGTCTGGAGTATTTGCGATACCTCCTGCGGAGGGGGGCGGCAATTCCGCACCCGAACCATTATTGTTCAGGGTTCTGGCGGAGGAGTTGTTTGTGATTCCACAGATTTGATAGAGTACCGGGCGTGTAATACACAGGCCTGTTCCTCTAAAACCATCACGAGTGTAGTTTCCGACTCAGCCTGGACTTTAAGCACTGTGGTTACCACGGCTACGGCCAATAGCTATCCATGGCCTGGTGTTGCCTCGGTTCCGGATACTTCAACCTTTACGTTGCCGGTGGTGGTGGGGCAGCCATATCCCTGGGAGCATCTGTATACCGTTAATGGTTCGCAGGTGATATCGGCCGGAAGTGGAGTAACTTATTACCGAAGAACATTTCAACTTACCGATAGTAAAGGGGTCAGTGCCCGATTTAGAATGTTTGTGGATGACGATATGGAAATCTTCATTAACGGAAACTGGATAGCCCTCGAAGATGGCATGGGAATTCAAAACTGGCGGACCGTTAACCACGATATCCTTTTTAATGCTGATGGTACAGTGTTAAATCCCAATGCAGGTGGAGATCCGTTTGATTACTACACCACCGTAAGTTTGGATAATGTGTTTAGAACAGGCAATAATGATATTGTGCTTCCTATTCGCAATCGTACCTCAAAACCAGATGTAGGGGGATTCTCTTTCAGGATGGATTTGGATAAAGATGGTGAGCCGGTAATAGTAGATAAAGATGTATCTGCCAAGGTTGGTGGTTCTGCTGAAGTTGTCCCTCAAATCACCATTTATCCTAACCCCACCGATGGTATGCTAAATATAATTGTAGATGAGATTGAGGAGGGAGAGATGTTGGAAATACAGGTGTATGACATAAGCGGAAAGCGTTTAATGCTCACTGAAGGAGAGTGTAAGGGCGGGGGTGAAACCCAGCTGGATCTTTCTGGCTTTGACAGTGGAGTTTATACATTAAGAATAAAAACAGGAGAAATAGAAATTGCCAAAGCCGTTATGGTGAAGTAAGGCAGTTTCTGTAAAATTGGAATATATATGAGCCTCTGTAGCGTTGTTGCAGGGGTTCATTTTGTTTTTGTAGTAAAATCCATGAAATACAATTCTTGTTTTTTACGATTAAATATTTATCTTCATCCCCGCATTCAGCATTTTACATTGTAAAATTTTGAAACTACCTTAACCAACAACACTTAACTACATGACCAGATTTTACCTTAACCCGGTTACTTTATCTCTGTGCCAACAGTACATTACTTACGTAAAAAGTAAGCCTTTCCCCCAGTGATTTTATTCGGCATTTCCCTTTGAAGGAAGTGCTTTTTTATTTCCCATAGCCTGAGTGCGAAGCAGTTTTTCGTGCTCGTTGGCGACCTCCATATTCACACTATTACTATTCCTAAAACCTAATTTCAATGCAACCTTACAATTCAACAAACTACAAGTTTATAACACTGCTCAGGGCCATGTTTGGTCAGTCGGGCAGGCTTAAACTCAGTCAATTAATTGATGGCCCCAAGTGGATAATGACCTTTGGGGTTTTAGTCTTGGTTAATCTGAGTTCATTCGCAGCAGTTTCGCCTCCCGTGTCTGATACTTATTATGTAAACGACAACAGCACAACAGGAGATGCATATACTACAGCTGTAGGTGATGATGCCAATGCAGGAACAGCGGCTGCTCCCTTCGCCACTATAAACTATGCGATATCACAGGCATCGGACGGTGATATAATTTATGTGGACGCTGGTACTTATTCAGAAGTGATTACTGTTAATAAGGACCTTGCCATTCAAGGGCCCAACATAGGAACAGCAGGAAATGGTGTTCGCGTAGCTGAAGCCATAATTTCGGATGGTAAGATTAGCATTCCCGGTGCCAACACCGTAGTGTTTGATGGTTTTAAAATTTACCAAACTAACACTGCAACTCCAGTATCACTAGGAGGTAGTGCTGTGGCTACTATTCAGAATTGTATTTTGGAAAGGGTTAGCACCACTACTGGTGATCCAACAAGAGGTATTGAAATTTCTGCGGGTGCAGGTGTTAAAACTATAGCTGACAACTTGTTTACTGGTGATGTTGGCGGAGGTGTATTTAGCGGACACAAAACATGGAATTCAGGAGTGTATGTTAATGCTGCCGGAAGCACCATTAGTATCACTGGAAACACATTTGAGATTTGTCGTACCGCACTTAATATAGATGATATGAGTATTGGTGTTTCTATTTCAGGAAACACTTTTGCGAATTGTGGTACCTACATTGCTTTTGGCGGAACCGTTGCAACAACGGGTTCTTACACCTTGGGTACAAATGAATACGGATCTTCTGTAGATGCATTGGTTAATTTATCAAATGTAAGCGCCACTTTTAGACTGGATATATCAGCCGGCACTTATAATGGCACGGCTTTTAGCGCATTGCCGCTCGCTACATTATGGCAAGTTGAAAGTCATATGTACCACAGAACCAGAAGTGGTCGCCTTGGTTTGGCATATTATGTAGCTAATAACCAATATGTTTTATCTGCAACAAATAATAATATTCAAACGGCTATTGATTATGCAGCGGCTGGTGATGTTATTAATATCCAAGATGGATCCTATAACCAGCGTTTGGTTGTGAGTAAATCTCTAACCTTAGCCGGAGAAAGCGAAGCAGGGTGTATAATCGAAGGTTCGGGAGCAGGAGTAATAGGCAATGGATCTGGTATATACATTAATAATAGTATAACCAACGTAACCATTCAAGACTTAACCGTTCAAAACTTTACAGGCGCAGGCCCTAATAGTTATGCCGGCATTTATGCAATTGGCGGAAATGATGATCTGGAGGTGCAAAATGTTACTCTTAAAGATAACCTGGGCGGTAGTGGCTTTTATGCCAATGGCCCAATCGACAATGTGTTGTTGAATAATCTTGATGTTTCAGGACACACTAATGTTGCAGGGGCTGCACGTGGTATAGTGATTTGGAATGGTTTGAAGAGCAACATTACCATTACAAACAGTGATGTATACAATAACAACTGCTGTGGTATTGAATTGCAAGACGGTACTGCCACAGGTGTAACCATGACTGGCAATAACGTTTATGATAATGGTGATAACGGATTTGGACTATCTGGAATGGAAGGCCCGGGTGAAAACCTGATTAGTGGTAACACCGTTACCAACAATGGTCGGTTTGGAATAGAGATTAAAAACCCGAACGGGTCTGGTGCAGCAACAGGTGCTGGCCGCATTGTGGTAGAAAATAACAATGTTAGCAGAACAATTCCAATTACTGACCTTAGAGACATTGTAGGTATTGCAGTATTTAGGCGTGGTGTTTTAGCCGGTAATGTAGATGTGCCAAATGGAGTAGTTGTTCAGACAAATACTGTTTCAGGTTATGCACAGGGCAGTACGAGTGATGGATTTGGAATTGTAATTGAAGGAACTAATTCTAGTGCCCTTAACAATACAATAAGCGGAAACGATGTTGGTTTACAACTTCAATCTGGCCACCTTCCCTACCCTGGAGATGGTGATCAGAACAACCTTGCAGATGATTATTTTGGAAGAGGAAACTCTCCGTTAACTTGTGGAATTACCGCTTCTGGTAATACATTCTCAGGAAACGGAATTGACGAAAGAAATGTCCCTTCAAGCTTAGCCTCAGCAGGTGTTGTTTTAAATACCAATACAAGTACAACTTTTTGCTCTATTCAGGCGGCCATTGATGCCGCTACGGCTGGAGATTCCATTTACGTTTCTGCAGGAACTTACAATGAAGGTTTGCTTATCAACAAAGCGCTAACACTGACCGGTCCCAATGCAGGCATTAGCGCAGTAAATGGAACACGGGTTTCAGAAGCAATACTGCTGCAACGAATTAGAATCGGTGCAACCGATGATGTTACTATCAGTGGATTTGAGTTTTTCGAAGTGCCGGCCGCGAGCAACTGGACGATCTATATCCAAGGCAATTCAAACAACTTCAAATTCGAGAACAACCGTTTTATCGATATTGAAAAAGATGCCATTCGTTCAGGAATATCCTCGGCCACCGGAAATATTACTGTAAAAGGTAATTTGATTGATGGAATTACCAATACCCTGTCATCTGGTATTTTTTTAGGGGGTACGTATGGTGCTTCTATAATTGCTGACAATAAAATAGATTTAGCGAACACGGGATACAGTGGAATACAAACCCCTTCTGCCAATGGCTTGACGATCTCCGGAAATGAAATCTCAAATACCACGAATCAGGGAATACAACTCGCAGGAACTTGTGGAAACGTTACCATTGAAAACAATTCCAT
Source organism: Owenweeksia sp. (assembly GCA_048267305.1). Taxonomy (GTDB): domain Bacteria; phylum Bacteroidota; class Bacteroidia; order Flavobacteriales; family Schleiferiaceae; genus Owenweeksia. Next base: position 36,113 of record JBLWXT010000013.1, on the reverse strand, counting down.
TTCCAATACAAACACGAGCAATGGATCCGATAAAGGGGCAATCAGGTTGTACGGAACAGGCTTTAGCGGTCCTATTACCATACAAAACAACATCCTCACCAATTCATACAATGGTGTAGCTATAAAGAATGGAGAAGACCTTACAGGACAAGATATTATCATCACGAATAACAATCTTTCTGGCAATAGCAATAAGGCCATTTATAACGGTGCATCAGCTGGTGAAGTAAATGCCCCTTGCAACTGGTTTGGAACGGTTGATCCAGCACAGGTGGCATTGGCAAATTCGGGACAGGTTAAATTTGACCCCTATCTAACCAACGGCACTGATGACAGTGGCGATTTCGGTTTCCAACCCACACCAAATTCGTGTAGCGGTTGCCTGGGAGGACTTTTGGTTACAAATACCAATACAGGTCTGCCTTATTGTTCCATTCAAGCGGCTATTGATGATCCTCTTACACTAGCTGGTCATACAATTACAGTTGGGGCTGGTACCTATTTGGAAGATGTTTTGGTAAACAAAGCCAATCTTACCATACTGGGTGCTGGTATCGATCAATCCATTATTGACCATAGCGGACAATCAGGGCATAATAATGCCGGTGTGAATATTACTGCCGATGGTGTAACTATGAGAGGCTTTACCGTAATTGATAATGATGGCGGTTCAGTACCTCGCTACGGGTTGAAGGTAGGCACAAGTTCTGTTACTACAGATGATGTAACGCTGGATAGCGTGAAAGTGGCCAATAGCTATCGTACCGGATTTGACTTGGCTCGTCCAAAAAACATTACACTTAAAAATGTATTCGCCATTGATAATGGTGGAGCAGGTGTATTTATGACTAATACTGAAGGAGCCTCCATTGAAAGCATTACCACAAGTGGTAACCCATGGACAGGAGTTTCCATTTCTTCAAGAAGTGACTGGCCGGGCGATGTCACAGGAGTGGTGTTTAGCGGAACCAACAGCTTTGGTGAAAACGGAGGTAAAAATGGTGGCGTTCAAATTGAGAGCGATAACACACTCCCAATTTCCTGGGGAAGCGATATTGCGGATGGAAAGGATGTAACCATTCAGCAAAGTGAATTAGGCTATGTTATGAGTGGCCCTACCACAAATGCTTTTGGATCTATTACTTATGATCCTTATTTCAGGTTTTATCAAACCCTGGCGCAGGCGCAATCAGCAGCAGGTATAGGCCCCGATCATATTAACAGGCCACGTTACATACAAGATGCCTATTGCAGCAGCACTCCTGATTCTACCAACTTTTATGTTTATGATTTTGCCGACACGGCAATGACCATACAGGCCGCAGTTGATGCTGCCGTAAATGGTAATACCGTAAACGTGGATGGTGGAGAATACGTTGAGCAGGTTGAAATCATAAAAGATATAAGCCTGATAGGGCAGGGCAAAGGAGTTACAATCGTAAAAGGTTTCGCTAATATGCCTTTATCCTTTACCACTTCAGGAGTTAATTATCCTGTAATATATGGTCATGGAGCTGATATTAAGATTTCTGATCTTACTGTAGATGGTGATGGGCAAGGAAATACAAATCATCGTTATATGGGTATTGGATTTAGCGATGCCGGAGGAGTTATAAATAACGTAGAAGTTAAAGCTGTAAGACATACTCCGCTCAATGGAGCTCAGGGTGGTATCGGCATTTTTGCAGATGCCAGCTCTGGAAATCCAAGAAATCTAATGGTAACCAATACCATGGTGTATGATTTTCAGAAAAATGGTATGTCACTGTCGGGTGCTGATTTAGATGCCACGGTAGACAATAACATGGTAACTGGTGCAGGATCTATAGGAGTGCCACTTCCTGCTCAAAATGGTATTCAGTTTTATGGAACTAATGGAGGTAGCATTACCAATAATACGGTTAGCGCTATTAATTATACCCCTACGTCTTATATAGCCACAGGTATTTTGGTCTACTTCGGTAGTGATACTATAAAGGTTACCGGAAATACACTCGATAGTGTGGAAGTTGGTGTTTTAGGATATGATAATAACACAATCGTGAATAACAACACCATGGATGGTGGAGATTATGGGATATATGGTTATAGCGGTGTTGCCGGATCTGTAAATGCAGCCAACAACTTCATAAGCAATTATGATTTTGGTGTGTTGATGCAATCTGATGGTACGCTGCTTTCCGAAATACATGAAAACAGCATTACAGCTTTTGATACTGCTGCCGTTGTGGGCTATGGTACAGCTGACTCTGTAGAGGCTCAATGCAACTGGTATGGAACGGTTGATCCTGCTGCTATTACTGCCGCAGTTTCCGGTCAGGTTAAATTCCAAAATTATTTAACCGATGGTACAGATAACTCTGGAGACTTAGGCTTCCAACCTGTACCTGGCTCATGTAATGGCTCTTTATGTCCTTCTGTTCTTTATGTTAATGATGGCGCTACGGCAAACGATGTTTATACAACGGCCGTTGGTAATGACTCTAATCCCGGAACAGCTTCATCTCCTTTTGCCACAATTCAGGCAGCAGTAGACAGAGCTTGTGCAGGGGCGGTTATTTATGTAGATGCAGGAATATATAATGAGAATGTAAATATTAATAAAGTACTATCTGTAATAGGTGTTGATACGTCATTAACGATCATTCAAGGAAGCGGGGGAAGTGCGGTAACCATGGTTGCTGGCGCTTCGGCTACAGAAAGAACAACACTTGCTCAGCTGAGAGTAACAGGTGGAGCTTCCGGTATAACTGTTAATTCGCACAATACACTTACCAATGTGCTTTCTAGGGGAAATACATCTTACGGTGTAAACCTGAGAGGCCTTAACGATTTGGTTATTACCAATAGTTGCTTTACCCACAATGCGGTTGGATTAAAAATTCCATCTACCTTTTCTGTAACCAATCTTACGATTGATGGATCAGAGTTTAGTTATAACACCCAGCACGGTTGGTATAGCGATGCTAATAAAAATGCAGAACCTTCATTGGATTCGGTAATGATCACAAATACTTCCTTTAGTTATAATGGATATAAAGGGATGTACACCGAGCGTCTTTCAAATGCTTTATTTGAAAACGTACAGGTTGTAAACAGTGGTAATCAAATCACTGGTTCTACAGCCGGTATTGATCTTAACCTAAAGTGGAAGGATTATGAGAACATCACTTTCAAAAACACTACAGTAAGCGGAAGCGGCACAGGTAGTTCTAATGGTAAGGGTATAGGCGTAAGTGCCCGTAATGATGGTGGCACCTACGGTGCTAAGCCGGCAAGTATTTCAAACCTAATATTTGATTCCAACACCATAGGTTCTCCGGGAATAGTTGGGACAGATACTCTTTCAGGTTTGGCCATTGGAAACGCAATTTCTAACATTAGCTTTATTGGTACCAATATTTTTAATGGTAGCGGAAATGGGCTTACCAATTTTATAGACGGTGGAGCCATGACAGACTTTTCTTTAGGAATGTCAAGCTTTGATGGGGGATTGGCTCATTATGTTAAAAACCTAAGTGTTGTAGAAATTGATGCACTTGCCACCCTGTTTGACGGTAAGATCGGAAACGATATGACTGCGGGTGAGTTGACTTACACTGAGGATAGAATTTACCATGAATTAGACACCAATATTTTAGGATTGGTACATTATTTTGATAATTGTGCCGATGGTAGCTGCGATGGTTGCTATACTGCCGAAAGCTTTAATGACTCTGTTACAACGGGAAGTGCACAGGCGCCAGGTGTTTGGTATACCGATCGTTATGCTCCTGATAGTTTTTATGTGGATGGTGGCGATAGTAGTTTAGTTCATCTTATTGTTGCAGCAGATGGCACCAGTAACCGACCAGGTTCGTATAGCAGTGCTTTTTATGATACTCAGGGTAGAAAGTTTGATTTAGAAAATACTACCGCAATGCTTTCTATCGATTTGTTTGTTCCTGCAGCGTGGGCTACTACTGGTCGTAGAATGGCTGGACTATGGGGAACAGCTTACAACACTCCCTCGGATACCATTAGTGGTTATCCGATTATTGAATTCGTAAGTGACAATGCAGATCCAAGATTTAGACTTTACGATAATGGTGTTTGGTTAGATATGGGCTTGCCCTGCGATTTTCAATATGATGCATGGCATACCTTACGTATAGAGATTTTACCAGCGGGAGAGTTTAGGTTCTCGGTAGATGATTTACGAATGGTTTCTGAAAACTTTGGCACTGCAAGCAGCTATTTTGGCAATGTAATACTACAAGGTCATAATACGGCAGCTGGAGTTACTTATGAAATTAACTGGGATAACTTTATTCATGGAAATGGCCCGGAAATTAATTACGATGCCACAGGCCCTGATCCAATTGTAGTTGGTTCTGGCCTTAGTAATCAACACATGGCTGTGAGTGAGTTCTGCGGACTGAGTGCTTCACTTAAAGCCCATAAAAGGTTTTTAGGAGATGTTGTTCCTGTGATGGGAGATGTGGCTGGTGATACTTACCAATTCGGAACAGGAGTTTCGCCAACAGATGGTTCTAACACAACTCCGGACCCAGGCACTGCAAGGTGGAATTATCTGGTGAGCGTAAATTTAGGAACTTTCACCTTTAATGATCTGAATGTTTACCTCGATATTGATTGGGATAATTCGGATAGCGCCTGCCAGGTTGGGCCTTATACGGCAGACTTGAGTGCTTTTATGATAAGCAATGGACAGGGAGCAACGAGTTTCTTCCAGGATTCTCAAAATCCCGGATTTGCTTTTTGGCAGGGAATAGGTGATCCTAACATTTTACCATTCGATCCATATGCAGAAGGTACTTATGACATTGCGGTAAGAATCGAAAACAAAGATGGCGTGGAGCTAATGCATGTGCCTATTGTTGTTGAGATAGGTTGTGAGTTCGTAGAGCCTTCAGAAGATCTGGAGCCTCCAATGCTTGTTTGTGTGCCTGATACAACCATTGAGTCGGGACAGTCCCTGAGTCCGGCAATTACTGGTATGGCCACTGTTACAGGTACATGCCCACAAAATCTCACTTATGGTGATGATGAAAGTGGACTTACCGGATGCAACGGAACAGGAACAATTGTTCGCACATGGTACAATGAGGATTCAACTCAAACATGTACACAAAATATCCTTGTGGAGGATAACACCTCACCGGTACTTAGTGCCTGTCCTTCAGATACAGTATTGTTTGCTACCGGACCTGCAGGAGCGAGTTTGGTGTTTGATGCGCCTACAGCAACTGAGGGATTCTTTGAAGGATTTGAAAGTGCAGTGCCTCCGGCAGATGCATGGCTGCCATACAATAATAATATTGTTAGAGTTGCTAATGGTACTGATGGCATAGCCTCTAAAACTGGTGGTTATCACGCTTCTATCGATCCATCTGATGCTGCACAAAGCGGTGTCTTTACAAGATTGGGAGGTTATAGCTCAAACTTCGGTAACGGATTTACAGCTTCACAGGATGTCTACATTGATTTAAGCGATACCAACGTGGTGAATGACACTTACGGCTGGGATTTATCCGTAGCTGCCAATAATCAGTCTGGAAGTGGTAGAAGAGATTTTATTTTCCATGCGGCATCTAATGCAAGTGGTAACGTGCTTATAGCAGGTAGTAACAATACCAACTTTACACGCAGAAATGATCTTGCCGGGTTGAATAATCATGAGATTACAAGCTCTGGCTGGTACACCTTTGAGTGGGTGTTCCGCGACAGTGCAGGAGTACTTGCCGTAGATCTCAATCTTAAGGATTCCGGTGGCTCAAACTTGTTTACTGAAACCCGATATACCGCATCTGATTCAATAGCTACCATAGTGGGTGGAAATAGATACATGTGGTTTACCTTCCTTGAAACTTCTGATTTAAGAATAGACAATACTACATTGAATCGCAATGCTTCAGTGGTTTGTTCTGCCAGCAGCGGAGATACATTCCCTTATGGTGTAACTACAGTAACCTGTGTTACTACTGATGCCTGCGGAAATGCTGACAGCTGTTCATTTAATGTAAGTGTGGTTGATACTGCCGGAGCCTTAAACTTTGACGGTATTGATGATGTGGTAAGTGTACCACATGATGCCAGCCTTTCAGGATTTGGTAATGCTCTAACGGTTGAAGCCTGGATTCGTCCTGAAAAAGTTACAGGTCGCCAGGGTATAGTTGGAAAGTGGAATGATTTGGGTGCTACAAACCGCAGAAGCATGCTTCTTTGGGCCACCAATGATGATGTACAGTTTTATGTGTCTTCTACAGGTGGTGACTTCCCAAGTGCTATTTCCACTAACAAGCTTACGATAGGTAAGTGGACCCACATAGCAGGTACTTATGATGGGCAAACTATTCGCCTTTATGTTGATGGTGTTTTATCCGCAACCCAACCTTTCAGTGGAAGCATGTTCAACAATACAGTTGATCCGCTTCTTATTGGAGCTGTAGACGGTGGAGGCACAAGTCGTCAGCATTTTGACGGGGACATTGATGAAGTTCGCCTTTATAGCAGGGTATTATGTGCAGATGAAATTCTTGCTCATATGAACTGTGAATTGAGTGGCTTGGAATCAGGTCTCAATGCATACTATAACTTTAACCAGGGAGTTGCCGGTGGTGATAATGCAGGGTTGGATAGCTTGATAGATGGCAGTTCCAACGAAAATAACGGGCAACTTCAAAATATGGCTTTAGATGGTTTTGCAAGTAACTGGTCTCTGCAGGCAGATAGTGTAAACGGTTCTTGTGCCCCACACCTTAGTCCAATGCTAATGGTTTATGGTAACAATTTGGCAATAGCCGATGGAGATCTTTCGGCTGATGTTGCTGATAGTACAGACTTTGGTACGGTAACACTTGGCGATTCCAATGAAAATTGTTTTTACCTGGTAAATGAAGGTACAGATGTACTTAACCTTAGCACGGCCAGTATCACTGGAGTTGATGCTGCTGAATTTAATATTGTTCCGGCTTTTGCAGGAGGATCCTTGTCGCCCGGAGATTCAGCTTTGGTTTGTGTTACTTATAGTCCTTCCATGGCTTTATCTCATAGTGCCATTGTTGAAATCACCAGTGATAACTGCCTTGCACCTACATACGACTTTGCAATTGCAGGTGAGGGGTATGAGGAAATGTGTGATACGCTGCGATTTATAAGCGATACAACATGGAGGATGAGTACAACTATTACTCCCAGTAGCTACAGTGGAAGCTGGAGTGGTGTAAATGGTGTACTTCCTTCCGGTAGCACATTTACCGATGCTGTGATGCTTGGACAACCATATGGTTATAGTTATGCAACCCTCTTTGCTGTGGATTCAGCTGAAATAATCAAAGCTGATAATAACATCAGGTACTACCGCAAATCCATTGTGTTAGACACCTTGGTTGATGTGAACACAAAATTGCGGGCAACATTTGACGACCAGGTTGAGGTGTACATAAACGGAAAGTTACTAGCCGCTCATTACGGGTTTAGTAACCAAAATGGACGTTTACCTTACTTTGAGGCGGTATTTAACAGTGATGGTACTGTAGATAATGGTATTGGAGGTAAAAAGGCCTTTGGTTTTGCTACTTCAGATACCATGGAAAATGTATTCCAGCCGGGAGTAAATGAGGTGGTGGTAGTTCTTAGAAACCTTGCCAAGCCAGGTGATGCCGGTGGTTTCTCTTTGAGCATGGAAATAGATGGTTGCCAAGGTACTATTGCACCTCCCGATACGGTAAGCCCACCAATTAATACCGCTTGTGATACTCTGGGTATCGTAGCTAATGGAAAATGGAAGATGAGCACCACTGTAACACCAAGTAGCTACAGCGGAAGCTGGAGCGGTGTTAGTGCTTCCTTACCGGATACCAGCACCTTTACACAACCTGTATCTCTTGGCCAGCCATTTAGTTGGCAAACAATCTTCCCGGTTGACTCTTCAAGTGTTATTAAGGTAGGTAATGACATCAGGTATTTCCATCGTGTGATGACACTTGATAGCCTGGTGGATATTGGTGCTCATTTGAGGGCAACCTTTGATGATCAGATGGAGGTTTATGTAAACGGTAAGCTTTTGGCAGGTCACTACGGCTTTAGTAATCAAAACAGTAAGCTTCCTCCTTTTGACGCCCAGTTTGACAATGGCGGTGGAGTTGTAAATGGTGTTGGTGGCAACAAGCCTTTCGGATTTCTGGCATCAGATACTTTGGATGACATCTTTAAGCCTGGTGTTAATGATGTGATTGTGGTATTAAGAAACCTTACAAACTCTGGTGATGTTGGCGGTTTTTCCTTCAATCTGCTTGTGAATGGTTGTAAGGGAGTGATAGTTCCTGACACGACCGTTATCCCTCCGGGTGATACACTTACCACAAGCATTGTTTCTGACAATGGTTGGGAAAAGAGCACGATAGAAGAGCCTAGCAATTATAGTGGTGACTGGAACGGAGCAAGCTTTTTACCAGATAGCGCAACCTATACCTTGCCAGCTATAGAGGGGCAGCCTTATGGCTACGCAACTATCGATCCTATTGATTCAGCTAAGGTTATCAAAACCGGTAATGATATCACCTTCTTTAGAAGGGAGTTTAAACTAACTGATAATACAGGTTTAGATACTCGTTTCCGTATGAATGTAGATGATGCAATGGAAATTTATATCAACGGAAAGTTGGTGGCAAGAGAAAATCATTCTGGTGCAGCTAGCTTTAAGAGCCCATACCATGATTTGAAATTCTTTGGAGGTACAGCACCAGTAAATGGCTTCAATGGTGGAGATATGTTTGATGTTGTTACTCCAGGAAGCCTTGATACATTTTTTGTAACAGGTACTAATGAAGTGGTACTTGCTGTAAGAAACAAAGGCAAGGCTACTGATGCTGGTGGTTTTGTTTTCAGAATGGATATTGATAAGGGAGGAAGCAAGGTGATTGTTAAAACTGCCAAGGCCTCTTCCGGAGCTGTTTCAAAAACATCTGTACTTGACTTCGAGCTTTATCCAAACCCAACTACGGGCTTGGTAAATCTTGAATTGATTGGTAATTTTATTTCGGATGATAATGAGATTATCATTCAGGATATTAGTGGAAGGGTTATCAAAAGAGGTTCTTTTGAAAGCTTTGCTTCTGATAGCGGAATGCAAATAGATATGTCTGAATTCGCTTCGGGTGTGTATCTTATCCGTGTTAAATCCGGAGATACATACCGCGCCAAGCGAGTTATGAAGAACTAGTTCATGGGTTTTAACTAGGACGTGATAAAGCCCTCTGCACTCTATGTGTGGAGGGCTTTTCTTTTTTAATAACACTTGCTTTATTTGGCATTGGTTTGCAGTGAGACTTATATGCCGGGTAGAATGGGGCCGCCTGGCAGCAAGGGCATCCACCTAATTAACAATAAGTGGATGAGTGGATCAATATCTGTTTTTCGCTTTCTCTGTTTGTACTGGATCCTACTAAGGAATCAACTATGTTGTCTGATAAACAGGTTGAATTCTATGAAAATCTCTCGAGGTTTATTGATGGGGCCAGGTCTGTTCCCGAAAGGATGAAGTCCAGGAGCTGATCAGCAAGGAGGGGAGCCATAAGAACTCCGCGTGAACCAAGGCCATTAAAGCAGTATAGATTTTCCTTTATTAGCCCTAAAATGGGCTTGCGATCTTTGGTGTTGGGCCTAACGCCTGCTAAATGCTCCACAACTTTGTAGTCACCTTTAAAAATTTTCTTTAAATCGGATTCCAGTTTTGCCAAACCATGAGCCGTGGTTTTATCTTCTAATTCGTCCCAATGATATGTAGCCCCAACCTTAAAACGTTTTTGGCCCAGCGGGAGAATAAATACTGGTCCGTGTACTATGTGATTTGTAGGTAAATCGGCAGCTGTTTCTATAATCATTACCTCACCTCTTGTGGGTGCAAACATTTCCTCAAAACCATGGATGAGCTGCCGAAGGAGATGTCCATTACAAATGATTACATGTTTGTGGTCATTCATTAAATCCATTAACCTATTCTCATCCACCTCCTGTTCTTGTAATGTATTACTACCTCTTATAGTGGATTTGTGGAATTCAAGGAAGGAAATGGTATCCAGCCAAGAGGTGTTTTGCATTAAACCGTTTCCAAAGGGTGCTAAAAGGCTAGTGGAGGGGTTTTTCTCTATGTCTCCGAGGAAAGGTGTGAATGCAGGGTTTGAAGCCTTCTCGTTCCAGTTATTCACCTCGCCTATGGATTGAAAAATGTGGGAGATAGGCATTTCATTTAAGAACCCGATATTTCCGTTTGATTGTAGAGTTCTGTAAAAGGGCAGTGCTGCCTGCAGGTATTCCGCTGCTCCTGCAACTAATTTTAGGCGTTTGAGTACAATGGGGTTAATGAGGCCTGCGGCAACTTTTGAGGAAGATGATAGTTCTGGGGCATCAATTATGGTATGTGAAATATCCCGTTCCATCAATTTTATTGAAAGAATGGATCCTGCGATGCCTCGTCCGATTATTGCAATTTCGTTTTTCAAATTGTCTGTAAAAATAAAAGCCCTTTTGAATTTCAAAAGGGCTTTAAATATTTAATTAGTTGGAAATTTTTTTTAGTATTCCCAAAGGTCATGCTCCATATCGCGAAGCTGTTCTTTGATTCTTTGCGCTTCTAATAATTGCTCTAAAGGAGAATTTTGCTTGTATTCCTTAATCTTCCTATCATAAACATTATTCTGTTTATAGATTACGGAGTTAAAATATCTCAAATGAAATATCTGATCAAAGGTTAGGCGAAAATTATTGTTTTGCCCATTAAAAGCGGTATGAGTAGCCATGGCATAGCGTGCGTCCGGAAACCATACCCAAAACAGGTTGTAAACATCCTGAGTTACCGGGTTTCTCACCAATGGAGATAAGCCAATAATTCTGTTTTTCATTTCTCCACGTTGCTTGTCGAAAAACCAGTCGGATTTAATCTCATAGGCTAAAACATCCTTTGAGGTAATCTTGATGGTGTCAATAAGCAAAATGATACGAGGATCATCAGGATCAAATGTAGTGTCAATCTTAGAAGTGTAGCGTTCTACCTGTTGGGTGGTCAATGGAATTTCAAAGCGGTCATCAGCAAATACTTCTACTATGGTTCCTTCTTTTAAAATACCGTCAACTAATACCTCAAAGAGACTCTTGCGATCCGGAAGAGGCACAACAGGATAATAAAGATGCAGATTTATCTTTTCCCTAAGGTCGATACGCTCCCAATGTCTGGTACTCCACATAAGGTCTGACTCCCTAAGGTAAGGGTAAGGAAAAACCTGATTGTGGTGATGGTGTTTGGGAGGGTCAGGGATAATACCATCGTCCTGAGGGGTTAATACCTGAGCCTGTGATACTGAAGATCCCAGTATCCCAAATACAATAAAGAGTCCAAATGCTAATCTTTTCATAATCCTTAAACGTTTAGTTTACGTCAACTGAGATACTGCTTGCAGTAACTTTTAGCCCTTTGGGCCCACGTGCTTGTATATCTCTAAAGGTAACTGGTGAACCGGGCTTAAGTCTGGCGATACGATCCTTGGCATTCTGAGTTAGTTTATTACCACGGATCACTTCTGGTGGAAATCCGGGAATCGCCACTTCAAATGAAGTTACGGTTAAGTCTAAGTCAAAAGGAAAGTCAGGAAGAGAGGCCTCGATGGTAGCAGCACTCACTGCATTCTTGGAATAAGTTCCTCCTGGTCTTTTATATATCGTTCCCTGAGCAGGTGGTACACCTTTAATTCTAAAGGCTTTTGAGCCTACAGAGCGGGTAGAGCCATCCTCTTCCTTAACGGAAACAGAGATGTTTATTTCCTTTCCGTTAACATTGGTTACGTTAGCCATGTATTGTCCGTTAGAACCACTAACACCAGGTCCTCCTACAATTATTTTTGATGGATCAACACCCGGTACTCCGATTTCCAATGGGTTATCAACACCACGATAAAGTACGTTCATTTTGGTGGGAGAGATAACAGCAGTAGGAGGGGCAACGGTATATTCGCCTTCTACAGGAACTTCAATGGGTTCTTTACCCATTTGTTCGATTTTTATCACCCCGGCCCATTTTTGAGTACCAACACTTCCTGCCTTAAACCTAACGGTACCGATACCGCCCTGTATTTGCTCAGGAGCTAAAGGAGTTCCATTAATGGTGATAGTCGGTTCCTGGGTGTCGTCATACGCAGCTACAAATACCTGAGCTTCATATTCGTCACCCTGAGTAACGTAGGTAGACTTAGGCATTACGATGGGACGAATACCTGTAAAGGTTAAATCAGAGGCACCAATATTCTTTTGGAGAAGACTGATAACATCAGATTCTGTATTTCTGACTTTAGCCTGAATATCAGTAAGGAAAGGAAGAATAGCAGCGAGAGGGAAGTGCTCAAAATTTGCATTTTCCCAATCTACTTCAACGCCATCCTCGCCTACTTTTTGTTTACCGGTATCAAATGTCTGTTTTATGGCAGCTTCCATCTGAGTATTGCCTGCAGCATATTTCAGCAGCTCTGCGCGATACTTTTCAATGTTCTCCTTTAAAACGGTTGCATTTTTTTGATTTAAAAGATAATTCGCAGGTTTTGAACGTTGATCTAAACTTTTAGGGTTTCCTTCTTCGTCTGTTCCTCCACTAACTTCAATCAAATCGGTTTTAAGCTTAGCGATAAAATCGAAAAGATCTTGCGATTGAGCCTTTACAGCAAAGGCCTTATCCTTCCATTCTTTTGCTTTAGCAGGGTTTTCAGCAGCAGCAGCAGTAAAAGCAGTATAAATATCTGAATTTTTACTTTCTACAGTTTGCACAGTCCCTTCTAAGCTGGTGTTCAGCTTAGTTAATGCATCAAGGATGTCTTTCGATATGTTTAGGGCAAGAAGCGCTGTTAACACGAGATACATCATGTTAATCATCTTCTGCCTTGGTGTTTGTTTTCCTCCAGCCATAGTATTTAAGTACTATATAAGTTTTAGTGAATTAGATGCTTTTCTGTTACTAGTTCTTATTAATGTTCATGGCTGATAACATACCACCATATACATTATTCAATTTGCCCATGTTGGTGGCCAATGAAGATACCTCTGAACTCAATTTTTCAGAATCATTGATAGTGTTGGTCAAATTGGTGATGATAGCATTTTGAGCTTCCATATGGTTAGCTGAGCTTTCAAGCTGAACGGCATAAAGGGCATTTAGCGACTCCATATTTTTAGAAGCCAGTGAAAGTTGCTCACCATATTCTTTTGTAGCAGCAGCAGCGTCAACTGTGTCATTTAGTTTGCTGGCAGCATCACCAAAATTTCTCAAGCCTGTACCTAAACTTTCGATTAGGGCGCCATCAATCTTGGCATCCTCCAACATTTTATCTAGCTCTTGAGTTGGAGAAAGACGGTTGTTGGTAGCAGTTGCACTGTATTCATCAGCATCAGGATCATCCATACCGGCAAGTTCAGGGTAAACCAAAGACCAGTCATATTCTTCATGTGGCTTTTCAAATGCAGAGAAGAAGAAAATCACAGCTTCTGTAGTAAGACCAATGATAAGCATTGGGTCAGCGCCAGGAAGGTGAAGAATTTTAAACATCGCCCCAAGAATTACAATAGCGGCTCCCCATCCGTAAAGTTTCGCCATGAAATTCTTAAATCTTTTGCTGTTTACATCAATTAATGCCATAGTTGTGAATTTTTAAAAATTAATTTAGAGAGTGTTTGTTAGTGTGAAATAGGTTAATTAAAAGTCTTTGATATCTCTTCCAAGGAAGCTTTGTACTGTTCTGAAACCAACATAGGATTTTGCGGTATCCTGATATTCGTAGTCACGTGTGCTAACCTGCATGTAGTAGGCTACATCCTTCCAGCTTCCTCCGCGAATAACTTTTCTCTTTAAGGTTTCGTCATCGCTTTCATAAGCATTGTATTCAAAGTTGGCATTGATGTCACTAATGTAGTAATATGATGCAGCATCAAAGGCAGTGCTAGTCCATTCAGACACGTTTCCGGCCATGTTGTACAGATTGAATCCGTTTGGTGCATAGGCAGTGGATACCACAGGGTAAAAGCCACCGTCAGCTACAAGGTTTCCTCTGCGAGGTTTAAAGTTACCCAAATAACAACCAGAGCTGTTCATGGTATAAGGACCACCCCATGGATAGGTCATGTTGTCCTGACCACCTCTTGCGGCATATTCCCATTCACCTTCTGTTGGAAGACGGAATTCCTGCTCGGCAATTTGCTGATTCTTTCTCAAAAATTCATGACGATACTTTGTTCTCCAGTTACAAAAGGCCACTGCCTGTTTCCAGCTAACACCAACTACGGGATAGTCATCATATGCAGGGTGCCAAAAGTACTTGTCATGCATAGGGTCGTTGTAGCTATAGGTGAAGTCATGAACCCAGGCCAAGGTATCGGGATAAACATTGATGATGGCACCATCAAAGAAGGAACTTCTATTTGAAATTTCCTTATTTTCCTTGATGTACTCACGATAGGAGAAGTATTCTCCATCTTGATCTGTATCTGTATAATCAAATACTACTCGGTTGCTGCGGCTTGCTGCACGTTGTCTGTTTAGGGTGTAGTAAACATAATTCAACTGACGAGTATCTAGCATACGTCTTCCCATAAACATTTCCTCTGGAGGCAAATACATGCTTTCTATTATTTCCGTGTACTCGGCCGATGGATACCTGTCTGTACGCCATTCGAGGTAAGGATCCCAGTTTATATGCTTTTGCATGGAGTCAGGATAGTTCATTTGAACATATTCCTGAAAGAAGGTTGGATCATCCATGTTATTCACATCAATGAATTCATATCCTTCTACCAGTTCATCTTCACCAAGGCGATATCTCGCAATAGAATCCCTAACCCAGTAAACAAACTGGCGGTACTCATTATTGGTAATTTCTGTTTGGTCGATCCAAAAAGAGGAAACCGAGATGGTTTTAGTGGGCGAAATGGTGCTGTTGGGTACGTCCTGATCGGCATTACCCATGTTAAAAGATCCCTGAGGGATAAACACCATGCCATAAGGCTCTGATGGATACCACGTTGGGCGATCCTGAACACCAACTAGCTCGCCACGGTCATTGCTGCTGCATGACATCATCAAAAAAGATGCGGCAAACATTATGATTATGAGTCTTTTCATTTCCTAGAGTGTTAATTTCACGTTGATTTTCAAACAGTTTCAGTCAATTTGGGGGGGCTATAATACATAAATTTAATTACATAAACCTAGGATCTTTATAACTACCCGGTGGTTTAGGTGGTCTTTCGATCTTAAAGCAGTAACTCAGGAATATCTCGTGACTACCTCCACCCTGTGAAGAAATATCAGTAATCGGTATATCATAGGAGTATCCGGCTTTTAATGATTTTGAAAATTGGTACCCAATATTTATGGCTACTGCTTCCGTAAGTCTGTAACTAACGCCTCCCCAAAGTTTGTTATTGTATAAGGCTGTTAAGTTTACGTCCACTACGGATGAGGCAGCGAGGTCTGTTTTGAGTAAAAGAGAGGGTTGCAGCTGAATGTTGGTTCCGCTTAAATCATAGTTGTATCCTCCCATTATATAATAATGTCTTCTGTTGTAGAAGGTGGTAAACGAATTTAGGGCAGAAGTATACGGAGTAGCTGTTTCAAGTAATCTTGTTGAAGAAACACCGGCCCATATAGTGGGTGATTGGTAGTAGATTCCAAAGTCCATATCAAAGCCTACACCAGTAGCGCCCGACTGAGCAATGCCAAAATCACCTGATCCGTTGGTACCGTCAGGAGCAATCCAGTCTGCATTACTAACGGTTTGGGTGGTTACATTGGCAGAAAATCCGGCACCCAGTGTTCCATTTCCAAGATTAAACTGAAACGCATATCCAAGACCTGCATTTATATTCTGGAAATATCCGATTTGATCGTTGGCGATTTTAACGGAAAGTCCACCGTGTAAAAACTTTAATGGTATGTTGGCGTTGATATTCTGAGAAGTTGGAGCTCCTTCAAATCCTACCCATTGGCTACGATGAACGCCATTGATACATATAGCACCACCGCTACCAGCAACCCCGGGGTTGTAGTAAATCCGGTTGAACTGAAATTGGGTAAACTGTAAATCCTGTTGGGCTAAGCCGGTTAGGGCAAAACAGGAGAAAATAACCAAGTAGATTTTCCTCATAAAGTGGGATTCATTTTACTTTTAGTCCTTGTTAGGAACCACCAAAGATAAAATTTTGAACAAAAAAATGTTGATTAGCTTAAAAATTTAACGAATTTCTTGATGCGTTCAGCGAAAAACAGTGTAATGTTAAATGTTTTTTTTCATAGCCTGCCACCATCTTACGGGAGTTTCGTTTTCGCAGGCTTTTTGGTAATCTTCGTAAGAACAGGGAATTAGCTTGTGTCTTTCCATTCCATTGCGGTTGTCTATAGAACTTACTTCTATCCACCAGCGTTCGCTGAGAGGACTTTTGTAAAAAACAAGTTCATGGTCGCCTTCATCAATCAAAACCGTGAATTTTTGGTAATCCTCCTTAGTTGCAAACGGATAATCTCCCTTGCGGGAATTGTAACCCTCCACAAAATACCATATCATTTGCGCCAGTAGGTGAGCTGTTTGACCATTAAAATCGTTGGATGGATTACATTCATAAATACCGAAGGAGGAAACCTTGTCACTTATGCCTGCGTATCTGCTCAGTGCACAGGCCTCTTCTCCATCAAAGCCATTGGGCGAGGAATTTGAATTGCCGGGTGCATCAGGGTGGCGAATGGCGGAGATGTCGAAGCTCACAATATCTGCATCTCTTAAAATAGGCTCAGCTTCTGCCAAATTTCTTTTGAAGATTCCCAGCCGGTGGATGTCAAAGTACATTTGCTCCATCAGGTCGATTTCCTCCTGATTAACAAAATAGGTTTGGTAGCCAATGTTGCTGTAGTTAAAAAGGATGTAGGGCTTTTTGAGTATTACATGGCTTAGGAAGTTGCCTGAGTTTAATTCGCTTTCCTGAGAACCCAGATCGAACCGTGAGTCGATACTAACCAGGTTTACGGTTTGCTCCAGTCTGTCATATGCCCGGTAGTTGGCAAAGGTCATGTCCTGGCTGCCTCCTATAATAATGGGTATGATGTCTGCCTTGATTAGTTCGTAGCATACCTCGCGTAGAGCGCTGTGGGTGTCTATCAGAGATTCTCCGGGATAAAGGTTGCCAAGGTCGGCCATATCAGCCTTCCATTTTCCGCAATAGAGGGAGTACAGATGGTGACGAACTTCATCAGCTGCAGATTTGCAGCCTTTGTTTTTTACGGATCCACGATCTTCAACCACCCCCAGTAGGGCAAGTTTCACTCCTGTTAAATCCGGCATTCCTTCTACTTCGCGATGTATCCTTAGGTTGGATGCGATAGATTGAGGATGCCATTTTTTATCGTTAAAATCCAGTATGCTGTCCCTTACCGGGGAAAGGAAGTCTTCCAGATTCATTTCTTAGCCCGGGCTTTTTTGGTTTTTGCTCCTGCCTTTTCAAGAATTGCTTCTGCCTCTTCCAGAGTCATTTTGGTGGCATCCACGGTTTTGGCAAGCTCAACCTTGGTTTTCCCCTTAATGATATTGGATCTTCCCCAGCGGGCCTTTTCAATTCGAATTCCTTTTTCGGGCCAGTTTTGAAGTACTTTTTCTATTTCCTTCTTTTTCTTGTCTTCAATAAGCTCTTCAAGATCTGCCTGACTCAGGTTGTCAAAGTTGTACTTTTTGTTGACATTGATAAACATACCATCCCACTTAATAAAGGGGCCAAAGCGACCAACACCCTTTTGTATCGGTTTGTCTTCATAAGTGCCAATCGGAGCATCAGCCTCTTCCTTGGCCTTAATTACCTCAATGGCTCTTTCCAGATCCACTTCCATGGGATCCTCATCCTTATCAAGGGAAATGAATTTGCCGTCAAATTTAACATAGGGTCCAAATCGACCAATATTTACCTCCACGTCCATGCCCTTATATTGGCCAAGATCTTTTGGTAGTTCAAAGAGTTTTAGCGCTTCTTCAAGAGTGATGGTATCTATGGATTGCCCTTTAAGTAAACTGGCAAACTTTGGTTTTTCCTCATCTTCGGCTTCACCAATCTGCACCATGGGACCATAGCGGCCAATCCTTGAGAACACGGGTTTACCGCTTTCGGGATCTTCGCCCAAATGTCTTTCGCCTGAAGCTCGCTCAGATGTTTCCTCAACCATAACCAGATTGGGATGGAAGTCTGAGTAAAATGAATCAATCATTTCAGACCATTTCTCATTTCCAGCCGCAATTTCATCAAACTGCTCCTCTACCTTGGCGGTGAAGTTGAAGTCTAAAACCTTATTAAAATGTTCTACTAAAAAGTCATTCACTACCGATCCGATATCCGTAGGGATTAGTTTGTTTTTATCAGCACCTGTTATTTCACTGAGCTTTTTGTCCTCAATTTTACTTTCCTTCAGCGTAAGCTGTAAGTATTCTCGCTTTGTTCCTGGTAGGTCGGATTTTTCAATGTATTCCCTTCGCTGTATGGTGCTGATGGTTGGTGCATAGGTAGACGGACGGCCAATGCCAAGTTCTTCCAGTTTTTTTACAAGACTGGCTTCTGTAAAGCGGGCCGGGCTTTGCGTAAATCGTTGTGTCGCAATTATAGCTTCATTAATCAGCTTTTCGCCTGTTTTCATTGAAGGAAGCATTCCTTCCTGTTCCTCAGTATCTTCATCATCCGTTCCTTCCAGATACACTTTAAGAAAACCTTCAAATTTGATAACTTCACCACGAGCTACAAATTCTAGCTGCTCATCGGGGGTGCTGATGCGGAGAACAGTTCGTTCCAGTTGGGCATCGCTCATTTGTGAAGCCAAAGTTCTCTTCCAGATTAAATCATACAAACGTTGTTGTTGAGATTCTCCGGTAATGGAGTGTCTTCCCATTTCTGTAGGGCGAATGGCTTCGTGAGCCTCTTGCGCACCCTTGCTTTTGGTAGCATAGGTCCTGCGCTTGGCATATTCCTTTCCGTAGCTTTTGTTTATTTCCTGCTCAGCGGCACTCAATGCATCATTACTCAGATTTACCGAGTCGGTACGCATGTAGGTGATAAGTCCAGCCTCATAAAGTCTTTGTGCCACCTGCATGGTTTGTGCCACGCTGAAGTAAAGTTTACGCGAAGCTTCCTGCTGTAATGTTGACGTGGTAAACGGGCCGGCCGGGGATTTTTTGGCGGGCTTTGTTTCAATATCCGCAATATTAAAGGAGTGTGACTTACACTTCTCTAAAAACTCGCGGGCTTCTTTCTCGGTGTCAAACTTTTTATTCAGTTCGGCTTTAAATGATTTGCCATCCTGATTTTTGAATTCGCCCACAACGCGGTAATAGGCTTTGGATTTAAAGCCTTGTATTTCGCGTTCGCGTTCTACAATTAAGCGAACCGCTACAGACTGTACCCTTCCTGCGGATAAGCCGGCTCTTACTTTTTTCCATAATACAGGTGATAGTTCGTAGCCAACAAGTCTGTCCAGTATCCTTCGTGCCTGCTGCGCATCCACCAGATTCTGATCAATCTTGCGAGGATTTTGAATGGCTCGCTCAATAGCTCCTTTGGTTATTTCGTGGAAAACGATTCGATTTGTTGTTACAGGATTCAGGCCTAAAGCCTCCGCAAGGTGCCATGCAATGGCTTCTCCCTCGCGATCCTCATCCGATGCCAGCCATACCGTTTCTGCTTTCTTGGTAAGGGCTTTTAGTTTTTTTACAACCTCCTTTTTATCACTTGAGATTGCGTAGGTAGGTTCGTAATTGTTGGCAACGTCAATTCCCATGTCTTTCTTCACTAAGTCGCGAATATGACCATAGCTTGATTCTACCTGGAAGTCCTTTCCAAGATACTTTTCTATGGTTTTGGCCTTGGCCGGTGACTCAACGATAACTAAATTTTTTGGCATATGTGAAGGGTTTATTTTGGGCGTTTTGATGGGACAAAGTAAATCAAATGTTTTTTCAGTTGGTATAAAATTGAAGAAGAGCGTTTTAGAAAAATCCTGCCAAACTGGCACCACCGCTTTGTGAATTGTACTTTTGCACTCCTTTTATATATAGCATTTATGCACAATACAGATACTAAAGAAATGATGGAAGAGAATCGTCAGGGCGAAGCCTTGGTGATTGAACGTGAGCATACTGCAAAGAAGCTTTACATAGAGAGCTATGGTTGTCAGATGAACTTTTCCGATAGTGAAATTGTCGCTTCCATCCTTACTAAAGAGGGATATGGAACCACCCGTAATGTGGAGGAAGCCGATCTTGTTTTACTAAATACTTGTTCTATTCGTGATAAAGCGGAGCAAACAGTAAGGAATCGCTTGACTAACTTCCACAAAATGAAGGCTAAAAAGCCGGAAATGAAGATTGGAGTATTGGGATGTATGGCGGAACGCCTCAAGAGTCAATTGCTTGATGAGGAAAAACTTGTGGACATGGTGGTTGGCCCGGATGCCTATCGCGATCTTCCTAATCTTGTTAAGGAAATTGATTCCGGAAGAAAAGCGGTAAACGTACTTCTCTCCAAAGAGGAAACCTATGGCGATGTAAGTCCGGTAAGGCTTGGGCATAATGGCGTTTCGGCATTTGTATCCATCACCCGCGGTTGCGATAATATGTGTACGTTTTGTGTAGTGCCTTTTACCCGTGGCAGGGAAAGAAGTCGCAATCCTCAAACTATTTTGGAGGAGGTGCGCGATCTGGAAAGCAAAGGCTATAAGGAAATCACCCTCCTTGGCCAAAATGTGGATTCTTACTTATGGTATGGCGGTGGTCTTAAAAAAGACTTTGTTAAAGCCAGTGAAGGTGCAAAAGCTTCTGCAGTTGATTTTGCCCAGTTACTTGCCTTGGTGGCCGAAGCGGTTCCCGGTATGCGTATTCGCTTTAGTACTTCCAACCCACAGGATATGAGCGATGATGTGCTACACGCCATAGCAAAGTATGACAACATCTGTAAATACATCCACCTGCCCGTTCAGTCCGGCAGTAGCCGCATACTAAAACTAATGAATCGCGGGCATAACCGCGAGGAGTACATGGCTTTGGTAGACAGGATTAAGAAAATAATTCCGGGATGCGGTATTTCGCAGGATATAATCACCGGTTTTCCTACCGAAACGGAGGCAGATCATCAGGAAACCTTGAGTTTGATGGAATATGTTGGTTATGATTACGGTTATATGTTCTATTATTCTGAAAGACCCAACACCTACGCAGAAAGGAAAATGGAAGACGACATTCCGATAGAGGTGAAGAAACGCAGATTGGATGAAATTATTCAGGTGCAAAGAAGGTTATCTGCAGAAAGCAATAAAAGACACCTGGGAAAAGTGGAAGAGGTTTTGATAGAGGGCACCTCAAAAAAATCAGACACTGAATGGTATGGCAGAACAACCTACAATCACGTGGTGGTTTTTCCTAAGGGAAATGAAAGTCCTGGTGATTTTGTAAACGTAAAAATTGAAGATTGCACTACAGCAACCTTGCTGGGTACAAGGGTTCTATAGATACATCCCGACAAGGGGCAATGCCAAAACAAATACAGAAATGAAGAAAATATTTGCACCACTACTGTTACTGATTTCCTCCTTTACCATGATGGCTCAGGAAAAGGTGGGCGATCGTTGGGTGGATAACAATCTTTCTTTTGAGGTGGTAAAACAGTCAATAAAAAAGGACGGAAGGCTAACTATATGTATTTTGGATACCACCAGAAATGCATGTATAGAAAACCTGCAGACGGGTTTTGAGCTAAAAGTATATGATGCATCTGACAAAATGATTTGGGAAGGCATAGGCAGTGGAAGAACGAAGCAGGTAACATTGCCGCAGGCGCTGCCAACCGCCAGTTATATTACTATAAAGGCATTTAAGCCATATGTAACTAACAAAAGAACGGGCAACCTGATACATCAGGATAAAGCCATTGAATCAAAGCATATATTATAATGAGTAGTCTTCAGGAAATAAAGCAACGCTTTGGAATTATCGGTTCCTCAGCACTGTTGGAGCGGGCGCTTAACAAAGCCTTACAGGTTTCATCTACCGATATCTCAGTATTGGTGAGTGGCGAAAGTGGAGTGGGAAAGGAAGCCATTCCCCGGATTATTCACAGCCAGTCGCACCGTAAACACAACCCCTACATAGCGGTAAACTGCGGAGCTATCCCGGAGGGAACAATAGATAGCGAGCTTTTTGGTCATGAGAAAGGATCATTTACAGGGGCAACTGCAGCCCGAAAAGGATACTTTGAGGAAGCCGATGGGGGAACCATATTTTTGGATGAAGTAGGGGAGCTGCCCATGAGCACTCAGGTTCGCTTACTTCGCGTTTTGGAAACGGGCGAGTTTATAAAGGTGGGATCGTCAAAAGCCCAGAAAACCGATGTGCGTATTGTAGCTGCCACCAATGTGGACTTGCTGACCGCCATCCGAAAAAACAAGTTTAGGGAAGATTTATACTACCGTCTCAATACTGTGGAAATTAATATTCCCCCCTTACGGGAAAGGCAGGAGGATATTCATTTGATATTCAGAAAATTTGTGGCCGACTTCTCTGATAAATACCATGTTCCTCAGGTGAGGCTTACGCCAGATGCCGTG
The DNA here is from genome assembly GCA_048267305.1 of Owenweeksia sp. Taxonomy (GTDB): domain Bacteria; phylum Bacteroidota; class Bacteroidia; order Flavobacteriales; family Schleiferiaceae; genus Owenweeksia. The sequence goes on along the minus strand of JBLWXT010000013.1, from coordinate 13,456 downwards.
GAAATGTTGCGAAGCTTCCGCTGGCCGGGAAATATCCGCCAGCTGAGAAACCTGGCCGAGCAGCTTTCTGTGGTGGAAACCGACAGGGAAATTGATGGACAAACCCTCATGACTTATCTTCCCACCATAGGGAAAAGTGAATTGCCTGCCCTTTATAATAAGGGAGGAGAGAGTTCATCAGGCGATTTTTCCAGCGAACGCGAAATCATGTACAAAATACTTTTTGACATGAAGGCCGATTTACATGATCTGAAAAAACTGACGCTGGAGCTGATTAAGGAAGGTGTTCATGAAAATTTTGAAAAGGACAATTCAAGTCTGATACACAAGGTGTATGGTGGTGACGCCAAGTCAGAAGCAAAAAGTGAGGGTGATGCTAAGTATTTGCCCATCTATAAGGATGGTGATACCGAATTGCATACCGAAACCTATGATACCGAACATGAGACGGTGGAGGAGGAAAGCCTGTCGTTACAGGAGAAAGAACTGGAGCTGATAAAGAAATCGCTGGAGCGAAATAATGGTAAGCGCAAAAATGCCGCTGATGAATTGGGTATTTCGGAACGTACTTTGTATCGCAAAATCAAACAATACGATTTACAGTGAGAAATTTTATAGCCCTTTTTTCTTTGTCCCTGCTTACTGCTTGTAGTGGTGGTTATTCCTTTACAGGGGGAGATGTTGGAGATGCCAAAAGTGTGTCGGTAGCGTTTTTTCCGAATTACGCAGATTTGGTCCAGCCTCAGTTAAGTCAGAATTTTACGGAAAAACTTCGCGATATCTTCGTGCAGCAAACTTCTCTTGAACTTACCGAGCGAGGTGGCGATCTTCAGTTTGAGGGTTCAATAGTTGGCTACAGCATAAAGCCAATTAGTGCTCAGGCGAGTGAGATTGGAAAGGTGGCGCAAAACCGACTGACCATAGATGTGAATGTGATTTTTACCAATAAGCTAGAAGAAGAGAAAAGTTTTGAAAAACGCTTTTCCCGCTATGCTGATTTTGATGCAAATGCCGATATTTCAGCCGTGGAAGGTGAGTTGATAGAAGTGATAACTCAGGAACTTGCCGAAAACATCTTGAATCAATCTATAGGAAACTGGTGATTTGGACGCTAAAGACTTCATAAAACTTTTAGAAAATCCGCAGGAAGTTGAAAAAATTCCGGTGGATGAGCTCAAGAAGCTTTCAATGGAGTATCCATACAGTCAGCCCGTTCAGTTGCTTTACAGCATGCGTCTTAGCCAGTCCAGCGAATATTTATTTAGCCGGCAATTGGCTAAAACGTCTATTCTTACTGATGATCGATCTGTTCTTTTTGATCTCTTTGAAAGAGACGCAGAGGAAGTAGGTACAACCACCGTGATTACTCAGCCCATGGATTCAGGTAAAAAGGTTGTTGCAGATCCCGTACCCGAAAAGGATCCTCTTATATCTCAATTAGAGGCCACTATAAAACCAGAACCTCCAGTGGAAATGACATCTCAGCCCTTGGAAACCAGGCATGAGCCTGATTTGAAGCCCGTAACCCAAAAGATTGCGGTTAGCCCCAGGTCTGAGGTAAAGGAGTTGCCTCAACAAAAGTTGGATTTAACAGGACTATCACCAAGGGAAAAGGTACAGGCCATTTTGGCCGAGAATAAAAGAATACGGGAAGAAATGGCCAGCAGGAAAGCCGGTCATATTGTGGAGGCACCTGCTGCTCCTGATTTCCCCGTTAAGGAAGAAGTTAAAGAGGAAGAACCAGCGCCAGTTATTGAGCCGCCAGTTGAGCAATCAATAGAGGAAGAACCGGTTCTGCCCGTTAATGATTCGGTTACTCCTGATCCAATTTTTGAGCAGCCTATTGTACCCGAAGAGGCAGAAGTGAAGCAGTCCTCAGTTGGGGAGCCCGAGCCTGTAAGTGAGGTGCCATTGGACTTGCCATTGGCTGAAGCTGTTGTTCAGGTGGATTTACCTGCTACACAAGATGTAGTTGTTGAAACTCCTTCAGCTAATGAGTTGGAAGAGTTGCCGGCTGAGATGGAGAGCCCAATAGTTTTTACTATTGATGAGGAAGTTCCTGAACCCGTTTTTCAAATTGAAGAGGAAGAGGCTTATTTGCCGGTGCAAGAAGAGCTAACCCCTTTTGTTGAACCGAAAGTTGAAGAGCCAGTAGATCATAGTTCAGAGAAACACTCCTTTGCCGAATGGCTACAAATATTAAAGAAAAGAGAGGCTGAGCCTGACACTGAGAAACCTGAAGTTGCTGAAGAGAACGAGGATAAGCGAAAGCTGCCTCTGTCCAAAAAACTGGAGTTACTTGATTCTTTTGTAGAAAAACTGCCTGAGATTAAACGTAAGAATTTATATTCACCGCCCATTGATAAGCCCGAAATCAATCCGGGAAAATATGGTGGAGAAAATGACGATATGCTGGTAACTGAAACCCTGGCAAAGGTTTACATCAGTCAAAAGCACTATGAAAAGGCGATAAAGGCTTTCGAAATATTGAAATTGAAATATCCCGAAAAAAGTAGTTTCTTTGCCGACCAAATTTCAGAGGTCAGATTTCTGATTAATAGTAAATAAGAAGTAATTATGTCAATACTACTCGTATCTCTAATTATCATCAGCTGTGTGCTGCTTGTAATCATCATATTGGTTCAAAACCCTAAGGGGGGTGGCCTTAGTTCATCTTTTGGTGGCGGAGGTACTCAGCTTTTTGGTGGTGTAAAAAAGACTACCGATTTTCTTGATCGCGGTACCTGGGTATTGGCAATTGTGCTTGTTGCTCTTGTGCTGGGGATGAATGTAATGGTAAGTCCACGTAGTGCTTCAGGTCCTCTTGAAGAGCAGTCAGAAATCAGCAAGGAGTTGAATGAAAACCCGGTTGTAGTTCCTCCAAGTAATCAAATTGCTCCTGCTGCTGATTTGCCAGAGGAAGTTGAATAGTAAGCCACAAGCTTTATAATATTTGAAAAGCCCTTCGGTAACGAGGGGTTTTTTTTTGATCCAAACCTTTGTGGGTATGGTACCCTGATACAGGTTAATCATTCAGATAGCACTTTTAAGCAGCCCCTGTGCAGCTTGCTCTATAATGATAGCAATAGCTATCTTGTAAGCTAATTTTACAAACTTCAAATCCAATGAATTTCATGAATACCAGTACCACAGTAATTTCAGTAACACTATCCCTTCTCTCTGTATTTAGCCTTACGGCAGATAGTAAGGCCGAAACCGTTTACAACTTCGATAGTGAGGTGGTGATGGAAATGAAGGAGTTTGAAGGAGCTACTCAAAAAACTAATTCTGATATGAAGTTTTACGCTTCCAAAGAGCATGATCATCTCGGTTATATCATGGAAATTAACACTCATGGCCAAAGTATGGCTGCCAGGATTATTATGGACGCCAATGATAATACCCTTACTACCCTTATTAGCCAGGGCGGAATGAAAATGGGGATGCAATATAATTTGAGTAAAATGGAATCTCAGGAAGCCACAGCAGATGGTTCAGCCGCGGGCAAGGTAAATGGAGAAATGACAAAAACGGGAAAAACAAAAACAATACTGGGGCATAAGTGCTACGAATATGAGATTAACAGTGATAAAAGCTACAGCACTGCATGGGTGGCTGAAGATTTAAAGATGTCAAGCTTTTTTGACGCCTTCAGTAAAATGCAGGGGATGGGGCAAAAATATGGTGGAGACATGCCTTCAGGATTTCCCATGGAAATAAACTCCTGGCCAAACGGAAAAGGTACTGACCAAAAATTTGTAGTGCAGGTAACTGCCATTAATAAGGATAAAGCCTCTTCCATTTCTACGGAAGGGTTTAGTATCATGAAGCTAAATTAATACCCCCTTTGAACCGTTAATCTAACCTTCTTGATGAGCTAAAATGCCACCCTGTCAGCAGAGGTGGCATTTTTTGTTACATACTTGTCAGGGTAAGGCATTGGCACACTTTCTGACTGAGCGCTGCTAGATAAATTCTAACATTAAGTTTAACTTTTAAAATAAAGAATAAAGATGGCCGAAATTAATCTTCGCCCCTTAGCAGACAGAGTGTTGGTAGAGCCAAGTGCTGCTGAAACAAAAACCGCTTCGGGAATCATTATTCCTGATACAGCACAGGAAAAACCACAACAAGGAGTAGTGGTAGCTGTGGGAAACGGTAAGGTAGATGAACCCATGACCGTAAAAACCGGTGATGTTGTACTTTACGGAAAGTACGGTGGTACTGAAATTAAGCATGATGGTAAGGATTACCTTATCATGAGAGAGGCTGACATTTTTGCTGTTATCGGCTAACCCGAATTTCAATCAAACAATTTAATAATCATTAAAATTAAATTTTAGCCATGGCTAAAGACATAAAATTTAATCTTGAGGCGAGAGACGCCTTGAAAAGAGGGGTTGATCAATTGGCAAATGCCGTGAAAGTAACCCTTGGGCCAAAAGGTCGAAATGTAGTTATTGAGAAATCATTTGGTGCTCCTTCAGTAACCAAGGATGGTGTATCAGTAGCCAGGGAAATTGAACTGGAAGACAAGGTTGAAAACCTTGGAGCCCAAATGGTAAAGGAAGTAGCCAGCAAAACTGCTGATGTTGCTGGAGATGGTACTACCACAGCAACCGTATTGGCTCAGGCAATTTATACCCATGGTATGAAAAACGTTGCTGCCGGTGCGTCTCCGATGGACATTAAGCGCGGAATGGATAAAGCCGTTGATATTATCATTGCAAACCTTCGCAAGCAGTCTAAGGAAGTTGGCGATAGTACTGATAAGATTGAGCAGGTGGCTTCTATTTCTGCCAATAACGACCCTACCATTGGTAAGCTTATAGCCGAGGCTATGGGTAAAGTGAAGAAGGAAGGTGTTATTACCGTTGAGGAAGCTAAGGGAACTGAAACCTATGTGGACATAGTGGAAGGTATGCAGTTTGACCGCGGATATCTTTCTCCATACTTCGTTACCGATAGCGAGAAGATGATCACCGAAATGGATAGCCCTTATATTTTGATCTACGATAAGAAGATCAGCAATATGAAGGAATTGCTTCCTGTATTGGAGCCTGTTGCTCAAAGTGGAAAGCCACTTGTTATTATTTCTGAAGACCTTGACGGAGAAGCGTTGGCTACCCTGGTAGTAAACAAAATCCGCGGTAGCCTGAAAGTAGCTGCTGTTAAAGCTCCAGGTTTTGGAGATCGCAGAAAAGCCATGTTGGAAGATATCGCCATCCTTACCGGTGGTACCGTGATTTCTGAAGATGCAGGTTTCAAATTAGAGAATGCAACCGTGGAAATGTTGGGTACCGCTGAAAAAGTGACTATCGATAAAGACAATACCACTATTGTAAATGGAGCAGGTTCTGGTGACGACATCAAAGCTCGTGTAAATCAAATCAAAGCTCAGATTGAGGCTACTACTTCCGATTACGATCGTGAGAAGTTGCAGGAGCGTTTGGCTAAACTTGCCGGTGGTGTTGCTGTACTATATGTAGGTGCTGCCAGCGAGGTGGAAATGAAAGAGAAGAAAGACCGTGTGGATGATGCTCTTGCTGCTACCCGTGCAGCCATCGAAGAAGGTATCGTGCCTGGTGGTGGTGTAGCACTAGTGCGCGCTGCTTTGGCTTTGGCCGACATGAAAGGCGATAACGATGATGAGACTACAGGTATGGCTATTATTGCCCGTGCTGTTGAAGAGCCTCTTCGTCAGATTGTGGAAAATGCTGGTCAGGAAGGTTCAGTAATCGTGAATAAAGTGAAGGAAGGAAAAGACGATTACGGTTACAACGCCAAAACTGATAAGTTTGAAAACATGTTGGCTTCCGGAATTATTGATCCTACCAAAGTTACTCGTGTAGCCCTGGAGAATGCTAATTCTGTAGCTGGTATGTTATTAACTACTGAAGCTACTATTACCGAAATCCCAAAGGAGGATAACGGTGGTGGTGGAATGCCTGGAGGCGGAATGCCAGGAGGCATGGGAGGTATGATGTAATATCACATCCCAATATATACTCACCCCGTCTCGGCTAAGCCGAGACGGGGTTTTTTGTTTTGGTCCCTCATCCAGCTAAAGCGCTTACTCAAATTTCCCAACTCCTTACTCCCAATTACCCCCATCCCATTATATTTGTGCTTTACAGCAAAATCTTACTTATGACTCGATTACTCCCCATCATAGCTTTAATCATTGGTTTTAGCTTTTCGGTTGATGCCCAGAAATACAAAAACCCACAGCAGTACCTGCGTGAGTTTAGCAATCAAAATCGAAAGATTAATAAGAAGAACCTGCTTTACTTAAAGGCCAGCCTAAAGGGAATGGATGAAAGAAGGGTTGCCCGTTATCGCGAAATGATGGTGGAGCAGTTGAAGGAAAGTAAAACTGCTATTGAGAGATTGGGGCCATATAAGGATTACGATATTTTAAAGCGCGAGTATGTAGATGGACTCACCATTTTTATAGAGGCCTATGAAAAGGATTTTGGAATTGCCGAAGAGCTGATTAAAAAAAGGTATGATTCCTATGAGGATCTCAAAAAATACTATGAGGCTGTTTATAAGGCTGAGGGAGAAATGATGAAGGCCACCTTTAAACTTGAAGCTGCGGAAGATCACTTTGCCAAGACGCACTTTTTTACGCTTGAGCGTGATGAGGAAATTCAGGAGGAGTATGCTCAGCTGGATGAAGTAACTCTTTATACACGCGATATGACACTGTCCTTTTTTAGGGTGGAGGCAGAAGTTCGCGAATACCTGGGCGTGATAGGAAGAAGCAATATGGATAGCCTGGATGCCATATTGGTGGATATGCGCGATGCCATCATTGAATCTAAAAGAGAGATAGCCGAATATGCTGATTTTGACGGTAAGGATGATCTCTATGAAGAAACACTCTTCTACCTCACTGAAATGGAAGCGGAGATGCGCGACAATCTGAAGCCATTGGCGGCACAGCTCGAAAATGAGTTCCTGGATGAGCGCGATTATCGCGATGCCCAGCGTGACCTTGATAAATTTGTGAAACGCCATCAGGTTTTGGTGGAAGATTTTTTTGAAACCAAGAGAGAGCTTATTGAAGAGTACCTCCCTGAGGATTAATACTGCCAATTCAAGCATAGAAGTACCTATAAGGTGAAATGATTTATACCTGGCCCCGTTAACCTATATCAAGGAAAGCACTTTTGCGCAATCTACTCTTCTAATGAAAAAGTGGCTGTATATATCATTTTCGCTAATCGCGATTTTAGTGGTTGTGGTTTTCTACTTCAATCATGTGGTTTCAGTTAAGGCAGAGCCATATATTACCGATAGCCTGGAAGAGGTAAAACCGGCAAAAGTGGCCGTGCTGTTGGGCACGAGCCAGTTTTTGTCCAATGGCCAAAAAAATCAATATTTCGAATTCAGGATGAATGCCGCGGCTGAATTGTACAATTCAGGAAAGGTGAAGTATATACTTGTGAGTGGCGATAATCGCCAGCGGAATTATAATGAACCCGTGGCCATGCAAAGTGCCTTGATGAAACGTGGTATTCCGGTAGAGAACATTGTGCTCGACTATGCCGGATTTAGAACCCTTGATTCTATGGTTCGTGCTCGCGAAGTATTTGGCCAAAGGGGGTTTGTGGTGGTTTCCCAGAAGTTTCACAACGAAAGAGCCGTTTTTATAGCTCATAAAAAAGGTATCGAGGCCTATGGCTACAATGCGCGTGATGTGGAGGTGAGAGCAGGCTTTAAAACGCGGATTCGCGAGGTACTTGCCCGTACCAAAATGATGCTCGATTTATACGTCCTGCGCACCCAACCCCATTTTTTAGGAGAAGAAGTTAAAATTGGGGAGTAAAGCAACCAATGTGTTTTCACCACCGTCTTGGTATAAACACGTAAAAATGAAAAAGCTAATAACTCTCGCGTTTCTGGGCCTGATGATTTCAGGCTGTGAAAAAAAGCAAGAATCCGACTCTTGTGTAGATCCTGAACAAATAAACACCAACGTTTTGTGCCCGGCTGTGGAAGATCCTGTTTGCGGTTGTGATGGTAAAACCTATTCAAATTCCTGCGTAGCAGAAAATGGAGGAGGGGTTACTTCATACACCAAGGGTATTTGTGGTTGTACGTATAAATATTCAGGTGTAGTAGTGGATTATACCGGTCTTGATGGCTGTGGATTAATGGTGGAGCTCAGCAATGGCACTAAATTAGAACCAGTGGGTGTTCCTGCAAACTATACACTTGTGGCAGGTACATATGTGGAACTCGATTATCGGGTTTTTACAACCCATGCCTCTGTTTGTATGGCAGGTGAGTTGGCTGATATTATATGTATCAGAAATCAAACCTGTGAACCCCTTAAGACATTGAACGTTAGGCAGGTTGTAAACTTTAAAGACCCTGTTTCAATAAATGATGCGGAGATAAGTGGAGATTGTCTCGATATAAACTTCAGCCATGGTGGCGGTTGTGGTGAGCACGATTTTGAGTTGAGGCTGATGCCGGATTTCTGCCCAACTCCACCAACGCCCCCGGTGCTTAAACTTGTGCATGAGGGTAACGGTGATCTTTGTCAGGCCTACCTGATGAAGGATAGAGGGTATGATATAAGTGCATTACAAAAGGCAGGAGTTAACTCTGTTGACTTTATACTTGTCGATAGTGAAGGAACTTATAGCAAACAGTTTACCTATAAGTATTAGGAAAAACCACACATCATATCGAAAATTTAAAGCCTCTTAACCAGAGGCTTTTTTTATGTGTTAATACTAGCGTACTTTTAGTAGCTCAATTTTTGCAATATGAAAAGCTTCCGCTCTGTTATTATGGTGGTTACCCTGGTGTTTTCTGTTGCTGCTTTAGCGCAGAATAGGGACTCAGCTAAAGTTGCGCAGTTTCAGGCGCAAGCTAAGGAGGTGATTTATTCCGAGCCCATAAAGGCCAGGAATCTTGTTTTACAGGGTTTGGCCATTTCTCAAAAAATTAAAAATCACGATTTAGAGGCTGTGTGTTATAATCAATTGGGCATTGTTTACGATGTTACTTCTAAGTATGACAGTGCCCTTTTTTGCTATCGTAAAGCTATGTCTATAGCGGAAATGCAGGGCAATATTATACTGAAGGGACAGGTGCTGAATAACATTGGGCTTATTTATTGGAACCTTGGTGAGTTGGATAGAGCTATCGATTATTACACCCAATCCCTGGTTATTTCTGAGGAAAACAATAACGAGAAGGGGGTTGCAAATACCCTGAGTAATATTGGTGCACTTTATGTCGATAAACGGGAGTACAAGGCCGCTATTCCATTTCATATGCGTGCTGTTGATGCTCGGGAGAGGTTGGGAGATATTTATGGACTTAGCGTGTCTTATACCAACTTGGGTAAGCTGTATCTCGATTTTCAGAAAAATGACAGCGCGCGCTATTTTACAGAGAAATCAATTGAACTGAAGGATGGTCTAAATGACAAGCGCGGATTGGCTATTAATTTCAGTAACCTCGGGGTGGTGTTTAAGCGTGAAGGCCAGTTGGATTCGGCAATTTGGGCCACTAATTTGGCGAAGAATATTAGAATGGAATTGGGTGATAAAAATGCTCTGGCTGGTGAGTATTCTCTGTTGGGAGATTTGTACACCGAGATGAAGGATTACAGTAAGGCCTTTGCTGTTTTGGATTCTGCCGAAAGGATTTCAATAGAAATTGGAAATAAACGAGAACTGATTAACATTTATGCCCGGCTTGCCACTGCAGATACATTAACAGGTAATTACAAGGCTGCAACAAGGCATCTCCTTAAGCGTATTGAAGCTCAATATGACTTTTATGACGTGGAAAAGGAGAAGATAATCAGAGAAGTACAAACGCGATATGATACCGAGAAAAACGAGCGGGAATTAGCCGAAAGCAAGGTGATATTGGCCGAAGAACAATTAAAGGTAAGGCAGCGAACTATTTGGGCTATTCTTCTGGTGGCAACCATTTTATTGCTTGTAGTAATAGGCGTTAATATTTACCGCCAGCAAAAACTAAAGGAGCAAAAGCTAACCGAAGAAAGCCGCCTGAGGGAAGAGCTTGCCAGAGCAGAACTACAGGCCCGTATTCAGGAAGAGCGCGTTCGGATTTCCAGAGACCTTCATGACCATATTGGTTCCCAGCTCACAATTATAAGTAGTGGGATTGATAACCTTGCCTTTACCGAAGAAGATGAGGTACGCAAAGAGGCACTTTATGCCATTAGCGATAATGGCAGAGATACCATGCTACAGCTCAGGGAAACTATTTGGGCAATGAACCAAAAGGTGATTGACCTGGAAACGCTTACCGCAAAAACCCAGGAATTTGTTTCTCGGCTTAATTTAGATGGAAAGAGCGTGAAGGTGAATATGGGGGCGGATGATGATCTTACCCTAAGTCCAGTAATGGCCATTAACCTTTACCGAATTGTGCAGGAAGCTGTAAATAATGCGGTAAAGTATGCCGACTTTAGCGAGATGCTGATATCCTTTAAAAAGTACAATGGCACATTGACTGTTAAAATAACTGATGACGGACGTGGCTTTGTGCTAAATGATCTTAGCGAAAAGGGATATGGACTTATAAACATGAAAGAACGGGCTAAACAATTTCATGGAGAATTGAACCTAACTACTGCTCCCGGTAAGGGTACAAGGGTGGAAGTTAAAGTGCCGCTTAATCAGTCAAACTACGTATAGCATTTTCTTATTCGATCCCATATTTTAGCCCTTAAATCTCCAAACCATGGCCATCCGTATTTTAATTGCAGAAGACAACAATCGCCTTGCGCGAACTCTCATCGATAAACTCAACTTGTTTGAGCAAGAAGTTAGCGTTAGAGGCTGGGAACCACATGGTCAGGCTATTCTCAAACATCTTGAAGTTGATGCTCATGTAGATCTTATTCTGATGGATATACAAATGCCAGTGATGGATGGGATTGAAACCACCAAGCAGGTAAAGCTCAAATACCCACACATCAAAATTATTATGAGCACCGTGTTTGATGAGGAAAACTACATCCTTCAGGCCATAATGGCTGGGGCAAATGGTTACCTATTAAAAGACGAAAGGCCAGACAAACTTTTTGGGGCAATTACAGAGGTGATGGATGGTGGAGCTCCCATGAGCGGCAGCGTAGCCCGAAAGGCATTAAATCTTATCCGCTATAAAGACCAGGAAATTCCAGAAGAAAAAGTGGACTTTAACCTCACTAAGCGCGAAACCGAAATACTGGAGCAGCTGGCCAGCGGCCTTAACTACAACCAAATTGCTGAAAATCTCTTCATCAGCCCCGGTACGGTACGCAAGCATATCGAAAACATTTACCAAAAACTACACGTACACAATAAGGTTGAGGCGGTACAAATGGCGATTAGGAATAGGTTGGTGTAGCTAGCGGATAGCTTTCAGTGGATAGTCCACAGATGAGCAGTATTAGAAAATATAAACCCTGACAGGGCTTAGAGCTATGTCAGGGTTGTTTTTTTAAAAATTAATACATAGATTGTTGAGGTATTGTAAATCTATGTATATTTGAACTATGTATAGTAAAGAACTCTTAAAAGGAACCCTCTCGGTTATAGTCTTGAATCTGTTATCTGAAAATGGGCGGATGTATGGCTATGAGATTTTTCAGAAGGTAAAGGAACTTTCGGATGGAAAAATTTTGCTTAAAGATGGATCACTTTATCCCGCGCTGCAGCGAATGACCAAGGATGGATTATTGACTTTTGAAGAAGAGTATATAGGTAAAAGGGTACGTAAATACTACTTACTTACAACTAAAGGAAAAAGCGAAAAAGTGGCTTATTTAAAGGAGTTGGAGGATTTTATGGCCACTCTCTCTAAGGTGATATCTCCAAATATCAGTATTGCATGAAGCTAACTGAATACCAAATCGCGATTATGCAAAAGCGGGTAGAAGAGCAAGGATTAAAATTGCCAAAACTGCGAGACGATGTAATTGACCATTTGTGTTGCGTGATTGAATATGGCCTGGAAAAGGGCGTGGCCTTTGAAACTTTACTGGATGAAGCTATTTTGGAATTAGCGCCCCATGGGCTAAATGACCTACAACGTAGAACCGTATTTTTATTAAACTCAAAACGAATATTAATTATGAAAAAACTATTGTACACCACCGGCTTTTTAGGCTCAGTGAGCTTAACCGCAGGTTTTATGTTCAAAATTTTGCATTACCCTTATGGAACCGTTTTGTTTATCAGCGGTCTTCTAATGCTATTACTAGTATTTGTGCCGCTATTTGCCTTTAGCAGGTATAAACTGGCTATTTCAAAAACACGCGAGGAAAAATCACAACTAATACTTGGTGCGGTAGCTGCCATTATTACCGGGTTTGCAGGCTTATTTAAGTTGTTTCACCTTATGGGTGCCAACGTATTGCTTATGCTTGGGGCTGCAGTATTCGCCTTTGGTTTCCTGCCATTCCTGTTTATTTCTATGTATAGGAAATCAGTTTCGTAAACGGGATAAGGAAGAACAAAGCTTGTTTAAAATATAAACCCTGACATAGTTCCAAACTCTGTCAGGGTTTGTTTTTTGATTCAGGCAATCTTATGTGCTAGCGTGAGCGTTTTACTCGTGTCAAATGTTGTTATATATAAAAGGACACAAGCGGGACGCTTGCGCCAGCTGGGGGAGTTCCTACATCGAATACTTCTTGTAATACTCAACTTTTACCACAGTATCTACAAGCAAAATATTTTTCGTGCCTGGCTTCAAAATATCCACGGCTTCAGAATATACTTTCTTAACTCCAACATAATCAACTATTGAATCAATCTGACCTTCCTCGGACATGAAAGTCCAAATACCAACTTTCACCGCATCTCCAATAAAATTAGGAAAACCATCATGTTTTCTTAGCCTCCTATACTGCCCACCATAAGCTAATGAATTTGTTGGGTTATTATAAAAACATGAATCCGCGACAAAATAATCATTAGCAAATAAACTTTTATAGTGTAGTTTGCCCCCTTTATAGTACAAAAACCTTAAACCATGCAACTTACCCGCCTTGAACTCTTCTATTTGCATTACCGCACCATCGTTGTCATAGTGAGTCCAAGTGCCAGTTTCTTTACCCGTGATTTTTGAATAATAACCAATAGCTGTTACTCTCATTTCTTTATTATAAACCACACGTTTTCTAGTCATCGAACAACTCATTAATAAAAAGCTTACCGTTGAAATCAAGATTGTTCGGTGCATAATTTAAGGAATTGGGGTTATTTTGTAGAAGTTTAGCTTTCCTCACACTCTCATAGCGTTCTTGAATGGGCCTTTTATCATTTATAACCCTAACAGAGTTCTAAGCTCTGTTAGGGTTTCTTTTTAGATATTCAGGAAATCCTACCCAGCTAGCGCGAGCGCAATGTCATTAAGTTAAGGCACATTCAAATACTATCTTTTTGATTTTTAGTTATTTTAGGTT
>JBLWXT010000012.1:0-129283 GCA_048267305.1 Owenweeksia sp. | reverse complement strand
TGCTTCTACAGAAACCCTGCTGGAAGGATTTAGTTGCTGAGAAACAATTTTACCGGAAACATCCATAATCTCCACTTTGCTTACCTCAGTATCTGAGCTCAAGTCAAAATAAGTTGTGGCAGGGTTTGGAAACATTGCCATTTCAAAAGCGGGTGTTTCGCTTAAACCAACACCAGGGCTGGTATTCTTGAAATACTGCATAGCTCCGCCATATTCCCCTACCAACAAATCCTTATCGCCATCATTATCTAAATCTGCAAAAACCGGAAAAGCAGAATCATAAGTAGCACTTAAACCAAATGGATTAGCTTGTGGTGCCGCAAATTGGGGTGCTGTAGCGGTACCTGTATTTTCAAAATACTGCAGCACGCCATAGTATTCACCAACCAAAAGATCCATATCACCATCATTATCCAAATCTGCAAAAGCAGGGTCTGCAAAATAATAGGTATTGGTTAGCCCAAAGGGATTGACTTGTGATGCGCCAAATTGAGGAGCAGTCTTACTTCCTGTATTTTCAAAGTACTCCATTGATCCCAGAATCCCACCAACCATGAGGTCAAAATCGCCATCGCCATCAAGATCAACGAAAGTGGGCAGCGTGGTTATCCCCAATACATTTGCTCCAAACGGATTAGTGATAGGGGCATCAAATTGTGGGCTAGTTGCTGTTCCGGAATTTTTCAAAAACTTAAACCCGGTACCTCCGGAATTGTAAAAATCACCCAGAAAAAGATCTTGATCTCCATCATCATCAATATCCACAAATGTGGGTTTTAGATAAAAATAGGAGCTATCCTTAATTCCAAAAGGATTGAGGACCGGTGCTGCAAATTGTGGGCTGCTTGTTGTTCCGGTGTTTTGAAAGTATTGCATTCTGCCATATTCCTCTCCCACCAGTAAATCCAAGTCGCCATCTCCATCCAGATCTGCAAAAGCAGGCATAGAATAGTAAGCCACACTATCCAGCCCAAATGGGTTATTTACCGGAGGGGCAAAAGTTTGGGCACTTACACTTTGAGTAGCTGCAATGCCAAAGAAAATGGCCACGGCTCCCAAGGCCTTTTTAAGTTCATTTACTGAAACCGCCTGCTTCAGCTCGTTTAGCAGCGTTTTGATTTTAGAAATGAGTTTCTGCACGTAATTGTTATTCTCCTGTTTTTCGAGGAGTGCAGCCTGAAGCTTAACTGAAAGTTGCTTTAACTGTCTTTTTTTGCGCGAGTATGCGAGTGTTGCCATTTGCGTATTTATTTAATTGTTAGTAGGTACTGCCCAGTAGGTAGTGCCTGGTATCATTAATCCACTATAGTGGTCGTTTGTGATTGTGTTCAAAATGTTGGGCCTTCTCTTTCCCGAAATTGCATGTACATCATAAATTTCATCCACCGAAGTTTGATAGGTAATTTGCCCTGCAATACTACCCGTAGGTAAGTGGACGATTAAAATGCCACTTTGGTTGGCTTTTTCCGCAAAGGGAAGTTTAGCGAAGGTGCTGGAGTTTTTTCGCAGCTTAGACAAACCAATAAAAAGATAATCCTGCACAAGCGACATTCCCCTCACAAAACCTTCATACCTGGTTATTACATCATACTTACCTGTGGCCTTATCTATTTTTGCCAGCTCACCAGTAGCAGAAAGCAGTACGTATAAATCATCACCCACGGCCATTGGCGAATGGGGCATGGGTAAGCCCTGAGCAATTAACTCATTGGCCTCAATATCATACATAACCCCTGTTGTAGCTACGGTATCGCGCCAGCTTTGGGCGCTATTGCCCTGATTAAAGGCCGTTGCATATTTTGGTTTTCCATTCTGCATTACCATCCCGTTGAGATGGCATCGATCTTCAGAAACCAATTCGGTAATGGCCGGTGGCGACCAATAGGGTTTAAAGTTGAAACTTTGGTCAATTTCCACTATACACGAAAACAAGGTATTTACTGCAAATAGCTTTTGATCCGCTCCAAACCGCAAGTCATGAATATCCAATGGACCGGTATGATAGGTGGTCCTTGGCATATAAAGCGCATCATATTTTCCCGGTGATTTTGGGTAATGTAGTGCGAGGTCGGGTGAATTAGCGAAAGTTATAATCTGGTTTTTACAGGCCAGAGCCATGTTGTTTCCATCTTCGCTCAGGGCAATGCCCATGGGTTTTTCAAAATTTCTGGGAAGCTGTATCAAAGCATTTTCATCCTTGGCAGAAATGAAAATGAGCTTACCGGCCTGATAGGTTGAAATTGCCAATGTGCATCCCAACCTAAACATTAGTTCCGGTACCTGAGGACTATAATTGAGGGTAAAAGGCGCATAGGCCTTTGCTGAACCGTGAGTTTCCATAGTTTATTAAAAAGGCCATAAAAATAATCCTTTCACTCACTTGACATCTTTAAAGCCAAAATGGTTGCTTCACCAAAAAATATTTTGAAATACTACCACTTTACAACCTCCGGGCTTTCTCCTAAATAGATAAGTACATTATCTCCATCAGGATATCCCATTTGAGTCAATAAGTGCCTGTAAGAATTCAGTTGCTCCCTGTGTTTAGGAAGCACAACTCCCGTTTTATAATCGATAATATGAGTCTTTGCTCCACTTATTACCACTCTATCGGGTCTTGCAGACAGATTTCCGGGAATCAGAATTTCCTCCTCATTTATAACCTCTAATTCATCCTTGTAATATTGTGAAAGAACATCATCATTTACCAATCCATTAATCACGGGGTACAACTCATCATATTCCGACTTGCTGATAGCTCCTTTCAAAAGGTTTTCCTGAAGTATCCTTTCAACATCATTTTGGCTACTTACCTGAGCCATTAAGCTGTGAACCCTTTTTCCATAGGACGTTTGAGAGCTTTCACCATCAATCCAGTTGAGGGGCGCATCAATTGAGATTTTTACTTTTTGAAACCAATTGGCACCCTTGTAACTTTTAATGCCAGTTGCAACTGCTGGTTTATCTCTGTCAGTTAATGTCATTGGCTCTCCAAACTCCACAACATCGCCCTCTATACCCTTTTCAGTGAAATACTCTGAGATATATCTAGTTAATCTCCCACCCTCTCCATGTCTTTTAATAGATCCTATTATATAAAGCTCATCCACAGCCCGCGTAAAAGCCACATAAGCCAAATTCATATTATCGAGATAAACGCTTTCTCTATTGGCTTGATGCAACATTTTATATTCATCTAAAGCGTGATCATTATCTGACAGTCCAACTCTGGCCACCGGCAAACCTTCGATGTTATAGTCTTCAATATCCATCCAGGTAGAACTGCCTCCGGGCTCCGTGGTTGCAAGCCAATCCGCAAAAGGAACGATGGTAATCGGAAATTCCAGTCCCTTGCTTTTGTGCACCGTCATTATATTCACGGCATCATTACCTTCCGGCAGACTTATACTTTTGGAATTGCCTTTTTCATCCCACCACCTCAAAAAACCTGTCTCCCCATCTCCTTTTTTGTTTTGATAATCAACAATTTGATCCATAAAAGTGTGAAGAAATGGATTGCCCTGAATCGGCAGCTTAAGTAAGGAAGCCACATCATAAACCTTATCCACAAGGGATAACTCCAACATTTCGGCCAGTTTATAACCTGATAGATTAGCCTCTAGAAAGCTGTGTAACCTATAAGCAGACTCATGAATGAGCTTATCCAAAAACAGGTGTTTCTCGGTAAAGCCTCCATTTACAATCCCACTATTCCACAACTTATTGAGGAAATCCCACCGTACACCAAAGTCATCCGGCCGCACCAAAAATTTAAGATAGGAGACGATTGCCCGAACATCAGACGATTGCTCAATCATTAAACTATCGGGACTAACAACGGAAATTCCTTCACTTAAAAGGACCTCAGCCAAAATCGCCCCTTCCTGCTTTCGTCTGGTAATTAATGTAATATCACTTAAGGCATAACCACGAGAAACTGCTGATCTTATTATCCGTAAACACTCATTACCTTGCTCTTCTTCATAAGTATCCTTATCATAGCGAATCCTGTTTAAGTAAACATATCCTCCTTGCTGTCTTTCAACCTTTTGAGATGCTTCACTGTATAGCTGTTGAAAGTTTTCACCCTCCAGTATTTTAGCAGTGGTTGTAAAAAAGTCATTGTTAAATTCCACAACCTCCCTGCGGCTTCTGAAATTGGAACCCAGCGTTACTTTTTCTCGGGAATAAAGCTCCCTGACCTCTTCTCCAATTTGAATTTTATTCGAGGTGTCCGTATCATTAGAGAGATTTACAAATTGGGAAACGTCACCACCCCGCCAGCGATAAATGGATTGTTTACCATCTCCTACTATCATAACGGAACCATTGGAAGCCATGGCATTACCAACAAGTGGAAGCAGGTTTTTCCACTGTAAAACAGAAGTATCCTGAAACTCGTCCACAAAGAAATAATGGTAGCGGTCACCTAGTTTTTCGAACAGATAAGCCGTAGGCTCCTGATCGAGCTTTTCGCTAATCAGCTTATTAAACTCACCTATCGGCAAGCGGTTGGTTTCCTCCTTTACCAACTCCAAATTAGTTTCAATCTCAGCCAAAGTAGCCAAAGAATAGATATCCTTTAAAACTTTGCCAATCAAGTGGTAACGAGGGTATATTTGGAGTATTGTTTCTACCGCTAAAGCCAACCCCCTCCTCAGCTCATCATCAATAGGATCAAACTTTGGAGCCAGATCCTTCGCCTTTGCTTTTGCGTAAAACGGAGCACCATCTAAAATCTTTAATACAGTTTTATTTGGCGGCCACTTATCCACAACCCCATCATATAGATTAGTTATATAGCCGTATACATAACCACCGCTAAAATCCATTTTCTCTATTCCCTGCGCATGTATCAACTCCAGAAGTTGACTTGCGTGAGATTTAACAGTGGCTTCCATCTCCTTACTTTCCTTTCTCAAAGCATTTCCCGCCTCCATTACTTTGGCCGAATCAAATCCCTTGAGCCTCTTTAAAAAGGGCAAGGCACCTTCATCAAAAAGATTCCTACCCATTTCGTGCAGGCTGTGCTCAGGCCGGGGCGATTTTCCCTCATCCAGTTTAGTATTTATAAACTCGAGTAAAACCCTGGATGTGGCGGAGTCCTCCTCCAGATCAGCCAACATTCGGTCAATAGCCTCAGAAAGCATTTCGCCACTATCCAGCTCTACCTCATAATTACTGTTCAATTTTAAATCCTGCGCAAAGCTCCTTATCAGGCGATTGGTAAATTTATCAATGGTGGAAACCGAAAAAGCCGAGTAATTGTGAAGAATGGTGGTAAGAATATCCCGCGCACGAAAACTCACCTTTTCAGGACTTAAACCCAGCTCTTTGGCCAATTGAAAAAGCATGTTGTATTCCTTGTCTTCCTTTTTATCAGAAGTTGTAAAAGTTCCCATCTGCCGAAGCTGTGCCACTATGCGCTCCTTCATTTCATTAGCGGCCTTATTGGTAAAGGTGATCGCCAATACCTCCCTAAACTTCATGGTGTTTTCACTCGCCAGGCATATACTCAGGTAGTTTTTTACAAGTGTATAGGTCTTTCCCGCTCCTGCAGATGCGTTGTAAACTTCAAATTTTCCCATCAATCAATTGCTTATGCATTTTCTTACAATGCTTCAATATTACCGCTCTTTTTTGCCATTTCTTATGTACTCATCATAAAATTCTAATATCCTAAACCTAAACGATAAAGGCGTGTTACCTTAGCGGAATTAAAATTTATTTTTCAAACATAAAATCAAATAATTATGGCTTTTCAACTGCCCGATTTACCTTATGCTAAAAATGCTTTAGAACCACATATTGATGCAACTACCATGGAGATTCACCATGATAAGCATCATGCTGGATACACTAACAAACTAAATGACGCAATAGAAGGCACTGACCTTGCGGATCAATCCATTGAAGACATTCTTAAGAATGTATCTCAGCACTCAACCGCTGTGCGCAACAACGGTGGTGGTTATTACAATCACAACCTTTTTTGGACAGTAATGAGCCCTGATGGTGGCGGTAATCCTGGCGGTGCTCTTGCCGAAGCAATAGATTCAGCCTTTGGATCATTCGATCAATTTAAGGAGAAATTTTCCACTGCAGGAGCCACACGTTTTGGTTCTGGCTGGGCTTGGCTTATTGTAAAGGATGGTAAGCTTGAAGTTAGTTCTACTCCAAACCAGGACAATCCATTAATGGATATCGCTGAAGTGAAAGGAACCCCTATTTTAGGTATGGATGTGTGGGAACACGCCTATTACCTGAAGTATCAAAACAAGCGCCCAGACTATATTAACGCATTTTTTAATGTGATTAACTGGGACGAAGTAAGCAGAAGATTTGAGGCTGCGAAGTAAGCTTGTGCAGATATCTTAATAACAAGAACCTCGCTTAGGCGGGGTTTTTCTTTTTACACCTTTTTGATCCTTATCCTATCTTCGCCCCATGCAATTGCCTCATGGAAAAAAAATCTATTTCGCCTCCGACCAACATTTGGGCGCTCCCAATTATGAGGAGAGCCTAAAGCGCGAAAAGCTGTTTGTTCAATGGTTGGATGAAGTAAAACACGATGCCGCAGAAATTTTTATTGTTGGCGATCTTTTTGACTTTTGGTTTGAATACAAACATGCCGTACCCCGTGGTTTTGTGCGGGTGTTGGGCAAACTGGCCGAAATCTGCGACAGCGGCATTCCCATACACATGTACACGGGCAATCACGACATGTGGATTTTTGATTACCTCCCGGCCGAGACTGGCGTGATACTGCACCGCGTCCCCAATGAAAGGGAATGGAATGGACAGCAGTTTTACATCGGCCATGGAGATGGACTTGGCCCTGGAGATCATGGATACAAATTCATAAAAAAGGTTTTTAAGAACCCCCTTTTGCAATGGTCGTTTGCACGGCTTCACCCCAACTTCGGTATTGGGCTGGCCGATTACTTCAGCAAAAAGAGCCGCGCCAAAACCGGTGACAGTGATGCTAAATTTTTAGGTGAGGAAAATGAGTGGCTAGCCATCTACAGTAAGGAAATGCTGAAGAAGAAGCATTATGATTATTTCATTTTTGGGCATCGCCATTTACCGCTTGACATCAAATTGAACGAGCGTTCACGTTACATAAACCTGGGTGATTGGATAAAATACTACACCTACGCTGTTTTTGACGGAAACACAGTGGAACTAAAAGATTACAAGCCCAACGAATGAATACAGTAGAAGCGGTTAAGGACATCCTGTTGACAGATTTAGAAGCCTTAAAATCTGAACTGCTTTCTTATCCTAAAGAAGGGGTGATCTGGAAAGTACTGCCGGGAACCACCAATAGCGCAGGTGTGCTGTTTGTTCATTTAACACGATCGCTTCGCCATTTTATTGGCAGCTCATTTGGCAACAGCGGCTATTTACGCCAACGTGATGAAGAGTTTATGGTAAAGGATATTCCGCTTGCCGATATGTTGGGCGAATATGACATCCTGCTAAAGGAACTAAACGTGGCCCTTGGAAACATCAACCCAAATAGTCTTGATGAGAATTTTCCACTAACGTGGCGCGGAGGCAATTACTACCCCACTCATTTTATGTTGATGCGAATGATTGCTCACGTAAATTACCACATGGGACAGATCAATTATCACCGCAGGTTTTTCGATATTTGATTACAACAATCTGCATGAATGATTGGTTAACCCTTAAAATCTAAAAAATGGACAATCAATACGACACCTTATCGCAAGCAGTTATTGAACTGCAAAAGCGTGGCTACACCCTGGATTTTAACCTGAAGCCACATTGCATTGAGTGCAGGTCTCTGGACAAAAAATATGATCCCAGCACTTTTCATATTGATGAGTTTCACCGTTTTGAAGGTATGAGCAATCCTGATGATATGTCTATCATTTTTGCAATCTCTACAGCAGAGGGAGAAAAAGGAACCTTAGTGGATGCCTTTGGCACATACGAAGACCCTATGACCACCGAAATGCTGCATAAGATGAAAATACGGTAAAGGGCAGCAGCACATTTGGTCGCATCAATGTATAGGCTCTCCGTACTTAAGACTCATCTTCAATTGTACCTACCAGATACTTTACCTTGCTAAGCGCCAGTTTTTTACCTTTCAGTTGCCTGTAGTTTTTGATTTCCACCAGGCTATCATTGTGTTCGCCAAGCTGTACCTCCACAGGTTTTAGCTCATTTTTTTCCACCTCCAGGGCGTAGCTATGTCCTGCACTTTCGTAAACAGCCGTTAGCGGTAGCGCAAAAACCGTATCCGATGAAATAATAATTTGAGCCTGCACAAAAGAACCAGGCTTATAGTTTCCCTGACTTTCGTCAAAGTGTATATGCACTTTCGCAAAATTATTTGCTCCTATCTGTGGGTTTATTAAATGTACATTTCCCGGAAATTGCACACCATCCAGCCATAGCCTGACCGCCTGACCAACCCGCACCTTTCCAATTTCCTGAGCCCTTACCTGCAACTCAATATGCAGATGGCTTTTGTCTAAAATTTCGGCCAACTTTTTATCTCCACCAACATACTCGCCTTTGTGGGTGAACAGCTCGGTTACCACACCGTCAATGTCTGATACTATCCTGATACTATTCGCCATTCCATTTTTACTGATGGCTTGGGGGTTTAGATTCATCCCCTTGAGCGTGAGTTCGAGGGTATTGATACGACTCTGCGCGCTGATGTATGTATTTTCACTTTCCTGATATGCCTTATCCGACACAGACTTATCCTTTATCAAGTTTTGCTTTCGTTTCCAATCGGCTTCAATAGCCAAAAAACCGGCCTTTTCCTCCAGATACTCTTGCTGCTTTTTAAGAATGTCGGGATGGCTAAGCGTAAATAACGGCTGTCCTTTGCGTACCTCTTCTCCTGCCACTATATATACCTCCTTTACAAATCCTCCTATCACAGGATAAACGCTCACCATGCTTTGGGGCGGAGCATCAACAAGCCCTGTGGTGGAAATCTCTTCACTAATCAACATTTTTTGCAAGCCGCCAAGGGTTACTTCATTAGCCCTTATTATCTCCTCAACAGAAGCCGAAGAGCCACTTTCTGCATTGGTTTCCTTGCCCGATTCCTTTGATGAGCAACTACTTAAGGCTATCAAAACCAGACTTGCTGTAATACTTAGAAATTTCATTTTTATTTGGTTAAATATTTTAATTCAGAATTTATGCTGTAAAGTTGGTAATAGAGGTTTTGCTGCCTCGCAAAGCCATCTGCCAATCCATCAATAATTTGTGATAACTGGATAAAATCAATTTCTCCGGATTTAAACAAACGAAGGGAAGAGGAGAGACTTTTCTCCAAATCCGCCCTCATAAACTGGCCATTTTCGACTAATTGAGCACTAACCATCGTCTTTTGTGCTTCCAGTATTTCTATTTGCCGAGCCAGCCTGAAACTTTGATTTTCACGATTAATTTCGGCTTGCTCCAATTCAAAGCGAGCTATTTTTCTTTCCTTATAGTTTCCCATCTTTAATAAAGGGATGCTAACGCCTGCAACCACCCCCTGATAGCCCACCACGTCATCAATTTTTTGGTTGAGATAACCAACCGAAAAAGAGGGCGCCATGGCCGCCCCACTAACAGCCAACTGCTTTTCAGCCACATCCTGTTGTATTGATAATCGCTGCTGCTGCAGCTTACCACCTGCACCCTCTTTCTGCACCAGCGAAATCGAAAGACCAGGGGTATCATCCGGCACAAAGCCCTCAAGGTTCATCCTGCAAAGGGCTTCCAGTTGTTGACGAGAGTTGGTATACTCAGTATAGGCAGAGAAATACATTTCCTTTGCTGCCATCATTCTGCTTTGGCTCAAGCCCCACTCAACTGTATTAATCTCCCCTAAATCAAAAAGGCGTTGAGAAGAAGCTGTAGCACTATCGTAAAAGGTTTTTTGCAACTTTCTCAGCTCATATTTTTGATAGGCCGTACTCCATTGGGCATAAGCCTTTTCAACAGACATTTCCAGATAAGCTCCCTGAAGACCAAGCTCAATAAAGGCCAGTTCTACCTCACTATCCCTTTTTCTTCTTTCATAAATACCCTTTACCGGATTTCCAAGCGGCTGTATAATTTGCAATTGATAATCCCCATTAGCCGGACCATTAACCTGACCATAGTTGAAGGAAAAGCCAGTGGCATCTATACCGGCAACTGTTGCCGGAGAAACCTGAGCTTGCTGATAACGTGACTTCATAATCCTGACATCAGAGTTTCTGGCCCTGGCAGAATCAAGCAAGGTTTCCAATGCCAAGGGGCGCTGCCCACTTGCTATCAGCCCCAGGCCCATTGCTATTATTAGTATACTGTACTTTTTCATTGTTTCTTTTTATGTGCGATTTCATAAAGAATGGGCAGCACCACCAAAGTGAGGAAGGTGGCACTGATAAGCCCTCCTATTACCACGGTAGCCAAAGGGCGCTGCACTTCAGCTCCTGCTGATGAGGAAATAGCCATTGGCAAAAAACCAAGAGTGGCCACAGTAGCTGTGATTAACACCGGACGAAGTCGATCTGTAGCACCATCCACTATAACCTTCATAAGAGGTTCACCCTTTTGTCTCAATTCATTGAAATGACTGATTAGAACAATACCGTTTAACACCGATACCCCAAACAGGGCGATAAAGCCCACCCCTGCGGAAATACTGAAAGGAAGGTTTCTTAAATAAAGAGCGAAAATTCCACCGATAATGGATAAGGGCACAGCGGCAAAAATCATGGTGGCATGCTTAAAGGATCCGAAAGTGAAATACAACAGCAGAAAGATTAAAGTAAGTGCCAAAGGAACTGCTATCATCAAACGATCCTTTGCCTTTTGAAGGTTTTCAAACTGCCCGCCATAAGTAATGGTATATCCCGGAGGAAGAACAAGTTTATCTTCAATCTCGGCTTGAATATCCTCTACCACACTGGCCAAATCGCGGTTTCTAACATTTACCCCCACATTAATTCTTCGTTGGGTTGCCTCACGGCTAACCTGTGCCGGCCCGCTGCTTTTTGTCACCTCCACCAATTCACTTAGAGGCACCTTACCACCTGTGGGCACATTGATAAAGATGTGGTCCAAATTAGGTGTCTCCCTAAATTCTGGCGCCAGCCTTACCACAAGGTCAAACTTTCGCTGTCCTTCAAAAATACTCCCCACCTGCGAGCCGGAAAATGCGGTACGTATAACACTTTGCACATCCCCGGAAGACACGCCATATCGGGCCATTTGGTCGCGCCTGATTTTCATTTTTAGCTGTGGAAGACCTTCAGTTTGCTCCACTTTCACATCCCCGGCACCCTCTATTGGCCTTATCAATTTTGCCACCTCCTCTGCCTGAGATGCCAATACCCCCATGTCTTCACCAAATATCTTTATGGCTATATCCGTTTTCGCCCCGGTTATCAACTCATTAAATCTCAACTGTATAGGTTGGGTAAATTCAAAGCTCAACCCCGGAAACACCGCCAATTCGCTCTTCATCATCGCTGCTAAATCCTCGCGATTATCAGTAGTTGTCCACTCCTCTTGCGGTTTCATAATAATCATAATGTCAGCCTCTTCAACCGCCATGGGATCTGTAGGCACCTCGGCCGAGCCTATTTTGGAAACCACATGCCTTACTTCGGGAAACTTCTCCAGCAATCGCTTTTCCACCCGCCTGGTATACTCCAGGCTTTGACTTAAGCCACTACCCGTAGGAAGTGACATTTGCAGGGCCAAATCCCCTTCATCAAGCTGGGGAATAAACTCCTGCCCCATCCTGCTAAAGGTAAAAATGGCTGCCGCCAAAAGAAGTACTGCCGAAGCCAGTATTGTATAGGGTATTTTAAGAGCCCTTTTTAATGTCGGTTGATAAAACTGCTGAAGCTTGCCTACCAGTTTATGGGAAAACTGCAATTCCTTGCCAAGACCATTTTTAAAAAGGATAGCGGCAATTGCCGGAACATAGGTGAGGGAAAGTAACATTGCTCCTAAAATGGCGAAACCAAAAGTTTGGGCCATCGGCCTAAACATCTTTCCTTCAATCCCCGTAAGGGTGAGTATGGGTATGAAAACCACAAGAATGATGAGCACACCAAAAGCTGCTGACCTGTAAATTTCCGCAGAACTCTTTACCACGAGCTTATCGAAATCTCCACGAGTATTGAGGTTTCGGTTTTTATGGAGCATAAACAGCAGATGCTCAACAATGATAACCGCACCATCCACTACAATTCCAAAGTCTATTGCTCCCAAGGACATGAGGTTAGCCGAAACACCAAAGACATTCATCATAATAAAGGCAAAGAGTATAGACAGCGGAATGATAGAGGCCACCAGTATACCGGCTCTCATATTACCGAGCAAAAGCACCAGCACAAAAATCACGATCAATCCACCTTCAATAAGGTTACGACTTACCGTGCCAATAGCGCGGCCCACAAGATCAGACCGATCGAGATAGGACTCGAGGCGAACCCCCGGAGGCAAGGCCTTGCGGATTTCCTCTACTCTGGCATGTACATTATCTATTACCTGAGAGGAATTGGCCCCGCGCAGCATTAAGGTTATCCCTCCTACTACCTCGCCCTGCCCGTCCATACTCATGGCTCCAAAGCGAGGTGCGTAGCCCGTTCTAAGCTCTGCAACATCACGCACTAAAACAGGACTGCCATTGCTCACACCCAATGCCACCTGCCCGATTTCCCCTTCGCTTTCCAGCAAACCTTCACTCCTGAGATAAAAGGCCGACTCATTTTTTTCAATAAAACCCCCTCCTGAATTTTGATTAGCCCCTTCCAGCGCTTTCTGAATATCTGCCATTTCAAAACCATACTGCTTAAGCAATAGCGGGTTTACAGCCACTTCGTATTGTTTGAGAAAGCCGCCAAAGGAACTTACCTCTACCAAACCCTCCGTGCCGGTAAACTGCCGCTTTACAATCCAGTCCTGAATGGTGCGCAATTTCATCGCATCATACTGATCCCGATAAGCCGAATCTACCTGCAGGGTATATTGATAGATTTCACCCAAACCCGTTGTGATGGGCATCATCTCGGGAACACCGAGGTTTTCCGGAATTTCACCTTTAGCCAGGTTTATTTGTTCCTGCACATACTGGCGAGTGTCCAGTACAGGTATATCATCTTCAAATACAACCGTAATTACAGAAAGGCCAAACCTTGAGATCGAACGCACCTCCGTAACTCCGGGAATGTGTCCCATGGCCATTTCCAATGGGTAAGTTATAAATCGCTCCACCTCTTCAGCTGCCAAAGAGGGAGAGGTGGTAACTACCTGCACCTGATTGTTTGTAATATCAGGAACGGCATCTACCGCTAACTGCCGCATGGAGTAAATGCCTGCACCAACCAAAGCGGCTATAAATAGTAATATGAGAGCCTTATTCTTTACCGAAAAGGCTATTATAGCTTGAAACATAAATGAAAAATCAGGTTACTAAAACCGTGAAACCACGGGTGTAAAAACGCAGTAATTAAATCACCTGACTGGGGGGACCTCTTAATGTGAGGATGGGACTCTTTGCAACAGAATGCGCAGAAAGGGAAAAGGGTATGGGCGGATAAGGTTCGTTAAAATCCAGGGCACCCAGAAACTCAAAGGACTTATTATCAGGGGCTAAAAAAAGAGGACTTAGGAGCTCGCCAAAATTGCGGCCTGAGTCAAAATTTTCAAGATGTTCATTGCCCTGATCAAAGTGAAAAATATCGATAAGCAGATTAACCCATGAAGAATCTTCTTGCTGGGCAGCAGCTATTACCTGACTAGCTTGAGAATCCGAATGGTGACTATGCGGCACTAAACTATGCAGAAGCATAATTCCGGTGGCCACGAACATCAGTATGTTTACAGACTTCCTAAACATACTTACAAATGTAGAATAATAGTGATAACGGTGTAGTGATAAAAGTTACCTCAACGAAATAATTACATCTCTCTAATCGAATCTTAGGCTTAATCCAAAGGAGTGAAAATTCATCTGATTGCTAATCCCCAATCCAAAAGAGTAATCAATTTGCATGTCATTATTTATAAGATAGGTAAAGCCTGCATCTGCATTTAACACCGCCAAATCCATATTTTCTATAAGTCCGTAAGGCTCAATAAAAATGCCCACTTTATCTGTTATGGAGATTCCCCACGATGAATAGAGAAGCACAAGAACACGACATGTAAGAAATAAAAAATTCAATGTAATTTTTTTAGGCTTGCCTAAATTTATAGTTTTGCATAGCTAATTAAATAATAAAGCACACCTAACTATGAAACAATATTTGACCCTATTATTTGTGATGAGCTGCTTCTGGTATGCAGCTTTGGCCCAGCATGGAAACTTAACTGGTACAGTAAGTTCTCAAAACGAAAGACTACCGTTTGTATCCGTTCAAATAGCAGGTACCGAGATCGGTACATCCAGCGATACCATCGGAAACTTTAAAATTGAAAATGTACCTGTTGGAGAAATCACAATAAAAGTACGCACCCTAGGCTACCGAACAGTTTCCAAAAAAGTGAGAATTCTCAAAGACCAAACCACATCAGTGGAGATAATGATGATTGAAGACGTATCCAATCTCAATGAAGTAGTGGTAACCGGTACTCGCACGAAAAAACGCAGGATAGATGCACCTGTAATTGTAAACCTCATAGACAGCAAGGAACTGGACCAGGTAGTAGCCATAAACTTATCTGAAGGATTGCGGTTTCAGCCGGGGTTGCGGGTAGAAACAGACTGCCAGACCTGCAATTATACACAGCTTCGCATGAATGGGCTACAAGGCGGATACTCCCAGATTTTGATAAATGGACGCCCTATTTTCAGCCCACTTACAGGATTGTATGGACTAGAGCAAATCCCAACCAATATGATAGACCGCATAGAGATAGTACGCGGTGGCGTTTCGGCCTTGTACGGCTCTAGCGCTATTGGAGGCACCGTAAATGTGATTACCAAAATGCCTCTCAAAAACGACTATAGCCTTAGCAATACTTTTCAAAGTTTTGATGGACGCGCTTCAGACAATATCCTATCGGGCAATGCCACTGTTGTAAATGAAAAGCGAGATGCCGGTGCGTCATTTTTTGTAAATAACAGAAACCGTGAAGCTTACGATGCCAATGGAGATAATTTTTCGGAAGCTCCAGAGCTCAAGGACAATTCATTTGGTACAAACCTTTTTTACTTACCCACCAAAAATCAAAAAATTTCCCTGAGCCTTAGCAGTATTTACGAATACCGCTTTGGTGGCGAAATAGTGGATAAACCTGCTTATCTAACTCAACAGTCGGAAGAAAGAACCCATAACGTGTTGATGGCTAGCCTGGATTATCAAATCAATTTTAATGATGATAAAAACTCCCTGATATTTTATTACGGTGGCCAAAAAACTGACCGTGATCATTATACCGGAATTATTCCCGATGGAGGTGCAGAGCTTGATAGTTTTTTAACCGCCCCACCTTATGGCTCTTCCGATGTGGTAACTCACCAAGGTGGAATACAATTCAATACTAAATTCACAAAGTTTTTGGGTGGATCTGCCGTGCTTACAGTAGGTTCGGAATATGTATATGACAATGTGTTTGACCAAATAAAGTCTTACAACTACCTAATTGACCAAACCACCAAAAATTTCGGCCTCTTTGTTCAGCACGACTGGGACATAACTAAAAAACTAAATTTTCTGGCTGGATTTAGGGTAGACAAGCACAATTTACTGGACCACCCTATTGTAAGCCCTCGCTTATCTTTGCTCTACAAGCTAAAAAACACCACGCAGCTTCGTTTGGGATACGGTACAGGTTTTCGCGCGCCTCAGGCATTTGATACCGATCTACATATTGCATTTGCAGGTGGCGGAATATCCCGTATTTCCCTCTCACCGGATTTGGAAGAAGAACGTTCGCAAAGTTTCACAGCATCTGTAAATTATGATAAAGCTACGGAGCACTTTATTGCCGGCTTTACTATTGAAGGTTTTTACACCAAGCTTAATAATTCCTTTTACCAATATCCTTTAGGGGAAGATAACCATGGGCAGCGCTTTGAAAAGCGAAACGGAGAAGGAGCCACAGTACAGGGCTTTACGCTGGAGGCACGTGCCAATTTCGATTACATTGTGGAGCTGGAAGCCGGGTTCACCCTTCAGTCCAGTCTGTTTGATGAATCCGTAGAAAATATTGAAGGCTTGCAAGCCAAACGTGAATTCTTACGTACTCCAAACGATTATGGCTTTGCCACACTCACCTATAGCCCCAACAAAAATTGGGATATCAGCACCAACGTAATTTACACTGGCACTATGGATCTGGTTCACTTTGCTGGTGAAGGTACCGGCCAAACAGAAGATGAATATCTCAAATCGCCTGCTTTTACAGAGCTTAATCTGCGCATAGGCCGCACTTTCCGCCTTACCAAAGTGAACACCGGTATTGAGATATTTGGAGGAATAAAAAACATTTTTAACGCCTACCAAACCGACTTTGACACTGGAAAAAACCGTGACAGCAACTACATGTATGGGCCTAATCTGCCAAGAACCTATTTTGTGGGCCTGCGCCTAAAAGCCATTTAAAAATGAAAAGAGCGAAGAACAAACATATCTCCCTCCTCCTAGCCAGTATCATTTCCCTTATAATGAGTGCACAAAAGAGTTGGGGGCAAAGCACCACCAGAATAAATTGGCTGAGTTGGGAACAATTGAGCGACTCACTTCAAATGAAACCCAAAAAAGTATTCATAAACTTTTACGCGAACTGGTGTATCAATTGCCTTAAATTGGAACAGCTGGCTTTGGCCGATACCCAAGTGGTATCAATACTCTTCACCCAATATTACTCTGTAAAAATGAATGTAGAAACCGAGGACACTATTGTATTTGGAAATCAAACTTATGTAAATGAAAATCTCAATAAGAAAGCCTCCATTCATCAAATAGCCCTGCTAATGGCAAGCCGCAGGGGCAAGCCATTTTCACTACCTGCAATGGTGTTGCTGGATGAAAGCTTTGAAGCTACTGCCAGATATTTTCAGTATATGGATGCAGAGCAGTTGTTACTAATTTTGAAAAAGAACATATGATATTTTGTGAATTTAGACGACTCTAAATATCATTTTAGGCCACAATGAATTTACTTAGTTTTGTGGATTATTTTATCAATATGTACACCTTCACAGAGGAAAACTACCTCAAAGCCATCTATCATCTCAGCGAAAGCTCCGGAAAAGGAGCTTCCACCAATGCCATTGCCAAGAGTTTGGAAACCAAGCCGGCCTCGGTTACAGATATGCTGAAAAAGCTGAGTGACAAAAAACTCCTGGTTTATAAAAAATACCAAGGGGTAAATCTTACCGATCAGGGAAAAGCAATAGCCATACGCACAGTTCGCAAACACAGGCTATGGGAGGTTTTTTTGGTAAAGAAACTGGAATTTGGATGGGAGGAGGTACACGAAATTGCAGAGCAGCTCGAGCATATTCAATCCACCAAGCTTACGGACAAACTGGATGAATTTTTGGCCTTCCCAAAATACGACCCACATGGTGATCCTATTCCTGACAGGAACGGGATTTTCCCTAACCGAAGCGATCAAACCCTTGCAGAGTGCACGGTTGGAGATACCACCATATTAAAAGGTGTAAAAGACACTGATACTGAATTTCTAAAATACCTGAAGAAACTAAACCTTAACCTTGGGGAAGAAATAAGCATACAGGAAAAGGAAAGCTATGACAGTTCCATGTTGGTACAGCTGAGTAACGGCTCAGAGCTGAACCTCAGCCATCAGGTGAGCAGCAATTTATATGTGATTAAAAAATAGCAGGCTATTGAAACCGATAAAACGGATGCTTTCAGATTTTAAATCCCAGCAGATCTGTACTATCAGTATCATCTGCCTTCAAAAACAGAAAATATGAAGAAACTCATTTTAGCTCTTATAGCTACACTATCCTTAACCGCTTGTTCAGAAGCTACCGAAGAGGAAACCCTGATAGTGTGTACCACAGGTATGATTGGCGATGCGGTGAAGCACCTTATGGGAGACAGTGTAAGCGTTGAGGTGCTGATGGGCCCTGGTGTAGATCCCCACCTGTACAAAGCCACTCAGGGCGATATCAACGACCTTAGTGCTGCCGATGTTATTGTTTACAATGGTTTACACCTGGAGGGAAAGATGGTGGAGATTTTCGAAAAACTGGGCAGATTAAAGACCACCATTTCTGTGGGAGAACAGTTGGACAAAACCCGACTAATAAACAACACCGCTTTTGTAGGTGCTGAAGATCCGCACATTTGGTTTGATGTAGCTTTGTGGAGTGACGCTATTGCGGGAGTTGCAGCTCAACTCCAAAAGGAGTTTCCCGAAAAACAGGAGGTAATCTCCGGAAATCTGGAAACATATCAGGCCAAACTTGGGCAGTTAGATGATTTTGCCCGCAATCAAATTGCTTCCATCCCTGATAGCCAAAGAGTAATGATTACCGCCCATGATGCATTTAAGTATTTTGGTCGGGCCTATGGAATGGATGTTAGAGGTTTACAAGGCATTAGCACCGCTGCAGAATATGGTTTACAGGATGTTTCGGAGCTCGTAAAGTTTATTGTTGACCGCAAGATCAAAGCTATTTTTGTGGAGAGCTCCGTACCCAAGAAGTCTATAGAAGCAGTGATAGAAGGGGCACGCGAAAGAGGGCATGACGTAAAGTTGGGCGGTGAATTATTTTCGGATGCAATGGGCTCCGAGGATTCACCTGAAGGGACTTATATAGGAATGGTGAGGCATAATGTGGAAACGATTACCGGGGCGTTGAGGTAGTAGAAATATTTTTGATTTACCTGGAAATCTGCCGGAGACGCGAATTCCCGCTTTGAAGGGGGTTAGGGGGATGAACGTTTAAACATCACCCCCCTTCGCGCCCCTCAAGGGGGGATGTGTTGGGTTGAAACCCCAGCGGGGGTCAAATATCAATAGCTATTAGCATAGCCGGGGGTATTTAAAAAGCCTAAGGCCTGCCAAATTTTGGCATGTGTTTTTGTTAAAACCATGACAAAATTTATAGCCAAGGTCTCGACTCCGCTAGATTAGGTTAACAGGCTTAGCTTGAAATTGGTGAATAGATTTTTAGGACGGCCTTTTAGAAATTTTGTAGAAAACAAGGTTGAGAATTTCGATTTATGAGAAATCCTGAAATGAAGCGTAGCGGAATGGCTTGGATTTCGGGAGAAATTTGAAACCGTAGTTTTCAATAAATTTATAAGAAGCCTTGACCTTTTTGCTTCTTTTTGGGTCAAGCCAAAAACGAAGAAATAAAACAGTTTAACATGGACATCAGACCCGAAAATAACGCAATAGAGGTACACAACCTCACCGCAAGCTACAACCGCAAGCCGGTGTTGTGGGACATTGACTTTAGTCTGCCACAAGGCCAGTTGATTGGTATTGTTGGCCCCAACGGATCCGGAAAAACCACGCTGCTTCGCAACATGATGGGACTGATGAAACCCGACAGCGGCTATGTAAATATGTTTGGCAAAAAGTTGGACGAAGTCCGGGAGCGGGTGAGCTATGTGCCACAGCGCGAAACGGTGGATTGGGACTTCCCCGCCAATGTGATGGACGTAGTACTGATGGGCCGCTATCGCAAAAGCAACCTCTTCAGGAGATTGACCAAAAAAGACAAGGACATTGCCACAGAGGCCCTGGAAAAGGTAAACATGCTGCCCTATGCCAACCGTCAGATTTCCCAGCTTTCGGGTGGACAGCAACAACGGGTTTTTATTGCGCGCTCACTAGCACAACAAGCCGATTTATATTTAATGGACGAACCCTTTGTGGGGGTGGATGCCGCTACGGAAGAATCTATTTTGACCTTACTTTCTGAAATGAAAAAGGAGGGCAAGACCGTGGTTATTGTACACCACGATCTGCAAACGGCTTATGAATATTTTGATTGGATTGTATTATTGAACACGCGCTTAGTGGCCAGTGGCCCCAAGCAGGAAGTGTTTGAAACGGAGCTGTTACAAGAGGCTTATGGTGGCCGTCTTACCGTGCTATCACGTATTGGCGACCTTATGGCGAAGAAAAACTTCCCCATCCGAGAAAGCGAGTTTAAAGAAAAAGAAGGACCAGGCGATGAAGGAGCTGCTTGAATTTTTAAGCTTTAGCAACCCCAATGTGCGGGTTGTCACCTTCGGCACCATGTTTATAGGCATGAGTGCTGCCATGGTGGGCACCTTTGCCTTTTTGCGCAAGCGCTCCCTTATCGGGGATGCCATAGCCCATGCCATTTTACCAGGCATCGCCATTTCATTTATGGTTACCCAAAGCAAAAGTCCTTACATCCTCATGTTTGGCGCATTAATTAGCGGATGGGTGGCCATGCTGCTGATTGAATCTATCACCAAACACTCCAAGCTAAAGCCAGATACCGCTATAGGGTTGGTGCTAAGCGTATTTTTTGGAGTCGGTATTTTACTTCTTACCCACATCCAACATTCAGGGGCGGGAAATCAGGCGGGGCTTGATCAATTCCTTTTTGGGAAAGCGGCCTCTATGACTAAAGACGATTTGATAGCTTATTCAGTAGTGGCAGGGCTTTTACTGGCCATCGTGTTTTTTATGTTCAAAGAATTTAAGCTACTTAGCTTTAATGCAGAGTTTGCGCAAATCTCCGGACTACCCGTAAGGAGCTTGCAATTTGTGCTTTCCTCCATTACGGTATTGGCCATAGCCACAGGAATACAAGCCGTGGGTGTAGTGTTGATGGCAGCCTTAATCATCACTCCCGCAGCAGCGGCCCGCTCATGGACGGAGAATCTGGTGAAACTTCTCTTCATTGCCGGTTTTGCAGGAATGCTTTCGGGCTTTGTAGGTTCCTACATTAGCTTTACAGCACCCAATATGCCCACGGGACCATGGATTGTGATGAGCCTTTCGGCTATAGCCATAATCTCTCTGGTGTTTGCGCCACAGCGTGGACTATGGAGCAAGATGAAGCGACAGCGTGAAAACCGTGAGAAGATATTAACGGAAAACATTCTGAAGGCCATTTATCACCTCAGTGAAAAACGGGCGGCAGACTTCCCCGTGATTGATGAAGAGGATTTACAGGAAATACGACAATTTAACTCGGATGAACTAAAGAAGGGACTGCGTTTACTGAAAAAACGCTTTTTGATTTTACGTCAGGACGAAGGCTTTCGCCTAAGCGAAGCCGGATTGATAGAAGCCAAACGCGTGGTGCGTCTACACCGACTTTGGGAAATGTACCTCACCCAGCGCATGCGCCTGAAAGCCGACCACATTCACCCCAATGCCGAAACCATTGAACATATTATAAGCCCCGAAATAGAAGAAGAACTTTTGCGTGAACTCGGTTACCCGGACAAGGATCCGCATGAAAGTCCGATACCGTATCGCTAGCGCGGAGATGTTAGACTGGGAGTTTGGAGTTTGGAGTTTGGAGTTTGGAGTTTGGAGTTTGGAGTTTGGAGTTTGGAGTTTGGAAGCTAAAAATTTACATCTAAAGTTGAACTGAAATACAGGATCGGCCTATTAGAAACTTCATAGAAAAGCAAGGTGAAGCTTGCCTCAGAGAAGTGCCGAAGTGAAGCGTAGCGAGGATGTCACACTGAGCGATAGTCGAAGTGGGCTGGGGCTTCGGAGGGCAAGGGAGCCGTAGCTTTTAAGAAGGTTCTAAACAGCCCTGCCCGTTCAGTCAGGCGGGCTTGACCTTTTTGCTTCCCTGCCAGAACGACTCTGTCAGGCTGGTTTTTGGGTCAACCGAGGACAAAGGACGAGCTCACGAACGACAGTGAGTAACCCAAAAACGAAGAGAAAAAAACAGAAACGAATGGCAACATTTTATATAATACTAACAGCATCAGTAATAGCCGTAAGCTGCGGCCTCCTCGGCTGCTACCTCATCCTGCGAAAAATGGCAATGGTTGGCGATGCCATTTCCCATGCCGTATTACCCGGAATTGTGATTGCCTTTTTAATCTCAGGCTCACGCGGAAACCTGGTGATGCTGGCCGGAGCGGCAGCCATAGGCGTACTTACCACTATCTTAATTGAAATCCTGCACAAAAAAGCGGGCCTGCAGGAAGACGCCTCCATTGGAGTAACCTTCACCTCTCTGTTTGCCCTTGGTGTGATTCTCATTTCCAGCTTTACCGGGCAGGTAGACCTTGACCAGGAATGTGTGCTGTATGGCGAAATCGCTTACGTACCACTCGACCCTATTTTGCTGGGCAGCGGAATGAACCTTGGCCCGCGTGCTTTGTGGATTAGCGGGACTGTTCTTGTCATTATTATTCTGGCCTTGTGGAAAGGCTACAAAGGTTTAGCCCTCACCACCTTTAATGCCGACTATGCCAAATCCCTCGGCATATCCACCGCATTTTGGCATTTTGGCTTTATGGGATTAGTGAGCCTCACCACCGTAGTTTCCTTTGAATCTGTAGGAGCCATTTT
The DNA here is from genome assembly GCA_048267305.1 of Owenweeksia sp. Taxonomy (GTDB): domain Bacteria; phylum Bacteroidota; class Bacteroidia; order Flavobacteriales; family Schleiferiaceae; genus Owenweeksia. The sequence goes on along the minus strand of JBLWXT010000012.1, from coordinate 106,780 downwards.
AGTTGTTGCGCTCCTTATTGCCCCGCCAGCAACTGCATACCTGCTTACCGAAAGCCTCAAAAAAATGCTTTGGTTAACTGCGCTCTTGGGTATACTCACAGCCGTTGGAGGTTATTACTTAGCGCTCATATTAGATGGTAGTATTGCCGGGGCTATGGCCACTTTTGCTGGAGTTTTGTTTGCCGGGGCCTGGGGCTGGACTAAAATCAGGTTTAAAGAAAACCCGGAAATAAAAGAGGAGACTGCAAAACATGGATAGCTTTGGCCTGAGCCTTAACTAGTCATTATCGGACCTATTGAGTGCCCATGCAGCAAGGCCGGCAATAGTTATGATTCCACCAACCACCACAGCTAAGTTTACATTCCGCTGCAATCTCCTTGCTTTATTGAGTTTATCCGAACCAAGGCCCCGGTTGGCTATAAAATTCTCAATCTTATTAATTCGCTTATCCAATTCATCTTTTGCTCTTGCTGTAATATCCATAATTGTTATTTACTATTTGTTTGTTTACTATAATTAGACGCATAGAGTGCTGTATTGTTTTAGATGGAAACCTTGCCGGAGCCATGGCCACCTTTGCGGGGATATTGTTTACGGAGGTTTGGAGATAGAGTTGGGTGAATATGAAAATTAAGAAATGACCTCCATTTTTTCGTAAAATTGGAGAAACTAAGCCCAGTGGAATATTATATAGAAATACTAAGGTTTATCAGCAGTATTGACCTTATTGATTGGATTTTGGCAACAGCTCCCTTACTTTGAGCAGTTACTGCCGTTATAAACTCTAGACATTCAGCTAGGTCTGCCAATGCCGCTGAGGCTACACTCCAAAAAGAGAACACCGAACTAAAAGAGCAAAATGATATTTTCAAAAAGTTCTTTCCAGAAGTCAAGGATTTCGTGGATCATCAAATTTTGGCTTACAAGCATTCAACTCCACCAATCTTAGACTTCATTGGCTTAGAAAACAACAAGGCGGAAAGTTTTAGTAGATATACATTCAAAAATGTCGGTGGAAAATCATATGTAGATGGCTTAAGTCAAAGCCCAGAACATAAAGTAGATTTTTCTCATGAGAATATTGACTATGTAGAAGCATTCTCAGCTATATCATTTCAAGTTCCATACTCCACAACATTTCCAAAAACGGGTTCCTTGGCTTTGAGAAGTGTTTCAGGCAAGAAAAGAATCTACAATATCACTTTTGAATCTTCAACTGACGTCAATTTCAATATTACCTATAAATGATGTAGTTGTTTAACTGACGCCAAGCCTAGGAACCCTGTTTTTAAACTTCATCATGGAGTTTTTGATTTGAGGTTTATAGCAAAAAAATGATTAGGGAAAATATTTTCATTGCCTAAAATTATTATAAATAATACCAGTCACATTTTCTCCAGCAGTGTATGCCTTTGTAAAAGGGATGCAGGCTCTACCTTAATTTTTGTCTTTGATTTATTAAAATCAATCGATTTTTTTTAAGCTCCGCTCCCAAGGTTTCTTTTACCTTGAAAACTTACACCATCTGCTGTAATAGTATGCTCTTCACATCTTTTTATGAAAAGTGCCATATAGTGAGTTTTTTCATATAACAGGTTGCAAACCTCAAACACCTTATGGAACTGAATTAGATGATTATCTCCGTGCAAAGCTCACCACTAAAAGTGAAGTTTAACCTATCACTTTTTTTTAGTTTTCTTTGAAGAAGGTTAAATTACATCATGGCTAATATCCTAAGCTTCACGCTAAGCGCATCTCTATTTTCAGTTCTATTTTTAGGCCGCCAAAACGAGGCTTCAATAAAGGAAGTCCTTGAAGAAACCCTAAAAGATACCTCCGCCCTTTTCCACCAACTAAAAACAATGGACAGCCTCCTCTTCAACCTTGGCTTCAACGAATGTAAGCTTGCGGTTTTCGACAGCTTAGTAGCTGATGATTTTGAATTCTATCACGATCAATCGGGGATAACCTCAACCAAACAGGATTTTATTGATGGTACGAAAAACGGCCTTTGTAATAGGGCTCCGGATTTCTGCTAAAATCAAAAAGCCGGTGGATTTCTCCACCGGCTCCTTTCACTAAAACTGTGCAGGCCTGCATTATGCCACTCGTGACTTGCGCTTTTTGGCTTGCTTCTCTTCTATCTTCTTTAGGATTTTCTCTTGTCTCAACTCTTTCAAGTTCTTTTTCGGAGTCTTAAGATTCTTTCCTCGTGCCATGTCATTAAGTTTTAAATTATAATAAATGAGAAGTCCGAAATCCCGATGGCCACAAGGGGCTTAAAACTTTATGTAGCGAGTATTGCCGCAGCCTTGAATTAAGCTGTACATAGAATTAAATAAAGTAAACGGGATGTTTTGAAGCACACTCGCGGGTGCTCAATAAGTCAGAAAGATGACTTTGGCTTTTTTGAAAGTAGTATGATTGATAAATATCATGATTACCAGAGCTAAACTATCGTTTACATCCTCAAAATGCATACCATGATGATGGAACTTTTGCGCCAATTCACACCCTATTACAGCGACTAATAAAAGCCATTACAGGGCATTGGCACTTTTCAATTTAAAACATAAGATCGCCTGTTAACCATACTTTTCCCTAAAAGCTTTTGGTGGATAGCCGGTTCGTGCTTTAAACAATTTTGAAAAATAAGCATAGTCTTCATATCCGAGGCTATAGGCTATTTGTGCCAAGCTACTTTGCTCGTGTACCAACCTGCGCTTTGCCTCTAAAGTGATACGGTCTAAAATCAAATCAGAGGTGGTTTTACCTACCGAACTCTTTACAATTCTATTTAAGTGCTTAGGGCTGATGTTCATCATAGCCGCATATTTAGTTGGTGATTTCACCTCTTCAAAATTTTCATCAACAAGACGTCCCAGCTCCCGCAACTTTGCAGAATACCCTCCTATGGACCTAAGCTCTTGCTGTACCTCCTCCAAATACCATCGGCTCAAATTCAAGTAAATTAAGTCTACCAGGGCCAACCGCTTTTGGCTGCCAAAGGGCTGCTTATGGTGATACTCCTCTTGCAGCTCATCGCACAGGCCTTTTAGCTTTTCCAAATGATTGGGAGAAAGCTCAAACCCTGGCTTATTTTGGGTGGAGAAAAAAAAGGGAAACTGATAAACTGACCTCTTGGTAAAATGCCTGTCAAAAAATTCTTGTGAATGAAAAAAAATAAAACCATCGATATCATTGGTAAAAGTCCAGTTGTGTACCTGCCCCGGTACCATCATAAACACACTTCCGGGCTTAATAGGGTAACTTGAAAAATCGATCTCATGAGTTCCGCTGCCAGCGGTAAAAATTACGGTAACGAAAAAGCCGTGCTTATGGGCTCGTGATATGGAGTGGAGATGATCATTCAAGTGGCTTTTAAAATCATTACAGTAAAAATCAAAGCTGCCGCCTTTCTCCTCAAACTGATCAATATGCAAAACTTTTAATACATCCATACGAATACAAAATGTCTCAATAATACAAAAACCCGAGAAAATAATGTAATTACATAGAAAAAGAAGCAGGCAACTTTGCCGTCTAAATATTTAACAATCATGAGGAAAATATCTAATGTAATTGCAGGAAAATGCCCTTGTTGCCACAAAGGAGATGTATTTGAAAAAACTACAGCGAGAAATATTTTTAAGATTCCAAAAATGCGTAATAACTGCAATTCATGCGGATATGCGTTTACGCGTGAACCTGGCTTCTTTTTTGGCGCCATGTACGTAAGCTATGGCTTGGTAGTAGCCGAAATGCTTTCAGTTGCTGTAACCGCCAAGTTTATATTTGGTATTGACAATCTCCCAACTTTTATTGCCATGGCCACCGTTGCCCTTTTACTTAGCAAAATCAATTTCAGATTATCACGCCTTATCTGGATGTATATGTTTACTAAGAAGACTCAGTGCCAGAGCTTTGATTCTTCAAACAACTGAATAGGTAGGCTGTAATAGCTTCTGCTTTCACACAAACTTAGCATTGTGCTCCAGCTTGAAAAATGCTGTAATACAAACCCATTAAAGTTTATTTTTGAAGGAAGTCATCAAACTACTTTAGTACTAAATGTCATCCTTTCATAAAATTATATACGCCTTTTTAATTTGCATCATCACCATTAGCTGCACCCCCAGCCAACCCCAGCCAGTTGAAATTTCCAGAGGTTCTTCTCAGGCAAACCCTGAGCTTTTCCACCAATTAAAAACAATAGACAGCCTTCTCTTCAACCTCGGTTTCAACCAATGCAACCTTGCGGTTTTCGACAGCTTAGTAGCTGATGATTTTGAATTCTATCACGATCAATCAGGGATAACCCCCAGCAAACAAGCTTTTATTGATGGTACGAAAAACGGCCTTTGTAATATGGACTATAAAGCCATCCGCAAGCTGGAACCAGGTTCACTAAGTGTATTTCCCATGTACAGCAACGGTGAGCTATATGGTGCACTGCAAAAAGGGTTTCACCGGTTTTATGCCCTTTACCCCAATAACCCGGAGTTGCAGTTAACTTCAGAAGCGCGTTTTAGTCACCTCTGGCTAAAAGAAGGCAAACAGTGGAAACTGGCGCGGGTGATTAGTTATGATCATGTTTCGCCAACTGAGTAATCTCTTAATTTCTTAAAAACCACAATTAGAACCCTATTTATGGTGTTCCTCAAAAAATGAATCTTTTAGGTCAATTTCAAGTAATCTAAGCCCTACTTTTGGGTTTTCCACTCAACTTATATAAAACCACTATGGCTTTAAACAAACTAATCGCTGCTATAGCAATCACCTGTGTGTTTTTAATAAACCCTACGCTCACTCATGCCCAACTATCATGGGATTGGGCCTTTGCCGAGCAATCTTCAGGATACGCCTCAGGTCTTGATCTTGCTGTTGACAAATTTGGAAACATGTATGCCACCGGTTTCTTCAGTGGCACTTCTACCTTTGATGATACCACCCTTACCTCATCAGGAACCTACAACGGTTTTCTGGTGAAATATGATTCTTTGGGAAACAGAGTTTGGGCAAAACAATTTGGAACTGGCGCCAGTTTTGGTTCAGGTTTGGTATTAGACACCAGCATGAATGTGTATTTGACCGGTAGGTTAGAAAACACTACAATTCTCAGAAAATATAACACCGCAGGCACTCAACTTTGGAGCAATACCATCCCCGGGCCCACCTATAATTTTTATGACAAACCCCACCCTATAAGTATTGTAAACAACACCATTTGTGTGGCCACAACCAGCAGCCACAGGGCCTACAGCACTACCGGGTCATACATTGGTGGTGGATCGCTAGCGGCAACAAGTATTTCTTCTGTTGGTAAATCTTCCTTTTTACTGGCAAATAATACGCACCTAAGGTTTGTAAATTCCAACTTGAATTTGGGCCCGGTCTATTTTGTTCCTGATTCCATTAGCACGGTTAATCATGCTGTTAACAAAAATGGCTTTATCTACCTCACAGGTATGTTGGATGGCACAGCTGTTTTTGGTTCCGATACTCTTTCGGGTTATAGAGACATCTTTATTGCAAAGCTTGACTCATCAACAGGCAATTTTGTATGGGCCACTCAAGGATACGGCACAACCAGCGCTGATGAAGGATACTCAATTGTACTGGGTGATAGCAATGAGGTATACTTGGCAGGTAACTTCAGGAACTTTGGAACCTTTGATACCGTAACCCTTTGCAGTGGCTGGTGTAAATCGCGGCTATTTATTGCCCGGATGAACGGGAATAATGGGCATGTTATAGAACTTATTAGTGCTGGTGGCATAGATGATGGTGATAAGGCCTACGCCATGTTGATGACAAAAGACAAACAACTTATGGTTACCGGTTCCCTTTTTGATTTTGCCGGGCTGGGAGCTGACTTTGGCAGTTTCAAGGTTTTTTCAAACACCGGGAATATCGATTTCTTTATTGCAAAAACAAGGCTGTCAGAAATCACCTCAATGATAAAGGGGAGAATTACCAAAAACCTGAGCCCCGCTTATGCATTGGTGGAACTTTATAGGAAAAACCCTGATAGCACGGTAAGCTTAATTTCTTCACAATACTCTCAGCCAAACGGCACCTATGAATTTGATGTTTATGACAAAGGGAAGTATTTTGTTAAGGCATTTTATAACCAGCCCAATCACGTTTCAACTTATTACACCCGAACCTATAACTGGGAAAAGGCTACTGAGCTTTCTATAGATGATACCATTATGGCAGGCATTGATATAAGGCTGGTTAACACCCCAATCAACTCAGGCACCCACAGCCTTTCGGGCACTGTTTACGATATTGACTCACTACCCGTGCGCTTTATAACCATGCTATTGGTAGATCACTCGGATAGTTTGATAGCCGTTACCTATACCGATACATTGGGTGACTACACTTTTCAAAACCTTTCCTCTGGCAGTTATAAAATTCTTCTGGATACGGCTGGTGTATATCTAGACTCCTATTACACTGTGAAAATATCAGCAAAAAAGGCTTTAAAAGTTTACTCAGGATATGACTATTACTTAAAGGGAGGCGTGGCATATCCGGTAAGTCCGGGAATATCTATTGATGAAATTTCATTATCACAATTGGAGATTTATCCCTTGCCTGCCGATGCCTTACTCCATATCAGATTGAACCCGCAATATTCAAACGCTGAGATTTCATTATTGGACTCAAGAGGAAGTGTTTGCTATCAATCAAAATCAGGCGCCAATACTATTGATGTTTCTGGGCTCCAAAGTGGGCTTTACATTGTACGTGTTCAATCGCATGAAGGCGTGGTTCACAAAAGAATCCTGATTTCACATTGAGTGTTATTCTGAAAAGTGTGCTGTGGCAACTTATATGATTTTAAGGAACCTAATCTCCAAGCCACTAGCCAATAACCATTCTGTAATAAATCTATTTTACCCCTCAAGTAAATACACTAAAAACCATGCAACCATTAAAACCAAATGCTCAACGAGCCAAGCTGGCCATCGCTCTGATATGGACCGTTTTGTTATTCGAAATTTTAACCATTTTTTCGGGATACCTGCAGTATAACCTTTTACAGGAGCTGGACCAGGGAGTAGATATCTCAATGGAAGAAATTGACAATAATGATTTACGCGAAACGCTGTTGGGAGTAGGCTATGGTATAGTTTTCCTTATTTCTGCCATCTGTTTCATCTCATGGTTTAGAAGAAGCTATTACAACCTTCACCAAAGGGTAAACTACCTCCAGTTTCCTGAAGGTTGGGCTGCCGGCAGCTGGTTTGTTCCCATCCTAAACCTCTTCAGGCCTTTCCAGATTATGAAGGAGCTCTATGTAGACACACCCTTGTACTTAAGGAAAAACGATATAACCCCGCCCATTAAGCTAAATACAGCCACTTTGGGGATTTGGTGGATGCTGTGGATAATAAGTAATATTTTAGGGCAGGTAATTTTCCGCGCTTCCAATAGTGCTGACAGCCTGGACGAACTTTTAAACCTCACCATTGCCAGTATGGTCTCGGGCATAATTGGCATTCCTCTGGCATTGTTGGCTATAAAAATTGTTAGTGACTACTCCAGGGTAGAGCAATTATTATGGGAGGTTAATGAAGATGCACCCACTGAGAATTCGGAAACCGTTTCAACAGATTTGTTAAGTTTACCAGAAGCCTGACAGTTCGTTCAAATATGTGACTTCAGTTAAATAACCTTCTTAAGAATGGTTAAGACCCCTGCATTATGCTTACAATAAAACCCTATACCCCCGCACACAAACCACAGCTTATTGAACTCATTCGGCTCAATACGCCCCCTTATTTTGCCCCCAAAGAAGAAGCCTGGTTTTCCAATTATCTGGATAATGAGCGGGAGGATTATTTTGTGTTGGAGGAAAACGGAAAAATTCTGGGCTGCGGTGGTCTCAATTATGAAGATGATTTTAGCTCCGCCATTCTATCGTGGGGTATGATTCATCCCGATTTTCATGGAAAAGGATTAGGTACAAAGTTGACCCAACACCGACTGGAGTTTGTGAAAACCAAACCTGCCCTGCTAAAATGCATAGTACGTACCAGCCAGCATACCAATGAGTTTTATAGCAAAATGGGATTCTCCCTAAAGGAGATTAAAAAAGAATACTGGGGGCCTGATCTGGATTTGTATTATATGGAAATGGAGCTTTAAAGATTGTGCATCCTAAAAGCTCATACCTTCTTCAAAAAAAATATCCAATGGTTCTAGCTGAAAATCTGACATTTTTCAGCTTTACCTAAAGTGTGGGCTGACAAAGCTTATGAAGCGCGGTGAGGGTAAAAATAAATATAATAGCCCTTGATAAACAATCACGGTTTTACGCTTGGCATTCTCTGTAGTACTAGGTTCTAAATTGGTGAACTACTTTCCTAACTTGTGTGCATCATTTCTTAACAATGGAAATCTGGAAACCAATAAGGCGAATCATTTTGATAGCTACCATAGCGGGCCTGATTCTTCTCGCTTCCCTAATACTATTCTTAGAATCAGCAAGTAGTTTATATATGTCCGAGAAATCAAAGGAAATGGTTACTTGGCAGATTAGAGCAGCTCCAAAACTGCCACAAAACTTTGTTGATTTTTATTCGGCCATTTATCCCGAGCAAATGAAAGAAGGATTCTGGGGTTCCATAAAGAATCACATTATCCATAGAAGACCCGGGCCTGCATGTCCATGCGAGCAAGCTGTAAAAATGATGCCCCGGTCTACATTTGATTCTCCCGAAACGTGGAATTATATCCGCCATAGCATAATTGCTCTAAAGGTAGAAGAGCTGCTCTCTCAAGAAGATTGCTTAAACTTCACAACACACTCCTCTGACTTCCTCAACGGTCAAATGGGAATCCAAGCGGCCTCAGAATTCTATCTGAAAAAGAAATTAGCGGATTTAAACCAAAGAGAAATGGCGGAATTAATTGCAAGAATGAAGAATCCGGTTTTCTATGATCGAGAAAAGAACTCTTGGAATTTGAATAGAAAGATTAATCTTATACTTGACGAAATAAACCCTGATCCATAAAAAATGCCCGAGAACAGTCGTCCTCGGGCATTTCAATTTTATTAGGACCGGAAGCGGTCTAATCCTTATTAAACAGTCCTATAATATCATTACCATTTGCTACAATGATTAATCCGAGAAGGATAACAAAACCAACTACCTGAGCATACTCAAGCACCTTTTCAGAAGGTTTGCGGCCGGTAATCATTTCCCATAGTACAAACACTACGTGGCCACCATCAAGTGCCGGTATTGGTAATATATTCAGGAAAGCCAGCATAATACTCAGGAAGGCTGTAAAGCCCCAGAATTTTTGCCAGTTCCAGGTAGTATCAAATTGATTGGCTATCATAATGAAGCCTCCCAACTCCTTATAAGCACCCGTTTCAGGGTTAAAGATTAAGCGAAATTGACGGATGTAATCGGTAAGCACTTTTGTGGACTGATTAAACCCTGCAGGAATAGCTTCAAAAAATCCGTACTTCTTGTAGTCTACCTTCAAAAACTTTGCTGGACTATAGGGTCTAAGACCAATTTTGCCCTCTTCCGGTACATTTACGGCAATATCCTGCTGTACACCATCTCTCATTACCGTGATGGTAATTTCCTCATTTTTATGCTTAGGAATTGCCTCCTGGTATTGGTCAAAAAAGTACATCGGTTCGCCATTAAGCGCCAATAGGGAATCGCCATCCTGAAAATTAGCTTTTTCTGCTTCCGAGTCTTTTACAGAACCTCCAGCTACATATGGAAATCTTGGCGCAATAATTTCCCGTTTTGCTGATATTATTTCACCTTTCTGCTCATCAGAAACCGAAATATCCATCATTTGGCCGTTTCTCTCTACCTTAATCTTTCCCGCCTCACCAAGTAACAACTCCAATGAAATATCGCGAAAGGTTTCTATCTTCTTCCCGTCAATGGAAACAATTTTATCACCACTCTGAATACCGATTTTTTCTGCTGTACTATCTACAGCCACTCCCCACTTCAAACTTTCTACAGGTATGGTTTCCTCCCCGTAGTACATCATCATGCCTGTGTAAATTACAATAGCCAGAATCACGTTTACGGTAACCCCACCAATCATAATAATAAGGCGCTGCCAGGCCGGCTTGGAGCGAAATTCCCAGGGCTTGGGCTCCTGCTTCATTTGCTCCTTGTCCATACTCTCATCCACCATACCCGAAATCTTAACATAACCACCAAGAGGTAGCCAGCCAATTCCGTATTCAGTGCCACCAATTTTCTTTTTTACCAAAGAAAACCATGGGTCAAAAAACAGGTAGAATTTCTCCACACGTGTTTTAAACAATTTGGCCGGTATAAAGTGGCCCATTTCGTGAAGAATAATTAAAAGGGAAAGACTCAGTATAAACTGAGATGCTTGTATAAAAATATCCATTGCTATGCTTTAGTTCTCAAATGCCTACTGCAAACAAGGCTTTTTGGCCTTATGTTTTTAGAGCGTGCAAATTTAGGCAATGCCAATTACTTGGCTCCATAATATTTCTCCTCCAAAAATTTGGCCAACTTGCTGATTTCCTCAGAGCTATCTTGAGCCAACAACTCAATGGAGCTCTGTAATTTTTGTTGGGCAGGTAGATTCAGATTATCAGCATTCCTGAGAGCTAATATTCGCAACTCATCATCACTATCGCGCATGGCAATACCCAAAGCCGTACTAAACAGGTTTGGATTTGAAGTTTTAAACAAGCCAAGCAAGGCCTCCTTCCGCTCTTCTGTAGTTTTAGCCTCTCCCAATTGATAAAGCAGGTAGGTATCCGGTTTCTTTTCCTCTACCCTTCCGGGGAAATACTCACCAAAACTGACTGAGGCCACATTTGGAATTTTTTCGGACTTCACTCTTAGCTCTCCCTTTACGGATGTTATTTTCATCACCTTCCTAAAGCGGCCTTCATCCGTTGTAAAAGTTACCTCAACAGGAAGAGTATGTGCAGGGGCAATAGTTGTATCCTGTGTATAGCTCACATAAAGTGCAGTATCGCGCGCCACATACCTGTAGCTCACTGAAATCCGTGGAAACTTGAATGTGTTTACCATGGGCTGAAAAAGCACACTGTCTATTTCTGCTGAGTTCATAACAGCAAAAAGCCTGGGGTTACTGTTTTGCCAGCGCTGCAGCCTGAAGCGCAATACACGCTGCCGGTCCATTATCGAAAGGGCAGTTCGGTTTTCCCATTTCCAGTCCATCAAACTCTCTTCCCACTGCTTGCCATTTTTTTGGATAAGCAGATGGTCCAGTTCTCTAGAGGCTTTTGCCGTATCGTTTTGATTGGTATAAAGAATTAGAGCTTTTACCCGTTTCAAGTCTTGATTTGAAATCCCAAGATTTGGCTCAGCCCCAGTTATAAAAAATCCCGTTTGCCCTAAGTTGCTCAAACTATCCACAAAGGCAAATTCACTATCCGAAAATACTTCAGGATTTAATCCTAAGTACTCAATGGCCACAAGCATATCCTTTTTAGCATTGAAGATTTTCATTTTTCTGAGCTCCAGTGCTGAGAGCTCAAATTCCTCTTCCATGTCTTCGGCTTCAAACTCCTTAAACTCGCCCAGCACCAAATAAAATGCCTCCGGTGAAACGGGGCCTTCACTTCGCCAATACTGGGTTTTAGTGCCATCCTGATTATCAGTTTCAAACTCTATGACACCCATAAATCCAATGCTCTTTTTCTTGGGCATGGTAATATTTAATAGCAGGATTGACTCATCTCCCGAAAGGGATGGGTAGAAAGCCCCGGCCTCTCCAAAAGTCATATCTCCACGTATATTAAAGGGATTCATCAGCAGTAAACCCGCAGATTGTTGTAAGTACTTCTGAAGAAACTCATCCGTGAGATCCACCTCATAATCCACTACAATCTGATACTTCTTTCCCACTTCCACAGGAAAGCTGATTTTCACTTTTCGGTCTTCTAACCGAAAGGTCAACTGCTCCTTTAACCTTCCCTCCTTCCTTGCTATAGCTGCTATTGAACAATCCCCAACCTGAAATTCGACATCTGCCGAAGGAAGTTGAGCGGTAAATGAAATGAGAGCCCGTGACTTAACAACAGCTGCATCGTCACTAGCCTGTGGTCCGGCAAACCACATGGAGATTTCGGTTTTGGTAATGTCTATTGATTGTGCGCTGAGCACCGAAACGGAACACAAACAGAAAATAAAAAAGAGGCATCTTTGCATCGACTGTGAAAGTATTTTTGCCAAAAATACAGGCAATAATTAAAGCTTAAGGATATGTATCAAATTAAGATTGGAGAGAATGAATATGAAGTAATCCCCGCAAAGGGCAGCTCTTCGGCCGGCACTTTAAACGGAGCTGAATATTCTATGGACTTGATTGGAGCTAATGATGATTATAATGTGATACTGGATAACAAGAGCTATAATGTTACTCTGGTGGATGCAGATCATCAATCGCGCACTTTCACCCTCCGTGTAAACTCCAATGAATACACACTGGAGGCAAAAGATCAGTTTGACCTGCTTCTTGCCGAGCTTGGAATGGAAGACCTTGCAGGATCAAAAGTAAACGACCTTAAAGCTCCTATGCCGGGTTTGGTATTGAAAATAAATGTAAAGCCGGGTGATGAAATCAAAAAGGGTGATGCCCTGTTGGTTTTGGAAGCCATGAAAATGGAAAATATACTCAAGGCCGAAGGTGATGCCGTAATAAAGGCTATACACACCGAAACTTCGAAAGCGGTAGAGAAAAATCAGGTACTTATTGAATTTGAAGCTTAAGGGTGAGCCACGGCAAAACTGCCAAAGCCATTTTTTAACTCCACAGTACTTCCGTCAACATTTTTGAGGATTACATCTGCTTCCATAAAAAAGCGCATTGTTTGCTCCCCATCTTCATTTTGTTGAAATGGCGATGCAGAAGTTATTTTAAAATCTCCCAAAACATCTGTATAGTAAGAAGTATACTTTTTCCCATTTTCATCAAAATACTCTAACTCTACAGTAGAATACTGATTGGGATCCAGAATGGTTGGCTTCTGCTTGGTATACCAAAAATCAGTAATACAGGGACTTTGTAAAGTTGCATTAAGGCTGCGGTCAATTCGTCTTACACAGCCATCGTCAAAGTGGATTGAGCAGGTAAGCATGCTAGCATTGGGCACCAGGCTTCTGTCAATTTCTCCCTGAAAATCAGGCTTTACCTCAACGGAATCCAAAAACCATTGAACATCACTTATAGTGCCCACTCTGGCTACGGTTTGCACCTTAAGCGTGTATGGTGAGGTAACGTACATTTTAAAGGTAGCGTCACAATCTTCCTGAAGGTTGATAAAATGACGAACCTCACTTTCACAATCTCCGCTTATGATGGTTCTCAAAGCCACGTTAAAGTTTGGTGTATTCCTGTCAAATGTCCGTTGAACTTCATAACCTGAGGCCGTAGCACCATTGATAATCCAATAGTCAAGATCGGTATTGGCCAAAAAAGTAGAATCTCCATATAGGTTAATCGTGTACTTTCCTGTTTGCGCTCTATAACCCGTAACATCCCGAAAAGCATAATCCTTGGCTACTATATTATCACTGGCTACAAAGTCAGACCCCGGAGCTTCTGCAGCCTTACTCCTGATTCTTATCACTACAGAGTTTTTATCCGCCATTCCCGGTCTCGACAATCGACCTTCCATTACCACCACACTATCCTCACGGTAGTAATCTGTTTCCAAAAAATACCCATCCTCTCCGGCATTGTATTCAATGGGCAATCCATTAAGCTGTCCTTTCAGAAAGAAGCGATAATCCTCTGCATAGTTTGAGCTAACCTTATCTTTTTCAGGATTGCAGGATGCAGCAAGTAATGATATTGCGAATATGTATATAAAAAGCTTCTTCATGTCCATTTAAAAAAGGCTGTACTCCAGCACTATTCTAGTATTAAAATTTGTGTGATCAACAGCATACCCCTCCGAAACATCATGGGTAATATCCAAAAGTCCTTGTTTAAAGTGAAGGCCCACATTAAGCCTTGAGCTAACTGAATACCGGTAAAAAGCACTCAGACCAAAGTCAAACCTGTTAAACTCATCCAGGTAGCCTGACGCCCTATCATCCTCCACAGAAGTACCGCTCTTTGGAGTGTAGGTTGTCCTTGTAATATCTCGGTTTACATTTAGCAAAATGGCTGCATACCCCCCAACTCCCAGTTGATGCCTTGGCGCCAGCTTGTATGTAAGGTTTAATGGAATCTCTAAATAGTCGAGTCGGCTATTCACCTCCTCTGTTTCTACCCTTTCCTTTCCAAAACGGTAGAATACACTGTCAGAGTGGTTTTGAATATTCACATTATTGAGGACAAAGTAGTTTAAGCCAGTTTCAACACCAAAGCCATAATTGAGAGTTTTACGATAGCCCACACCTGCCAAAAACCCGGTGCCTAAGGTGTTATTGGCGTTAGAGCCTGTAAAAACAGGGCCTACATTTATAAACACCCCAGAGGTATTAATCTTTACCGGTGCAGGAGCACTGCCTCCATAGCCTGATAAATCACCCTCCTTTATAGCAAGGTTTAGAGCGGCCATCTCGGGCAAAACATAATCCTTAATGGAAAGCTCCAGGAAACCAATCGGTTCAAAATTTCCCACAACATCGGCATCAACAGAGGTGTTAGGCAAACTGCTTTCGCCTGACGGATTAACACCAACACTATTGTTACTTTGGGTAGTGGCAGCATTAGCCATTCCCTCATTTGGTGCTATTTGCCCCGAATTTGCCTTTGCAGGTGATTGTCCGGTAATTACAGGCGCAGAAGCCCCCTCATCAGGGGAAGCTTGATTAAATTCCTCAGCCTCCTCGTAGCTAAAGGATTTGGTGTTTAGAGTACTGCTATTTGACTCCATACCGGATTTCACATTTGGCAACACTTTCCCTTCTGGTATAAAATCAGGGCCTGAAATTCCATCATACTGAGTAGCGGCAGCGGGCTTGAGATAAATAGCACCAGCCACCACAATTCCAAATAATAGCACTGCCGCAGCCGAGCGCCAGTAATACCAACCGCCAGCCGTAGCCTTTTGGTCAAGTATAGCCTCCATCTTTTCCCAATTGGCCGGGTTAAAGGCAAACTCTCTGTTGTTGAGTTTACTTTTAAATAGCTTTTCCATTTCCTTCTCGGTCATAACATCACAGCTACATTATTCAACAATTTTCGCATCAGCGACTTCAATTTTTTACGGGAACTGCTTAGGTGCCATTTACTTGTTCCCTCACTCATATTGAGCTGCTCGGCAATCTCCTTGTGATTGTAACCATCAATCACATAAAGGTTAAAAACCTTTTGACTAACGGGTGGTAGCGATCGGATCATTATCTCCAACTCTTCGGCATCAAACTTTTTATCTGCCTCGTTATAGTCCATTACCGTTAATGGAGCCATATCCATTGGCGACTCGTGATAATCCAGCTTGCTTCTGCTTTTCTTACGGAACTCGTCAATCTGTGTGTTGATGGCGATTCTTCGGATCCATGCTTCAAAGGGAGCCTCCTCATCGTACCGATCGAGGTGGGTAAGTATTTTGTAGAATACTTTGTTGAGCATGAACTCGGCATCCTCCTTGTTCTTTTCATATCTAAGGCAAACTGAAAGCAGTACACTATAGCATTGTCTGTAAAGCTCAAACTGAGCTCTACGTTCCTCTCGTATACATGCTTTTAACAGTTCCTTATCAATATCCATATCAGAAGAAAAACCGGGAGGTTAATTTAAGACAAATCAACCTACCCGGTACAACCGAACAATTAACCACAAAGGATCGCGACATTTAATTATTTTATGACAATTCTTTTCGCTTTTAGGGGTACACGCTATAAATCTCAATAGGGTTGGGTGGAAATAAAAAAATCCTGAAAAATTTCAGGATTTTTTAAAAAGCTAAAGTGGTTTCAGGATTAGTTTCCGATTCCTATTTCAAACTGGGTAAGCCCAATAAACTGCTGAACGCGCTCGTGCATTTCCTTTCTGTTAATTCCGGAAATACGCTCAGTACCGAACTTCTCCACACAAAATGAAGCAAGGGCAGATCCGTAGATCACTGCGCGTTTCATGCTTTCAAAAGAAATATCTCTCGAGTGTGCCAGGTGTCCGATAAAACCACCTGCAAAAGTATCTCCGGCTCCGGTTGGGTCAAATACTTCCTCCAGCGGAAGCGCAGGGGCAAAGAAAACTTCATTCTTATCAAACAATAAGGCTCCGTGTTCTCCTTTTTTAATGATTAAATACTTTGGTCCCATTTCAAATATGGCCTTAGCAGCCTTCACCAATGAATACTCTCCACTAAGCTGACGGGCTTCTTCATCGTTTATGGTAAGTACGTCTATCTTCTTCAGTACCGCCTTTAGTTCGTCCATGGCAATATCCATCCAAAAATTCATGGTATCCAATATCACCAATTTAGGACGCTTCTCCATTTGGTCGAGCACCTGCATTTGCACGGCTGGTGTAAGGTTTCCCAACATCAAAAAATCTGCATTGCGATACGCCTGTGGTACAACGGGGTTAAAATCTGCAAGTACATTTAATTGAGTGTCTAAGGTATCGCGGGTGTTCATATCGTTGTGATACTTTCCTTTCCAGAAAAAGGTTTTTCCACCTTTCACCACATCTATTCCATCAGTTGTGATACCCTTGGATCTGAAATTTTCTAAATCTTTTTCAGGGAAATCTTCACCAACCACCGAAACGATATTTACCTCATCTAAAAAGTTTGAGGCTGAAAGAGAAGCATAAGTAGCTGATCCTCCGATAATTTTACCTGATTCTCCAAAAGGAGTTATCAATTCATCAAAGGCAACTGTTCCGACAATTAGTAGGCTCATAATTTTTTATTCTAAAATTTGCCGCAAATATTGTGTAATTTGGGGAAAGGCACTAATATTGCAGCCCGAAATTTATCGGAAAACATATTCCTCCTTAGCTCAGTTGGTTAGAGCATCTGACTGTTAATCAGAGGGTCCTTGGTTCGAGCCCAAGAGGAGGAGCACTAAAAAGCCTTGGTTTTTCCAAGGCTTTTTTTATTTCCAACCAGTGGAAAACATTAAAATACATTTTTTTTTCGGGGCCCTATTCCAAAACCTTCTCAGCCATTCCTGTCATTAGTTTCCACCCTTCTATATGTGTGTTTTTGGTTTGTAGATGACTGGCCAGGTAATACAATCGCTGCCCATTTACACCTTTGGCAGTTTCAAACCGCTGTTGCAAATAGTATGGAGGTATGGATTGGTAATACAGAATGGCTACCACTTTTCCTCCCTTGGCCATTGCCGCACTTATATCGGTTTGGTAGGTAATTGCATCCTGTCCTTGTCCGCTCATGTATAAATTATCCTCCAATGACAGGCCATGGGGCATGGTAGCTTCTGCAAATTCCGGATCAAAGCCACTTGGGCCTTTTCTTGTCCAGCCCTTAGGCAAAAGGCGGTTGTCCTTTACCACTTTGGCAATACTCACAAAACTGGTGGTAAACTCGTCCTCCGGGTTTTTGGTCAACTCCTGATAAATCTGAACCTGATTTTGCTTGGTGATGGTTTGATAATGCGGCTCATATTGCTGAATGTCCTTTCCATTTTTTTCCAAAAACTCGGATGGCAGAACTTTTCCATTTTCATCTACAATTACGCCCACTGCGTTTGTTCGGCCAGAAGCCCAAAGGGTATCTCCATTAACATCAATTACCATAAACTGCAAAAAGGCCCTTCGAAACCCTACGCCAGAGGGAAATCGGTGCCCAACCAAATTGGTGAGCTTTACGGTGGCGGCCAGTTTACCTTTGGGATAATACACCTCAGTAATTTCCACTTCCACACTATGCTCTTTAGCTAGTCGGTTTGCATTTTCGATAGCATTGCCCAGCCCAAAAAGTTGCGTCATGTAATCCTTTTTCCTAACGCCTAAAATGTCGTCAAACTGCCTGAACATCTCCAATGCATAAATATTTATTCCCAGAAGGGTATGCCTTCTGAAGCCATCCCGTCTCTCCAGAGTGAGTGCCTCCAGGTCAGCGAGATGATCGGCTTCAGGATAATCCTGATCCTGAATATTGGCAATCTTAAACTTTAATTCATCTCCCTTTCCAAAAGGATATTGGGTAGGCATATGGCAATCCTGACAAGTTTTAATGGCTTTACCGATAGGTTTATATTCATCCTGAAAACTGCTGTTCAGCCATTCGAGATAAGTGGCCTGCTCGTAATGTTCGCCCACCTCTTTACCCTGCGCATTAAACACGGGCAACTTTATGGTGTGGCAACTGCCGCATAATCTAGATTTTCCGATATAATCACTATAGGTGGGCACCAATCCCAAGCCATTTTCCATGGCATGGGTAGGTGGCTTTACAAAAGGTCCATAAACCTTGCCTGGTTCAGAAATCACAAACCGCCCGGTTTCAATTTCCTTGAGAGATTTACCATCATCAACTATCTGATGGCAGCTCATGCAGGAGATTCCATCTCTGGCCAGTGCACCATACTTATTGTGCACCTTACCCATCTCATACCCCCCTTTTCCTGCGCTGTACACTATTTCTTCCTTAAAAAGAGAATCAGAAGATTTATTGTCGATGTGAAACTGCCGCTGCCCCATTACGCCATGGCAGCTGAAACACAAATTTTCAATAACATTGGGTAAGTTACCTTGATTGTGAATAGCCTTTTCACTTTCCAGCTGAGCGTAAAAAATAGGATCACGACCAGCAAGCCCCATCATAGACCACCGCCATTCTCCGTAAGGGGAAATATTAACTACCGAATCTCCTGCTTCAGCCAGCATATTCGGAAGAAAAGCCCCCTTTTGCCCATCATGGCAGGAAATACACTGATCTGATGTAAGAAACTGTCCCGGCCCGTTTGGGCCTGATATTACATGATCGTAGGTTTCCGGTGGAAACCGCTTAACATTAGCTTTATCCGGAGATTCCTGTTGCGGAAAATTCCTGCAAAAATCCTCATTTACATACTCATCTTCATCTGAGGCCTTTCGATTTACCATTAGCCCTTCGGCCAGTTTTTCATGGGCATCTTCATAATCCACTCCACTTTCTAACTTCTGCCAGGAATCATCTACATAGTAGGAAATAGGAGTGCCGGGTTCGCCTTCTATATTAGAGAGGCTGCTAAATGTGAACTCTTTTTCGGCAGAAGCATGGCAGCGGATGCAATAGTTGCCGAAACCCGAATTTGGGTAATCAAATGGATATTTACTTAAAGGATCAATCGCTTGCTGTAAACTGTAATAACTCCAAAACCAACCATCCTTAGATCCGCTTTTATCCTTTATCATCACTGTCCAGCCATCAAACAGTTTGGCCACAGTATCGCTAATTAAATCTGTAACCTCTTCGGGAGAAAAGGAAGTATAGCGCTGTGCAGGAGCCGTAAACATTTCCTTGATTATCATGGCCCCATCCGGGATATCTCCTTCACGGTTATTCTTGAGCCACTTTATAACTTCAGGTGAATAATAAATACGCACGGCCGGATGCACACCATACATTTGCCCATTTACAAAGGGTCCCGTATTTCGCACGGCTTTGTCGCGTTTCCAATCTTCGTAGCCCCTACTGTCCAAAAAAGCATATAACTTCTCTTCATACACATCCAGGGCGAGTTTACTCGGCAAGGGGAGGCCTGTGTGGACTCCTAACTCATCAAGCGAAGAACTGTCAAGTTTATAAAGTGAAAAGCCGAAAACGAACAATACGGATAGCACCGCAACGGTTTTTGATAAGCGCATAACATGTTTGGGTTGGTTGATGGCATCAAGTTAGTAAGTTTATGCTGATAAAATCTCATTCATCCCAAATTTTGTATCGTAGCTGATCGCTCTCCCTTTTACAAGATTTCAACGGCAGCATGTCTAACACCCTACTTTCTTTAGTTTTTATGTCACAGCAAAATCCGAGTGCTTATCAATCGTAAATTTTTCCTAAAAAGCTGATTACTGCGCAATCCAAACATAATAACCTCCGAAACTTACCAATAAAATATTTTGTTTTTCCGTTACATTCCTTTACCCTAGATTTACACTTTGTAAAGCAATTCTTATCAAGTGGAAGGAGGGTATCAATCGCGGTTTGGTTTAGGCCATTTAATTTCTGGGAGGGAAGGGATTATTCTCGAGCATAAAATCTTCAATACCGCTTCATTTATTTTTTTTATCCTCAGTGGAGCTATTGCCGTAAGTGCACTAGTTACTGGCTCATCCATTGGGATGCCCCTTTCCCTGAGCCTTATTTCACTTGTCTTTTTACTTATTTACTACGAGGCGCGCGTAAGGCAACGCTTTGTAATATCGAGCCGGATTTTTGTATTGCTAACCTTAATTTTTAATGATATAGCCTGGTGCTGGAGTATTGTACAAACCCCGGCTGCCAATTACTTTTTCATTCTGATTATTGTTTTAGACCTTACGATATTGAAGGTTAAGGATCACCTCGGGTTTATAGCCATTGCTCTTTTCAATCTTTTTCTGGTAGACTATTTAGCCTTCACCTGGCCAGAAGCTTTTCTAAATAATTATTCAGAATCATTCGAGCTGATGTTCCCTTTTAAAGGACATGGGCGACTGGCAAGCTTGGTGATTCTGCTTTCTGTTGTTTTGTTTTTCTTTAAAAAGAACTATGAGCGGGAACGAATAATCTCAAAACAACGAAGCCGTCAGTTGTTAAATGCCAATGCCGCTTTAGACCACCGCAATCAGCATCTCGAATCCATGGCAAGGATGGTATCTCACAACCTGAGATCTCCGATGGCAGGGCTTAAAATGATTTTGTCGCTTTATGACAGGATGGATACACCTGATAAAAAGGAAGCCCTGATGGAGAATTTCAAGGAAGGGGCAAATGTTTTGTTTGATATGGTGGATGACCTCTCCAAAATAATGATGGACTACCGTGAGCTGGTAAAGGAAATGGAGGAGCTAAGCCTTGAGAAGCGGTTAATCGTGGTAAAAAAGCAGCTCAATCAGCAAATTTTAAAATCAGGTGCCACCATTGTTCACGACTTTTCGGAGTACCCCACCATTTACTATTCTAGATATTTTCTGGAGAGTATTTATCTCAATCTAATATCCAATGCCATAAAATACAGCCGTGATGAAGTTCCTCCGATTATCGCGCTAAAATCCTATGTTGAAGAAGGGAAGGTTATGCTAAGTGTGAGTGACAATGGAATCGGGATTGACATGAAAGATAATGGTCAGAAAATGTTCCAGATGTACAAAACGTTTCACAACAAAAAGGACGTGGAGAGCAGGGGTATCGGTCTTTTTATGACCAAGAATCAGGTGGAAATGATAGGTGGAAAAATAAATGTAGAAAGTAAAGTGGGTGAAGGCACCACGTTTTATCTGGAGCTGTATCGCTTATAAATACTGCTTAAATTTACTCTTTACATCATTTTTATACGATCGGCTTACAGGCAGGTTAAAGTAGTCTCCCACCACATAATTATCATCAATCTCCAATACCTTGTCAAGGTTTACAATAAAAGACTTGTGCACCCTGAGGAAGGCGTCCGGCAGCTGGGAAATAAAGGCCTTCATAGTGCTGTGCACCACATGGCTTTCCTCTCCAACCACAACCTTAATATAATCTCCCATCGCCTCTATATAGTCTATCTTGCTCGTTGGAACTTTTACAAGCACTCCATTGGCTTTAATAATAATGTTTTGATCCTCGTTTGATTTAGAGAGGTTTTCGGTAAGAAGAAGAACCTTTGTAATAGCCTTATTAAATCTTTCGGCTTGCAATGGTTTTGAGAGAAAATCGGTTACATCGTATTGAAAAGCTTCAAAAGCATACTTTTTTTCTGCGGTAACCATCACTACCTGCGGTATGTTCTTAAAGTTATCCATCAACTCAAACCCCGTCATCTCAGGCATTTCAACATCCAAGAACACTAAATCCACATTATTTTTGATAAGGCCCATTTTTGCCTCAAGGGCATTGTGATAGGTGCCAACAAGTTTCAAGTCGCTATGACTATTAATACAGTTACGTAACATTTCCCTTGAAAGGGCATCGTCATCAACTATAACACATTTGAGTTTACTCATAAATTAGGCCTGGGGTTTCTGCGCCAAAGTTCATATAAATTAAAAAACTATATGGCAGGCGTAAGGTTTACCTGCTAAAATACACAAGTATTGCTTAAAATTGAACTCTTAACGAAAGTCTGAAAATGAGGTTAGATAAATTTTTATGGTGTGTGCGAAAGTATAAAACCCGAAGCATAGCTACTGATGCGGTACGAAAAGATAAAGTGAGTATAGATAATGAAGCCGCCAAACCTTCGAGAAATGTAAAAATTGGCGATGAAATATCGTTTAAAAAAGAAGGAATAACCTTTAGGCTAAAGGTGAAGGACATACCAAAATCACGGCTGGGCGCTAAGCTTGTGGATGACTATATAGTTGACACAACTTCCCCGGAAGAGCTCGAAAAACTGGAGTTTATGAATATGATGCAAAACTTTAACCGAGAGCGAGGCACGGGTAGGCCAACGAAAAAGGAAAGGCGGGATCTGGACGATTTTAGCGAGTTATAGCTTTCTAAAAACCTCTTTCAGCACGTGCTGATAAATTTTGTGCGTACCCTTAAAAGTGGTGGTTTCAATTTTATAGCCCTGACTTTTCAATAAATCTACATGATCATTGAATTGCTGAAGGGATATATATTCATCCTCATCACCCAGGAGCATGTGCACTGGTAGCCTGGCCATTTTACCCATGGCCTGCTCTAAATCCAAATCAGGAGGAAAAGCCCCTGCCCAGTTTATTAAGAAATCGAATTTATAGGTAGATTTTGAAAGCCAGCGGCAAGCAGTTGCCACGCCCTGCGAAAATCCCAAAACCCCAACTCTTTTGGCTGTAGATGTTTTATCTTCAAAATGGCGATAAACCTCATCAAGGTAATTACAGTAATCCTCAATATCCTTTAAGCGATCTTCCTTAGTCATCCAACTGGCGCCCACTCGCCCGTTGGTACCATTGAGATAAAAGCGATGCAAGCCCTCCGGTGCAATAAAGAGGGTTCGCTCAAAATCCGGATGCTTAAAATTATGAATGAAATACTGCCCTAGCTGACCATAGCCATGCAGGGCAAAACAGATGGTATCATACTCCTTTTCAAGAGGCCCGCTAAGAAAATAGCGGGCGCTCTTTTCAATTTTCAGATAATGTGGATCACGCATTAAAAGAAGGCTTTCTCTTCTCTAAAAATGCTCTGGTACCCTCCTTGAAATCCTCTGTTCCAAAACATTTGCCGAATTCCTCTATTTCTACCTTAAAGCCATCAACACCTATTTGATGTCCTGCATTTATGCTTTTTATAGCACTACGCAATGCATTGGGTGAGTTGCGGATCATTTTTTGAGCCAGTTCAATGGTTTTTGCCATCAACTCATCTGCGCTAAATACATGATTAACCAAGCCCATTTGATGCGCTCTGTCGGCATCAATCATACCTGCGGTAGCAATCATCTCAAAAGCTCGTCCATGGCCTATCAATCGCGCTAAACGCTGAGTACCTCCATAGCCCGGAATAAGACCCAGACCCGTTTCCGGCAAACCGAGTTTTGCATTATAGGAAGCTACCCGCATGTGGCAAGCCATGGCAAGCTCTAAGCCTCCGCCAAGGGCAAAACCATTAATTGCCGCAATTACAGGTTTGCTAAAGTTTTCTACATAATCAAAAAGCAACTCCTGACCACGGGCTGCCAACTCCTGACCTTGAGCCACATCAAAATCGGAAAACTCCTTAATATCAGCTCCCGCTACAAAAGCCTTATCTCCTCCTCCGGTAATAATTACGGCCCTCACTTCCCTGTTGCTGTAAAAGCTAACCAAGGCCTTATGTATTTCCTCAATGGTTTGCTTATTCAGCGCATTCATTTGCCGTGGGCGATTGATTGTAATCACCGCATACTGATCTTCGTGGTTTACTAGAATGTTTTCGTAGGACATATTGCTTGGTTTTATTTAAGTGCGAATTGAACGTTTACTGTAGTTGAAATTTCAATAGCTCCACCCTCTACTGATGGCCCTGCAGAGTCAAATGAAGCCATCTTGTACTCCATCACAGGCGATGGGTTTCCCATCCCTACTCTGTCAGATATCATCATAGCGCGACCCACTTTTTGGCCGTATTCCCCAGCCATAAGCTCTGCTTTTTTCCGGGCATCCTGCATCGCTTGTTGTAGTAGAGTATTCTTTGCGCTTTCTGATTGAGATGATTTAAAAACTACATTGTTGATGTTATTTGCGCCAATCGAAATAAGGCCCAACATAATTTCGTCATACTTACTCAGGTCGTTTAACCAAAAAGAGAGGGACTGACTTGCTGAGTATTCCACATTTTCACCGCGACTACCCTTGTAATAGGTGTTAAGACTTACCCTGGTGGTTTTCACATCCGATACGGCCTTTTGCTTCTTAAGGTATTCAATGGCTTTAGCCATTTGAGCAGTTGCTTCCTTATGCGCAGCGGCAGCATCGGCATTTCTGACGTTACTCCCAATTTGTATTTCGGCATAATCTGCCGGAAGGCTTATGCTGGCCTGGCCTGTAACTTCAATGGCACCAAAGCCTACCGCTGCTGCCTCATTTTGGCTATAGCCGGTTAGGGCCAAACACAGCGCCACAAAGGTTAGAGAAAGCTTTTTAAGTTTCATAAAGTATATTTTAGGAGTTCTACTAAAAGGGGTTACAGAAATTTGCTTCAAAAATAAAAAAGGGAAATGAGGCATTTAGGCTGCCGGCAGAGAAATGTAAAATGTTGTGCCGCAACCCACCTCTGAGGTAAGCCATATGCTACCATTAAAACCGTCTACAATATTTTTTACCATGGCTAAGCCAAGGCCCATGCCTTTGGTTTTGGTTGTAAACTGAGGCTCAAATATTTTCTCGGTTTGTTCTTCGGGTATGCCTACACCATTATCGCGTATGGAAATAAGCACCTCCTTATCCTTGCTTTCAACCTGCAAAGCTATATGGGGCTCTCTGCCTTCCGGAATAGCCTGTATAGCATTATTAATTAAATTATTTAATGCCCTTACAAACTGATCCTTATCGCCTTTTATGGCTAATTTACTATCCCTGCCAGTGAGCTTAATATCGTAACCGGGGTAGAGCACAATTACTTTTTGCACGGCCTCTGCCACGTTAAACTTTTCAGGCTTCATCTCCGGCATGCTGGCAAAACGCGAAAAGGCATCGGCAATGCTATTTAGCGTGTCTATTTGGCTGATCATACTTTCGGTAAACTCAGAAAGCTTTTCCTTATCAGCACATTTAAGGGTTTTCTCCAGATACTGTACGCTAAGGCGCATGGGTGTTAGCGGGTTCTTAATTTCATGGGCTACCTGCTTGGCCATTTCCTTCCAGGCGGTTTCACGTTCGGTACGAGCCAATTTAGCGGCACTCTTTTCAAGCTCTGCCAACATGCGGTTGTATTCATTTACCAGCGTTCCTATTTCATCGTCAAACTTCCACTCCAGGGGTGGGTTAGGCTCATTTATCCGGATGTTCTTTAATTTTTGGCCAATCGCGTTAAGCGAACCGGTAATGTAATTAGCCAAAAAGTAGGCTATGAGAATGGATACCAAAAACAGCAACAGATAGATCTGCCCAAGGCGCATCAAAAAATTCTGAACATCCTGCTGATGAATATCTTCTGTATCAAAATAAGGTACGTTTACAATAGCCAATGGCTTGCCCTGTAAATTGTGGATGAGATCATAGGAAGACAAATATTTCATGCCATTCGTGTCGTTACTAACCACCACTTGTCCCGACCGTTCATTTATAGTACGCACCAGGGTGCTGACCAAACTATCGCGCACCAATCCTTTATCTCTAAGCACAGGGTTACTGGTAATAAGCATATGCCCGCTAAGGCTGTAAATACTTATGTCCATACTGTTTACTTTTGAGAGCTCACAAATTTTATCGTCAAACATGCTCACAATGGAATCGTTGCTGGCATCTATGGTTTGTTGCTCCCTCAAAAAGTAGTTTATGGATTCAATAACCGCATACTCCTTACGCCTGAGCCGCTCCTGGTGGTATCGCTCATTAGCGTTTTTAAAGTGATAGAATGTGATAGCTCCCGTAAGGAAAAAAGATATGAGGATGATAAGGATCATCGACATAAAAATACGGGCGCGTAGTGTAAGCGGGAGGTGTTTCAAATCAACAAATTGAATAGAGCCAATGGTAATCAAATCTAACGCCAAAATTCCACAATCTCTGTTTTTTGAAAATCGCGCTGTTATTGGCCCTTGCCATCCCTGAAATATTCTACCCCTATTACAAAGCCAATACCTAGTGTATAGGCCAGTATATCTTCCCATGTAAATGTGGTACCCAGTACCATACGCGTAAAAGTATTGTGGCTTAAACCCAGCATAGCCATAATGTTGAGATACTGAAGAAACTCAATAAAACAGGCCAACACTAAAACAGCCAGAGCCCACCTGAACTTGTTCATAACAACAAAAGCCATCAGGAAAGAATAAATTAAGATCACCACCAGGAAATCTCCAAGAATAGGGCGTATGAAGCCATCCTTAAAGAAGATGGCGATTACCACTTCGATAGCAAAAAGTAGAATGGCAATTAGGAAATACGGAAGTCGGAAAGTGAATGTGGCTAGTTTCAAATGAAGTTTTTATTGATAGCAAACGCTAACTTTTCTGAATGATGCGATCTTTAACGCTTGTTTAACTTCCTACTCCACCACCGTATCGGTTATCCAGGTAATCTTCACTTTTTTACGTCCCCAGGTTCTTGCCGAGTCAAGATTTGTGCCCATATAAATATCAATTTTGCGCCTGTGCTTGCTGTGCATTTTATCCTTTACAGTATAAATTCCCGGCAGGTTTTCTATAGAAATCTGCTTATTGTACACAAGCCCGGAGTCTAATAAATCCCTGGAGACGGCTATAACCTTCATTCCGGGCTTTAGGGTGTCGCCAAAGGCCGTAATGTTGGGGTTGCCCTCCGTTTGCCAGTGGAGGGAATTGTAGGCCGATGCCGAAACCTCTATGGTTTTGGTAATGTATCGGGTTTGTGGCTCGCTGTCTCCCGGACATGAACTCAGAAGAAAGGCCGTTATAGTTATTAATGCAATGGTGGGTTTAGACATTTTTTAAAGATATACTCTTTTCCTTATTCCCGATTTAACCTTTTTACCATTTCAAAATCATCCATAATATAGCCCTGGCCAATATCAAAAACCACAGGTCTTATATTTTCAAAACCCATTTTAAGGTAAGCCTCAATACTCTTGGTATTATACTTATTTACGGTTAACCGGATAGAATATAAACCGCGCTTTATAGCTTGATTTTGTATATAATCCATCGCCTTACGGCCTATACCTCTGCCGCGCATTTCGGCCAAAACGTAAATCTTACTTAAAAATACAGCCTCCTTTTCAGGCAGAAAAGAAAAGTAGCCGGCAGGCTTTCCCTGATCATAAACCAAATAATACTCATAGCCTTCAGCAACCTGCTTTTGCATGGCGGCCATACTTTGAAATTTCTCCAACATATAAGCCACCTGCCCGGCTCCAATTATGGGCGTGTAATGCTGCGTCCATATTTGGCGAGCGAGGGTTTCGATCAGAAGAAAATCCTTCTCCAGTAGTGCGCTATTAAAAGTGCTTGTCATATCACAAATGTAATTTGGTTTAGCACAGAGATGAACACAATATACCCTAAACCAAAAAACCCTGATCAGCTTTCGCCAATCAGGGTTCTAATATCTAGTGTCTAAAATCTAACTTATCCTTTCAAGGCTTCAGCACCACCTACAATCTCCAGGATTTCGTTGGTAATAGCTGCCTGACGGGCTTTGTTGTAAGACAATTTCAATTGCTTTCTAAGTTCAGAGGCGTTATCCGTAGCCTTGTGCATAGCCGTCATACGGGCACCATGCTCAGAAGCATTACTATCCAACACCGCTTTAAAAAGCTGAGTTTTTAATGACTTAGGAATAAGGTCTTCCAGGATTTCTTCTTTACCAGGCTCATAAATATAATCACCTGTGCTTTGGGACACATCTCCTTTTACTTCTCTTACCGGCAAAAACTCCTCAACCTGCACATACTGTACAGCTGCGTTTTTAAACTGATTGTAGATAAGTTCAATGCGATCATAGTCACCATCACGGAAACGCTTCATCAGCATTTCAGCAACTTCGCTCAGGTTATCAAATGTCAGATCATCGTAAATGGCATTGCGCTCGCCTGCCAAGGTAAATCCTCTTCTACGGCTTAAGTCATATACCTTTTTACCAATGCCATAAATCTCATACTTAACGCCTGGATTCTCCTTCATCTGGCGAAGAACAGCCTTCATGATATTTGCATTGAAAGCACCCGCCAAACCTCTGTTTGAGGATATCGCCACCAAAAGTACTTTTTCAACTTTATCAGCCTTACGGGAGTAAACTCCTTCTGAGCTGTCTAAAGAGGCACTGAGGTTAACCAATATCTCCTCCAGCTTCTGAGCATAGGGACGCATCTGTGTAATAGCATCCTGCGCGCGCTTTAGCTTGGCAGCAGATACCATCTTCATGGCAGAAGTAATCTGCATGGTAGATGATACTGATACAATCCTGTTTCTAAGTTCCTTTAAGTTCGCCATTTTTTTGAGTATGGAGTATGGTGTCGGGAGCTGTAAGTCCTTAGCACCTACTCCCTATTCCTTACTAATTTCCTACTAATAATTCGCTGATAATTCCTTTGCCACTTTCGTCAACACGTCAGTAACTTCATCGGTAAGCTTACCTGCTCTCAAAGTATCCAACACATCCTGATGCTTGTTGGAAAGGAAATCGATGAATTCGTTTTCAAAGGCTTTCACCTTATTTACAGGCACATTATTAAGCAAACCTTTAGTACCACAGTAGATGATAGCAATTTGCTTTTCTACAGATACCGGGCTGTTTACACCTTGTTTAAGGATTTCCACGTTACGCTTACCCTTATTGATTACTCCCATGGTGGCAGCATCAAGGTCAGAACCAAACTTGGCAAAAGCTTCCAGTTCGCGGTACTGAGCCTGATCAAGCTTAAGTGTACCGGCCACCTTTTTCATTGATTTAATCTGAGCGTTACCACCCACACGAGATACAGAAATACCTACGTTAATTGCAGGACGTACACCAGCGAGGAACAAGTCATTTTCAAGGAAAATCTGACCATCAGTAATAGAAATTACGTTGGTAGGGATATAGGCAGAAACGTCACCGGCCTGAGTTTCGATAATAGGAAGTGCGGTTAATGAGCCACCACCTTTTACCATTCCTTTCAGTGACTCAGGAAGATCATTCATTTGAGCGGCAATGCCATCATCATTGATCACCTTAGCGGCACGCTCCAATAAACGGCTGTGCAGGTAAAACACATCACCAGGATAAGCCTCACGACCCGGAGGACGTCTCAATAGTAGAGATACCTCACGGTAAGCAACAGCTTGTTTTGATAAATCATCATATACAATAAGTGCAGGACGACCAGTATCACGGAAGAACTCGCCAATGGCGGCTCCGGCAAACGGTGCGTAAAACTGCATAGGAGCAGGATCAGCTGCGTTAGATGCAACAATCACTGTATAGGCCATTGCTCCCTTGTCTTCCAAGGTTTTTGCAATACCCGCTACTGTAGATCCTTTTTGACCGATAGCCACATAAATACAGAATACAGGCTCTCCCTTATCGTAAAATTCCTTTTGGTTGATAATGGTGTCAATCGCCACGGTAGATTTACCTGTTTGACGGTCACCAATAATCAACTCACGTTGTCCACGTCCTACCGGAATCATGGAGTCAATCGCCTTAATACCTGTTTGTAGGGGCTCCGTTACCGGCTGACGGTAGATAACACCTGGTGCCTTGCGCTCCAATGGCATTTCATACGTATCGCCTTGTATTGGTCCTTTACCATCAATAGGGTTACCCAATGTATCAACTACACGGCCGAGTAAACCTTCACCTACTTTTAAGGAGGCAATCTGGTTGGTACGTTTCACAGTACTTCCTTCTCTAATATTGTCTGCCTTTCCAAGCAATACAATACCAACGTTATCCTCTTCAAGGTTCAGTACGATACCTCTAAGACCGTTTTCAAATTCAACCAACTCACCAGCCTGAGCCTTGCTCAAACCATAGGCACGGGCAATACCGTCACCTACCTGCAATACGGTTCCTACTTCTTCCAGTTCAGATTCGCTTTTGAATCCGGCAAGTTGTTGTCTTAAGATTGCTGATACTTCAGCGGGTTTTACTTCTGCCATTTTAATTAGCCTTTATCAATGGTAATGTTAAAAGTCTGCGATGTATTGATTCTCCTGAAACTGTCTCTTCAACTGTTCCAACTGGTAAGCAAGGCTGCCGTTGTATTGCTTGTCGCCTACCCTTATTTTAACTCCACCAATAATTGATGGATCTATAATTTCCTTGATCTCGATCTTACTACCTGTAACGCCTTTAAGCTTGGTGCGGATATCTTCCTTTTGTGCCGCTGTAAGCTCATGGGCTGATGTAATAACAGCTTCTTCAATACCGTGATACTCACGATAAAGGTTTTTAAAGCCATGTGCAATCCCCTGAAGTTGTGATTCACGACTCTTTCTCAAAATAATATCAATGAAGGAGTTTGTAAGTACACTTACGTAAGGGCCTATTACAGCTGTGAGTACCGCTTTCTTTTTATCCTCGTTAATAACGGGGCTTTTAAGCATGGTGCGAAACTCTCTTGACGACTCGATAACTTGGAGAATGAACGCCATATCATCTTTTACCTGCTCAAGCACGTTTTGCTCTACAGCAAGTCCAAGAAAAGATTTCGCGTATCTGCGATTTAGGGTCGTTACAATCATCAGTCAGTAGCTTAGTTTAATTTGAAATCCTTCAATTGTTCTTCTACAAGAGCAACCTGATTTTCCTTATTCTCCAATTGCTTACGGATTATCTTTTCAGCAATCTCAATAGACATTGAAGCAACCTGATTTTTAAGATCGGTAATAGCTGCCATTTTTTGATTTTCAATCAATTCCCTGGCTTGTTCTACCATTTTATTAGCCTCTGTTCCGGCTATTTCCTTAGCATCAGCTATCATTTTCTCCCTGATTTCGCGGGCATCCCTAAGGATAGAATCACGCTCGGCACGAGCCTCACGAAGCACTTGCTCATTATCAGATTTAAGTTGTGCCATTTCCTCACGAGCCTTATCAGCAGAGAGAAGTGCCTCACGGATAGACTCCTCGCGGTTTTTTACAGCTGACAATATTGGCTTCCAGGCAAATTTTGCCAAAAGAAAAAGCAGGATAACGAAAGTAACGGTGGTCCAAAAAATCAGGCCTATTTCCGGTGTAACTAAATCCATTTTGTTTTATAATTTAAATACGTGTGAATCCTCGATTCAATTCTTTTAAAGAGAGCTTACCAACCAACCGTTGGTAAGCTCTTCTTTTTGTTTTCCAAATGATTACGAAATCAAAGCTACTACAACACCGAAAAGGGCAACACCCTCTACCAATGCAGCAGCAATAATCATCGCAGTCTGGATTTTTCCACTAGCGTCTGGTTGACGGGCAATACCATCCATTGCACGACCACCTACTTGTCCGATACCTATTCCAGCACCGATAACAGCTAAACCAGCTCCAATTGCAGCAAAACTCATAATTAATCAGGATTTATTATTAAACAATACACTCAATTTATTAATGATGATCTTCCGCTACGGCAGTACCGATAAATAGCGCGGTGAGCATCGTAAAAATATAGGCTTGCAAAGCAGCCACCAACAATTCCAACACGGAGATAAACAATGCAAAAGGCACTGATACCAATCCCATAGCCGGAGTTTTAAATATGAAAATAAGTGAGATAAGGCTCAATACGATAATGTGGCCTGCAGTAATGTTTGCAAACAAACGAATCATAAGAGCGAAAGGCTTTGTAAGGATACCGATGATTTCCACAGGAATCATAATAATCCAAAGTGCTTTAGGTACTGGTGGTAGTAATATGTGTTTCCAGTATCCCTTGTTTCCACTAAAGTTGGTAACCAATAAAGTGATAAAAGCTAAAGATAAGGTAAAGGCGATGTTCCCACTCATGTTGGCACTTCCCGGAAAGAAAGGCACCAAACCGATAAGGTTTAAAACCCATATAAGGAAGAACATGGTAAGCAACAACGGCATGTAGCGCTCATATTTCTTACCAATGTTTGGCTCAGCAATATCATCTCTTACAAATACCACTAAAGGCTCCATAAAGCCGGCAAGTCCTTTAGGCACTTCATGTCCCTTTTTGTATCGCCTGGCCACGCTCATAAACACAACACATATTATTAGTGAAGCTAATAAAAGTGTAAAAACATTTTTGGTTATAGAGAAATCAAAAGGCTTAGAGGCGTTTGTGGGATGATGATCAGCATCAAACTCTATTGCTTCTGCACCATCATTGAGTTGATAAATATCTTCATGTACATTCACAAAGCGCATTCCGTTGCTTTCAACCACATGATGTCCTTCTACGTCATGATGAAAGGCAGAAGACATAAAGGTAACAAGACCATTGTCTGTCCATAGTATCACCGGCAGAGGAACACTTACAGCATTTTCCCCTTCTCCATATACATGAAAACCATGGGAATCCTGAATATGATGCATCACTACAGGAGTAGGATCATACGCCTCGTCCTCTAAAGTTGGAGCTACTGATTCATGAGCAGAAGTAGCTTCTTCTACTGTTTCGGTAACATTTTCTTCGTGATTGTGCCCCTTATGGTCTTGAGCAACCACACCGTTGGTTAATATTAAGGCTAAAGCCAAAACGGATAACCAACTGTAGTTTAATTGTTTGCGCATTACTTTAAATATCAGCTAGGCGTTTTTCAAAATCGCTGCAAATGTAGAGATAAAAACTTTAAACAATTACCCGTCTTCGTCTAAATCTTTATACTGAGTAACACCAATATTTGGGTCGGCCTTTTGGATAACTTTTACCACCTGCCATGCTTCAAAGCCCAAGTACAAAAAATAGAGGGTAAAAAAGTGGAAGAGATAGGGTTTGGCACTCTCGCCTCCGGAAGAAATTTCAGGCCATAAAAAAGCAAAGGACAGCATGAGTTTTACAAGGGCCAGGCCCAAAAACACAAAACCTGCGCGATCATATTTTTTACTACCGGCCTGCATTACAAGGGAAAAACTCAGCAAGGTAAGTACAATCAGATAGGTGTAAATTTCTACTAATTCGGCCAAGGCCAGATGATGTGGAGTGGATTTTAAAACAAGAAAGCTTAGCCCTGCCAAAATACCGCTAAGCACAATCAGCCGGATAGCGAAGCCCGGAAGGTTTTTAGAAATACTCATGTTTTTTTAAAGAAATCCTTTAGGGAAACATAGAGAGCAACAAAAATGGAAAAGAGACCAATGCCAATGGTGAACCACGGGGTTTTGGTATTGTAGCGTTGATCCAGCCAGTATCCCAACCATACTCCCCCGCCAATTATACCGGCCATTTGAAAGGCCATGGCACTGTACTTAATATAAACGTTAACCTGTCGCTCCTTTTCCGGAGGTGCTTTTTCCGTGGGTTGGCTGCTGTCCTTCTTCATTTTTTATTTCTCGAATTACCGAACCCATACTACACGAACCTGAAAACTCTGCTCCGGGCTCTACCGAGAGTTTATTGGTGAGCACCTCTCCATTTACACGGGCAGTAGCCTGAAGTGCCAAAAGCTCGCTCACTTCTATCTTACCTCTAAGGTCTCCCGACACATTGGCGTTAGAGCACTTTATCTCTCCTTCTACCCTGCCCTTCTCACCAACTACAAGCTTCCCGGTAATGGTGATATTACCCTTTAGAGATCCATCCACACGGATATCGCCCTTTGAGTTTACATCACCTTCGATGGTGGTGCCCGCCATTATTCGGTTGCTTGCTTGTCCGGATTCGTCTGCTGCTTTGCTTTTTTTAATCATGCTACTGATCATTCTGTTTTTTTGTAATTCTCCAAAAAGTACTTTTCGTATCCCTCAAAGTCTTTATCCTGATAGAATTTCGAAAAATTGGAATTCGAAATTACAAAATGTTGAAAGTTCTGACCAGCAAGATTTTTATCAAGCGTGTTTTGCTGATCCAAAACCTCAAAATACTGGATTGCTGTTTTTTCATTTGGAAGCCCACTCACCAATATCATTTGCTTCTCTGCACTAATGTAAATAGCCTTGGTATTTAATGGAATGTTTTTGAAAAACTTCTTATTGAAATCGGAAAGCTCAATGGTAACATTATTTACCAACCCCTTAATGTTTGGCAATGCCAAAAGATATTTGTGTTCTTCCGAGGCATTGGCAACATACTTTGAAACAGGCTTTGACGGTTCTGCATCATTGCCTTTATCCTTTGCCCCATCGCCTTTTGCACTGGCTTTATTCTCAGCAACTGGCGGAGCCGCCATCTGATTTAAGATGTCCTGCGCCTTTGCAGCTTGTTCCGTTCCCGGATATTTTACCACAACTGCATTTAAGGTTTCGCTCATTTTTGATGATTGCCCAAGCTTACCTTGTGAAAAGGCCTTTACCATCATAAATCGCGAGCCCTGATCTGTACTCCCAAAAGCCACCAAGCCCGAATCGGCCATCGTTAATGATTTTCTATATGCAGCCTTTTCGTAGGTGTGATAGGTTTTTTTGTAATAAGCCAAACTCCTATTGGCATCCTGTTCATCTTTGGGTTGTAACCCATCTACCAATGCAGCGTACTCCGACTCGGGGTAGTTGGTTTTTATAAGATTCTTGTAGTACTCGGCATCTTTAGCGTCATTTGCCAATAGATTTACCCGATAGAGCATATACCAAACACGAGGTTTCAAATCCAGATCGGGATACCTCTTAAGCAAGGCCTTCAGATTGTCTTCAGAAGAAGGATAGTCGTTAAAGTCATCCTTATATATGGCGCCAACCCTCAGGTAAGCATTTACAATTTTACCGTGGCTTGCCTGCATGGCCTCTTCGGTAAGGGGTATATCCTTTAGGTATTCCTCACGTTCCTCACTCTGAGATTTGCTGGCAGTATTTTCTCCTTCCTGCTCCCCTGATTCGCTATCTGCCGTATTCGTATTACCATCTCCAAAGTCACCGGTAAGAGCTTTATCACTTCTCCGCCAGTTATCTTCAAGCTTTCTGTTTCCATATTTAGTGGTAAACTCGCTTATACCTGCAGCGCGTAGTCTTTGATTATAAAAATACCATGTTCCACCTTGAATGCTTGCCTGACTGTTTTCGGCAAAAGTTTCGCCAGCACCCGGCATCTGATTAAAAGGGTTTTGTTCTTTTTCTCTCTCTTTCTGCTCCTGAGCTTTCTTCTGAGCAATGAGGTTATCAATCTTTTCAAACCTTTTCTTTTCGCTGTAGCTAGCCAGAAGTTGTAAGCTATCCTGTAATGTGATGGTATTCAGGTTTTGAACCAATTCAGCCAGGCTTTCCTTTTTCTTCTGGATTTCCTTGTACCTGAGGTGAGTGCTTTGCAGATTTGTAGAAGTACTGTCGTAATAAGCTGCCGCTGTGGGGTACATCTTATTATCAAAATTTATCTCTCCAAGCTTTAAGTAGCTCAATGCCTTTTGGTTGACATTTGTAGTGCTGGTACGAATAGACTTTTTCAGGTATTCCTCAACTTTCCCCTCATCCTCCAGTTTTTCCGAAACCTCGGCCATCACATAATAAATCTGGTCGCGATTATCGTAGTTTTTATCATCCTTCAGCATTTTGTGCAGGTCTTTAAAAACCACGGCCGGATCATTTAAAATCACATCATAGGTACGAGCGCGATTTAGCTGAGCCTGAAAAAGCAATTCATAAGGAGGGCCTTTCTTAATTACCTTTCTAAAGGTTTCACTGGCTTCCTGATCATTACCTGTTTTGGCCTGTAGCTGCCCCATTATAAAAAGCCAGCGTACTTCCTTTTCCTTATCGCGGGTTTTATTTGCTGCCTGCTCAAGCAACTGATAGGCGGGGGTATATCTCTTTTGATCAATTTCCAACTGGGCATAGGCCGCAAAGGCATCCCCCTTCATTTTACCGGGAAGTTTTTCACTCCTGTATATCTGCTCAAACTTATCCTTGGCGGTGATATAGTTGCCCAATGCTGTTTCGGTACGGGCGGCCCAAAGCCGCGCTTCCTCATAAATATCCGATTTAGGAAACTCCTGAATTATGTAGTTAAAGGTTTCGAGGGCCTCCAAATATTCTCTTCTATAAAAACGGGCCTTACCAATAAGCAAATAGCTGTCATCCACCCATTTGTTTTTCTGCACATTCCTTATCATCATAGAATGATCGGTAATCACCTTGGTACCTTTTTCAACAGCCTTATCCATATCAGGCTTTACGTTGCTGGCCTGAGCCTTGGTTCCTGTGCGAAACACCGGAAGGATCTTTGAAAAATCATCTTCATGCAAAAGAGAAAGACTTTTTTCGCCCTTTAGCAAAGCCTGCTCTCCGTTAAACAAGGGGTTAAACCGAGATACCGTATTGTGAAATGTACGACTCGTAAAGGTGTCCTTAGTGCGCTTGCAGGCTGCAATCACAACTAAAGCCGTGGCAAGTAATATTATTCTATGAGTTTTCAGAGGATCCGCCTTTTATTGAATTCAATGGGTGTAACTGTAAAACAGCAAAAATATTTTAATTTTCCCCGCAAGGAAACAATTGTTTCAGATTCCGATATTTGCCCCCTCATGGCAAAGGAAAAATCACCCAATCAGAAAAAGATAGTTCAAAAGCTGCGGAACAAGTACCGCCTGGTAATTCTTAATGACGACACCTTTGAAGAAAAGCTTTCGCTAAAGCTTAGCAGGCTTAATGTTTTCTTTTTGGTGGGCTTTCTTATTGTATTTCTTATTACATCCACTACTTTACTTATCGCTCTTACTCCGATTAGGGAATATATTCCGGGATACTCCAGCACCGATTTGCGAAGACGGGCACTGGACCTTACCATTACAACCGACTCCCTGGAAAGGCAATTGGCCTACAACAAAAGATACCTCCTGAATATTAAGAACATTATTGAAGGTAAGGCTCCGATTAATTTTTCGGATACTTCCATGACCGACAGCGTGGTGGAGGTGGAGCTAAAAAGGCCCCTTTCTGAAGAAGACTCTGCACTTAGGGCCATGGTGGAGGAAGAGGAGCAATTTAACATTAACCCTGCGGTGGAAACGGAGCTAAGCCGGGCAGGACTTTCGTTTTTCAACCCGGTAAAAGGCTTGGTAATAAATGGATTTAACCCCCGGGAAAATCACCTGGGAGTGGATATTGTAGCCAAAAAGGATGAAGTGATAAAGGCCGTTCAGGACGGTATTGTTATTTTTTCTGAATGGACCTCTGAAACCGGAAATGTGCTGATAATACAGCATCAGGGAGAATTTATATCTGCCTATAAGCACAACTCATCACTCCTGAAGGAACAGGGAGAAGTGGTACGAGCCGGTGAACCCATTGCTATTATTGGTAATTCCGGTGAATTTACCACTGGCCCTCACTTGCATTTTGAATTATGGTACGACACCAACCCGGTAGATCCTGAGAGTTATATCTCCTTTTAAAACATTCCGGATTTTTTTTCCGAATCTTCAAAGCCTTTATCCACTTTCAGATCTCCGGCCTTATATGCAGCTACGGCCAGGGCATCACATCTTTCATTTTGTGGATGATTATTGTGCCCTTTTATCCAATGCAGCCTGGGTTTATGAATTTGATATACTTCCAAAAACTCCCTCCACAAATCAGGGTTTTTCTTGTCTTTGAAGCCCTTCTTCACCCAATTAAACACCCAGCCCTTATTTACAGAGTCCACAACATATTTACTATCAGAGTAGATATGAACCTCCAGGCCCACCCGCTTTAAGGCTTTCAAACCTACTATTGTAGCGAGTAGTTCCATGCGGTTATTAGTGGTGCGCCTAAAGCCACCACTAAACTCCTTTCTCAGGCCTCTGGTTTCCATAACCACACCATACCCGCCCGGGCCAGGGTTTCCACTAGCCGCGCCATCTGTATAAATGTTTACGATCAATCCAGGTCCTTTATCAGGTATTCGATAACCTCAGGGTAATGATGATACTCCAGCTGTTGCACTTTATACTGAACATCCTCGGGAGTGTCTTCATAATCCACTTCAACAGTTTCCTGAAAAATAATTTCCCCTTCATCATATTCATCATTTACATAATGAATGGTGATTCCGGTTTCCTCTTCTTCATTTTCCACCACAGCCCTGTGTACATTCATTCCATACATTCCCTCGCCACCATAGTCTGGAAGCAATGCCGGATGTATATTCACCACCCTTTGGGGATAGGAATCAAGAATAGACGATGGAATCTTGGAGGTAAAGCCAGCCAGGACAATAATGTCGATTTTTAAACTTTGCAGTTTACTTAGGACGGTTTCGTATCCCTGATCTGACGGAGAGAAAACTATACACCTTACACCTAAGAGTTTTGCGCGGTCTATTACCCCCGCATTTTTACGGTTGCAAAAAACAATTGACACTCTGGCAAGGTCACTATCCTCAAAATAGTTGACTATGTTTTCTGTATTAGTGCCATTGCCGGAGGCAAACACAGCAATCTTTTTCATGAATTTTTTTTCTTGTTCTCTAAAGCTTAGATACTAAGCTACTAATCTATGGCGGCTAAAGTAAGCTATTGTTTGTTTTTTGATAAATTTACTTTCTTTGCACACTAATAATTACAAAACAAATCGACCATGTCAGAAATCGCTTCAAAAGTAAAAGCAATCATTGTAGATAAGCTGGGTGTAGATGAAAATGAAGTAACCAACGAGGCAAGCTTCACAAACGACTTAGGTGCCGATTCACTCGACACTGTGGAATTAATCATGGAATTCGAAAAAGAATTTGACATTCAAATTCCAGACGATCAGGCAGAAAACATTGCTACAGTAGGGCAGGCAGTATCATACATCGAGGAAGCAAAGAAGTAATTCTAGCAAAAAACCATGGAGTTAAAGCGGGTTGTAATAACTGGAGTTGGAGCACTTACCCCCATAGGGAACACTTACAAGGATACTTGTGATGCCCTAAAGGCGGGGAAGAGTGGGGCTGCGCCCATTACTCTTTTTGATCCCTCCAAGTTTAAAACCCAATTTGCCTGCGAGGTAAAAGATTTTGATCCCACCGCGCACTTTGACAGAAAGGAAGCCAGGAAACTGGATCGTTACTCTCAATTTGCCTTAGTCGTAGCCGATGAAGCCATGGCTGATAGTGGGTTGGTCGAGTCAAGTTCTTTTAATCCTGACAGGGCTGGAGTAATCTGGGGTTCTGGAATTGGAGGCATTTCAACTTTTCAGGAAGAAACCCTGAATTTCGCTTCCGGTGACGGCACACCACGCTTCAATCCTTTTTTTATTCCTAAAATGATTGCGGATATCGCTGGAGGACAAATTTCTATGAAATATAACCTCCGTGGTCCAAACTTCACTACTGTGTCTGCTTGTGCTTCTTCAACAAACTCGCTTATTGATGCCTACAATTATATCCGATTGGGTATGATGGACGCGTGTGTATCGGGTGGAAGTGAAGCGGCTATTAGCAAATCTGGAATTGGAGGCTTTAATGCAATGCATGCCTTAAGTACCAGAAACGACAGCCCACAAACCGCCAGCCGACCTTTTGACAAGGATAGGGATGGCTTTGTGCTTGGTGAAGGAGCTGCCTGTTTGATACTTGAAGAGTATGAACATGCAAAAAAGAGAGGTGCCACCATTTATGCTGAAGTAATTGGAGGTGGGATGTCGGCTGACGCTCATCACATTACGGCACCCCACCCCGAAGGACTTGGTGCAAAAGCTGTAATGGAAAGCGCCTTGAAGGATGCTCAAATTGACTCTTCTGCCGTTGATTACATCAACGTGCACGGTACTTCCACACCTCTGGGTGATGTTGCAGAATTAAAGGCCATCAAAGCCATATTTGGTGATGATGCCTATGATCTTAACATTAGCTCCACTAAGTCTATGACCGGGCACCTGCTTGGCGCAGCCGGAGCCCTGGAAACACTTGCATGCGTAATGGCAGTTAGGGAAAATATTGTTCCTCCTACTATCAATCACTTTACAGATGATCCGGCAATTGATTCAAAACTGAACCTCACTTTTGGGAAACCTCAAGAAAGAGAAGTAAACGTTGCTATTAGCAACACTTTTGGATTTGGCGGTCATAATGCATCCATTGTAGTGCGGAAGCTTGTATAGTTGATGTTACGTTGGCTAAAAAAATTAAGTTCCCATTTTACTAAAGATGGGAACTTTTTTTTGGAGATT
Source organism: Owenweeksia sp. (assembly GCA_048267305.1). Classification (GTDB taxonomy): domain Bacteria; phylum Bacteroidota; class Bacteroidia; order Flavobacteriales; family Schleiferiaceae; genus Owenweeksia. The sequence continues at coordinate 66,361 of JBLWXT010000012.1, read as the reverse complement.
AAAGAGCTCACGGGCATTACTCCAAAAAATGAAGGGTATTATAAACTGGCCCTGAGGCATAGCTCTGCATCACATGAAAGCACGGGAACAAGGCTAAACAACCAGCGGCTCGAGTATTTGGGAGATGCCATACTTGGTGCTGTTGTGGCCGATTTTCTTTACGAGTGCTATCCAAACCGGGGAGAGGGCTTTTTAACCAGTATGCGCAGTAAAATAGTAAGCCGAAAACATCTCAACCAATTGGGCTTACAACTAAATTTGCACAAGCTGGTTGTGAAACGTACAGCGCGTACGGCTCACGCCAAATCCATATACGGTGATGCCTTGGAGGCCCTTCTCGGTGCACTGTACCTGGATCAGGGATATGATGAAACAAAACGTTTTATTGTAGAAAGAATGATTCTTTCCTTAATGGACCTTGACGCCATGGAGTCGAAAATAGCAAGCCACAAGGGAGCATTGCTGGAATGGGGCCAAAAAAGCAAAAAGAATATCAGCTTCGAAATCACCGGCTGTTGGGGCGAAAGTCATTTGCGCAGGTACGAAATCACCTTGCTGGTGGATAACGAAGCGGTAAGTACTGGTAAGGGCAGCAGTAAAAAGAAGGCTGAAGAAGAAGCCTCACGAATAGCCTATAAACAAATTGTAAGAGATCAACTAAATGGTCAAGATTCGGCTGGATGATGACTTTTATTTAAAAGACGCCACGGTATTCGGTATCGTTAGCGAACTCCCTGATCATCGCCTAAGCTTTCTCTTAAACACCGATCTAAATCTAAAACTTCTGAGAAGCAAACAGGATCGGGAGTTGAAATGGAAAGGTTCTGTTTATTACTTTAGTGAATTCACATTTGAACACCCGATAATGAAGGTGTTTTGGAGCCTTACTTCAAACCGAGGTAATACTGCGGCTGAACCCGCGTCTGACAACCTTTTTCATTCAGGGAAATCAGTTCCGTTGGTTAATGACCTTAAAACTTTTGACTACTTTTTGTGGTTTGATGAAGTAGGCCTGAGTGAAATTGAGGCCAACCTTAATATTGAGTTAAAAAAGCTTTCTTATGTTAGGGCCTTCCAAAAAATCGACCTTGCAAAGTCAAAAAACATAAATAATTTACTTTTAGAATATTAGAATGCCATTAAACAAAACAAAAATCATAGCCACATTAGGGCCTGCCACATCAAGCAAAGAAATGATGCTAAAGCTGGTACAAGCTGGTGTTAACGTATTCCGGGTAAACTTTTCGCATAGTAATCATGAGGATGCGATTCAACTAATAACTCAAACACGTGAACTCAATACAGAGCACGGACTTAATATTGCTCTTCTCGGAGATTTACAGGGCCCGAAATTACGCGTGGGAAACGTTGAGCCGGGAGCCGTACTCAAGGATGGAGACACATTGATATTTTCCAACAAGGATGAAATGGGCACCTCAAAAAAGGTGTTTATGACCTACTCCAGGTTTGCGGCCGATGTAAAGGTGGGTGAACGCATTTTAATTGACGATGGTAAAATTCTTCTGGAAATTGCCGAAACAAATGGCATTGATGAAGTTAAGGCTACCGTAATTCACGGAGGCCCGCTGAAATCCAAAAAAGGAGTAAATCTTCCCAACACAAAAATTTCACTGCCTTGCTTAACCGAGAAGGATCTTGCCGATTTAGAGGTGGCTATCAAATATGAGATGGAGTGGATCGGACTTTCATTTGTACGTTCCGCAGATGATGTAATAGAACTGAAGCGAATTATTGCCGAAAACAATGCCCCATGCCGCGTAATCTCAAAAATTGAGAAGCCCGAAGCCGTGGTTGAAATAGACCGTATCATAGAAGAAACAGGAGCTATTATGGTTGCCCGTGGCGATCTTGGTGTGGAAGTGCCTATGCAGAGCGTTCCGCTTATCCAAAAAATGATAGTGGAAAAATGTCATAAGGTTGGTCGCCCGGTTGTTATTGCCACCCAAATGATGGAGAGCATGATTGAAAATATTGCGCCCACCCGTGCTGAAGTAAATGATGTGGCCAACAGTGTACTTGACGGTGCCGATGCCGTGATGTTGAGTGGAGAAACCTCAGTGGGGAAACACCCTGTGGCCGTAATCCAGGCAATGTCAAAAATTATAGCCTATGTAGAAGAAAGTGGCAAGGTTTCCACCAAAACAGAAAATCCTCCCACCTTCCGAAATGAACGTTTCATAACAGATTCCATCTGCTATAACGCCAGTAAAATTGCAGATCAAATTGGAGCTGCCGCCATCCTCACCATGACCTTTAGCGGCTATACCGGTTTTAAGATCTCCTCACACCGTCCTAAAACCAATATCATAGTATTTACCGCCAACAGGTCTATACTAAATACGGTGAGCCTTATTTGGGGTGTGAGAGGTTATTTTTATGACAACATGGAGAGTACCGACAAAACCTTTGCTGAGATTAAACAAATTGTGAAGGACAAAGGCCTTGTTACCGAGGGAGACTTAATAGTGAAGATTGCCAGCATACCAATTGAAGAAAGTGGAATGACCAACATGCTGAAAATTAGCGAAATCGAATAGATCAGGGGGTGGATGGAGGAAGATAATAAACTGAAAAGGGATTTCGAATTTGACACCTTCATCCAGGCCTTTTCATTTCTCACCAAGGTTGCCTTGGTGGCTGAAAAGGCCAATCATCACCCTGAAATTCACAACCTTTATAACAAGGTAAGCTTATCTCTCAGCACACACGATGCCGGTGATACTATTACTCAAAAAGACAGAGACTTAGCCGTTATTATTGATAAACTAACTTAGCTAGAGCGCTGATCGAAACTGCTCTAAAAAGCGCTGATCGTTTTCAAAGAGAAGCCTGATGTCGCTAATCTGAAAGCGTTGCATGGCTATTCTTTCCACTCCCATTCCAAATGCATAACCTGAGTATATCTTAGAGTCAATACCGTTGTTTTCCAAAACATTTGGGTCAACCATACCGCATCCCAACACTTCAAGCCAACCCGTTCCTTTGGTCATTCTATAGTCCACCTCATTTTCTAGACCCCAGTAAACATCCATCTCAGCACTAGGCTCGGTAAAAGGGAAATACGATGGGCGCAAACGAATTTTAGTGTCTTTTCCAAAAAACTCCTGCGCAAAATACAGCAGCGTTTGCTTTAGATCTGCGAAGCTTACGTCCTTATCTATATACAATCCTTCTATTTGATGAAAAATGCAGTGAGAACGAGAGGAAATGGCCTCATTTCTAAAAACTCTTCCCGGTGAGATAGTTCGGATGGGAGGCTTTTCGTTTTCCATAGTTCTCACCTGAACACTACTGGTGTGTGTCCTTAGTGCCCAATCAGGGTTTCTGGCCACAAAAAAAGTATCCTGCATATCCCTTGCAGGGTGTTCTTCGGGGAAGTTAAGTGCAGTAAAGTTGTGCCAGTCGTCTTCTATTTCCGGACCTTCACTTACATTAAAACCTATTCTCTCAAAAATATTTACAATCTCATTCTTAACCAGGTTTACAGGGTGCCTGCTCCCGAGGGGTTCCAAATGTACAGGGCGAGTCAAATCCGGCCTTTCCACTTCCGAAACAACAGCATTTCCTTTTTCCTTAAGCTCATCAACCTTGGCAGAGGCCCTTTGCTTTAAATCATTTAACTCCTTACCAAGTCGTTTTTTCAAATCTCCCGGCAGAGTCTTAAATTCGTCAAAGAGGGCAGGTATCTTCCCCTTTCGGCCCAAGTACTTTATCCTAAAAGCTTCGATTTCATTTTGTGCAGACTCATTGAAGCTTTCAACTTCACTTAGGTATTCCTTAATTTTAGATTCCATAAAAAGGCGAAAATCCTTTCGTATTCGTTAATTACTATATTTGCTTTTGGCAAAGATGTGAATTATTAGTCAAACCCATGAAAAGACTCGTTACCGCGATTTCAGCTACCTTACTGCTTAGTGCAGGTGTGTTGTTGATGCCTTCTTGCGAAAAAGACAACTCAAAATACAAGCTTACAATCGTAGTAACAGCTAACGATACTGTAAGGGTACAAAATGCGTCCGTGAGGGTTTTCGCCCCTGTTACTCCTACTTACGTTGATTATTATGACGCAACGGATGAGAGAGGCGAAACTCATTATAACTTTCCCAACAGAGTTGTAGTAGAGGTTATTGCAAATAAAGGCTCCTTTAAGGGCTGCTCTTTTGCCGAAGTAAACGAGGGTACTAATACTGTGTACATCGACCTTAAGCCTCATGGCAGCGATGATAACGGTTGCTCAACAAATTAATCATGAAAAAAGCGCTCCTGTTTAGCCTGTTTATAGGCCTGCTCATTTCTTGTGGAAAAGAAGATCCTGAGCCTGACTATCCTTTTACCATAGTTGTAAAAACTTTTGAAGACAGTACACGTATCGCAAATATCAGGGTGGAAATACTCGCTCCATCCAATAGCGGTGCTTTTGTAGAATTCTTTGAAGGCTGGACCAATGAAAGAGGTGAAGTTCGATTTGAATATGACAAAAATGCCGTGTTTACAGCACGTGCCACCCGTGGCCTAACCCCAATCACTCACATTGGCTGCGCAGATGTTAGGCTAGAGCCAAACAAAGAGGTTTATAAAACGGTGTATATAAGGCCTTATGACAATCAGGCCGGTGGATGTGACTATATCCGTTAATCTTCAAAATAGTTTACCACAGCTTCTTTCATAAGATAGGATTGCTCACCGGGTTTTAGCACGGGAAGATTCTCTATTATATCATAATGTGGCCAGCCATCTTCATCTCTACCGGTGTATTTGTAGTAGCCATAGGGCTCAAGCAGCTTACAGATGGCTATGTGCATAAGGTTTATCTTTTCATCCTTCTTAAACTTTCTAAGACCCAAACCAAGCTCCTGCACACCTATCATAAATATTATTGAATCCAGGTCCATTTCATCTCCATCAGCAAACTTCGCAGAAAGCCTATTAACAATTCCCGTCCACTTTTCCTTTAGTTCTTCCTTGTCCATTATTTTGAGACTACATTTAGCCCTTTAAACTTTTGTTACTTGATTCTTCTAGATTTCATATTACTGGCACCTCTACTTTTTGGTTTGGTAAGAGGTTTATTCAACGGTTTGATCAAAGAGCTTGTGTCGATAGCCGCAGTGATCATAGGTATATTTCTCGCTTTTCAATATGCCGAAGAGGTTGAAATTTTCCTCTCCAAGTATATTAATCAGGATGGCACCGGACTTACTATTTTGGCCTATTTACTGATTTTTGGCGTAGTGATGCTCATCGCCTTTGCCTTGAGCTTTCTACTGACCAAAATCTTACAAGCCATGTCTCTTGGATTGGTAAACCGCATTTTAGGAGGTGTTTTCGGGTTTGGAAAGTCACTATTGATACTTCTTGTCATTATCAATCTCATCGATCCTTTTATATCAACTTCCGAAGAATTCGCTAGCAAAACCTCAAAAAGCCAGGTGTATCAAAGCCTGCTAGCCATAGACACTCACCTTGAGACCTGGCTTCCGCCAGATCAACGTCCATTTAATGCGGAAGATCCGTTTACTAATCCTGAATAGCCTTTATTCCGGGCAGTGTTTTGCCTTCCAGATACTCGAGCATAGCCCCACCTCCTGTAGAAACATAGCTAACCTGAGACTCCATCCCGAATTTTTTAATAGCGGCAACAGAATCTCCTCCTCCAACAATACTAAAAGCTCCAGCTTTGGTTGCCTCTCCGATAATCCGTGCGATCTCCTTAGTACCGTGCTCAAAATTAGAAAACTCAAAAACTCCCATAGGTCCGTTCCACAAGATCGTTTTTGAGGCCTTTAATACACCCTCCAATTGATTTATAGTTTCAGGCCCAACATCAAGTCCCATCCAGCCATCACCAATAGCATCAGAGTCCGTAATACATCTTTTGGCTTCGTTGTCAAATTTATCGGCATTAACAGAATCAATCGGTAAAAATATTTTCACCCCATTCTTCTCAGCCTTATCTAATATTTTCTTTGCCGTTTCGAGATAATCATCTTCCACCAAACTGGAACCTATTTTCCCGCCCTTCGCCTTGATAAATGTAAATGCCATTCCTCCAGCGATTATAAGATTGTCCAGGCGCTCAACAAGATTGTCAAGTATTGCTATTTTAGAGGAAACCTTTGCCCCACCAACTATGGCAGTTACGGGTTTTTCCTTGCTATTTAGCACCTTGTTTACATTTTCAATTTCAGCTGCCATTACCAATCCAAAGGCCTTTTTGCCCTCAAAATAACGGGCAATTACTGCAGTACTGGCATGCGCCCTATGTGCTGTACCAAATGCATCATTCACGTAAAAATCGCCATTCCTGGCAAGTTCTTTTGCAAAATGCTCATCCCCCTTTGTTTCTCCTTCGTGAAAACGCACATTCTCCAAAAGGAGGATTTCGCCCTGCTTTAAGTCGTTACTAGCCTGCACAACTTCATCTCCAATACAATCGATAGCGAAATTCACCTTAACGCCCGAAAGCTCCTCAAGTTTGTAAATAATGTGGCTAAGACTATATTTTTCATCGTAATTTCCCTTGGGTCTTCCCAGGTGAGACATAAGAACCGGCCTGCCACCATTGGCCATTACAGCCTTAATAGTAGGTATGGTAGCCCTGATTCGTGTATCATCAGTAACCTTAAGTTGCTCGTCCAGTGGCACATTAAAATCCACCCGGATCAGCACCCTTTGGTTGTTAAATTGAATATCCTTTACTGTGGTCATTTGTTCTAATTTTGAGACGCCAAAAATACACTCTAATATTTAAGAATTCAGCAGATGCAGTTTGAGCAAATTCCAGGTCACCACTCTATTAAAACTAATTTGATTGAAACTGTTACCCACAACAGGGTTAGCCATAGTCAGCTGTTTTTCGGCCCTGAGGGAAACGGAGGTTTGCTTTTGGCCATTGCTTATGCTCAGTTTCTTCTTTGCGAAAACCCTTCTGCTACAGATAGTTGTGGAACTTGCGTGCCATGTAAGCAAGTGGCATCGTTTAATTATCCAGATTTACATTTTGTATATCCGGTTGCAAAAACCCAAACCAGCTCAAAGTATCCAACAAGTATTGAGTTCCTGACCGAGTGGAAAAATATTATACTTCAAGAAGAGTATTTTGGTGTTTACAGATGGCTTGAGGAGCTGGGGATAGAGAAAAAGCAAGCTATCATAAGCGTTCATGAGAGTGCTTCTGTTCTCAATAAACTACAGCTCAAATCGTATTCGGGACGAAAAAAAATAATGATTATGTGGATGCCGGAGAGGATGAACCTCCCGGCTGCCAATAAACTTCTCAAATTTCTTGAAGAACCCCCAAGTGAAACAGTGTTTCTATTGGTTAGTGAGGATCCGGACGCTCTCCTCAAAACAATTAACAGCCGTTGCCAAAAAGTATTTATTCCAAAATTCAAATTACAAACTACCACGGATTTTCTGATAGACAGAGAGAAACTTGACCCTAGTGCCGCCTCCGTGATAGCCCGTTTGGCGGATGGCAATCTTGCTATGGCAAAAAACCTTGCCGAACGTGCTGAAATATATAAAGACTACGCCAGCCTATTCAGTTCATGGGTAAGAAACTGCTACAGTGCCAAACTAGTGCATATGATAGAGTGGTCTGATAAGTGTGGCCGTTTTCAAAGAGAGAAACTCAAAGACTACCTTACATTTTGCAGCAACACTTTTAGAGACTCACTTAATATTCATTTTGAAAGTATGGAGGATTTCAACTCTGTATTTAAGGAAATCAACTTTAAGCTGAAGGATTTTTCAAAATTCGTACACGAAAAAAATACTCCCAAAATTCTGGAGGAACTAGACGCTGCTGCCTATGATATTAGCAGAAATGCCAACCCAAGGGTAGTACTAACGGACCTTAGCCTAAATGTAGCCCGTCTGCTTAGGGTAAAGCCTTGATTTTTAAACCCCTACAGGACGATTAAATAATAGCCATTTGAGAGCGTTTCTCAACAAGGAAGACATGTTATACCACAGAAGACCCTTAATGTCTTAAACGCTACTTAAAGGGGTTTTCTCAAAATATAAATGAGACTACTCTGATTTTTATCAGATTTTCCTTTCAAATTACTTTTTAAGCCATTTACAAAGGCCTTAAAAAAGTTTTGCTTTCCGTTCTTAATTTTTTCACTCAATAGGCTCACATAAAAACTATCAAAGGGCATATTCCTAGTGCTCTCAAGTTTTAACCCATGTAAATCACCCAACTGCGCAATATTGCTTTTCTTGAAATGATAAAGATGAAGAGGAACATCCAGCGCTGCCCAAGACTCCTTATATATTTTACTATCCAATGATTCATGATTAGGAACAGCGATGATTATCGCTCCACCCGGCTTTACAGCTCTCGCAAATCTGGACATATGATCGCTTAGGTTTGGCAAATGCTCCAGAACATGCCATAGGGTAATAACGTTAAAATCTGCGTCTCCCCAAACCATTTTTTCCGGATCAATTAAATCCAACCCATTTGCATTTTTAGCAACACTTCTAGCTTCTTCAGAGGGCTCCACTCCCGTAACACTCCATCCTCCATTTTTTGCAACACCAGCAAAATGCCCCGTGCCTGCACCAAAATCCATTAAGGAGCCTACTTTTCCATTTACCTCATTTATCAAAGAGAGCTTCCGCTTAAGCGAAATATTTCTAACAGCATGGTACAAATAATCAACAACACCCTCCTTCTTGTCATTGTGACTTATATACTCCCCTGTTTCATAATACGCTCCCAACTCATCATCACCGGGCCTAGGACTTGTCAACCATAGATGACAGTCGTTGCATTCCTGAATTAAGAAAAGCTCATGATTACCCCTAAAATACGGAGCTTTATAAACCTCTTTAAATGAATTTGCCCCGCACACGGGGCAATTTTTTACTTCAATCATAATATTCGTTTCACGTGAAACTGTTATCTACCCATGTAAACTAAAAGCACATTTATATCCGAAGGACTCACCCCACTAACACGCTTTGCCTGCCTGATACTCTCCGGTTTAACTTTATTTAATTTTTCCCTGGCCTCAAAACTCATGCTCTTAAGCTTTGAATAATCAAAATCATTAGGGATATTGAGATTGTCAAGTCTATCAAACTTCTCCGCATTCAATCGCTCTTTTTGAATATAACCCTGGTACTTTAACTTAATCTCAACCTGCTCCCAAACTTCCTTGTCAATTTCATTATCAAGTACGAAATTAGACAAGTCCTCAAATGCCATAAGATCAACAAAACCTATCTGAGGCCTAGTCAAAAGAGACCCAACCTTTAGCTTTTGATTAACCGGTGCACTATCCTTTGCTACTAAAATCTTATTAGCGTCATCCATTTCAATACTATGAGACCTGAGAAACTTACTGAGTTTGCCTTGAGAATTTTTCTTTGATTCCAACCTTCTCATTCTCTCTTCACCAGCCAATCCCAAAGCAAATCCCACAGGCGTAAGTCTTTCATCCGCATTATCCTGCCTTAACAATATCCTGTATTCAGCTCTACTGGTAAACATACGATACGGCTCTTCGGTACCCTTAGTAACCAAATCATCTATCAACACCCCTATATAAGCCTCATCACGATCCAAAACGAACACATCTCCGCCATGAACCTTGTTATGCGCATTAACACCCGCCATTAAACCCTGACAAGCCGCTTCTTCATATCCCGTAGTTCCATTTATCTGGCCGGCAAAATACAAACCCTCAACAAGTTTAGTCTCAAGCGTATGCTTTAGCTGAGTAGGCTGAAAAAAGTCATACTCAATAGCATAACCCGGCCTAAAGACTTTTACATTTTCAAAACCGGCAATGGCTTTTAAAGCCTTAAATTGAACATCCTCAGGCAAACTGGTACTAAAGCCATTCACATAGACCTCTGCAGTCCTCCAGCCTTCTGGCTCGACAAAAATCTGATGACGGTCTTTATCCGCAAACCTATTGATCTTATCCTCAATACTTGGACAATACCTTGGTCCAGAACTTTGTATTTGACCATTAAACATTGGGCTTCTATCAAAACCCTCTCGGAGCAACTCATGAACCTCAGTTGAAGTATAGGTTATATGACAACTACGCTGAGATTCCAAAGACTTAGTAACATCACTAAAGCTAAACTTCTCTGGAAAATCATCGCCAGGTTGCTCCTCCATTTTAGAATAATCCAGAGACCTTCCATCAACCCTTGGAGGCGTGCCTGTTTTCATCCTTCCAGACTCGAAGCCCAAGGCAACCAAATCTGCCGTAAGTCCGACAGAAGCTCTTTCACCCGCTCTACCACCACCAAATTGCTTATCCCCAATATGAATAAGTCCATTCAAAAAAGTTCCGTTAGTTAAGATCACCGATTTACAACGAATGTCCACTCCGAGTTGGGTCTTAACACCAACAACCTTACCTCCAACCACATCCAAACCTATAACCATGTCCTGAAAAAAGTCCAGGTTTTCGATTTCCTCCAGTGCCCAGCGCCACTCCTCAGCAAACCTCATTCTATCGCTTTGAGCACGAGGAGACCACATTGCCGGACCCTTACTCCGGTTCAACATCCGAAACTGAATCATTGTCTTGTCAGTGATTATACCACTCAACCCACCAAGAGCATCGATTTCACGAATAATTTGACCCTTAGCGACACCACCCATAGCCGGGTTACACGACATCTGAGCTATCGTTTGCAGATTCATTGTAACCAGAAGTACACTACTGCCCATACGGGCAGCCGCAGCTGCAGCCTCACAACCGGCATGACCTCCTCCTACAACTACAACATCATATTCTCTTATAAACATAACCTCTGTTTCACGTGAAACCCATTAACTACTTGTTATTCATAATTTTGGCGCGCAAAAGTAAACATTTATCCTCTGCCCGTCTCATATCCCTAACTTCCTCAGGCGTTTTATCATTGAAACCCACTATATGTAAAAATCCATGTGCCAAAACCCTGTCGAGTTCATCGACCCTGGCAACACCTAAGCCTGTGGCGTTATTTACAACTGTATCAACACTGATGAAAATTTCACCACTAACACTATGTTCGTCTCTATACTCAAAGGTGATAATATCTGTGGCATAATCATGAACAAGGTAGTCGCGATTAATCTCTATAATTTCGTCATCATTTACAAAATTGTACTGGAGCTCCCTGACCTCAACGTCAAATTCCTCAGACAAAACACTTAGCCATCTACCAAGCTCATCCCTCACCATTGACGCCCATTGCGGGTAGTCGTTTAAAACAACCTTCACTTACTAATATATTTTGTGGTTTCAGATTTATAGTAATTTAAAAACTCAACCGGTAACCTATCCAGAGTTTCATTTTCCTCTTCCTTAGATTTTAAATACTTATTCAACTCCTGAAGATATAACTGATCCAACTCCTTAGCAGATTCAGATTCCCTCTTTTCATCTGTTTTCTGCTCCCTTTCTGCCTTTTCAGACTCCAATAATCTTGATTCAATTTCCCTAAGTCTCTCTCTATAACCAGGACTTAGTTCCCCCTCCAACATTTCTCTTTCAAGCTCCTTCATTTCCTCGATGGCCTTTTGAAGATTACCCTTACTACCCTGATTACCCTCATTCTTGCTCAATTCCTCCAACGCTTGCCTCAATTGCTCCTGTTCGCTAATGGTCTTAACAATATCCTCTCCCGACATTCCCCTTTCACCCTTCTTGCCACTTTCACCCTCGCCTTTATCACCTTTCTTACCCTTCGACATTCTATCCATTTTTTCACCAAGACCCTGCTGCATTTTTCTAATTTGCGCCTTTCCCGGTTTGCTCCCAGGCTTACTTCCCGGCTTTTGGCACTGTTGATTACCCGGTTTGGATTGGGCTGCCATCATCTGCATCTGTCGCAGACTTTGATCCAACATCAAGGCCAGGTTATTGGCGGAGGTCATTACATATTGCTGATGGCCCGCGGCCTGCCCACTTCGCAATTCCTGTAAATCCTCTATACTCTTGTCCAGATTAGCTTTTATCAAATCCAACTCCGTAAAAACATCCTGCTCTATTTCCGGTACTTTCTTCGCTAGTACCGTAAGACTATCCTCGATAACCTGTGCTCCTTCCTTAAGCCTCATTTGCTCTATTAGCAGGTCCTTAAACAATGGATCATCCTTCTCCACTCTTTTACTACGATCACTTAAACTCTCAACATCAAATGACAGAACCTCCAGATTTTCAAGAATCTTCCTGAGCGTAGCCATATTCAACTCATTAGCCTTGGCCTGCATCTGCATCATAGAACTCTGGAGCGACTCACTCATTTCCTGCATCTTCTCCCCAGCTTTCTTTTGACTATCATTAGCCTTTTGTTGCTGGGCCTTATCCAAACTCTCCTGGGCCTTATCCAATTCCTCTGAAGCCTCCTCACCCTTCTCTTCGGCCTTTTGTTCCTTACTTGCTTTATCGAAGGCCTTGTTCTCTTCCTTCATCTTTGCCACCTTATCCTTTACCTCTTCCAGCTCCTTCTTAACCTCCTCTTGCTTCTTGCTTTCTTCACTGCCGTCTTTATTATCTGATTTCTTAGACAATTCTTCCATTTCCTTAGCCAAGTCCTCTAACTTTTCCATCTGTTCCAAAAGATCCTTTTGGAACTTCAAATCCTTTATAAGATCATCTTTTCTGTCCTGTGCTTTTTGGCTGTTCTCATTATTCTTCTTAATATCCTGAAGTTTTTCCGCCAGCTTTTGCACATCAAGCTTCTCCATGAGCTTTTCAATATCCTTCAACAACTGATCAAGCTCATCCTTCTTTTGAGCATCTATCTTATCGATTTCCTCTTCTTTCTTTTTAATCTCCTCGCTTTTCTTGCTCAGCTTATCCTCTTTCTTGTGAAGCTTATCCAAAAGCTCCTCATTTTGCCTTTGCTTTTCAAGAAGCTTTTGTTGCTTCTCCAGCAAATCCTTAAGCTTGGTTTTCTCCTTAAAGCTCAAACTCTTCTTATCCATGAGTTCCTTACGCAGTCGCTCAAGCGCCTTTTGTATTTCCTCTAACTGTTCCTGATTCTCCTTAGATCTGCTAAAGAACTTATCATATTCCTTAGATATCTCTTCCTTCTTGGCCTTCTTACCCAATAAGTTCAGGCCAAATTCATCAGAACGTGCCTTCTTAGCGCCATTAACACCGTCATTATCTCCCACTTCGAGGTACAGCTTCAAACTCTCGCTATCGCCACCAGACAAACTATCAAGGGTAATCACACCACCAATCGCTCTTGTGACACCGGAACCAGGCATACCCAGAGCTTTGGAAATCACTTTATCTCCCCTCTTAATAATCAATTTAAGGCCCGAAAAACCGTAATCATCACTAATACGGCCGGAGTAATAAATCACATTAGCCATACTACTATCCAATGAAAAGTCAACTTGTATTTTCGGAAATTCATCCCTTATAACTTTCAGCCTGTTCCCCGAAATACTATTCTTCGAGATCATTTGATTCTTAGTCTTGACCGTGTAGTCAAAATCATCTTTAACCGTCCTTTCAAGAACAAAGTCCTCACCACCTGATTCAATAAATTTCTCTGCTATTGAATCAATAACTAAAAAGGCCTCATCTGCCTGACGCAAGTTTAGCTTCCAGGTAACCTTGCTACCTTCGGGAACATCCTGTACTAACCTCGCCTCCGTTTCAAAAGGTTTCAAACCAGTATATGCAGGTGGACTCACACCAAGAAGGAACGAATTTACTTGGGGAACGGGCAACACTTCCAAATGAAAAACGGGACTTAAAAAACCAGCAGCTGAAAACCGAAAATCAAAACTGCTTTGAAGGTTGTTAACGGTAAACAGAAAATTTCCGTCCTTTCCTCTGGCCATACGGCCATTCCCGCTCGGCAACAAAATCTCAGCATCAGCAGGAATGGATTTGCCATGAAAGGATAATTCAAAAGTAATATCCTCACCTTGTTCACGAGCCAAATCATCATTCCTCAAAACAAAATCAAAGGGGGCCTCTGGAAGGAACTCCACATTATAAGCGGCCAAACGCTTTCCACTTTCACTTACCACATCCCACCTACCTGATAAAAATATTCCTGCAAAAACAATAACAGGCACAACCAGTATTGGCCAATACTTTCTGTTCTCACGAAAGTCAATAGCATTGGTAAAAGGAATAGGACTAAGACTCTCAATGCGCTGATCAATACTAGCTCTTAATAAATCTGACTGAGCCGAGGAAATATTTTGAAGCTGTAGGGTATTCAGAATTTTATCATCAACATCGGGAAAATGCCTCCCGATCAATCGTGCTGCCCTGTCATACCCAATCCTCCGGCCAAGATTAAAAAGCTTTGCTACCGGATACAATATGTAATAACCCAAAATGCCGATAAGCCCGGCCAGGAGGCTTATAAGAAGCACAAAACGGGTTTGGGAACCAAATCTCCCGAAATACTCCGCCACAGTAAGGATAAAGAAATAACCCAGGCCAAGCCCAACGCCATATATCAAACCTTTAATTAATCTATTAAGGTAGTACTTGCGTATAAAAATTTCCAGCTTTTCGCGAAGGGCATCTTTCATTTCCATGATATCATACAGCTTTTAACCATTTTAAACGTGCTCAAAACTTCTTAATTGCTGCAATTCAAAGGTACAAAGCGCATTAAGATATTTACCTTTGCGCCCCAAATTCAATACCACTAATGAGCGAAAGAAAAGTAAGAGTACGTTTTGCCCCTAGCCCCACCGGCCCCCTGCATATGGGAGGCGTACGCACCGCCCTTTATAACTACCTGTTTGCCAAGCAACACGGTGGTGATTTTTTATTGAGAATTGAAGATACTGATCAAACCAGATTTGTACCCGGGGCAGAAGACTATATTATTGAATCCCTCAAATGGTGCAATATGCCCATTGACGAAGGTCAAAGTGTAGGCGGAAACCACGGCCCATACAAACAATCGGAGCGCAAGCACCTATATAGAAAATACGCGGATCAATTAATAGAATCGGGTAATGCCTACTATGCCTTTGACACCGCTGAGGATCTTGAAAAAGTACGGGAACTGGCCAAAAGTGCAGGTACCCCAAGCTGGCAATATAACCATGTGACCCGCGCGCAAATGAAAAACTCCCTAACGTTATCTGCGGCAGAAACCCAGGAACGTTTGGACAATAACGAACCTTATGTGATCCGCATTAAACTTCCACGCAATGAGGAAGTAAAATTTGAGGATATGATACGTGGTTGGGTATCGGTCAATACCAACAATATGGACGATAAGGTACTTTTCAAATCAGATGGAATGCCAACCTATCACCTGGCCAATATTGTAGATGATCACCTTATGGATATTAGCCATGTAATACGTGGTGAAGAGTGGTTGCCCTCTGCACCCTTACATATTTTGATGTACCGCTATTTTGGTTGGGAAGAAACCCGCCCACAGTTTGCCCACCTACCACTTTTGTTAAAGCCTGACGGCAATGGTAAACTGAGTAAGCGCGATGGCGATCGCCTTGGCTTCCCTGTTTTTCCGCTACAGTGGAAAGACCCTGAAACAGGAAATATTTCATCAGGTTATAGGGAAGAAGGATATTTTCCTGAAGCTTTTATTAACATGCTTGCCTTTTTGGGATGGAATCCCGGAACCGAAAAGGAACTATTTAGCATGCAAGAACTGATCGACACCTTTACCCTATCCCGTGTAAACAAGGCAGGAGCGAAATACGACCACGACAAAACAAAATGGTTTAACCAACAGTATCTACGGATGAAATCCGATGAAGAGTTGGCAGAACTCCTGGTTCCCCACCTCGAGGCCAAGGGTTATAGCACCGATAAGGCCTATGCTGCCAAGGTTGCCAACATTATGAAGGAGCGCGCGTACTTTATTGCTGATATGCTTACAGAAGGTGAATACTTTTATGTAGCTCCCACTGAATATGACGAAAAAACACTGAGGAAAAAATGGAATGCCGAAGCAAGGGAACACGTTTCCAATCTTGCAGACCGCTTTGAAGCCATGGAACATTTTGACGCGGCCTCCATTGAAGAAAACTTTCAGGCTTATCTTAAGGAAAAAGAAACCGGTTTTGGAAAAGTTGGCCCCGGATTTAGACTAGCAGTAACCGGCTTGGGTATGGGTGCCAGCATGTTTCAGATATGTGAAATTTTGGGTAAGCAGGAAACGCTGCTACGTATGCGTACGGCCCTGGCCAAACTTCCCGCATAATGGATAGAATTGAAGTAGAAGGCATAAAGCTTTTTGGATATCACGGTTGCCTTGATGAAGAAGGTAAAATCGGTACGGATTATCGTGTAAATGTTACGGTGTGGGGCGACTTAAGTCGCCCCGCCCAAACAGATGAGCTAAACGACACCCTTGATTATGTGATTATTTATCGCATAGTAAAACAGGAAGTTGCTATACGATCAAAGCTTATAGAGCATGTTGCCAATCGTATTTTAGACCGACTGCTGAAAGAAATGCCTCCGGTACAAAAGGCAGAAATTAAACTTAGTAAACTTTATCCTCCCATAAATGGGGATGTGGAAAGCGTAAGTGTAGTCATGAACCGCACGCGCTAAAGCCCATTCAGGCGATTATAATCCGCCTGATTGTAAAGCCCTACATCACAGGTATAGTAATTCCACATTACATAGTAAACGGCATTATCCTGAACGTAGAGCGTTCCCTGCCCCTTGGCGTTGCAATCTTCATAGCCACAGGTAATAATACCTCCTATAGAATAGTTTTGGGTACCTGCAGGAATGTTTCCAATCGTGAACGGATTTGAATTTGGATTGAAAACATACCCTCCTATATTGATGTTCAGATTGAGATTGCAGTTTAGGGCATCTCCCATGTATTTTAAGGTAATGTATGCCATTGAACCATCAGACACAGGGGCCCCGCCCCTTGCCTGACCACCCGGCACCTTATCCTGAGTATTGACAATATCACCAGAGCCACTGTTGTCATTCAAAATCTCATCCTGATCAGGAGGATAGGCATCCTGCAATACAATGGCATTTCCAAGTTTAATCTCTGTGTCCTTTCCCTCGAAGTTTACCTTTACCTTTTCACGATTGGTAATATAGCTTTTGTGCTTAACCACCACATCGAGATACTTTTGACCAATACCCTTTACTTCCAGTGCAAAACGGCCGTTTCCATCGCTTTTGTCTAAAAAACTATCATCTTGAGATACTTCAATATTGGCACTAACAACAGGCCCTCCCTTGACATCAACCACATTGCCCACGATGTATCTCGATACCAACCGGCCCTCTCTTTCCCTCGCATTTTTTACCACATCCAGGTAAACCCATGCCCCGATGCCCACAAATGCCAAAGCACCGGCAAACATCAAAATCATACGAATAACCTTGTAGCCCTGATCTTTTGTAAGTCCGGGAAAAATATTCTTACGAATAACACTACTAAAGATTAATACCAGCGCTCCTATTGCAATTCCCGCAATACCGGCAATTTTTCCTAATCCTGCTAAAGCGTTTAAGTCCATACGGTTTGGTTTAAAATGCGCGACAAATAAAGAAATGAAAGTACATAAAATTCAATGTTTCATAATGTCTGCAACTATTTGTTATTTTTGCCATCCAGAAAATGGTTCTGTGGTTTCGGCTAAGCCGAAACTAGAAACAATATTAAGTTCCGTGGTCTCGGCTGAGCCGAGACTAGGCACTGAATCAAGGTTCCGTGGCCGAGCGGCTAGGCACTGGTCTGCAAAACCAGCTACAGCGGTTCGAATCCGCTCGGAACCTCTAAGCCGGTTAAGTAGTTAATTGGTGATTAATTTGAAAGGGTTTGGTTTTGCCAGACCCTTTTTTTATTTCTAACCATTACTACGGTTCGAACTTCACTCATTGAGGTAAAACCGAAGTAATCCGCTCGGAACCTCAAAGGCAGCAATACATTAACCGGTATAAGTTAAAAAGTCTGACTTCACGGTCAGACACTTTTTTAATTCCAATCATTAGAACGATGCGACCTTTTATCTTTGAGGTGAACAGAAGTAACCCTCTCAGGATACCCTCCAAAGGCTGTATATTTTGTCCTTACTTTATTATTTCCCTACTTCCTTCTCAAACACTTTTTTATCCCATCATAATTACAAACCTTTGAAACCCTCAATCGTTGAAAACATAAACTCATTCCTATGGAATACGTAAGACGTGAAGATCAATGGATTCCTAAACTTGGCTTTGGCACCTTTAACCTTACGGGAAGAGAGGCTATTGGTATTTTAGAATTTGCACTTGATGTTGGCTATCGCCATTTTGATACCGCCCAGATGTATGAAAATGAAGACGTCATCGGACAGGTTATTGGCAGCACATCTGTTCCACGTGAAAGACTGTTTTTAACCACTAAGGTTTGGGGAACCAATCTTTCTAAAGATCGATTTATTCCTTCAGTGGAAAGGAGTCTTAAAAATCTGAATCAGGATTACGTAAACCTATTGTTACTACACTGGCCCAATGAAGGCATCCCTTTGGAGGAATCGCTGGAGCAACTGCAATTAGCTCAGCAAAAGGGCTACTGCAAGCTTATAGGGGTAAGTAATTTTAATATTGAATTACTGGAGAAGGTTGAAAAACTGGGAGTGAAAATTCATTGCAACCAATTTGAAAATCATGTTTTTATTGATCAAACGGCTTTGATTGAAAAAACCCGTTCCATGGGCTGCTTCATTACCTCCTACGCGCCAATTGCCAAAGGCCAGGTGGCAGATGAACCCGTGTTACAACATATCGCTAAAAAGCATAAGGTAACCGCTGCGCAGGTGGCGCTTCGCTGGTTGGTAGAGCAGGAAGATGTGGTGGCCATTCCAAAATCAAGTCAACTCATCCGCATTAAGCAAAACTTTGATGTGTTTAATTTTCATTTGGAGGAAGATGAAATTGCAGAAATAAAAAAATTGCAAGAGCGTAATCTGCGGCTTATAGACCCTGAGTTTGCACCAAAATGGGATTGATTTGGCAAAAAAGCTTCCACTTGAATATTTCCATCACAGCGATGTAGTTCACCTCTCTAAAGACCTCATAGGGAAAAAGCTCTGCACAAATTTCAACGACCGGTTTACCTCTGGTATAATTACCGAAACTGAAGCCTATAACGGACGTACAGACAAGGCCTGCCATGCCTTTGGTGGCTTAAGAACCAAACGTACAGAAACGATCTACCAACAAGGCGGACAGGCTTATGTATATCTGTGTTACGGCATTCACCACCTGTTAAACTTTGTTACCAATCAGGAGGATCTGGCAGATGCCATCCTCATTAGAGCCATTGAGCCCATAGATGGGATTGACATTATGCTGGAACGCAGAAATAAACAGAAACTGGATAAAACCCTTTCTTCCGGCCCCGGAACGCTTAGTCAGGCTTTGGGTATCACCACAAAAAAAAATGGAATACTACTCAACAGTGACGAGTTGTGGTTAGAAGAGGCCTCATCTACCTTAAGGGAAAAGGATATAGAAACGACAACCCGTATTGGTGTTGATTATGCCGGAGAAGATGCTTTGTTGCCGTGGCGATTTTACCTGAAGACAAGTAAGTTTGTGAGTAAGCGCTAAACAGCTTTTGGCGTAAATCTTTCCAATTTGGTAATCATACCATTAAATACAAAGAAGTGGAATGGCAGCACGGCATACCAGTACAAGCGGCCCATTAGTCCGCTGGGGCGGAATGTAGCAGTTTGATGAAGCACCGCCTCTCCCTTTTCATTTTCGGAGATGCAGAATTCCAGCCAAGCCTCTCCTGGCAATTTCATTTCCGCATAAAGCAACAAGCGCCTCTCTTCCCTATCAGCCACCAATACGCGCCAAAAGTCAAGGGCGTCTCCCTCGTATATTTCGCTCACGTGCGTTCTTCCTCTGCGCAACCCCACTCCACCTACCAGCTTGTCTACAAAGCCCCTTATTTTCCATAAAAAGGTGCCGTAATACCATCCGCGGCTACCGCCTATGGAGAAAACATTTTCTGTAACCTGATTTACATCGCCCTTTATCACCCGTTGCTTTACATCCGTAAAAACGCCATGCTTTGGTACTTCTACATATTGCCTAAGGTTTGGGAGCCTGCTACTACTTATCATAGCGTCTTTCCAACTGCTCACCACCATATTCTGGTCAATCTTGTTGAAAGCCAGTTTCACGGATTCCCGATATGTAAATAGTTCCTGAGAAATTATTTCGCTGATATTGCCCACTTGTGCCACCACATCCACCTTCATGCTGTTAACAAGGTTTACGGCTAAAGAATAACTGGTGGAGGTAACAAAATACAACCAATAGCTACTCAGCCTGGGTGTCATAACAGGCACTATAACAATGTAGCGCCTGAGGCCACGCACCTCTGCAAATTGAAGCAGCATTTGCTTATAGGTAATTACGTCTGGACCGCCCACATCAAACACCTGATTCATGCAGCGCTCTTCGCCAAGTACTTTACTTAAATAGTAAATAACATTTCTGATAGCTATAGGCTGGCATTTGGTTTCGAGCCAGCGTGGAGTGATCATCACGGGGAGTTTTTCCACCAGATCACGGATTATTTCGAAGGAAGCGCTTCCCGAGCCAACGATAATACCTGCTCTCAGCACAGTATAATCCGCCTTGGCGGTTTTAAGAATTTCTTCTGTAGCTAAACGCGAATTGAGATGCTTGGATAACTGATCACTATTAACAATTCCGCTAAGGTAAACGAGCTGTTTGGCGGATGTTTGATTCAGGTAATTGATAAAATTTTGGGCGGAGCGCTTTTCCTTCTCTTCAAAATCACCACCGGTAGACATGGAGTGAAT
This sequence comes from Owenweeksia sp., assembly GCA_048267305.1. Lineage (GTDB taxonomy): Bacteria > Bacteroidota > Bacteroidia > Flavobacteriales > Schleiferiaceae > Owenweeksia. Next base: position 45,552 of record JBLWXT010000012.1, on the reverse strand, counting down.
AAGATAGAAGGCTGCGTCAATATTCTTTGGGGCCTTATCTATGTCAAAATCCTCAAGAAAATCAACTTCAAAAAACTCTACGTGTTCTTCAAAACCCTTTTTTAAGGGAAGGCGGCTTTTATCCCGCACACAGCAAACCACTGTGTGTCCGGCCTCTATCAAAACCGGTAATAATCTCATGCCAATGTAACCATTGGCTCCTGTTAACAATACTCGCATAAAGTGCTAACCCAAAGCAGCCCAACAGGTTCTAGAGAAAATGGCAATCAGACAAATGCTTTTTCCAAAACATCACCAACAAAATAGGCTAATGCCGCTGCAGCCCCACCCAGGAAAAGGGTTTCGAACACACTGCGCAACTTGTTGGTTTGGTTTACCACCGATTTTAAATAGCCAATTATAAAGAAAGCCACAGCCGTCATTATGGAAGATGCAAAAAAGAGGTCAAAGGTTTGGGATGAAAAATAATCCATCACATACACCAAAAGGGGAATTATTCCGAAGAGCAAAAAGCTCATAAACGTTACACCGCCCATTGCCAAAGGAGATTTTGTCTCTTCAGTCATCTCCAGTTCCTCCTTCATCATCACATCTACCCATCGGTCTTTATCCGCTGTAATGGTATCCACCACTTGCTCCAACAGCTCGCCCTTAAAGCCTTTGGCTTCATAAATTTCGCGTACTTCAGCCCTCTCCTTTTCAGGGAGATGATCTACCTCCCAATATTCTACAGCCTTATGCTTATCATAGTTTTCCTTTTCACTTTTAGTGGAAAGGTAACTGCCAACGGACATGGCAAAACCATCAGCAATAAGGTTGGCAAAACCAAGTATGATTACCACTTTGGAATCCAGATGTGCACCTGCAGCACCTGCCACCACGGCAAAAGTGGTAACGCTGCCGTCAATACCGCCATATACAAACTCCCCCAGGTAATCCTGAAAGCGGTTTACCACTCCGTATTTACTTCCGTGGAGACGATCTTCGTGTTGAACTTTTACTTGGGCCACTTTTTTAGCTTTTGCGCAAAGCTAACTATCTACCCATAAAAAAAGCCCCATAAAGGGGCTTTTCACATTCTAAATTGTAAGGTCTATAAATCAAACTTAATCCCCTGGGCCAATGGTACACCAGCAGAATAATTGATAGTATTTGTTTGTCTGCGCATATAGGCTTTCCAGGCATCAGAACCACTTTCGCGGCCACCACCGGTTTCCTTTTCGCCACCAAAGGCACCACCAATCTCAGCACCACTGGTACCAATATTTACGTTGGCAATCCCACAGTCGCTACCTTCAGCAGAAAGGAACTTTTCAGCCTCACGCAAGTTGGTAGTCATAATTGCAGAAGAAAGTCCTTGAGGAACGGCATTTTGCATTTCAATAGCCTCATCCAAATCCTTGTACTTGATTAAATAAAGTATAGGTGCGAAAGTCTCGGTACGAACAATTTTGAAGTCATTTTCCACCTCAGCAATACAAGGTTTTACGTAGCATCCGCTCTCGTAACCGGCACCTTCCAGGCGTCCGCCTTCCACTAGCATTTTACCGCCTTCCTTAATCACATTTTCAAGAGCCTTTTCATACATCTCCACCGCCAGGGTATCGATAACGGGTCCTACGTGGTTATTAGTATCTAAAGGATCACCTATACGAAGTTGACCGTAGGCTTTTGCCATTTTCTCCTTTACCGTATCGTAAATGCTTTCGTGAATAATTAATCTACGGGTGGATGTACAGCGCTGACCAGCAGTACCTACAGCTCCAAACACAGCACCTACAAGAGTTGCTTCAAGATCTGCATTTTCAGTAAGAATAATTGCGTTGTTACCACCAAGCTCCAATAGTGATTTTCCAAGTCTGCGGGCTACAGCCTCACCAACTTTACGGCCCATACCGGTAGATCCAGTTGCGGAGATAAGCGGCATTCTTCCATCATTGCTCATCCACTCTCCCACTTCACGGCCACCGTTTATAAGGCCACAAATACCTTCGGGTAAATTGTTTTCCTTTAGTACTTCGGCAAATATGTTTTGGCAAGCTACACCACACAAGGGTGCCTTTTCAGATGGCTTCCACACACAAACATCCCCACACACCCAGGCAAGGGCGGTGTTCCAGGCCCAAACCGCCACAGGAAAGTTAAAGGCAGAAATAATACCTACAGTTCCCATAGGGTGCCATTGCTCGTACATACGGTGACCCGGGCGCTCACTGTGCATGGTTAAGCCATATAGCTGGCGACTCAATCCCACAGCAAAATCACATATATCAATCATCTCCTGAACTTCACCCCAACCTTCCTGAAGTGATTTACCCATTTCATACGAAACAAGCTTTCCAAGGGCATCTTTCTTTTCTCTGAGCTTTAATCCAAACTGGCGAACAATTTCACCACGTTCCGGAGCTGGTGTCAATCTCCATGTTTTAAAGGCTTCCTGAGATTTAATTACTACTTCTTCGTATTCTTCCTTAGTGGTGGTGGTTACCTTTCCTATCAGTTTGCCATCTACCGGGGAAAACGATTCAATCACTTCACCTTTTCCGAAATGACTTTGGCCGGTGGAAGTACCACCATTAACTGCTTTTACGCCTAATTCCTTGAGAATATCTTCTACGTTGAACTTGCTCATTTTTCAAAATTTTGAGCGAAGGTAAAATTTGTGCTACGGATGTCACAGATTTTCACAGATTAAAACCACTTAATAAAGGGGAAGCTCCATGTTTTTGTTTGGTTTTGGAAACCCTACATAGAAAAGTAAGTGCCTATATCCCAAAACACTCCCGGATCAGCCAAACCAAGGCGAAGAGAACGGCAATGGTAACCACTACTGATATAAGAGCCGCTTTTATACGTTGCCTATTTTCCTCACGCACCCGTTGCTGCACTTGCTGTCGAAATTTATACCAGTCGTTTTCTGAAAGGCTATGATCGTCAACAGTGGTGAGATATCCTTTACTAAAGTGCATTTGAAGCTGCTCACCATACAAACTCTTAAGATAGGAAAAGTAACCCTTGGGGCGTTGTCCGTATGTAGCTCTAAGAAATCCGTATCCCATATTCATAAGCATAAACTTTAATGATTGAAGCTCTTTCGGCAATTAGTTGAAAGGCTCTCAAAAGTGTGTATTTTACCCTGTATATATAATATCAAATTATTATTCGCTTTTATGCACATAGCTGTTGTACATAAAGGGTTTAAAATACACTTACCTTACATTAACGGTCTTTCCCTTAGGATAGCGTATAGAATAAATTAAATCTATTTTTTTCTCTTCCTTGGGTTGCAGGATAAATTCCCAGGTAATTATGCCCGACTTATCCGCAACCTTACCTTCCGTATTCTCAATGCGGGTAACACTTATATCATCATTACCCGAAACAGGAAACTGATCTCTTATTTCAAGTTTTAAGGCCGCTGCCTTGTTATTCCTCACTTTAATTTCATAATGAAAACGTTCTTCCTTTTTACCGCTTAATAAACGAGAACCTTCTTTTTGTTTTACACTATTTCTTTGTACAATAATATTCTCGTCTTTTCCAAGCGATATTTGTAGGGTATCCCCCGCCTCTTCCACGTTTAAATAGGTTTCTCCCAAATAGGTTCCTTCCAGATAAATTCCGGCTCCACCGTTCATCAGGTTTAACCCCTCCCAATTAGTAAGGCTCGCGGTAAGAAATGCATGTTCATTGAGTTTTGGTACCGCCTTGTACAGATAATCCACCTCTTTTTCAAACTTGGTAATGGCAACTTTATACTCCTCTCCATCGGAGGGAACATCATAAGGTATATCCACTTCAAACTTTAGATTAACCGGGTTTTGAGAGATTTTGAATTGCTGATCTCCGCCAGAACTCCTTCTTGTAGTGTTAGTTACTCCCCCTACGGCATCACCATATTGAGCTGGAAGGCCTCCAGTAATTATTTTCGTAGATTGAATTGCTGCCTGAGGAATACTTAAACTATTTGTCATTACCTCATTAACGGAATACACTGCTCCATCAGAGCGGGATCCACGAATATTTACATTTTTTCGTCTAACAAGTTTTGGAGCCTCATAAACGACAACCACCTCATCCAGGCTTTCAGCTGCTTCGGATAACCTAATCGTTGAAAATACTGAAGCATCCGAAAGTGTAATTGAACTTTTGTTGTAGCCAATGAAGCTTATCTCAAGGTAACTGGCAGGAGTAGAAATATTGAGTGAATACCTACCATCTAAATCGGTAACAGCACCTGCTACAACTGCCCGATCAGCGTTTAACGCCACTACGTTTGCAAACGGAATACCTTCACTTGACTTAGCATCAAGGACAACCCCTTTAAAAGTCCCAACCTTACCTGGCGTTTGTGGATTTACCTTTGGCTTTTGATTCTGGTAATAACCCGAAGAAATAAAATTAAGGAACCACGGGTCTAATTCCGGCAAACGACCCTCCTCATAAGGGTTTCCGGTGCTCAACGTAAGGTTTACATTTTTCCATTCCTCCCCGGTGTTTTGGTAAACTTTAGCCTGATATTCTATTTTCAATGGCTTGGATACATTCTCTACACGCAAGTCATAATAGGGTTCCCAACCGGCATCAGCCACCACATAGGAAATCTCAGCATCCACAGTTTTTGCCGCCTCCGACTTGAGTTTTACCAGCACCACTCCATTGGGTTTGGCATCCTCAATACGCATGGCCTGAAGTTGATTTACCACCTTTTGGCGTTGCTCATTCAGGTCGTCAATTTCACTTCTGATTTTTTGCTTGCGCTGCTTTATCTCCGTAAGGCGATTGCGCACCAAGTCAACACCTTGCTGAAGCTGGGTAACCGTCATTCCCTCCCACACATCAAAATCGGTATTAGCCATCAGCACCTGTTCTTCATTTACGCTTATCGCGAGAAGGTCTTTTTTGCCACTCACCAACTTTCCTAAATCCTTTAATTGCTTATTCAGACCAGCCGCTTTGTCAATTCGGGCTTGTGTACTTTCATCGTAGCGCACATCATATTTAATGGATAAAATAGTGATGTCTCCACCAGCATTAAACTGTATAGACTTTTCATCCAATGAAGGAGAAAGCTTTTCAAAAGCCAGTTGATTTAATCCCTTAGTCAGGTTAACCTTTGCTGCGCGGCTTACCTCTGCCCCCATCGTGAATATGGTGACATCCTTTATTTCAGATTTTACCTTGGTTTCTGTTTGGCTTAAAGCCAGAAATGGCAACAGAAGAGTGATAGCGAGATATCTCATAGCAGCAGTTTTTTAGTGGTTAAATGAATAGACATTGGTTTATGAAAATGGATGCCTTGGGGTTTTGCAAAAATAACTTTATGGAATCACCCCCCTCAAGGGGGGAATTGTTACGTCTTGGGTTACACGTTTCAAAATTGGCTATTGCTACTTTTGACAAACTCACGGCTCTGTTCAGCCATCCCCCTTTGAGGGGGGCTGGGGGATGAAGCACTTATAACAATCTACAATTGTTAGGGCTGCCACCACGCAGCCCCAACCTCATAACCTTTAACCTTCTCAATAATACATCACTCCCTGGCTCTTGTCCTTTGGATATCTCACCTCATAGGAAACTTCATAAGAGCTGTTTTGCCCCGGAGCAAGTGTAAATCTCCACTTAATAATTCCTGTTTTCTCATCCAGCTTTCCTCCTCCAGCACTGCCTATAGTCACTTTTATTTCTTCATTTTGAGCAACCGGAACCTGATCGCGAAGAACGATATCCACAGGCACCTTTTTGTTGTTCTTCAGCTTTATTTTCCAAACGTAGTAGTCTATACGGCTTGTACCAAAGAAGGTTTTCTCCTGTTTGTTGTACACCCGCTCTCTGGTTACAACCACACCTTTATCACGCCCCAGCGAAAGCTGTAAAGTATCCTCGGGGTTATTGGTATTGAGATACGCTTTGCCCACATAGGTTTTGTTGTTAAACAGGGATAGTTCACCGTCCAGTAAATCATACTGGCCCCAGTTGTAAATCTTGGCAACCAGAAAAGCGTCCAAATCCAAACGAGGTTTGGCATGATACTCATACTTTGCAGGAAGGCTGATTTCGCGTAGTACAACGGTAATAGGAGAGTTGTTGGAAGCAACGGTCTGTTTTCTGTCCACCGTATATTCCTGTTGAGTAAGGTTCTGGGTAACCTGAAACTGCTGGTTAGAAACATCTTTAAGCTTCTTAACTTCATTATCCGAGTTGAACCTAACGTTGGCATTTGAAACAGCATCACCGAACTGTGCTGGTAGCCCACCTCTTACCAGGTTACTAAAATTCACATACCACACATTCATGTATGGAACCTGAGCCCCAGCTGCAGGATTACCGGTGGCCAATTTTAAATCCACATTATCCCAGTCCTCACCGGTTTGTTGGGTGATTTGTGCTTTATGGGTAAGGTTTACCGGTTTGGTAAGATCATCCACACGGGCATCGTAAGTACTTATCCAACTGGCGCCATTGGCGATGTATGAAAGCTCGAATCGGGCATTAACCGCACTGCTGGCTTCCACACGTACTTCCACCATTCCGGTTTTCTGTGAAAACAACTGGCGCTCCACATTTATTTGCTGTTGCAGCTTTTGCCTCTTTGCATTCACATCTTTTTTCTCATTTTGGAGTTTATACCAGGCTCTTGCATTTTCCTCCCTGCGCTGCTTTACAAAATCGGCTGCAGCCTTAAGCTCCTGTAAAGAAAAGCCGCCATCGCCACCCAATTTACGGTTGGCCTCCAGTAATTCGCGCTCCATTACAAGCCCAAACTCAGTAGAAGCTATTTCCTCCAACTTCCGATCAAGTTTATCAATTTCAGTTTCAAGCCCTTTCATACTTTCGCTCTTGTCTTCCTCCGTAAGGAAGTTGCGCTTGTGCGTGATAGACAAAACGGTAAGATTTCCAGAACCGCCCAGCATAATGGAGTTGGGATCCATATTTTGGGTAAGTCCGCTAAACAAAAGGGTAGAAGTACCTGCCGGAACCTGAACACTGGCTTTACGGGTTACTTGTGCTCCTTGCTGAAACACGGTGACCTCGGTTATTTCTGATTTTACGGTTGTAGATTCTGATTGGGCTATTGCGGAAAGGCTAAACAGCAACGCAAGGGCCAGGGATAGTATAGTACGCATCTTATTAAATGTTTGATGTAAAGATGCAAAAGAAGGTTGAACCGTTGGGGTTGGAGTTGGTGAAAGCGACTTTTGGCTTGGTCTAGTGTCCACAAACAATGGTCTTAATTATTACAAACCATAGAGATTAGACGATTAATCTGTCACCCTGAGCGATAGTCGAAGGGCATTCTGAAGTTTTTGGATTGGGCTATGACTATCGCTCAGTCTGACAAGGATCTGGCTCAATAAGGCAAGAGGGAAAATGTATAGCAAACCTATAATTCACAAAAACTCTCTGTCTGCTATGTGCCCATGTGTTTGGGTATTTACACCTCCTCAGAAGAAAGTGAAGGCTGATTCTTCTCTGCTTTTTTAAGCTTGCTAATGGCAATCTTGTCTTTTTCCGTTTCGCAGATAGGTTTCTTCATCACCTTGTTACCAAGATTCCAAAGAAAAAAGATAAGGCCTAAAATAAACACCTGACTGAGTAAAGTCTCCCATGAAGGATAAAGACCAATAAGGCCCCAGCGGAGATTTACGGGAAGGGAGCTAATACTTATAATACCCGCTTCCTGTAAGGCGTGTACTCCTTTACCAACCAATACCACAGCCAGAAATGAGATAATCATGGCGGAGTACTTAAACAATTGGGTAATTGGAATTTTCTTTGAGAACTTCAGGAGTAAGACCGAAATCACACCGAGCAAGGCAAAGGCTGAAAGAATACCTGCGACAAATGAAAACTGGTGTGTTTCACCCACTTCCATATTAAGAGCTGAAAGAAATAATACCGATTCAAAAGCTTCTCTAAATACCACGAGAAAAGACAAAAAGGCAAGTCCCAGCATATTCTCCTTGCGGGCCAGCACCTGAATTTTACTCTTTACATAGGCCTGCCATTTTCCTGCCTCGGATTTACTGTGCATCCAAAAGCCTACATACAGCAGCACACCCACCGCAAAAAGGGCGATGGCGCCTTCCATTACTTCTCGTTGCGCTCCTGTAAAAGTAAAAAGCCTATCGGCAGCAAGCCATAGCAAAAAGCCCAGGCCAATGGCCGAAATCCAGCCAGCGTGTACCCAGGCTGCGGCATTAGGTAACTTCAATGATCTAATTATTCCGAGTATAGTAATCACGACTAAAAAGGCTTCAAGGCCTTCTCTTAAAATAATAGAAAACGAAAGAAGGAAGGCTAGCCAGGCCGAAAATTCCTTTTCTGCCAGCAGTTTCTGCGCTTCGGTTAGCATTTCAATACCCTTATCGGCAGCAGCCACTACTTCGGCCACGGGCTTATCTCTTTCAATAAGGCTACGCATGCCTGAAAGTTGGGTTTCCAAATCAGCTACAAAGCTGGCATCATTGGCTCTCAGTTGTACTTCAATTGGCTCTACACCCTCAAGATAGGCCGTAAGTGCCAGGTTTCGGGCTTCCGCAGCATTACCGTTTTTATACGCTTCCGCGGAAGCGGCAATATACCTTTTGGCCTTATCCAGATAATCGCCCTGGTTTCTTTCTGCTACTTCTTTAGGATAGAGGCGCAGTGCAGAAATAAGAGACGGAAGATCTTCATCAAGTTGCAGCTTAGCCTTCAATTCCTCGTTACTGGAAGATGCCAATGTGCTCAAATCCACTTCCTGCTTAATGCTGTTAGCCACCTCAATAGACACATTCTGATCCTGATGAGGAAGACTTAAAACGTAAAAAGCCAGATCCCAAACTTCATCGTCACTAAGCTCGTTGAAGGCACGCATACCGGTTCCATCAACTCCCAATCGGATGGTGTTGTAAGCCTGAAAAGGGGAGAGGCCATTGGCCTTATCGGGAGAATGGAAGTTTGTGGCCTTAGGGTCAAGGCTCACTGCCAATGGACCATCGCCCATCCCTTTAGGGCCATGACAGGATTGACATTGAAGTGCGAAAAGTTCCTTGCCATTAGCAATGGAAGGCCAGCGCTTAGGTGCCACTTCAATTTTGTAAATCGTAATAATTTCCTGCTTTATAGATGCGGCCACACTGGAAATCTTATCCTGTGAAGCCTTTTCTCCTACCAGGTTTTCAAGGAGAATAATGTCGGACTGAAGGGAAGCCGGTACTTTTTCGCCCAGTTCGCTGATGGTTTTCGCAAACTCCTTCATCTCCTGATACTCTGCCGTACTTACAACCTTTCCGTTTTGCACGGCCAGTGAATAATCCACAGCCAGATAGTCTAAAAGATGCACCATCATGCGGGCGTCATCCTTTTGTGCCGAAAGGTTTTGTACTCCAATCACCATGAAAACTAAAACCGCCAAAAACCCTGATTTCAACCTTCTCATTGTTGCGCCCTCTTATTTAGACCAATTAAAAATAGAAGGCAAATATAATACACATAAATCATCCACACCCAAAGGAAGAGCACTTTTCAAATCAACCTTTTATTCGGTGTTTTTACAGATTATGGTTTTACGCATAAAAAAACCTCGCAGATGTTTCTGCGAGGTTTTAAATGAAAAGAATTTTAATAGGCCATTATGGCAAACTCTGCTGAAAGTCAGCATAACCAGAATTGGCAACCAATGTGGTATCACAACCAGCTTCTATGGCTCTATCAGTAATATCCTGAATTCTATTCTCCGGACTTGGATGAGTGCTCAAAAACTGAGGAGTACTACCTCCCTGACCCTGCGCTTCCAATTTTTGGAAGAAAAGCTTGGCGCCATCACAGGCATAAGGTGTTTGTGCCAAATATTCCACCGATTTAATATCGGACTCCGTTTCAAACGCCCTGCTAAACTGAAGTCCTGCTGCCGTACCTGCAATCTGTGCGGCAATCTGCTCCAGCTGACTGGCATCGTCTCCAAGTAAAAGGCTCAACAGAGTGGATACACCGTAGGATTTTTGCAGATTACGGCTGGTGTGGCGAAGATCTGCGTGAGCAATCTCATGTCCCATTACTCCTGCAAGGGCATCCACATTGTCTAAATACTTAATGAGTCCTGTATACACATAAATGTATCCACCAGGGGTGGCAAAGGCATTAAGCGTATTGTCATCTTCCACGATGGTAACCTCCCACACAAACTCATCCTTGTAGGCTACTTCACCACTATTAAGGATGTTACTTACAATGGCATCCAAATACTGATAGGAGGCAGCATACTGTGTTCTGTCCAAAAGTTTGTATTGAGGATCGCTATTGATCTCCTGACTTACCTGAGCACCCAGAGTTTTGTCATCCTCAATGCTAAAAAAGGGCACAAAATTGTCGTTTTTATCACATGAGGTATAGCCCAGGGTAAGCACTACAGCTAATAGGGAAAAGGAAAGAAATTTTTTCATAGGTATAATTTATCGAAAATGATGGTGCAAATTTGAGAATTAAAGTTCAGCACTAAACCAAGCCAATGCACTAAGCTGCAAAGAAATAAAAAGAATACCTCTTTTGTTAAGGATTGTACTTACATACCTGAAACTTACTTTTTTGAAGTGGGCTGCGCCTTTGTATGAACAACCTATTTTTACCTGCTATGAAAAACCTTCTTCAGCTTTTGGAATATACCTTTTGGGCTAATGATCTTTTTATTGTCCGCCTCCAAGAACAGGATGACATACCCGAAGAAATATCCAAACAACTTTCTCATTTGCTTTCTGCCCACCGCATCTGGCTTAACAGAATTGCAGGGAGAGGAGCAGTGCCCTCCGTTTGGGAAAGCATAGATCAACAAAGTTGGGAAGGCGTAAATATTGAGCTTTACAGCGAAACCTGTGATTTGGTAAAGTCTAATGACTTACAAAAAGTGATTAGCTACAAAAATTCAAAGGGCGAGTTATTTCAAAATCCATTAGAAGAGTTGTTATATCATATCATCAATCACAGCGCGCATCATCGTGCACAAGTGGCACTGCTGATGAGGCAGCATCAAATACTTCCTCCACAAAGTGATTATATTTTTTATTTGAGGAGATAATTTCCTAAATCCATATTCCTAAAACTAAACAACCTTATGCTCCAATCTCAAAAACACCTTTTTAGCCTTCGCCCGGATATTCACTATTTGAATTGTGCCTTTAAAGCACCGCTTTTAAAATCAGCCGAAGCTGCAGCGCTAAAATCGCTGGAGAGGGAAAGAAACCCTATTGACATCACTACTGTAGATTTCTTTAAAGATGCCAATGAGGTACGTGAAAAGTTTGGACAGCTGGTAAATTGCAAGCCCACTGAAGTGGCTATTATTCCCTCAACCTCCTATGGATTGGCCAATGTGCTTAATAATGTGCCAAGTGAACATGGAAAGCACGCTATTACTATAAAGCATGAGTTTCCGAGTGATTATTTTGCAATTAACCGATGGTGCGATACTCATAATGCGGAATTGAAGGTAATAGCTCCGGATGAGACTCTGGAACTGCCCGCAGAGGATTTTAACAATTGTATTATATCTACCATCACAGAAAAGACTGCAGTAGTTGTTATTTCTTCCATTCACTGGATGAACGGGCTAAAATTTGACCTGGAAAAAATAGGGGAGAGGTGCCATAAAGTTGGCGCCTATTTTATTGTGGATGGAACCCAATCTGTTGGCGCCATGCCAATGGATGTGAAAAAGCTAAAGATTGACGCCCTGATTTGTGCTGGTTACAAATGGCTGTTTGGACCGTATTCTCTTGGTGTGGCCTACATCGGCCCGCGTTTTAACAATGGCGCTCCCATTGAAGAATCATGGATGAACCGCACCAATGCCGAAAACTTTGCATCGCTTACCAATTATGATCACAACTACACTCCTGATGCCGGGCGATACAACGTGGGCGAAATGAGCAATTTTATACTGATGCCCATGCTCAATGAATCTCTGCGACAGCTCAATGAGTGGACGATACCCGCGATTGAGGCCTATTGCAAAAAACTCAATCGCCCTCTTAAGGAATATCTTATTGGTGAAGGGTTAGCTTTTGAAAATGAAAAATACTTCTGCAATCACTTGTTTGCTTTAAAGGCCCCAGCCGGTGTAAATATGGACACCTTAAGGGAAAACCTGACTGCGGCCAAAATCTACCTTTCAGTACGCGGTGCTTCGTTGCGCCTTTCCGTAAATGTGTTTAATACGGAGGAGGATATCCAAAAGCTAATTGAGGTTATAAAGCAAACGAAATCTTACTAATGCCTCCGCGAAACTTTGCGCCCTTCGCGCCTTTGCGGTTAAGGCAAAGTATTGCTTCAACGCAGAGACACGGAGCACGCAGAGATACGCAGAGTGAAACCCACATCCCAACAAAAGCCTCCGCGAAACCTTGCGCCCTTTGTGCCTTTGCGGTTAAGGCAAAGCATTGCTTCTTCGCAGAGACACGGAGCACGCTGAGATACGCAGAGTGAAACCCACATCCCAACAAAAGCCTCCGCGAAACCTTGCGTCCTTCGTGCCTTTGCGGTTAAGGTAAAGTATTGCTTCAACGCAGAGACACGGAGCACGCTGAGATACGCAGAGTGAAACCCACATCCCAACAAAAGCCTCCGCGAAACCTTGCGCCCTTTGCGCCTTTGCGGTTAAGGCAAAGCATTGCTTCTTCGCAGAGACACGGAGCACGCTGAGATACGCAGAGTGAAACCCACATCCCAACAAAAGCCTCCGCGAAACCTTGCGTCCTTCGTGCCTTTGCGGTTAAGGTAAAGTATTGCTTCAACGCAGAGACACGGAGCACGCTGAGATACGCAGAGTGAAACCCACATCCCAACAAAAGCCTCCGCGAAACCTTGCGCCCTTTGCGCCTTTGCGGTGAATCCCATACTAATTGCTTCAACGCAAAATATTACATGACTTAAGTCATTCAAATGCCAAGCTACTCTTCCCACTTTCGCCCCTACATATCAACTTCCTTTAATCTTAAAGAAAGGTGTTAGGCAAATGTTTAAATGAATAAGCCGGCCAAATAAGATGGTTTGAGGGATGCTGCGCAAGAACATGGCAGTTTAGGTAATAAATTTACCCATAAAGCCATGTAAATGTTGATCACCCTTCGGAACATGTAAATGAAGGTTATGGATAATTTGAAAAAATGACGCAACACAGAAAAAGAAATAAAAGCTTAGGTCTGCCGGAGTTAATAGCCATTGCACTGGGCGGAATGGTTGGTGGTGGAATTTTCACCATTCTTGGTATTTCAGTTTCGTTAATTGGAAACCTCACACCCATTGCTATAATAATTGGTGGAGTAATAGCTTCCCTGGCCGCCTACTCTTATGTAAAGCTCGGTTTGTATTATAAGGATGAAGGCGCCACCTATTCCTTTTTCAAAAAGACCTATCCAACATCAAATTTCTCGGCATCGGCCATTGGATGGTTTATAATTTTCGGCTACATAAGTACAATGGCACTATATGCCTACACCTTTTCATCCTACGCTATTAGCAGCACTGAATTTGCCGACAACATATGGATTAGAAAAGGCATTGCCATAGCTGTTATTTCACTTTTCACATTCATAAATATCTGGAGTGTAAATGGAATGGGGAAAATTGAGGATTTGATGGTGTACACCAAACTTGTAGTGCTCACCGTAATTTCGGTTGTATTGATGACTCATGGCACTACAGACTTCAGTACATTTATTGAGAACATGGCATTGGATTTAGAGAACTCCAAATTCATTTCCATTTTGATAGTTGCTTCTTTAACCTTTGTTGCTTTTGAGGGATTTCAACTGGTTATAAATGCGGTAAACGAAATGACCCAACCGGAAAAAAACATCCCCCGAGCCATATATAGCGCCATTATACTGGCCGTACTGATATATGTTGTTATTGCTATCGGAGCCTTATTTGCCATACCCACAGAAGATATAATAAGGAATAAGGAGTTTGCCCTTGCCTCAGGTGCCGGAAGCATTTTAGGACCCATAGGCACAAACCTCGTTATTCTAGGAGCTATACTCGCTACAAGCAGCGCTATCAGCGGAACTGTATTTGGTTCATCACGCCAAATGTCAGTAATCGCAAAAGATGGCTTTTTCCCCGGTGTTCTATCCCTCAGAAAGAATAACATTCCGCAAAATGCCATTATTACCATGGCTGTAATTTCAAGCCTTTTAATAGTAGTGGGAGGACTAGAGTTAATTCTTGAATTTGGAAGTGTTACTTTCCTTTTAGTTTCTGTACTAATGGCTATTGCCAACTTTAAAATCAGGGAAAAAACCAATTCTTCAACAGTGGTAACGGTGCTGTCAATAATCGGTTTGGGCATTGGTGGTATTTTAATTTTGTATTATGAATTAACTAATAATTGGCAGCAAATGGTTGCTATAGTTGTGATATACCTTTTACTGGCTTTTGGGGCCTGGCGGTTTTCAGCCAGGAAGAAAAAAACCAGGACAGTCCATATATGACCTTTATCATTTCAAGGTTCGGCAACTCTTCCGAGATTCGTACTGAATATCAGCCCTCCGTTATCTGGAGGTGGATATAATTCAAAAAATAAATAATTACAATATGAAAACCCCGGTAGTATTCAATTCAGATTTACATTTTGAGCACGTACAATGGAAAAGTGAGCTTTCCTTTTGGGAAGACGAAATAAAGACCTTTAAGCATCGCCTGGAAGAATTGGTGGTGCGCTGGACAGACGAGGATGTGCTAAAACAACTAGAGCATTTCCAAAACGAATTTGTTATGCATGGCGAGGTAATTGACCAATTACAGCACGATATTAACGCCCACGAATCAGAAATAAACGCGCTAAGTATGACGGATAATACATCTATGAATACCGCCTATACAGAGAGTCATTTTGCTTTTCGCGAAAAAATGGAAACTCAACGTGAAATCTATGCGAAGTTGAAAAAGGATTTCTACCGTTTCCTTTCCAAGTATATGTAACCGTAAAACCATTTTCAAAATAAAAGAGGAGCTCCAATGGGGCTCCTTTTTTGGTAATAAGTAACTGATATCCAATATAAAATTAGGTGACATATATCATCTCAAAAAACATCTATTAATGTATCCTTTGTAGGATATAGAAAACGTTCCCTCTTAAAATCAAGACATTATGAATGGTAAAAACAACATAGCGATTGGCTTCCTCACCATGGGTTTTTTTATGGCCTATGGATTTCTTCTGATTTATTTAAGAGACTTTGCCCCAGGCAAAGAAGAGTGGGTAAATACTTATAGTCTGGGTGAACACTTTGAAACGAGACTAGCTCACGTTCATGGCAATTTGTTCGCATTTCTGAATATCCTTATCGGATACCTGTTGCTTCATTATCATCAGCAACTAAAAAATACAAAAGTGATTTCCTGGCTGGCATTGACAGGCCTGCTAATGCCCATAGGTATTCTTAGTGAAGTATATCTCGGCTTACCTCCGGCACTGGTACTAATAGGAGCTATTGCCATGACAACTTCTGTGGTTTGGCTGGGAATCAGTTTTCTAAAAATGAAAACACTCGCACCTAAGAATTAACGAGCTCACGCAGTAGGGTGCCATCCAAATGCTAATTTGATCATCAGGAATATTATAACCGAGCCTTTATAAAATTATTGAATGGCGTTGCCCGTCTTTTAGCGTAAAACCATTTTTAAAAGGAGTTGTTGATTGCTATTATTGCAATGATGAAAAAAACAACTCTCTTTTATTTCGCCCTTGTAGTTTATGCTCTTCCAAATCTGGTGCATAGCCAAATTGATGAATCTAAAGTTGGAGCATGGTATATGTACTTTTTCAATACCACTTTTAAAGAAAGCCCATGGGGAGTGCAGGGAGATATACAGCTGCGCACATGGAATGGAGCTAATGATTTGGAGCAATTGCTTTTGAGAGGTGGTATTACCTACAAGCCCAAAAAGGCAGATATAAAATTCACCCTGGGTTATGGAAATATCCAAACCGGTGTGTATGGAGATGATAATTCCACCACACCTGAAAGCCGGATTTATCAGGAGGCTTTGTTTCCGGGTAAAATTGGCCAGCGTTTTTATTTAAACCACCGTGTGCGCTATGAGCAGCGTTTTGTGCAAAACCAGGATTTCCGTACCCGGTATCGCTATAATCTGTTTATAAATATTCCATTAAACAAACCGTCACTTACCAAAAGCGCGGTCTATCTTGCCCTATACAATGAGATCTTTATAAATGGACAGCGGAATATTGGAGATGGAAAATCTGTAGAAATATTTGACCGCAATCGATTTTACGCGGCATTCGGTTATGTAATCAATCCACAGCTTAAAGTTCAACTTGGCATCATGCAGCAAACCACTGATAACTGGAGAAAGACTCAGGCACAGCTCAGTCTGCACCATTCATTGTAACACAGCTCTCGAACAAGAAATATTATTTGCTTCTTTTTTTGATTAAGCAGCTTTCTCCAATAAGAATAATATGGTTACAGCTCTTGAGAAGGTATATGTTATTCCATCAAATTTTCGGGTCGTACCAACTCTCTTCTAATGCTTTCAAAATTGTGGAGATAAAAACCCGGCTTTCCATGTAAAGGCAGCAAGTGCTTTACCTCACCATCTACATTTTGCCAGCCGCGTTTAAAATCGAGCCATGAGCCCAGCGGAATGGTAGGATGGGTAAAAGTATTATCGTCAGAATCATATCTGGCACCGGCTGCCGAATCACCGGCAAACAACATTTCCTCTTTGGTGCAATAAATTACAATAGAACCAGGGGTGTGGCCGGGAATGGGAGTAATCAAAATACCAGAGTCATTCAACAGATGACTTGGCTCCATAATGTCGCGCATTTTTTGGCGCTCATGATCTGCCTTATGGGCATAAACTGTAATACCTCCCAACCACTTTGAAATTTCTGAAACAGTACCAAATGCCTGATGCAGCACATCCCTGTGAGTAATTATCATGGCTTTGGGCTTGTATTTCCTAAGTAGATTATCAACAGCAGCCTTGGTTTGTGGATATACAGCATCTATCAGTATTAAGCCGTCATCCTGAACCAGTGCATAAGCCTGCCCTTCTCTAAAATGTACCTTGGGCAATCTAAAGAGATACAGGTTTTCTAAAACCTTAACGCCTTCTCCAAAAGGTGTTTCCTTTATTTTTTGAATGATGCGCTCTTGCTTCATGCAGTTTTATTAAGGCTGTTAAAGAGTAAACCACTCTTATTTAGGCCCCTCTAATTTACAAGATAGCAGCGTACATTGAGCTTTACTTCTCTGCCAATTGAAAAACTACTTGTACTTCCTATCTTAAAATCATACCTATCAAGTACAATCGGACCTTCCAATAGGTAGCCTCCCCGCAGGTAGGATAGCTTAAATGGGATGCTAATATCTTTGCTAATCCCCTTGATAGTTAGTTTGCCCTTCACCCAAAACTTGTCGCCAACGAGGTTAACTTCAGTAGAAACAAAAGTGGCGAAGGGGTACTTTTCGCTATGAAAGTACTCCTCCGCCTGTAGATCTTTATCGCGGGTATCGTTATCCGTATCAATTGATTTTACGGCAATCTTGATATCAAACCTGGCCTCCCCGAGTTTTGCCGGATTGAAATCAACCGAACCTGTGATGCCTGAAAAACTACCTTCTACTGTATTTACCTTAAAGTTATCTACTTCAAAATTGACAACTGACTTTACTCCCAGCTGCTGAGCAGAGGTGGTAATTCCAAATAAGGTGAGTGATACGAGGTAAGCGATAGTCTTCATAGTTTTTACTTTAAGGCTTTGAGCACAGCCGCCACGGTAGCACGTTTCCTATAGTTTATATCAAAATAGCGATATACAATCACCCCATCCTGGCTAATAACATAAGTAGCCGGTACCGGTAATACCGCTTCATCCTGTTCATTATAACCCGCCAGATCTATTTTTTTCCCTTTAGCCAGTTTGGCCTGATAGGCTTCGGTTACATAAAAATCCACATCAAATACTTCCATGGCTTCCCCATCAATATCATGAAGTAAAATAATGTCACCTTCCATACTAACGGCAGCTTCTTCCTTATTTGCCGGTGATGCGGGTGAAATAGCCACCACTGTTGCGCCTGTTTCATTAATCATGTTCAACGAATCTGAAAGGTTAGACAGTTGTTTGGAACAATACGGACACCAGCTACCGCGATAGAAATAAACAACTACAGGACCCTTTTTCAAAGCTTCAGCCAATGAAAATTCACGGCCATCTGCAGTTGGTAAAGTTAATTCGGGAGCTTCTGCACCCACTTCAAGTCCCTTGGGTACATCTTTATCCTGTACTCCATACTTCTCAATCTCCTGTCCTAATGCGTTTAAACTTAACGCAATAGCAACAATACTTAATAGTTTTCTCATAATTTATAAATTTAAGGGTGCAAATTCACATCTAGTTTATCCCTGCGTTGTCATTACGCTTACAATTTGCTAACTGCTAAAAGAACATTTTTGATCGATAACAACTTACATTTATCACAAAATATATAAACCATGAAAATTAAAGTTTTTGCCCTTTCGTTGATTGCTGCTTTTAGTATCAGCACACTTAGTGCCCAAATGGGCGGGAAAGATAAGCCAAGTCCTCCTGCTAAATTGGAAACCAAAATTGGTGACGCCAAAATAACCATAGCTTACAGCCAACCAGGTGTAAAGGATCGTGAAATATTTGGTAAACTAGTGCCTTACGGCAAGGTATGGCGTACCGGAGCTAATGAAGCTACAACCTTCACTACCAGTAAAGACATCACAATAAACGGCCAAAAGCTTGCAGCCGGTACCTACACTTTGTTTACCATCCCCGGAGAAAAAGAATGGACTATTATTTTTAATACAGAAATGGGGCAATGGGGAGCTTATAAGTATGACGCTGAAAAAGATGCTCTAAAAGTTAAAGCCACACCTGAAAAACATAAAGCTACTGAACGTATGACTTTTTCCGCCAAGGATGGAGTTATCTATTTGGATTGGGCTGAAACCCGTGTTCCTCTCACTATTAAAAGTTAAATTAACAAACACAACAGTGCCAAATGCCTCGGGAAACCGGGGCATTTTTTTTAGGCCCTTACGGAGATATGATTACCATCAAATTCAACAGTGTCTCCGGCCCTTACTTTTTTCCTTATCTGATATTCCTCTTCACCATTTACCAAGGCTTCGCCATCTGTGATTCTGATTTTAGCCTCGCCACCAGAACCTACCAGACTTAAATTTTTAAGTAACTGATTGAGCTGTATAAATTCCTTGCCCTTTAGTTCAAACTCCATATTTACTGGTTTTTGATGAATTGTTTGCTTGCGTTAAAATCATTCTGCGAAAGCTGTAAAAGATATATACCGTTGGGAAGTGGTTCAATTGATATCTGTATGCTCTCTCCGCCATTTATATATTCTACTTTGTTTATGATCACTCTCCCCGTATGATCAACCACTTTAAAAGTGGTTTTACCACCCTCTAATCCATTTAAAGTAGTGGTAAGGGTATTATGAGCCGGATTAGGATAGAGCTCTATTACATCATCTACAACATTGTCTTCTGCAATACTTACATCACCTATACAGGCAAAGGCGGCAACACTATCGCGAATCATTGGTAACAATTGAAAAAGAGAATCACCGGGGCATAAAGTACCCTTGGGGCACCCATGAGCCGCAGTACTTGTATTGGCATGGCTGTGGCCGGATATATTGGGAATAGTAAGCTCTGATGAATTGTGATAACTACTTTGTGTTGGAGCAATATTTTTATCACATGCCTCCCAGGCCAACATTTTAATTAAACTGCCAACCGCAGAGTCTCCTGGAGCCGCTAATTCAAAATTTCCTAGTAAACATATCCCAACAGTTTCCTGGTTCATGCAGCTAAAATGCGCTCCTAACACACTGTCTCCACGAGATTCATAAATAACCCCGTTTCCGTCAATCAAAAAGTTATAACCTATATCAGACCAACCGTTGGTATTTACGTGAAAATCCCAAATGGAGCGTACTACAGCGGCATAATTACTACTGTTGTTAGAGCCCGCAGAATGATGTACAATTAAGTGATCGGCTATGGTGTAGGAAGGGTTTGGATCCTTAGGACAATTACCGGAAGGACACCAACAGCTACGATAACATATAGCAGGTTTGGGGCAATTACAATTTGCGCCAGCACCTTCTGTTTCGCTTAGCTTCCGGCTTTTTTTTTTCGCTGAACCGGGATAATAAACTCTAAATGTAACTTCTCCTGACAAAGGCGTTTCACTTTTAAACTGTATGCCATTAAAAGCCTCTTCTGTAATTCCTCCATCAAAGGTGGTTCTTCCTTCTGTATGCCCTTCGGTAAAGGTTTCAAAGGCCTTCCACTCACCCCATTTCTTCCCGGATTTTAGTCTATAGTAAAGTTTAACTTCTATATTTTCCTGCAAAATATATGCGGACAAACTAACCATCGGCTCTTCAGTTTCCTCTTCTACATCGTACTTTTCACTGAGCAAATTTTTATCAAAGCTCACTTTAAACTCTGCACTGCTTTGACCAAATGTGTTAAGGCTACTAAGGAATATGAGCAGGCAGCCAATAATTTGTTTCAGAGTTTTCATTTTCAGTTGAATCTTACAGGAATGTTATAGTACAAAGACCAAGTGGCGGCAATAGTAGCCTTATTTTCGGCACTTCCATAACCAGGAATGGTAAATGGCTGTAGCGTTTCATACTTATTGCCACCTACCAAAAACCTACCGCGCACAGTCCAGCCAATAAAAAGGTTTTTTGCGAAGAAAAGTTCAGTCTTCATACCCAATACCGCTTCGGCCCAATGTGCCGTTAATGTTTCAGTTGGCACCGATTGTATACCACTACCCCAATAATTTGTGATCACTATATCAGTAGCAGATTGTGTGTAATTACTTAATCCATAGCGAAGTCCAAAAAAGAAGATATCATTATCCGTTCTTTTTTTCATCACATTATAATCAAATCCCACACGGCCATACGCCCCGGTAAGCTCGTAGTTATACAAATCACTTTGTGGTAAAGCCTTTTCAAAACCGCCTTCTATGGTTATAAAGTAGTTGGGTTTTATCTCATAATCCACCGAGGCCTCAAAACCTGTAATGCTGGGTTGTACAATTTGATATACATATTTGGCAAAATCAACACCTATGCGCAAACCCGATGATTTAGGAACAGTAGTTAGCTTAACCTCCTCCTGAGCTATTGCCCAAAAGCCTGTGAACATTAGCAACAGACTAAAAGTAAATTTTGACATGCTGCTCATTTTCAGTTCTCACTTTTGTATTTATCAGAGCTACGGAATCTATATAGTGGTAGGTACTCTGTAATTTCCTGATATCAAATGTGGTAATAAATCCACACAGCTCTGAAACCAACTCCAGCTCCCTTTCGTAGCTAATAGTAATCGTATCACCCACTCCATCAAGTATCAAATGGAAAGAGGTTATATCCTCAAAAGGGTTTAAGGTAAAATTCACACCATTTTGGCTGCTTAAGCCTTCCACCAGTGAATCTGAATTACCTATACCAACTACAGTTATGCTTTCCACAAGAGTATCAACTTCTAAAGTATCATTGAGAATGGAGTAGAAACTTGCCCGTAGTGGTGTATCAGTACTGAGGTCACAAATGGTTTTCTCCTCACAGGAGGAAAGGCTTGTGAGAAGTGTTACTAAACCCAGTAGGTAAGAGATTTTCTTTTTCATGCGATGGAAGCAAATTTACACCTTGCCCTTAAAAACAAACTTCCGGCTAGTTTATTAAAACCTGAGCCGGAAGTTATACCAAATATCTGTTGGGATTAGTTAATTACAAAAAACTACTTATTTTTCTGTTTGTTAATTTCATCCTGCAGTTCTCTTCGCAATTTTTGTTCCCTTTCCAGCGAACGCTTTTTATAATCGGTAAACTCTTCGTCCAGATTTTCAAACTTCTCTTTTGCATCGCGGGTTACAGCGCTATTATTTTTTAAAATAAAAATTATGATCACCAGTAAAAGTGCTAATACACCAACCACGCTCCACATAATAATTCTATAGGTTGACTTATGCATATCCATACCCAGCCAAGCCATATTACTCTTTTCAGATAAGGATATTTTAAGACTATCACGGGTACTTGCCAACTCACTCTCCAAATCCTTTATGGTGGAAACCTGCATTTTTGCAAGGCTTGCTGCGCCATCTAATTTCAGCTTTATATCATCAAGAGAATCACTTAGGCTTCTTCCAAATTTTGCCACCCAATCCTTTTTAATCACCTTAAAATCCTGGTAATTATTGGATTCTTCCACCATGTACTCATATTGACTTTTCAGTGAACCCTCATCCAATGAGCCTTTGTGCTCCTTTGCGGATTCCTCTTCTAACTGTCCGTAAACATTTACAGACATTACTGTTACGGCTAAAAGCCAAATGATCTTTTTAATCACGTTTGATTTTTTAAAAATAAACTTGCCTGCCCCGGTTTTGAGAGACAATACTAAAATATATACTGTAGTTGTTGGAGGTTAAATTTTATCTCTACTTGAGCCGTAAAGAAATTGAGCGCCAAAAATAAGCGTATCCTTTAAAACAGTGAAATTTACCACTACCCCTTATTCAGCAGATTTAGTTTATATCTCATAATACCACTCACACTGAGGCTATCTACTATTTCTCCTTTCAACACCATTTGGTAAACTTCTTCAAAAGGCAGCTTTTTCACTTCCAGCTTCTCTGTATCATCAGGGTCACTTTCGTGGAAGGATAAACCTGTGGCCACATAAATTTTTGCTACTTCAGTAGTAGCTGAGTTGCTCAAGTCCATTTCCTGAATCAACTCCCAGTTTTTGGCCTTTAAACCTGCTTCCTCCAAAAGTTCCCTTTTGGCTGATTCTATAGGATCAACACCCAATGGCCCACCACCTTCTATAATCTCCCATGTAAATTTTCCATCAAATGGAAATCTATCCTGACCCACCAGCCAGGTATTGCCTTCATCATCAATAGGTATTACACCAATGGCTAAATTTTTAAAGTGAACCACGCCATAAATGCCCTTTCCACCATTTGGGTTTAACACCTGGCTTTCGGTAACTTTTATCCATGGATTATCGTAAACCTCCTTTTTACTCAGTTCCGTCCAGCTGCCCTTTTTTTCTTCTGTACTCATTCTGCAAATTTATCCTTTACAGTTTCACGTGTAATTCAAGAGTAAATAACTATTGATTTTACTAATATCAGCCCAATTTACACTAGCTACCTTCCAACGCCTTTCGCTGTTCTTCTTCTCTCTGTTCGCGTTCGATGGCCTTATCATACTTACGACCATATCGTATTCTCTCGCCATTGTATTTCACTTCCTGACCATTGTCGTATTCAATGGAAACTATTTCTTCACCATCCGGTTGGTAATATTCCCAAATACCATCCTTGGTACCTCCAATGTACTTACCACGTCTTTTAACTTTTCCATTTGGGTAATACCAAATATGAACACCTGTAGGCACTCCATTTTCAAAGGTTCCTTCAAATGACAGCTCTTCCTCATTCAGGTAATAAAACTTCCATTTTCCCTTTCTTTCACCTTCAAAGTAGCTGCCAATTTCACGATGGTCATTCAATTCAAAAAACCACTCACCTTCTTTATACCCCTCTATATACTGACCTTTGGCTATTACTGTTCCGCTATCACTATACTCTACTGAAGACCCATCCTCCAGTCCCTGAAAGTATTCCTCCTCCCGCCAGGTTTGGCCATTTAAGTATTTCCAAACCCAAAGGCCATCAGGTAATCCTTTTACGTAATTACCTGTTTGCTCCACATTACCTTCTATATAGTAATACACCCATTTACTAATCTTAAGGTTGTCTTTATACATCCCTTCGGATTTCAATTCTCCTGTGGGATAGTATTCCTTCCAGGGTCCTTGTTTCATACCGTTTTCATCTACAATACCCTCATATAGCACAATGCCATTTTCATAAATTTTTGAGGCTATCACATTTCCATCATCATCATACTCACGATGTACTCCTTCGGGCTTTCCATTTCTGTAAGATCCCTTAAAGGAGAGCTTTCCTGTTTTAGGATTTATTTCCCTTCGCATTTCAACCTTGGCAACTTCCTCTGCATTTTCCTGCAATACGCCCATTACCCACTTCTCTACTCTAATAAGATTTCCGCTGGCCTGGTAGAATTTCCAGTAGCCATTTTTTAAATCATTGGTATAAGTACCTTCAATCTTTACCCTGCGATTTGGGAAAAACTCCATCCAAAGGCTTTGTTTTTGCCCTTGGTCATCTATACGGTTTATGCCTTGTTTTTTGGTAAGTACTCCATCCTTATAGGTAAGGAGAGTAATAATTCGCCCATCTGCGCTGTATTCATAACCTTCACCTTTTTCACGTCCATCTACAAAAGGCGTTTCGCGGGTTAATCTGCCCTGCAGGTCATACTCCTGTGTATAACCCTGAAGGACATCATCCACAAAGGTTTCTTCCTTTACAACCTTGTTTTCCTTGTAGGTTTTACGAAGGCCGTTCTTCTTTCCCTTCTCGTAGTTAATCTCTACTACCTTGTCCTCATTCTCATTGTAAAATATCCATGGACCATCGAGCAGGTAGCCTTTTCTGTTACCTTCGGCCTTTAGGTTTCCATTTCGGTAAAAGCTCCTCCAATATCCATCGGGCCTGCCTTTACGGAGATAGCCTTCGCTACTCTTTGCTCCTGTCTCGTAGTAATAAGTTTTGAATTCGAGGCTGTCATTTTTTTCCGTTTGAGAGTACGAATGTAGACAACCGAAAATCAAGGACAGGGAGAGTAGAGTTCTTAATAACATATATATATACTCTTTTAATTATAATTTAAAATATGATAGTAATATTGTCTTGTTAGTTAGGTGCATAACTAATCAAAGGGTTGCTTGCAAAGCTCGCATTTCAGTAATTATTCACAATGAAGTGCAGGTTTTACACATAACAAAATACTCATTTTTAGAGACAAACGAATTTAGTTAACAATTGTTAGGAACCCTTTTGAACGTTGTATTTTTGAAAAGATTTTTAGGGTTGTCCGGTTAATAGGAGGGCTTTTTAAAGTGAACAAGTGTACAGTAACTATTAACAAAGCATAGTGCTCGATTCAAAGTAAGCGCTATATGGTTATTCATTTCAATAATGCAAGCACTTTGTTTAATAAGTAATTAACACTGTCTTAATGTTATTGCATAGAAGAGTGTTAATTATAAGTCACTGATAGTAAGAGTAATTTTGAAGTTATTGACAGTTACTAACAGCCATTTTTTGCGTAAAGTGCCAATTTTATGGAAAGGCGCAAAAGGGCGTTGTTAATAACCTCCATAACCCATTAATAAGTAAAGCCAGAGTAATGAAAGTAGCCATAGGAGCCGATCACGCAGGATTTGAACTAAAGGAAAAGGTAAAAAAGCAACTGGAGGAAAAAGGAATCTCAGTAAAAGACTTTGGTGCCTATAGTGAAGAAAGTGTGGATTACCCCGATTTTGGACATCCGGTGGCAACTGATGTAGAAAGTGGTATGGCCGACTTAGGTATAGTTATCTGCGGAAGTGGTAATGGTATTAACATGACTGTTAATAAACATAAAGGTGTGCGCTCAGCCCTTTGCTGGACAGTAGAGTTGGCCCAATTGGCCCGTCAGCATAACAATGCTAATGTGCTGGCATTAGCCGCCCGCTTTGTAGAAGAAGATGTAAACTTAAAAATAGTGGATGCTTTTATTAATACCGAATTTGAAGGTGGCCGTCACGAGCGTAGAGTCAGTAAGATTGGAGCGGGTTGTTAATAACCGTTTCTATACTCTCAATCAATAGTTGCATTTCATCGTCATTATTAAAATTTCCCCGGCCTTCTAATGCCTTATAGCTGAGGTATGAAAATCCGGAACAAATTTCCTTTGCCAAATTCTTATTAGCAGCGGATATAAGCGGATAGTTTTGTGAAATCATCCAAACGGCACTGCTGGCTGGTGTTACAATACGATTCATCAGAGGGTCTTCCTTATAGCTCATCCAATACCTATTGGACCCTCCAAGCAGCTGCGGTTCTCCATAAGGATTTTCCTCAATACGCTTAATTTGTGCGGCAAGCTCAGCTTTTGAAAAAAGCAGGTTTGCAGCCAATATTGAGTTCAAAAACTTTCGATCTTCTACTTTTCCAGAAATAAGGTTTTGATATTCGTCCAGCGGGCTGGCAGGGCCAGCATTTATAACGATGGACACCTTTGGTGGCAGGGTATAGGAAATATCAGGAACCAAATAACCCCCTTCACCAATTCCTATCACTATAAAGTCATCAATTCCTGCCGTATCTATTGATTTCAACAGATTGTTTATATCCTGAACCCGATAACTCTTATTATCCAGCTCAGTAATTTCCATTTTATTTTTTCCGGGTTTCCCGGGAATAATAACTCTGTAGCCATTTTTCACCAACATCCGTGAAAGTTCGGATTGTGCCAGGTTCAGGGTATCCGGATTATCAGGAAGTAATAAAGCCAGATGCCTGGCGTCATTCTTTTTGGGTAAAACTTCATCATAAGGAAGCACCCGCTCCAATTCAGTTGTAAAGGTGCGTTGCTCTACTAAACGTTGAGTTTTGCACGCAACAAAAAGCAGCGTAATAATAAGGAGTGGAAAAACTGTTCGCATGGAGGGATTTACATTTTACAAACTAACGCACAAAGCTTCAAATAGATGTTCAATTTGGCAAGTACCCCTTTTTTAAAGTGAAGTTTTTTTTGGCTCACCTTAAGATAAATGGCTAATGAAGTAAACACGTCCTCTGTGGCTTATATAATCTTAAGTGCCTGAGCTTTTGGTCACCCTTATTATTTTAAGACCTTTGCAGCCGTTTTGATTCACTGGATAGATCTCACCATATTTATTGTGTACCTCGTGGCTATGCTTGGAGTAGGCTTCTACTTTATGCGTAAAAACAAGGATATTGACGACTACTATGTAGGCGGCAGAGGTATGGGCAGCCTGCATATTGGGCTCAGTGTAGTTGCCACAGATGTAGGTGGTGGATTCTCCATTGGCTTGGGCGGACTTGGTTTTGCCATGGGCCTTGCCGGCAGTTGGATGCTCTTTACGGGGTTAGTTGGTGCATGGCTTAGTGCCGTAGTTCTTATTCCGCGAGTATTTAAACTTATCGGCAAACACAAGCTTTACACCTTTCCCGAAATTTTTACTCACCTCTTTAATAAGCGCGTGGCCTTTTTGGCGGGCATCGTTTCGGCTATTGGCTATATAGGTTTTACAAGTGCTCAAATTTTGGCAGGGGCCAAATTAGCCTCCGCTACTTTTCCGGTGTTGGATTTAAAACAAGCCGTGCTCATTATGGGCGTGGTGGCTGTGGTTTATACCGTTTTTGGAGGTCTAAAAGCAGTTATTTACACCGACACTGTTCAGTGGTTATTACTGATGGGCGGTTTGGTTTTTATTGGAATTCCTTTGGGGTACCAGGCTGTTGGTGGCTGGGAAGGTATTTCTCAAACCATTGAACCAGAGTTCCTCAGCTTTACCAATGTAAAATGGCAACAACTGCTCAACTGGGCTATTACCATAATTCCCATTTGGTTTATTGGGATGACCCTCTACCAAAGAATTTATGCCAGTAAAGATGAAAAAACAGCTAAGCGCGCCTGGTTTATAGCCGGAATTTTTGAATGGCCTATCATGGCCTTTATGGGAGTTTTGTTAGGATTATTTGCACGCGTTGCCGTTCAGCAAGGTTTGTTTGAGAGCTTAGGCTATGGAGCCGTTTCCGAGATGGATAGTGAAATGGGATTACCCATTATGCTGCGTACGGTTTTGCCCGTTGGCCTGATGGGGCTAATGATGTCTGCTTACTTTTCGGCAATAATGAGTACAGCCGATAGTTGCCTGATGGCCGCCAGTGGTAATGTGGTTACAGATATACTCTCTAAAATTATCCCGATAAGGGAAGAGCAACTTTTAAAATACTCACAAGTGGCCACTTTTGTAATAGGCGCTTTTGCCTTGCTTTTAGCCACGGCCATGACTAATGTATTAGACCTTATGCTGCTTTCCTATTCCTTTATGGTGTCGGGATTATTAGTGCCGCTTATTGCAGCCCTGTTTTTCAAAACCAAAAATTCAACGGCCGCTATCGCGGCAATGGTAGGTGGTGGTGGCACTACCTTGTTGCTCGAAATCCTGAAAAAGGAGGAATTAATACAAACACCATTTGGGTTGGATCCCAACATTTTTGGCATTAGCTTGTCATTAGTATTATACCTTACCATCGCAAAACTTTCAAAAAAATAAAAATGGACTTTACAATAATTGACTCCACTACCGGTGAAAACGCAAAATTTACCAATGAGGTTGTGGCAAGCTTTTTATACCAACATTTGGAGCAATATGGCGACAAGAAGGAAGACATTTTAAAATGCCTGGCCTACGTATATAAGAGCGGAGGTTTTATAACAGTTGGTCATGAAGGGGATGATATTAAAGGTATAGTGGTTATTAACGATACCCACATGGACGGTTACATTCCCGAGCATATTTTGGTGTACATTGCTGTAGATAGCAGTACTCGTGGTAAAGGCTATGGGCGTAAGCTTATGGAAAAAGTGTTGGGAACCTGTAGGGGCAATGTGGCACTTCACGTGGAGCCAGACAACCCGGCAAAGCATCTGTATGAGAATTTAGGGTTTACCAATAAGTACCTGGAAATGCGCTATATTAAGTAATAGAACGCGGATGAAGCGGGTATTACTGATTCAAACGGATTTTTTATCTGTGGTAATCCGCCTTATCAGTGTCGTCAGCGTTCCAGTCAAAATATTAAAATGACATTAGAAGATTTAAAACAAATACGGAGGCACCTGCACCAAAACCCCGAGCTTTCTACCGAGGAATACCAAACTCAGGCTTTTGTAAAAAAGAAGCTGGAGGAGATTGGCGTGGCCAATATTCAGGAAGTGGGAGGTACGGGCCTGGCGGTTTTCTTTAAAGGTGATAAACCGGGGAAAAGGATTTTGCTGCGTGGCGATATGGATGCCTTGCCTATCCAGGAAACCAACGATTTTGAATATAAATCAAAAGTGGATGGAGTTTCGCATAAATGTGGGCATGATGGGCACACCACTATTATGCTGGGTGTTGCGGATAGGCTTCAGAAGGAAGGAGTGGAGCAGGGTGAGGTATGCCTGATATTTCAGCCAGCTGAGGAAAATGGAAAAGGGGCCAAAGCCATTTTGGAGGATCCAAACTTTAGCTTTAAAGCCGATAAGGCCTTTGCGCTGCATAACCTTCCCGGATACCCACTTCATAAAATTGTATGCCGCAAAGGTTCGTTTACTGCTGCCGCCAAAAGCGTGATTTTTAAACTGCACGGTAAAACCTCTCATGCGGCTGAGCCGGAAAAAGGACACAACCCGGGCCTGGCCATTGCAAAAATTTTAAACCTTAGCGAGGAGTTTTCCGAAAAGGAAATTGAGCTGGATAATTTTGCCCTCATTACCATGGTGTATGCAACCATGGGGGAGAAGTCGTACGGAGTATCTGCCGGATATGGGGAGGTACATCTTACCTTACGCACCTGGCGGAATGAGGTGATGGATAAGCTTGAAAAAGATTTGACCAACCGCGTTCAAAAAATTGCTGCCACATATGGCCTTGAGCTGGAAGAAGAATGGCTGGAGCTATTTGACGCCAATGATAATGATGAAGAGGCTTTTGAAATTATAAAGCAATCTGCGGAAGCTTTGAAACTTGATTTTGAAGTAAAACCCACGCCCAATAAATGGGGCGAAGATTTTGGATTATTTACCAAGCTATATAAAGGAGCCATGTTTGGTGTGGGCTCAGGTAAAAACTGCCCGGCCCTTCACAATCCCGATTACGATTACCCGGATGAAATCACCGAAACGGGTGTGAATATGTTTGTGGAGATTTTGACTAAAGCATTGAGCACCTAAATTCTCGTATGAAGCTTAGCTACATGTTGCTTAAAGTGTAGCTCTCCCCCCTTGAGGGGGGCGCAGGGGGGTGACAGTTATCAAAGCTTCAAACGACAAAACTGAAATAAACCCAGAACTCAAAGGAAATAAATGGAACACACCAGCTACATCGAACTCAGTCGTTCTGCGCTAAAGCAAAACTTCGACTATATCCGTAAAACGGTGGGGGATGAATGTATGGTTTCACATGTGGTAAAGGGCAACGCCTATGGCCATGGCATAGACACCTTTGTTCCCTTGGCGGTAGAGTTGGGTGCTAAGCACTTCTCCACTTTTGATGCAAATGAGGCCCTGGAGGTTTTTGAAATTACCGAAGGGCAAACCCCTGTAATGATAATGGGGATGATTGATGATCACCAGGTAGAATGGGCGGTAGAAAGCGGTGTGGAAATTTATGTTTTTGAAATCGGCCGCCTGAAGGCGGCAATAGCGGCAGCCAAAACAACAGGCAAAAAGGCAAGGGTTCATGTAGAATTGGAAACCGGAATGAACCGCACCGGCTTTGAAGAACAACAACTTGGAGATCTTCAGAAATTGCTAAAGCAGGAAGTGGAGCATCTGGAAATAAAAGGTTTTTGTACTCATTATGCAGGAGCAGAGAGCTACGCCAACTTTCTCCGTGTAAACGAGCAATATGAGAATTTTGAGAAACGCGTTGGCCAAATGAATGCAGCGGGAATTAAAGCTGAAAGGCAACATACCGCCTGCAGTGCAGCAAGTATAAGAATGCCGCACACTCGTATGGATATGGTGCGTATTGGGATTTTACAGTATGGTTTTTGGCCTTCCACCGAAACCTACATCCAAACGATTAAACCCAATGGCAACCTTACTCCTGATCCTCTAAAAAGGGTGATAAGCTGGAAGAGTAAGGTGATGAATATTAAACATGTAAAACAGGGTGAGTATATTGGTTATGGAACCAGTTATCTCGCCACCAGCGATATAAAAGTGGCCACAGTGCCTGTGGGTTATGGACATGGCTTTAGCCGCTCATTGAGCAACCAGGGCCGGGCATTGGTACACGGAACCCGGGTAACGGTAGTTGGCATTGTAAATATGAATATGATGATGCTGGATGTAACCGGCATTGAGGGTGTTGAACGTGGTGATGAGGTGGTGATGATTGGTAATCAGGGGGAGTTATCCATTTCGGTTTCTTCCTTTAGTGATTACTCCGATCAGCTGAATTATGAACTGTTGACGCGCTTACCTCATGATATTCCGAGGAGGGTAGTGGATTGAAACCACCCCCAGCCTATGCGGTCTGGCAGGCAAGCCCCTCCTTAAAAAGTGGGAAGAAGCGACAGGCTGAATGGTGGCGCATGGCTCTAAAGCCCCGGAGGGGCGATATATGATCAACCCCGTCCGAAAGGACGGGGCTAGAAAACTACAGGATAAGCTGTTTTTTGGCGGGGGTTTTTCCTGCTTTTTGGAAAAACCATGACAAAAAACCAAACCTGATTAAGACAAAAAATTATGGCTTACATAACATTAGATAGAAAGAAACTTAAAACCAATTACGATCACCTTGATGCGCTTTTTAAAGCCAATGGAATTGAATGGGCTATAGTTACCAAGATGCTATGTGGACACGAAGAATGGCTAAAGGAGGTAATAAACCTGGGTATTAAGGAAATTTGTGATGCCCGCATCAGCAACCTTAAAAAGGTAAAGGAGATAAAACCTCAGATTGATACGGTGTATATAAAACCTCCGGCAAAGCGCGCCATACCTGATATTGTGAGATATGCGGATGCCAGCTTTAATACGGAGTTTGAAACCATAAAGTTACTTTCGGAAGAAGCAGGCCGACAGGGCAAAAAGCACAAAGTGATTATTATGATTGAGCTGGGCGACCTGCGCGAAGGCGTTATGGGAGATCACCTGGTGGACTTTTACGGTTCTGTATTTGAACTTCCCAATATTATAGTTACCGGCATTGGCAGCAACCTCAACTGCCTGCATGGGGTAATGCCCAGCCATGATAAGTTTATTCAGCTTTCGCTGTACAAGCAGCTTATTGAGGCCAAGTTTAATCGTAAAATTCCATGGGTTACGGGAGGTACTTCGGTGGTAATACCGCTAATAGAGACACACCAGTTACCCAAAGGCATTAATCACTTTAGAGTGGGAGAGACGCTTTATTTTGGGACGGACTTGGTGAACTCTACCATTTTTGAAGGGATGGAGCACGATGTGATTCGCCTGTATGCCGAGATTATAGAAATTACCGAAAAACCCGTGGTGCCAATTGGCAGCATGGAAGCCAACCCCAGTGGTGAAATGTTTGAAATAAAGGAAGAAGATTACGGCCGCACCACCCATCGCGCTATACTTGATCTTGGCCTATTGGACATCAACTCTGATTACCTGATACCGGAAGACAAAAGCTTTGAATTTGTAGGCGCCAGCAGCGATATGTTGGTATTGGATATTGATGATAACGACCAGGGCTACAAAGTAGGCGACCTCATCCCCTTTGACCTGAAATACATGGGCGCACTTACGCTGCTGAACTCGTATTATATAGAGAAGAGGATAATTTGAGGGGTACCAGAAATTATTCTGAGGCGATTTATTCCTGCCTTACTATTTCAGCAGGTTCCTCAAGGATAATGTTTTTGTCTTTATACACGACCAGTTCGGCTGGTGGATAGTCGTCACTGCTCATTACATTAATATAACAAACATACTTGTACTCACCATTGGTAAATTCGTATAGATGATTTCCACCGCTCCCATCCAGTATCCTATTTCCATCAAATACTAACAGGTCAGGCTTTTTAGAAAAATCAGAGTTTACAGAACAAACAGCGTATCTGAATTTACCATTTTGTAGCTGGTCAATCCGGATAAGAAACTTAGAAGTTTTGAGAGTATGAACGGGAGCTACAAATTCCTTCATGCTTTCGTGGAGCCCCGCCTTGTCTTTTTCAATAAGAATCTTCTGCATGGATATTTCTTCATCCGACATATAGTTTATTGCTATAAGTGTTCCATCGTACTCAAGCCATATCTCCCCATTCAATAGCATAATGCCCCGATAACCCATTGCCGTCCAGTCTTCCTCAATATCAGAATCTACTATTAGGGCCGTAAGACTATCGTTAAATATTTCCAAATACCTTTCTGAAAGCTCTTGTTTATTCTTTATTGATGGAATTGGATAGGGCCGTTCAAATGGAAAGGATATGAAAGTTGCCAATGTATTTACATCTTTTGCTTTTATACAGTTAACAAAAGTTTTTACGACTAGCTGATGCGAGGTATCTGACAATTGACAAAATGAAAAGTTCCAGGTCAGAAGTAAGGTTGTTAACAGTATAAGTTTTCTCATATTAAATAAGCCAAGGTCAAACATATAAGCATCAGTATAGATTTGATAATGGGTAAAAGTATTTTTATTTGTCTCTCCAATTTGGCGCTATTTTTCTAATCTTTTCTGTTGGTCATTGTGAGTTAAATGTCAGTCGCGGTAAGCGTGGGACATCCAAGTTTCACATTATCCATCAATAGAAACCCCAACCTGTTTGTTATTTTCAAAGTGTACATGGAAAAAGTACTCTGGTTCTTCCTTTTGTTGAAAGGTTATTTCAAAGCCGTAATTCCTTACGAATAGACCTTTAACATGAAAATGAGTTTCAATAGATTCAAACGCCATGTCGGCATTTGAATATTGCTCACGTAAGGCAATTGTTGATTCTGAAAGGATATCTCGTTCATTCAGCAAAGCTTTAATCAAGATGGCTTTTTGAGACTCATTCAGCCTGTCTTTATCTCCATCTATTATAATCTCAATATCATCACCCAAATAAGTTAACTCTATTAACCAACCAACGCGGTTACCTTTGGTACTAAAGCTTTCAAGTTCACCAAAATCCTCATCAGTGGTGGTTAACCTTTTTTGTTTAAACAGATTTCCAAACAAGCCCATTTTGTGGAGTTTAATACTTCGGTCCATGCGCAACAACGCTCGTAAATCTAAATTAATTTCCCGTTTAACCCAGTGTAGTAAATAACATTAGCCACTATACCTATAACTTTGGTGGCTCGTATTCCGTTGCATTAAAAGTACATGGTAGTTCTTACGCAACTTAAACCCTATTATCGGCAGAGAGTAATTTTAGGCAAAAGTTGTTATATTGTTTTCTAGAAGCTGAAGTTTGTGACGCAGTCGATATCTCTACAAGCAAATGATTTTTTAACTCAAATAATCCTACCGTCATCCAGCTCTATAATACGTTCTGTTTTGTGGGCAAAATCTAAATCATGGGTAACTACCAACAGCGTTTTGTTAAAGGTTTCGGTAAGTTCCTTAAATATATCAAATACGATATCCGCGTTTTTGCTGTCCAAGTTTCCAGTGGGTTCATCACACATAATAATTAGTGGGTCATTTATCATTGCTCTGGCTATAGCTACGCGTTGCTTTTCTCCACCAGATAATTGATAGGCCATTTTGTGAGCTAGTTTTTCGATACCCAAATCTTTTAAAAACTCGTAGGCATTGTGTTCTAATTCTTCCTCACTCAGTTTATCGAGTTTAAACCCAGGTAGCATCACATTCTTTAATGCTGTAAACTCATTTAGTAGGTAATGGAATTGAAACACAAAGCCAATTTTTTCATTTCGTATGGCGGCCAGTTGTTTTTCGGTTTTATTGCGCACACCAATACCATCTATTAGTAGCTCTCCTGTAAAGTCAGTGTCCATAGTGGAAAGGATGTAGAGCAAGGTGGATTTTCCACTTCCTGACTTACCTATGATAGAGGCATATTCACCACGTGAAAGGCTGAAGGAAACATCCTTTAGCACATCTAGCTTTACAGGATCATGAAATGATTTGTTGATGGCCTGAGCCTCTAATACTACCTTTTTTTCCATCTACTTTCCTCTAATTATAATTACAGGATCCACCTCACTTGCTTTTCTGGCAGGGAACCAGCCTGCGAAGAAGGTTGTAACCAATGCAAATATTGCTGCTGTGGCGTAATACTGTATTCCGTAATCAATGGGATAGTTTGTTACCGTTGGCAGGGAGGAGGTATGGAAGGGAATGGCATCAATGATGAGTGATAGCAAAAATCCGAATAGAACACCTGCCAAAGCTCCTGCAATGCCAATGCTCAATGAAATAGAGATGAAAATTTTTTTAACATCTGCACCAGCAAAGCCGGTGGCTTTTAATATAGCAATGGTGTCCATTTTCTCATAAATCAGCATGTTGAGGATATTGTAAATTCCAAAACCCGAAACGATGAGTAAGGTAATGCCAACGGCATAGGAAATAATAGAGCGGACGCTGCTGCCGGTTTCAAACTGTGCATTGGCTGTTTGTATATCCTCCGCATCAATATTAAAAAAGCTTTCATACTCCACAGCTATGGCAGGAGCCTGGTTTAGGTCTTTCAGTTTTATTTGAATATCGCTTATATAATTGCTGTTTTCACCCAGTATTTTTTGGGTGGTTGATAAACTCGCAAAACTTTGAACTTTATCAATTTCAGCAATACCCGACTGAAAAAATCCGATAACCTTTAAGGAAAACTGTTCCCCTTCGGTGGAAGTAACTGTAATTATATCTCCCACTTTGGCCTGCATAGTATTGGCAGCGCCCCGGCCAAGTATTATACTGTTTGAAATGGTTTTGAGCTCTTGGGGATTTCCTCCAAATACATAATCGCTAAATGCAAATAGCTGAGACTCCTTCTCCGTATCTACACCATTTATGATTCCGTTGAGGTCAATATTTCCAAGGTTATAAAATACCTGAGCTGTTATTTTAGGAGCCACGCCCACAACTCGTTGGTCTTTGTTGAGTTTGTTTATAATCTGCTGGGCATTGTATATTTCCTTGCGTGTATTGGCTGGTTTTACCGAGCTAATAAAATTATGGTGATTCTTGTGTTCATCACTCAAATCAATAGGCTGTAGTTTGGATGGAAGGATATCATTGTACAGGCGTATGTGTGGTGTGCGGTTTAGCACTATTCCATCCAGCAACGTATTCAATCCCTCCATAAAACCGAGTAGGGCGATGAAAAAGGCAATGCTAAATGTAACGCCAACAGCGGCTACAAGGGTTTGCTTCCAGCGGGCACGCATCAGGGCTACAGAAATTTCGGTGATGTGTATTACCTTCATTATTCCGGCAGTTCTATGAGGGTACTTTTATTTATGCCACTTTTTATTTCTACTAAATCATAATCCATAAGGCCTGTTTCCACCTTTTGCAGGACACCGCCTTTTAACCTTACCGTTGAATCGTTTATCAAATAATTTCGGGGAATGGTTAAAACATCATCCTTTGTCTGTATCAAAATATTGGCTTCCACCGTAAGGTTAGGAAAGAGTTCATCGGGAGTTTTGGTAAATATGGCATCAGCCTGAAATGAGCGCGTTCGTATATTCATCATCGGATCAATGGCCATAATTTCCGCTTCAAATACCTGCGATTTGTAGCTATCCATTTTTATAAATACCTGCTGACCCTTTTTAATTTTTACGATATCAAACTCATCAATGTTTAGTTCTATTAAGAATTTGTCGGTGCCAATTACAGCCGCAGCTTCAGTACCACTCATTGATTCACCCATCTCTTTGTTGATTTTATATACCACGCCATCAACTTCGCTTCTGATAATAAAGTCATCCTCCAATATTTGGGCGATTTCCAAATTATTCTTGCTTTGATCCGACACCAGTTTTAACTGGCGTTTAAGGTCTTGATAATTAGTACGAGCGTTAATCAGGGCTACTTTCGAGTTTTCAAAACTCAACTCTTTTTGCTCAAGCTCCACCTTGCTTCCTATGTTTTTGTTCCAAAGATTTTTTTGCCGGTGAAATAGTAAAGAGTCATTTGTGAGTTTTCTTTGTGCCAGCTCAATGGCTTTTGCAGCGTCAAGCAGCTTGTCAGCATTTACTCTATAGTCAGAGGCAGATGAGGCCAGACGGGCATTTTCTGTGGCTATTTTTAAATTTTTATTGTCCAGCTGAAAGATCGGATCCCCCTTTTTTACCCGCATTCCTTCAGTTACAAATACCTTTTGGATGATGGCATTAGACGTACCAAATACTTCATATTGGTTTTTGGTTTTAATAATACCCGAGGCGTAAACACTCTCGGTAATGCTTTTAACTTCAGGCGTAATAGATTCTTTTTTGCTGGTGCAGGATAGCGCCATGGCTATTAAAACTGAAAATAAAACGAGTGGTGTTTTATGCATTGGTGGCTTGGTATGTTTTAGTTCGTGTCATTCTCAAAATATAGGTATTTAGTTTTGAAACTCTTCTGTACAGAGATTGTAGAGCTAAATGAGGTTCTGTTTCAAAGCATATCCTTCCTGCTTAAAAAAGGGGAGCTATTATTGGCGGTTATTCCGTTTTTTGATTTTTTTCCTTTTCCGAACTCACGTTTACCGTTGGTATTTTTACAATTTCAAATGTGGCAGAAGCCAGTTTTACTTTTCCATTGGTCTCCTGAATACGCTTAGCAATCTCTTCATGCAGAATATTCTTGGT
Organism: Owenweeksia sp.; assembly: GCA_048267305.1. Lineage (GTDB taxonomy): Bacteria > Bacteroidota > Bacteroidia > Flavobacteriales > Schleiferiaceae > Owenweeksia. The sequence continues at coordinate 8,005 of JBLWXT010000012.1, read as the reverse complement.
AAAGCGCCTTCTCTTGTAATCCACTATATATCTCAGGTTAAACTGAATCCAGTTATCCGTCATGGTGATGGCCAGGGTAGGGTCAACCTGCGCATCTTCTATATAATATTTTTCCACCACGTCTTTCCAATCCGTAAGTGATTCCTGAACATAGGCGGCCAGGTTTTTTTGAGCCACGGAGATTACGATGATCTTGGCCAGCTCAATATCCGAACCGTAGCGAATAGGTAGGTTAAACTCATCCCATACAAAGGGAAAATCCTGAGAGTAGTTATACACGGGGCCTTTAAAAACAAAGGCGTTGCTGAGTTTTACAATTCGGCCACTGTAGTTATCGCTACTCACCCATTCCCCAATTTCCATCATGGTGGTGTAAATACTGTCAATGTCAATTACATCACCTTTAATTCCGTTGATTTCAATCCTGTCGCCAGGTTTATACACCTTCACAAAAAAGATGTAGAAAGACCCGGCAATGCTCAGTATTAATTCCTGAAGGGTAATGGTGATTCCGGCAGTAAGCAGGCCTACTGCGAGCCCAAAATCCTTAATACTTCCTGTAAAGTAGGTTACGGTAATGAGTATCACCAAAAAGTAGCCGATTACCTCTATTCCCTTTTGGGCCTTGTATTTTAGGGAGGTGTCAGGAAGGTTTTTCTTTAGCAACCTCCTTAGCCAGGTAACCAGGCTAAAAATAAATATAACCCACACCAAATACTTGAGGATAGCTGCAGCGGTGGGATAATCTGCAAACCAATTTTTTAATAGTTCTATCAATTTTTTAGAGCGTTTGGCGTAAAGCTAAAGTAAAATCTGAATGGCACGATAGTATATGGGCCTGTAATCCTATAAAGGATATTACACAACCAGTAGTTCTCCTCTGCCAAAAACGGGAGATATAGACTTTACATACGGATGCAGGTAGGTATAAATGGTTTTCAATAGTTTTTTAGCAACCTCCATATCATAAGCTTCTTTGGTGGTTGGCGTTATTTTTTTGTTGGCGTAATATTCACCTGATGTAAGCTGAGAGTTTGGAGTTTCTATAAGGAAGCTCAGGGTTTGAGATCCTTTTTCGGGAGATTTGCCCATCAGGTAGAATATCATTCTCGAAAACCACCCTCCGCTTCGGCCCAGGTTGGTTCTGGCCATACCGGGGTGTTGAGAATAGATGCCGATAGTATACTCTTTCAGAGGCTTTGACAGCAGGCGGCAAATTAATATTACACCAAGTTTTGATTGCTGATAAACCTTAAAGCTGGAAAAGGATTTTTTGAATTCCAGATTGTTGAAATTAATTACCCCCTGATGTAGTTCAGAGGAGGTGAAAATAATTTTAGGATCAACAGATTTTTTTAAAACAGGAAAAAGTAAATGGCAAATCAAAACCGGAGAAAGGAGGTTTACCTGCAGGGTTTCTTCTATGTTATCGGCCGTAGGCTTGTACTCAAAATTCATAATACCCGCATTGTTGACAATCATATCAATTACAGGGTATTTTAAAAGCACTTCATTACAGGCGGAGTTAACGGAATCAAACGAATTGAGGTTGCCTTCTACAGTTTCAATTTTGCCAATGCCGTTGGGATGTGTGCTTTTAAACTCTTCTATTAGAGCCTGGCCTTTGTGTTTGTCTCTGGCCATCATAATTACAGTAGCACCGTTTAAAGCCGCCTTTAAGGCACTTATCCGGCCAAGGCCAGAGGTGGCACCCGTCATGAAAATGATTTTACCCTTTAAGTCCATCCGTGTGTCTAATTCTTAATTAAAATGTAGGCGTTTAAAGAGGTGGCAATCAATAACCACAAAAAGTAGGGAGCCAGCAGAAGTGATTTTGCCTGCAATTGAGGATAGTAGTAGATAAGCAGAAATCCTATTAAAATAGTTAAACCGCTAATAAGCACAAGCCCCAAAGCCACATGGTGGAAGTGAAAGAAAACGGGATTCCATGCTATGTTTAAAATTAACTGAAGGAGGAATAAACCGATCAGCAGGTTTGTGTTTTCGGCCAAGGGCCACAGGATAGCCATGTAGATGGTGAAGAAAATCATAATGCTCGCCCAGGCTATGCCAAAAACCCATCCGGGTGGTGTCCAGGGTGCCTTGTTTAAGCCTATGTACCAATCAGAAGGAACTCCTTTACTTGTAAAAAGCCCGCCAACCCCAAGGGCAGCGAAGTTTATCATCAAAAAAATGAGTAATCTAAAAGTCATGATGGTTTAATTTTCGGCTGAGTTTCTATGGAGAGAGTGTCCTCCGTTTTTGTTTACAGTATAAAGTAACGGTTTTACAAGAATTAGAGTTAATGGCGGGCTGCGTGCGTAAAACACTCACAGGCCCGCCAATGTTTTCTATTTCTTTTTTAGCACTCTGTCTAATACAGTGGCTTTATCAAGCTTTTTGGTGCAGAAGAACCAATCCTTGCAGTCAATCTCACTGTCTTCCATTCTGTCTTTTGCGGTACCGCATGATCCGGCAGGGCCAATAATTACATCATCGCCCGGGCGCCAGTCGGCAGGTGTAGCTACTCCAAAGGCATCAGCGGCCTGCAGTGCAATAACCACTCTGTACAGTTCATCAAAGTTTCGCCCAAGGCTCAATGGATAGTAAATAATGGCTCGGATTATTCCTTTAGGGTCGATAAAGAAAACAGCCCTAACTGCTTTTGTAGTATCCTCGTTAGGTTGAATCATGCCGTATTTCTTGGCTACATTCATGGTGATGTCTTCAATTAATGGAAAATTAACTTCAACATCCTTCATCCCTTTATACTCAATCTTTTCCTTGATGGTGCGCAACCATGCAATATGGCTATATAACCCATCTATAGAAAGCCCAACAAGTTTGCAATTGGCCTCAGCAAATTTTTCTTCCAGGCTGGCAAAGGTTATAAACTCTGAAGTACACACGGGGGTAAAATCAGCCGGGTGGCTAAATAGAATAACCCAATCTCCTGCATAGTCTGCCGGAAAATTTATATCACCTTGTGTGGTTACTGCTTTAAATTCTGGAGCAGCATCGCCAATTCTGGGCATGCTGATTACTTCTTCTACTTGATCTTGTTCCATCGTTTTTCTATTTAAATGATTTTGATGGAACTAAGGTATTTGATAGCCTTAATCTTTAAAGTGACCTATGTCACCTTAGGCAGTTTTAGAGAGGGTTTTCGGTAAAAAGCTCCTTCCTACAGCCTATCACCCAAAACCTCAGGAATGACTTATTCTTCATGTTCTTAGCGGGCTCATTTATTTCCTTTGCTTCGTACAAACCAAAAGCACCAAACTCTTTATCCACGGCTTGTTTGTCGTAATGGTATAGTTTAACTCCAAATTTGGTTTCAAACCGGTTTTTACTCAATTCTATTCCTTCGCCATAAGTTGGTGTGCTGGTAGATACGGCTACAAACACCATACATCCACCAGGCCTTAGTTGGCTGTAGCAATCCTTAATTAGTTTTGCTCTTTCCTCTTCATTTAACAGATGAATTAAAGCGTAACAAAAAATGCCGTCATATATTTTTTGGTCAAAGGGCATTTCGGTAACGCTGCCATGAACCACCTTTATGTTTTCTCCAAAATGATTTTTGGCTATTTCGATTGCCGTTTCAGAGATTTCGATTCCTGTAACATTCAATCCCTTGTCGGTAAACACTTTTGCGTTTCTGCCATATCCAAACCCGGGAATGAGGATTTCCTTAAATCCGTTTTTTTGAAATAGTTCAGCCGTTGTAATTGCCGAATCAGCAGGTTCAAAACCCCACATGCTTTGTTTATCTCTAAAGCTGGCTTCCCAAAATTCTGTCATACTAAAAGCAGATTGTATCTTTTAAAAGTTCGCATTCAATTCTATGACTTTTAATTTGCTGTGTAATAGCGTTTGTATCTATTAATACTCCTTCAATCCTTAAAATTGAATGACCACAAGGGTATGGTCTATTGAAGTCTTCAAGGTCAAAATTGAATTTTAGTTGTGGCTGCTCTTTTTCCAAAAATTGCAGAACTTGTGTTGATAGGACTTCTGATTTTACGTTGGTGATAAACACTTCTACCATATCAAAAAATTTCTTGTGTGAGTTCATGGTTTATCATTGCTCCGGTAATATTTCCTCCATAAACGGCAGTAGCTACAGCGCGCATCATAGAACTATTATCGCCACAAGCAAAAATGCCTTCTTGAGAGGTTTTTTGCATAAAATTCACTTCAATGTGTCCGTGTTCTGTGAGTTTACAGCCTAACTCTTTAGGGATATCAGAGTTTTGCTCAAAAGGAATAGCGGCATAAGCACATTCAAAACTCTCGGTGCTACCATCTTTAAAAACAACTTTTTCTAATTGACCATTTTGGTGGTCTATGGCTGAAATTTCTTTTTCAATGACTTGAATATTGTTCTTCTTAAATTTTTCAAGTTGGTCTTCCTCAAAGTTCTTTGCGCCTGAAGTAAGTATGCTTATTTCTTTGGTTAAATTATTAACCAGAGAAGCAAGGTGAAATGCCCTTTCTCCATTGGCCATAATGGCCGTTTTCTTGTTTCTTATTTCGTAACCATGACAATAGGGGCAATGCACAACTGATATGCCCCAGCATTCTGAGAAGCCTTTTATATCGGGCATTAAGTCCTTGATTCCAGCTGCAAAAACCAATTTTTTTGTTGTGAAAACGGCTCCTTTAGAGGTTGTGATTTCAAACCTATTGTTAGTCCTCTTTCCACCTATAGCAAGTCCGTCATAGAATTTAATACTGTTGTACTTTGATACCTGGCTTATTGCAATTTGAGAGATTTCGGTAGGCGTACTTCCATCTTGAGTTAGAAAATTATGCGAATGTGGCGTTTGGCGATTACAAGGTTTACCAGCATCTATAATCAATGTCTTTCTAAGCGAACGCCCTAAGGTTAGTGCCGCTGAAAGCCCAGCATAACTCCCACCTACAATGATTACTTCAAATTCTGTTTTATCCATTTCGTAACTGTATGTAGCAAAGAGAGATAAAGGCTTTGGTAGTGCCAGCATGAAGCCTGTTACACCAAACAATTTGATTATTTCTCTTCTGGTCATGTTTGAGTTTAACGCGAAAATGTCGCAATAGTAATTTTTGCCAAATATACCATCCTTTTGTATTATTGCAACTTGTTCGCAATAAAAGATGAATCGAAGAAATACCCCTACAAAAGAAGCCGTGCTAAACTTGCTTCTAGGCTCAAGAAAAGCTTTAAGTCAAGACGCCATCGAAAGGCAGTTGGATATTGAAATCAACAGGGCTACCATTTATAGAGTGTTGAACAGGTTTTGTGAGGACGATATAATCCACAAAATTGTTGCTGAAGACGGGAAGCAATATTTTGCTATTTGCAAAAAATGTGAGAATCCACAGGAAGTTGTTCAACATCACTTTCATTTTCGGTGTTTGTCTTGCGATACGATAGAATGCCTGCAAGAGCCAGTTGAGTATTCAGTTCCAAACGGCTATAAAGTTCAAAACGCAAATTGTGTTTTGACTGGAGTTTGTAGTGATTGTGCCTAGGTTTTAACCCCTATGTCCCTAAGGTTTGGCAAGCGCAATGTAAGATTGAAAACTCGAATTTTTAAACCCGCTTAATACGGGAGGGTAGTATAGATAAGGGGATAACTTGAGAAAAATAAATCAGTACGGATAAATACAAGCCCTATAAATTTCGGGTTTCTAGTACCCAACTAACTATTTTTTTTGCGTCAGCCCAATGCTCCGCGGTAGCTGCGTTTGTTTTTATATGATAGTAGGTTTCCAAGTTAAATAATCTTTTGTGGGCAGCTTCATTTCCGGTTAGTGCCAAGAATTCCAACGTGCCAATCAACTTAGAAACCGATTCGTACTCTGTGTTACCAATGTAGATATCTAGTGCTTTCAAAGTGCTGGTAATAAAGTTGTCACTTAAATTAAAGTTCATTGGGCATGGAGCAATTCCGCTAAAAATTACTCCATTTTCTTCAAAGATTACTCGTTTTCTAATCTTTATTTCAGTCCACTCCCAATCCGGTGCCGTAGGCATCCACTTAATCTCATATATATTGACTGTATCGTTTGCTGACTCAATAACACATTCATCCAGGGCATAATATCTACAGAGTATATTCTTGTTATTACATTGAAAGACTGTAAAATCAGACATTCGAAGTGTTGAATCACGAGCGGCTTTTACACGCCAGCCACAGAAAGAGATATTTAAAAATCTCAATTTTTCAGTGTGAATCAGGTCCTTATCTGAAATGTTGCCATACCTGTCCCAACAATGGCAGGTGTCTGTTTGCGCATTCAGCATCAGGCCACTGAGTACTAAAAGGATAAAGGAGTGAAGCATTATCAGTCTTACAGTAGCATTAAGTAATAGTTGCATTCGCAGAAATCTTAAAATAAATTCAGCGTCCAGAGGGCTTGAATTGTAAAGCTAAATCAATTTTTATCTTGGGGTTATGGGTAATTAAGACTTAGTCTATTCTTAGTGTTTATTATAGCGGCCTTACTATTTCAGCCGGTTCTTCAAGGATGATATTTTTGTCTTTATACAGAACCAATTCGGCTGGTGGATAGTCGTCACTGCTCATTACATTAATAAAACAGACATACTTGTACTCATCATTGGAAAACTCATATCGATGATTTCCACCACTACCGTCCAGAATCCTATTTCCGTCAGATATAACTAAGTCAGGCTTTTTTGAAAAATCGGAGTTTATTGAACACGCAGTATACCTGAACTTACCATTTTGTAGCTGATCAATCCGGATAAGAAACTTTGCAGTTTTGAGAATATGAACAGGAGCTACATACTCTTTCAAACTTTCGTGGAGCGTTTTACGGTCTTTTTCAATAAGGCTGTTTTGTAAGGAGATTGCTTTATCAGACAGGTAGTTTACTGCGATTAGTGATCCATCATAATCAAGCCAGATTACTCCATGTAGTAGCATAATGCCACGATAGCCCATCGCTGTCCAGTCCTCATTTATGTTTGAATTTACAATTAAAGCCGTAAGGCTATCGTCAAATATTTCAGAATACCTTTCTGAAAGTTCTTGTTTGTCCTTTATTGATGGAATGGGATAAGGCCGCTCAAGAGGAAAGGAGATGAAAGTCGCCAATCTATTTATATCATGTGCTTTTATGCATTTCACAAAAGTTTGTGCAACCTGTTGATGCCCGGTTTCAGACAATTGACAAAATGAGAAGTTGTAAGCAAGAAGAAGCGCGATTAGTATTATCAATTTTTTCATCACAAGGCTATAATGGCACAATAAATTGAATTAGTGAACTTAAAAGCAAAATTCCCACGGTAATTTGTTGTGAGGTTCTCCACCATTTTTTACCCCTCAGAACATCGTGTTTTTTAGAAACAATCCATAGTACTGTGATGAAGGGTATAACTAGTCCAATAGAAAAGCCCAACAACGCTCCATAAATCTTAGGGAGGTCTTCAACTGCCACGTTTGAAATTAGTATTACTCCTAAGATGGGGCCGGCACTTGCTAATGATACCAACACCAGTTTGCAGCTTAAAACTAAAAGTCCAAGAAAACGGAAAAACTGTTTCCACCTCTCCGTATGAATTAATTGGTATTTGGGAAAAAACGAACTTAGTATCCAAAGTAAAAAGGCAATCAGGAAATAATCAAGTAATAAAATGTAGTTCGGGTTATTGGTAAGAGAATCTGTTTTTATCAATTCCGAAAGGATGAAGACATAAATGAGGATTGTAAAAAGGCCAAATAGCAAAACGTTGGTTTTGGCTTGTTTTGACGAATCTTCTAGCCTTTCAAATATAAATAGGCAGGCTACCAAAAAGAGGAAAACCCCGGGGGTGAAAACTGAAATCAATCCACTGACTGTGGCATTTATGTATAAATGAGACTGTAATCTAAACTCTGTCTGAATGAAATTTATAAATTAACATTCAAACAGAAGATCAAGATGACACAAGAAGAATTAGATAAGGTAGAAAAGCAAGCCTTGAATCAACTGCTATCAGGCAAGAGCC